>MFNL01000004.1 GCA_001782035.1 Candidatus Levybacteria bacterium RIFCSPHIGHO2_01_FULL_37_17 | reverse complement strand
CACCCGTAGGTGTACTGCCCGTGTCTCAGTGCAGTTGTGGCTGATCGACCTCTCAGTCCAGCTACCCGTCATTGCCTTGGTGGGCATTTACCCCGCCAACAAGCTGATAGGAAGCAGGCTCATCTCTTGGCGCACAGTTAAGTGCTTTACAATAAATTGACTATGGAAAATTACCCCATCTTTCGATAAGCTATGTTCCACCTAGAGGGAGATTCCTACTCGTTACTCACCCGTCCGCCGGTTGCTCCTTGCGGAGCCCCCTTGACTTGCATGCTTAAGGCACACCGCCAGCGTTCATCCTGAACCAGGATCAAATTCTCAAAAAAATTTGACAAAGTTACCTTCGTCTATTCGGTTTATTTTAAGAATATACCGAAAAAATTCCTACCACTTTCTGATTAAGAAGCCTTCGCTTCTATCATAAAGTTTATCCTGAATTCCTCACCCATATTTTTAAAGAGCTCTTCGACTTCGCTCAGAGTAAACTACTCTTGACTATGTTTGCTAGGTTCAGTTCAGTAAAAAGACTTGTACTGAGCCTGCCGAAGTGCTAAAAATCCCGCCAGAGGCGGGTTCTAACCAGCGTCTTTGGCAAGAGTCTTTACATAGTGAAATCTATTATAGTCTATTTCAAAGCTTTGTCAACACTTGATTGCTGGCCTACTTCGTGCTTCTTTTTTCAGGGGGGAGCATTTGGGATATTGCGCTGAGAACTTGTTCGCTTTGCTGTCTTAAAACTTCATACGTTGTTAATGCTTTCTGATATCTTGCCTCATCTTGCCTCAGCTCGTCCCTTTTCCCCATTAAAATCATCCCTGCGTCTTTTAAATTGTTGGGATCTATTTTATCAAACTTAATCGGTGCTCCAATTCTAACGGTTACTTCAGGTCTTTTTCCGGAAAGCGCTCTTCTTATCGTCTTTCCAAATTCTGCTGCCATTCCTGCTTGGGTTTCCGAATGTATGTCAACTGCCACAGGGATTACCGGCGCATCTGTTAAATGGGCTAAGTAAACATCTCCTACTCCTGCATTATCCGGAAGGCGCCAATCTCTTGATGGTTTATGCGCTGCAATAACAACGTCTCTTCCCTGCTCCATTGCTTGTTTCATTTCTTCATAATTTGTGGGTTCGAAGCTTGTTCTTGGCATCATTTTTTCGTTATCAAACGTATTTGCAACATTATGAAATCTTTCCCTCCCAATTAAATTTAACGCAAAACCAAAAGCTTCTTGATTAGTTTGTAAACTCGCAAGATCAACTTGTCTGAATTTAGAAATAATCGCTGCGCCGATAACTGGATCGGTATCAGATAAATGACTTGTTGCAAAAATGGCTCGCTCGCCGGGATTTATCTCTTTAAGATGATCTAACCCTTCAACTTTTGGGCTTTTAACAACCGGTTTTATCATAAGCTCAATGCCAGTTCTAAATCTTGATCTAGGTTGAATTTCTAATTGCGGAGGTTTTGGTAAATTTTCCGAATTGGGTTCCATATTTAAAGCTTAATATATTACTTAGCTAAGGTCAATTTAAATGCCCCGTCAAGGAGAAAAGAGGCCTTAAGCGTCGTGCCCTGGCTTTACTTTCCAATACATTACTCCGTCTCTATGAAATGTAACAGTTGTGTTACCGTCTGTAATCCAATAATTTGTGTTTTGTCCCCAATCTTTTAAATAAGGAACAACACTGTCTAAAACTCTATCGAACGGGAATCTGGTTAAGCCAGCAGCGCTAATACTTTTCTCCTCAGATAAAAAATAAACAGATTTAGGCTTATCGTGAGTAACTCCAAATATTTCCGCAAGCTTGGATCTTAGCTGTGCTTCGCTTAAATCCTTAATTGATGCTTTTTCGAAATCTTTAGAATCTTCAGGCGGATATTCAACAACAACACCCTCCCGCATAATAGTTGCGGACTTAATTTGATTTATTACTTGTATAGTTTCATCACCCATAACCGGTTGTGCAAATCTTCTTTCTATATCTCTAAGTATCGTATGTCTTGCTTGTGGAATTGCCTCTGCTGTCATTTTATGCCTCCAGCCACAGTCAAATAATCTAAACTGTGTCCCGCTGTATCGCCATTAACTAAGCTTGTAATAGCATACATTTCAATAGTATTCAAGTGTTTCTTATATGTATCGATATTTCCAGGGAAAACTATTGCAATATTTAAAGATTCTGGATCACTTTTATCTAATGTGGCACTTCCGCTTACGATTTGCGAGGGTCTGACAATAACGTTAAAATGGGGTCCTTTTTTTTCGTCATAATCTATTCGCCAGCTGCGAGAAAATTTATGCAACTTTCCACGAGTCTCAAATTGACATACAGCCTCAAATCCATTGTATGGGCCGTTTTTGCCCTGATCGTGTATTGCTTTAGACTCCCCTAAGCGACAGTATCTGTCATGTCTATCAGCTGGTTTTACCGGACCAATCAGCTCCATTACTCTTGCTTCTGCTTCCTCAAAATCTGCGCAAACAAAAATCACTTCTCCGCCTTGAGGATAGTAAGAAAATTCATTTCTTCGAATCTCAACCTCAATTGCTTTTCGATTTCCATTTCGGGCCAATTCTAATTTTCTCTGCAAATCTTTTCTGCGGTTTGCTTTATCAAGCTGATCTCTTAAGGATTTATAATCTTCGAAGGCCTGTCTTGCTCTTTCGTGAGTAAACTCTCCTCCAAAAAAATTTTCTCTGGCTGAAAACCGCTCGCGGCTTCCTCCCCTTTCAGAAATTACTCTAAATGAGTTTAAATCTGGAACAGTAGGAACGACCTCTTGTTCTACCGAATTGTCTATCATTAAAATTTCTCTCATATATATTTATATACTCGTATTAGTCTCGTAGTCAAATTTCTATTGAGCAAATTATAAATAAAATAGGAATAATTGGCTTTACATTTAAGTTACAAAAACATGACATTATCAAATTTGTCCAAGATACGCCACTGGATGCAGACGGTTTTTTACAACGATTAAATCTTCAAGCTGAGCAAGAACCTGGTCTAGATCTCTATAGCAGGATGGATTTTCGGTAAGTATTGATTCGTTTGGTATCGCATCCGGAATATGAATTCTTTTTCTTAATGCTTCAAAGTCGTAAGTTTCGGCATCTTCCTTTGAATCTCCTCTGGATTTTACTCTTCCGGTTCCATGAGCAATAGCGTTATTTATTCTTGCCATGGATTCTTCTTTTGCCTCAATTATAACCATGTCTGTATCCATACTGGAAGGTATTAAAGACTGCTGTCCGGGCAGTAAATTTACCGCCCCTTTGTAAATAACAACTCTGTCACCCTGGTGAGTAAAAGTATTATGGGGTTGGTCAAAAAGCAAGCTAGTCTGCCCATAAGCTTCCTCCAGCAGATATCTGACTGTATCTCTATTTTGTCGTGCCCAATCCTGAATTTGCGCGTAAGTTTTATCAAATTTGGATGGATTATCAACAACGTCGGCTGCTTTTTTAGCCTCATTTCGAGATCCTGTGTGGACAACAAAGTAAATTTTTTCATTATCATCAACTGCTGCATCCACAAAATGATTGCCGGAACCCAAATCACCTAGGTCTCCTTTGTTTGCCTTAAGTCTTGGATAAATAGAATCCCAAATGTCCAAATGAGCTTCAAAAGCAGACCAGGTCAGATCTGTTTCCAAAACTTGCATTCCGCAGCCAATGTCTGATAAAACAAGCCTTCTCCAGTCAGGCATTTTTGATTCTGAAAGCTCTACGCTTGAACCAGTTGGAATTTGAGTTTTGCCGGGGTTCAAATCAGGCATAAGAACTATCTTCTCAAGATGTAAACTTTTAGAAAAAAGCCTCAATCCTTCTCCAAGAGGTCTTCCGCTGTAGTTATAAACCATGGTTTGACCCACGCGTCGTTCGTGTTGTCCAATTATAGGTAAATTATGAAATCTTACTTCAGTCTCCACGCTGCGTATTATAAGATATTTTTGGCCAAAAATAAAGCGCTACGGAGCTTTTCTTTTAGAAGGAAATATGCCAAACAATTTCTCCTTTAGTTTGGGAGCAAGGGTTATAAAACGTGGTCGCCTTGGGTCTTCGCAGGGAGACTCAGACGCGCCAGCTTCCAAATTAATTCTTGCCTCTTCTATCTGCTCGCTAAGTAAATCAAGATTTACTTGTCCTTTATCCATTACTCCAGAATATAAAACCTTTATTCTGGTTCTATCGATGTCTCTCTCGCTTATTACAAGTTTTGTCACCTTAAAATTATGAAAAGTAAGGGCTCTAGTTATTTCTTTATTATTTTTTCTTCTTGTAGTTGAAACGATTACTGGGTTTTTAAACCCATTCCAAGCATCTGTATAAAAGCTAATATCCGAGCTCCCTCTTTGGTCTTTGGAGTCGCAAAAGAAACCCTCTGCTGTTACATCAATTCCATCTTCTTTAAAAAAACGCTTTCCGTATTTTTCCAGCAAATCTAAAGAATCAGAATAAATATGTTGAACTAGTTGTTCTTCTGATTGAATTAATTCCTGCTCTACCATATCAAGGCCAAATTATACAGTTTTTTTGAGGAGAATAATAGTCCATGGAAAGGAAAGTTTTTTATCTGCCACCTTAACACCTTTTACTTTAGTAAATTTTTCAAACGAGCCTGAAGTCCAGTGCTGAATATGTTCGATATCATTCCCCCACCTAGATAAATTTTTGCCTCGCAATAAATTTGCTAGCATAAACCACGGCTCGTTTGGAACAGAAAGCAATACATATTTCTTGGAAACCCTAACCAACTCAAGTAGTGCTTTTTTGGGATACTCCAAGTGCTCCAAAACTTCGGTACAAACTAACAACTCAAATGAATTTGCCTTATAAGGAAGATTGTAAATATCTCCTTGTTTAATATTTAGGTCTGGATAGAGCTTTTTTGCAATCGCTATTGCATCTTTGGAATACTCTACTCCTTCTCTTGTTTTTCCTATTCCTGCGTCTTTCATCCTTTGCATGGTAAAACCTTCTCCACATCCAACATCCAATACCGAATTTATATTTGTAAATTTAATAGTTTGCAGAAATGTTGCAAAAAATCTATCGATTAAATATTTTTGTAAGGGATTTTTAGGGGTATGTTTTCTGTAATTATCCGTTGTAAGGTTTGGATTGGTATTCTTTGCCATAAAGGTGATTATATTATATTTTAAATCTTTTTAAAATCCTTAATTAATCCCTTTCTCTTTTTGTTTTGAGGACTTGTATAGTTTTACAGAGGTAAAATGCTGAATTGCCTGGTATAAAACTACTCCAAGACTTACCATAACATTTAAGCTTTTGTTTACTCCAAACATAGGAAGCTCCACAATTGCATTGCAAGCTTTAAGTACTTCTTCTGATACCCCATCGCTTTCATGCCCAACAACTAAAGCAAGCGGAAATTTATACTTAAACTTATCAAACGGAACCGATTTCGAGCTTTGTTCTATTGCAACAATTTTAATATTTTGAACTCTTAATTTTAAGTTTTGAATCGCCTCAACCGTAGTTTCGATATATTCCCAATCCACCCATTCTGTAGTATTAACGCTTGCTTTTTTTATTCTTGTGTGTGGAGGCGTTTCTGTAAGGCCTGTCAATATGACTTTTTCAGCGGCAACTGCGTCAGCAAGTCTAAAAATTGCCCCGACATTATAAGTATCTAAAACATTATCAACTATTATATATATTGGATTTTTTTTGAGTTTCTTTTTTTGCAAACCAGTGGATTTTGTTGTCCGTAGCTGTCTTGCGTTAAGTTTCATTGCCTTATTATACCAATCAATTTGATATAATGCGCTTTACTTATGTCTACATCTTCGTTTTCAACTTTGGCTGAAAAGCTTGTTGGCGTCTTTGAAAAAAGAAATCTTCAAAAAGAGGGCGATACGATTACCGTTAACGCGTTAATTTCAAAAGTTGCTTCATTCTACGAAAAGTTCAGAACCGCAATGGATTATGGGTCTGAAGAAACGATTCCAAGGCGAGCAATTGAGCGAATGTTAAAAAGAATGCTAATTTTGGAGCAAGAACCTAAAATTTTGGCGCAAAATCTGGTAAGAGAGCTTATTTGGGCGGGATATTTCCCGAATGCCTCGGTTCCGCAAGAGCTCATTAATCAAATTGCAAACGCAATAGAGCTTCATTTTAAACTAAGAAATTCAGCTTCAGCTGGCCCAGAAATATCTGCTGACGACGTAGCTAATTTTATAATGCAGATTTTATCCTGTGAAATACTTTACATCCTGCTCCCCAACCGCCAAAAAGACTCAGTTGCAAATTTTATGTTTAATATCCTACGCGAAAGCGTAAAACTAGAAGGCGAGCCGGAGGAAACAAGAGATATACAGGTATTTCTTGCTATTAGAAAAAACTTTTCAAAAGACGATTTGGCATTTTTAAGATACAAACTTTTTACTCAAATCTTTGGAAGGTTAAATGATTCAAATTTTAGTCAAATAGAGCAAAATTTTGAAAGCGGATATGGAGAAATTAAAAAACAATTACTCTTTCCCAAAAAGGAAAGAATTGTTAGTCATGTCAAAAGAATTACGCCCCCATTTTTAATACTTTACGAAATTCTTTCGGAAGAAAAAGAAAATATAAGAAGGCTTGCCGCTGATAACGAGCAATTCAGAATAAGAGTATTTTCCGTATGCGAGAGAAAATATCAAACAATTAAAAGAAAAGTCCGAACCGCAATTATAAGAAGTTTTATATTTATTCTTTTTACCAAAGCAATTACTGCATTGGCAATCGAAGGCACATTCGAGAGCATTTTTTTAGGAAAAATCCTCTGGAGCTCTATTGCTTTAAACACGATAATTCCTCCTGCTATTATGGCCGGTGTTGGCTTTGCAATTAGAACTCCCGGTGTAAAAAATACTGAAGCAATCTACGCTGATATCCAGAAACTTTTGTTTATAGAAAATCCATCTATTGCAAAACTCTTGGTTCTTAAGAAATCCGAAGGAAAACCAACCGCAAAAGATTATATGTTTAGTATTTTCTGGTTGTTTTCAATCGCTTTGACTTTTGGAATTATTTGGTTTTTACTAGGAGAACTACATTTTAACATTTTAAGCAAGGGAATTTTTGTCTTCTTTGTTGCAATTATTTCATTTCTCTCATATAGAATTTATCAGACCGCAAACGGCTACACCGTGCTTCGCAATCCGAACATTTTTACGCCTTTATTTGACTTCTTCTTTGTACCAATAATTAGGGTCGGAAGAAGCTTAACCGAAGGCATAACGCAGATAAATTTCCTGCTTTTAACAATTGATTTTATAATCGAGTCTCCTTTTAAGGGCGTAATAGGATTTTTCGAACAGTGGTTTGTCTACGTTGCCACAAAAAGAGAAGAACTAGAATAAATAAGCGAGCAGTCTTTTCCTCTGATATACTACCATTATGACAGCAACCGGACACGCGGTTATTGGAACCGTAATAGCAGCAAAGATTGGAAATCCATCTGTTGCAATTCCCATAGCTATTGCCTCACACTTTGCAGCTGATCTCCTACCACATTGGGATACTGGATACCACAGGCGTCATGAAAGCAAAACAAGGTTTTTTCTAAACACTGCTTTTGATGTTTTGCTCAGCTTTGTACTGTCTTACTTTATAATTAAATTTTTATTTGTGCAGACTTCTATAAATTATGCTTTCCTAATGGTTTTTATGGCGCAGCTTCCCGATTGGCTTACAGCTCCTTACGTATTTTTCGATATAAAATATCCTCCCTTTACCTGGATTTATATGCTACAGAAGAAATTTGATAGGAAAAAAGATTTACCATGGGGATTTATGAATCAGGTCGCAATTCTTGCGGCAATTGTAATTTTAGCAAAAATACTTTAATATATTTTGTATGGATCCAAACCAGGCACAAGACCTACCAATTCAAAATCAAGCTCCAATACAACCTGCGCCTTCATCTGCAGCGCCGCCTCCGCCCGTTGAGACTACAGTTCCTCCGCAAGGAAATACTCCTGTACCGGTAAATAAATCCAGATTTTCTAATAAATGGGTTATTGTAGGTATTATCCTTTTATTTATGTTGCCAATAATTCTTGCTCTCGGATACTTTTTTGTTCTACAAAATAATTCCCAAGCACAGCCTTCCCCTGTTCCGACCGTTGTTCCTATAGAATCTCCAACTGATACGCCTACGCCAATTCCAAGCGATACGCCTACGCCAACACCTGAAGAAGAGCTAACGCCAACAGCAACGCCGACTGCTGCCTTAACACCTTAAATGGAAAATCAAATTCCCAATCAAGAAACGAAAATACAAGAACCCGAAGAAGTTAAAAAACAAAAATTCTTGAGTTCAGGGTGGGTAAAAATCGGTGGAACTCTATTGCTTGTTTTGCTTCTTGTCGGTGGGGCTTATTATTTTGGAACTCAAAAAAACACAAATATACAACCTAGCGACACGCCTACTCCTACTGTATCGCAAGTTTTAGAAGAAGGAAGCGGTACGCCAACGCAAGAGCCAACAAAAGCAGTACAAACTAAATCGTTCACATCAGCTAAGTTTTCAGGGCTAGGATTTAACGGATATTCACTTATGTATCCACCGGATTGGGCATTATCAGAAGATAGAGATAACTCAGTTCCTGTTTCTACCGTCACTCTTACAAAGCAAGGCTATACTCTTAAAATTTTCCAAGCTGCAACTGGAGGTGCACAGTGCATTTATGAAGGCTCTATGCCCGAGGGCCCTGCGAGCGACTATAGAACAAACAAATATTCTGATTTAATAACCGGTTTTGCGACATTAAGACAAACTGAGACTCCGTCAAACGGCAAAATGGCTTACTCTTATTGCCAAAAAAACACAACTGATGGCTCTTTTGGCCAGCCAACAAGTGTCGGACATATGAACCTGACAACCGGAGTAGCGGTCCCTGATCCAAAAATAGTTTCCGAATTTGAAGAAATAATTAAATCAATTAAAGCTCTTTAATGGAAAACCCAAACACAAATGAGAGTTTAGAAGCCCCAGCGCAACCTCAGGAGCAAACAATCGAACCCAAATCCCCTGTTTGGAAAAATAAATGGTTAAAAATTGGCATTGGAGCAATAATTTTTTTGATCTTGCTCGGTAGCGGATCATATTTCTTGAACCAAAAAACTCAAAAACAGGTTGTTACTGCTCCAACGCCCACTCCTGTAGATGAAACCGCAAACTGGAAAACATTTGATTCTGCTAATCGCTCTTATACGTTTAAATATCCACCTGAGTGGGATGTTTTTGCCGACGGAGTTAATGAATCAGCTGTTATTGCACCTAAGGATGTAATAAAAACAGTTAGAAAACAGCATGAAATCGGTCCTGCTGGGGGAAGTACTTATTTGACACTTCAAATTTCAACTTATACTACTCCTCTTACCGACGAAGAATTGCTCTCAAATGATGTAAAGCAAGTTGTCAAAAAAGAAATTACTATTGATAATATTGTAGCTAATCAATATATTGCAACATATACACAAGACATTCCGGGAATCAATAAGGGGGAAATTATTACATCCACTATATTTCAGCATAACGATAAAACTTACGCTATTGATTTACTAAAAAATGAATACAAAGATATTTATGATCAAATCCTCGCCACCTTCAAATTCACCGATTCTTCCGATGAAACTGCAAATTGGAAAACAGTGGAAAATAAAAACTTTTCAATAAGAATACCTCTTGACTGGTATTTAGAAAGCACTACAGACAACTATATCCGAGTACAAAATTATAATCCTGAAGGAGCACCAGGTAGAGGATATGATCCGATACAAGATAAAGGATGGTTTGCACTACAAATCGGAAAACTTGACAAAAAAGCCGATAACAATACTGAATTAAAAGAGGTTATCAAGCAATTAGATGCTGAATCTATTTCTGCAGGTTTTTCAATTACTCCAACTACAGATACCAGTATTTCTGTCAACGGATTGACTGCTATAAAAAGAGCCTCTAAGGAAAACCCGGAGGAGCCTCCAATGGTTTATTTGCTTGATGAAAAAGGAGGAGTATATTTCTTCACACCAAGTCTAGACGTCTTAGCGGGAAAGGATCAGTTTGATAAAATTCTCTCCACTTTCAAATTCACACAGTAGCGACAGGGGTTTCTGATTTCTCCTCTACTTTTTCTGCTCCTTTAATATCTTCTAATTTCCATGCGGCGAAATCGCACTTTGGGTAGTTACTGCAACCATAGAATTTACGGCCTCTTCTTGTTTTTTTGATCACTATTTGTCCCCCATCTTTTGGACATATTAAGTCAGTTTTGTTAACTAAAGGGGCCGTATATTTGCAATCCGGAAATGTGGAACACGATAAAAATTTTCCGAATCTTCCATGTCTTACTACCAAATTACCCTTTCCGCATAGCGGACAAACCGTATCGGTTTCTTCCACTGCAATTTTTACTCGTGCCGCATCTGCCACATTTTTTAGATCTTTTTCAAAAGGTGTATAAAATTCCCTAATTACCGGTACCCATTGTTTTTCACCTCTGGATATCATATCCAGTTCATCCTCCATACTCGCAGTAAATGGAATATCGTCAACATCGGAAAAGTTTGAAACCAGAAAATCATTTACTGCAATTCCAACCGAGGTTGGCTTAAAACGTCCTTCTTCCCGCTCGATATAGGCACGGCTTTCGATTGTCGAAATAATAGTTGCATAAGTGGAAGGTCTTCCAATTCCTTTTTCTTCCAAAGTTTTAATAATTGATGCGTCATTGTACCTTGGTGGAGGTAGGGTTTCATGTTCTTCACTTTTTGAACTAATGAATTCAAGTTTTTCATCTTTTTTGAACTCCGGAAGTCTTTTATCTTCTAACGCTTGCGGGTTAATTTTTAGAAATCCCTCAAAAAGAAGCACAGATCCATTGGTTTTGAGTGTGTATTTACCCTCTCCTGCATCAACCATAACAGCGGTTGACTCAATAAGCGCATCACTCATTGCTGTTGCAAGTGCCCTTCTCCAAATTAGTTCATAAAGTTTTCCGTATTGTGGGCCCAGTGCTTCACTAATTTTTGAGCCTGAATTTCCGACATTAGTTGGGCGGATTGCTTCATGCGCTTCTTGGGCATTTTTAGAAGTATTCCTGTAAAATCGGGGCTTTTCTGAAACATATTTTTCACCAAATTGCGACTTCACATAAGAGTACATTTGTTTTCTTGCAGAATCCGCAACGAAGTATGAATCGGTTCGGTGATATGTAATAAAACCTTCTTCATATAGTTTTTGAGCAAGTTGCATTGTTCGTTTTCCGGAAAGCCCCATTCTTCTTGCACCATCCTGCTGCAATGTTGAAGTTGTATAAGGAGGCGGTGGAGTACGCGTGCTTTCTTTTTTAGCAACATCTGAGACTACAAAATTTTTTGTTTTTAAGTCCTCATTTATTTGGCTTGCTTTCTTTTCGGTATCTATTGTGGTTTTTACAAATTTATATTCACCATCATACAAAGAAATTTTTGTTGAAATTTCGATTTTCTCCTTATTTATTTCTGTGAGTTCAAAAGAGGTTGTTTCTTTGTTTTCTTGCCCTGAGCCTGTCGAATGGGTTAGCTCCACACTTATCGTCCAATAAGGCTCTTTTTTGAAAGCCTCTATTTCTCTTTCCCGCTCAACAATTAATCGCAGTGCAACAGATTGAACTCTTCCTGCTGAAAGCCCTCTTCTTACTTTTCTCCATAAAACCGGAGAAAGATTGTAGCCTACTAACCTATCTAAAACTCTTCGCGCAGTTTGCGCATCAACCAAATTTACATCTATTTCTCTTGGATTTTTAAAAGCCTCCGCTATTGCTTCTTTTGTTATTTCATGAAAAACAACTCTCGAAAACTTGGCTTTAGTTTTTAATTCTTTTAAAACTTGCGCTACGTGAGCTGCAATTGCCTCGCCTTCGCGATCCGGATCAGTGGCTAAAAAAATATTTTCTGCAGTCTTTCCTTCCGATTTGAGCTCGGATATGGTCTTTTTTTTATCGGGCATTTGCTGGTAATCCGGCGCAAAATCTTTTTCTATATCTACCGAAATTTTGCTCTTGGGCAAATCCATAATATGGCCCATAGAGGCTAAAATTTTATAATCTTCTCCCAAAAACCGCCCAATAGTGCGCGCTTTTGTCGGAGACTCAACAATAACTAAATTTTTCATAGCTTTAACTTAATCAGTTTAGTGTAAATGATACCACCCTTGTCAAGTACCAGACAGCGATTGGTAATTTACGGCTCCTGCAGCATTTGGGGCTGTGGCGGGAGAAATTCTTCAATTCGCGTCTCAACCATTACCAAAGCATCTTCACCTCTTAAATTTATCCTATTTTTATTATCTCTAAACCTTGAGCTTAATCCAATCTCAAATTCGACAATATCTGAAAAGTTTTGACTTCTATCCCAACTTTTTCCGCTTAATAGACCCGGCTTAAGTTCTAATAGAGTACACTTTTCATGTTGCCAATATATTAAACTATCACCAAAAATTCTAATAACGCCATCATCGTCTTTTAATCTCTCAGTTACTAAACTTATTAGATTAGACTTTCTTTGTTCAGCGGTTAATTCTGGGGCCTTTTCTACTACTGTCATTTAGGGAAATATAACAGCCCAATTTCTATTTGTCAATTTAGACAGTAACTTCCTACGGAGTTTTTAATAATTCCCTTTATCTCCATTAGCGTTAGGCTTGCCGAGATTGAAGACGATCTGAGTCTCGGGACTCCATCTACGACCAGGCTCCGCCCAAGTACAATGCAAGAACCAGCTCATCCAGCCTAATTCACCGTGCTCCAGAGCGAAAATCATCGGACGGTCGGTGTTGGGATAAATTATAGGCTCCATTCCGATTGCATACCAATTACCCAACTCCTGCTCTTTATCTGCAAGCCTTTGTGCAGGTCCTACTTCCGCAGGACATAACTGAAGACCTATTTCCTGAGCCCTTCTAAATATCTGATCTGTTGTTGCGACTTCTTCAAAACCTAAATCAGAGACTCTCATTTTAACCAAATCTACTGTTTGAGGCTCTGATAAGGTAGTAAAATCAGGACTTTCTAGCAATCCGATACCGATAACCGCTATTCCTGCTTTTTTTAATTCTTTTTTATACATAGCGGCAGTTTTTCCCCCAATTTCAAGAGAAAATCTCTGTGTGCCTTCGACGAGTTCCGCGGCTCGTCTTGCTAAATCATCAATTTCTGCTGCCATATTGCTCGGGAATATATCAAACTAGAGGCCTTTTGTCAATTTAAGGAGTAATTTCCTCCAAAGTTTTTAATAATTCCCTTTATTTCCATAATAGATAGTATTGTTGCTACTTTTGAGGATTCTGAATTTAGTTTTCTTACGATCTCATCAAATGACAAAGGCTCGTTTTCAATAATTTGAGCTATTTTTAACTCTTCTTTTGTTAATCCTTTGAGCCTTGATTCTTTATCTTTTTGAACTTTTCGCACATCAAATTCTTTTAAAATATCATCGGGTGAAACAACCAACCTTGCTCCCTTTTCAATAAGCCTCAAAGGCGCTGCGGAAAGCGGACTTGTTATCGGCCCGGGTACTGCAAAGACTTTTCTTTTGAATTCCAGTCCATAATTTGCGGTAATTAAAGAGCCTGAATCTTCTGCGCCTTCTGTAACTAAAATTCCCTGAGAAATACCTGCAATAATTCTATTTCGAGAAGGAAAAGTACCTTTGTTTGGCGGCTCGCCCGGTGGAAACTCGGAAATTATTGCTCCTCCGCTTTCTAAAATTCTGTGATATAAGTTTTGATTAGAAGTTGGAAACGGCAAATCAACTCCGTTTCCCAAAACCGCAATAGTTTTGCCTTTTGCAAACATGGTTGAGCTATGCGCTTGCCCATCCACCCCCAGTGCCATTCCGGAAACAATTGTAAATCCGGCACTCGCAAGTTCAAAAGCAAACTTTTCCGTTACTTCTTGCCCATAATTTGTCATTTTTCTTGTCCCAACAATTGCCAGAATTTGTGAACTCTTTAGTAAAGATTTATTACCCTTGATAAATAGTAAAATTGGCGGGTTTGGAATTTGCTTTAAGAGTGGAGAATATTCTTTATCTACTATAGCAATATAATCAATTTTTTGAAGCTTTAATTTTCTTTTGTATTCGGCAAAATTGAACTCTCCCCTTGCCTTTTCAAATTTTTGAGTTGTAAGTTCTCCAAGCCCTGCATTTTTAAACTCTTTTAGACTTGCATTCCATGCTGTCTCTGCGGTTTTGAAATATTTGAGAAGTTGAGCAAAGGTCTTAGGCCCAATCCCGCTTACCAAGCTAAATCCCAAATAATAGTCACGCTCTTCCATAAATTTATAATACTACATTTGACTTTTTACTCTTGCTATCTTAATATTGCTACCATGTCACGAGCTGGATCAATAGAAGCAAGAAGCGAAACACTAACCGAGCAAGTTCCGGCGGTTATCGCTTTTCTTGAAGAATCTGCGGAAAATGCAATGGTTGAGGGGTATCTTAATGGAGACAAATTAACAATTTCCGGAAAAACTAAAGACGAAGCAGGAAAAATCTTTCTTGTGAGTAAAGAGTTTGAGCCAGACCAAGTTCAGCAAGGGTTGGATTGGTTCAAAACAAAAGTAAAGAGTTTGTCAGGAATTTTCCAAAGTAACGATTTCTTTTCCAATTTTTTAAGAGTTTATGCTATATCAGGAGAAATTAGAGAAATAGTCGCCGCCAGAAGTGCTCATTCCCCAAAATAAGCCTCTAGGATTTTTTTTGCAATTGGGGCTGCGACATTGCTTCCTTCCCCGCTTTCTTCAGCCAAAATCGTAACCACAATTTCCGGATTATAGGCAGGGGCAAATAGAGTAATCCAAGCATGAGGAATTCCTTTTGTGTCTCCATGTTCTGCAGTTCCGGTTTTACATGCAATAACGACTTGCCTCATATCAGCAGAGCCGGAAGCCCCTTTAACTTCTAAAAAGTTTTTCCCGTCTATTTTTAGTTTTGAATTTTTAACTTTAAAATCAAATAGCGGCCATGCAACACCACCTTGAGCACAAGACTCAACCATTCCCTGCCTTACCAGTTCGTAAGATTTTTTATCCAGAAGGCCTTTTGAAATAGTCTCCTCCTTTTTCTCTTTTAACAAATGGGGTCTTTTGAGTATTCCTTCGTTTGTAATTGCTTGTGTCCAAGCGTTAACTTGCAAGGGGGTAGAAAGTAGGTACCCTTGTCCTATTCCTAAGTGGTAAGTATCACCCAAATACCAGCCCTCGCCTATATTTTCTTTTTTCCACTGCTCGTTAGGAAGAGTTCCGCTTGCTTCCCCTATTAAATCCACTCCTAATTTTTTCCCTAAGAAAAACTTTGATGCGTCTTTTGCGATTTTCTCAACTCCTAAAAGTTCGGCGAGTCTGTAAAAGAAAATATCATTTGAGCGCTTTATTCCTTTAACAACATTAACCTGTCCATCTGTTTTGCCATAACCTGTAAAATACCAGTTGGAAAAAGAAAATGATCCTACATGTAAAATCCCTGTGTCCTCAATTGAATAACTGGCATCAATTACTTTATCTTTTAGGGCTGCTGATGCTACTACTATTTTAAACGTGGAGCCGGGAGGATAAACACCCGATATAGCTCTATTAAGTAGAGGTTGAGCCGTTGAGTCTAAAAGCACCTGCTCAATATTTTGATAGCCCGATGTGGTAGCGCTTTTGTAGCTTTCTCCCATTGTAAAAAGATTTGGGTCAAATGAAGGCTTAGAAACAAGTGCTAAAATTCCACCTCCTGCAGAACTTACAATAGCGGCTCCTTTCTTAACATCTTCCATCGCCTCAAAAGTTTTTTGCTGTAGTTCTAAATCAATGGTTAAAGTTATATTGTCTCCGGCAATTGGCTCATCCTGTCCAAGAGCTCTCAACTGTCTTCCGCTTGAATCTACTTCTATTAGTTTTTTGCCGTCTATTCCTTTTAATCTTTGTTCATAGCTTCTCTCTATTCCTTCCTTGCCGATCACATCGCTGCCTTTGTGCTCTGTAAAGGCCGGTTCTTTAAGCTCTTCAGCCGAAATTTGTCCTATATACCCCAAAACATGAGCTAGATCTTCACCGTATGCATAACGTCTTAGGGAATCAACTTCCAATTTATTGCTTTCTTTGGTAAGAAAAGCAAGTGCTTCCTGGTGACTTAGCTGGATAGTTTTACCTTCTTTTGTCATCCTGTACCCGGGTTCATTAAAAACTAAAGGGATACCGTTTCTGTCCATAATTATTCCCCTTTCGGCATGAATTGATACCGTTTTTGTTCTGTTTTGATCAGAAAGTACTCTGAAATATTCACCTTTTACTATTTGGAGGAAAAAGACTCTTAAAAAAATAGCCGCAAACACCAAAAAGAATAATAAAAAAAGAAAATACCCTCTTGTACTATTTGTTTTCCTTCCGAAACCTTGTCCTCTTGAGGTTTCCGTTATCAAACTTTCACTAAAATCATCTTCCATTAGACATTAAAACTTAAATTATTATTTTTATTTTTTAAAGTTTTGAATTTAGTTAGAATAACAAAGAAGGCTAGACCAAATATTGCAACGGTCAGAGGCTCAAAAAAGGAAACAGTCCCTTTTATAATTAGCGCGTATAAAACTGCGGTTATTAAATTAATAATAAACACTACTTGCTTACTATCTTCTATTTTTCGTTTATATAAAAATAGTAGAAAAACTGCTATAAGAAAAAAAATAGCCGAAATTCCAATGGTTTGCAAAAGTAGTATGTCCAAAAGTATTCCAAAGAATGCTGCAAGAAAAAGAACTTGCCTTTGGTTATAAAAAAAGGACAACGTTACAATAGTTACTAAAGTAAGAGGAAGGGACAAGGCCGATGCCTCCAAAAGCAATGCGATTAAAATAAGAGGAAATGCAAAAATCATTGTTTAACTACGACAAATATAGTAGAAAGAGCATGGAAATCAATTAAAGGCATTATTTTTGCCGACTGGAAAAGGCTACTTGGGGCTTTATTAACAGATACAATTTTTCCGATTATTAAGTTTGGTGCGGTTCCTTCTCCTTCTTGGTTTATGCTTCCTCTGCTAACTACTAGATCGTCTTTTGCGATTCGTTGTGAAAGCAAAACATTTTCAAAAATTATTTGTCCTCCCCCTTTTCCCCTGGCAACACCCGATGCGCTATCTGAAAGCGTTTTTGCGGTCAAACTAAAAGAAGACGCGCTTACCAATATAACTTTGGAGAAGGAATTATTTGCTTTTTTTATAATTCCAACTAAATTATCTTTATAAACTACGGCCTGTCCCGCCTTTACTCCGTCTTCTGTGCCTAAATTTATGATAAATTCTTCAGGAACAGATAGTCCCGGGACAAAACTCGGCGATCCTACTATTTTTGCAGGAATTAAATATGTTGAATTGACTTTTACGGTTTGGAATTGGTCTTTTAATGCTTTGTTGTCAGAAATTAGTTTTTGCTGCTCAACCAGCTTGGAGGCAAGTTCTAAATTTTCTTGTTTTGCACTGCTTTCATCTTTTACAAATATATTTCTCAAGGTAGTTTGCGCCGGAGCAAATACATTTTGAACTACACCAGTTGCCAGATTTAGAAGATTGAATTTTGAAACAACAATAATAAGGACTGCAGATATAAAAAGTATAAAAAAAAATAAGGTCGGATTTCGCTGCGGCATGAAATCATTTTAGTGCTTTTGAAGATTTGTTACAAGTTATTGCAGGCCGCCGATTACTTTAACACGTGCTAGAAGTGACTCGTCTTCTAAAACTTTCCCAGTTCCTCTAACCACGCTGGTTAAGGGGTCTTCGCTTGGAATAACAGGTATATGGATTCGTTCAACTATTAATTTATCTATCCCCGGAAGCTTGCTTCCTCCACCAGTAAGAAGAACACCATGTTCCAGAATGTCGGATGTCAACTCGGGCGGAGATTCTTCTAAAATCTCTGCAACCGCATTAATTATTTGTGTTAAAACGGGAGCAAGGGCTTCTCTAACTTCCACTTCTGTAACTTTTAAGCTTTTTGGAAGACCAGTTTCTATATCCCGTCCTCTTATAATTGCCACTTTCTCCCCTGCTTCGTTTTTTTCAATATCAACTGCCCCTTCACCGTTTAACTGTTGGGGTTGAATTGTTGCGTTTTTATATTTTGAGCCTTTTGCGTAGGCGCTTCCTATTGTAATTTTCAAATCTTCTGCGGTTTTTTCACCTATCAAAAGCCCATGTCTAAGTCTTATGTAATGAGCAATTGCCAAATCCATGTTGTCTCCTGCAATTTTTAAAGACTTGCCAACAACAATTCCCCCCAAAGAAATTACCGCAACTTCTGTAGTCCCTCCTCCAATATCAACAACCATAATTCCTGTTGGTGCAAAAACCGAAATATTCTCTCCAATTGCAGATGCCATAGATTCCTCAATTAAAAAAGCTTCTCTTGCGCCCGCGCTTAAAGCTGCTTCCCAAACAGCTCTTCGCTCTACCTCCGTAACGCCCGATGGAATTCCGATTACGACCCTTGGTCTTGAAAAGACAGTAGGCACAATTTTTCCAATTTCGTGCACACTCTGAATATAATGGGTGATCATGGCAAGGGTTGCGTCAAAATCTGCTATTACTCCACCTTTTAGAGGCCGTACGGTGACAATATTTACAGGAGTTTTACCAAGCATTTTTTTTGCTTCTGTGCCCACAGCAATAATTTTCTTGCTTTTTTTGTGCATTGCAACAACCGAAGGTTCTCTTATTACAATACCTTTCCCCCTCACCCAAACAAGTGTATTTGCGGTTCCAAGATCAATTCCTATGTCGTATGAAAAGAGTGAAAATAGCTTGTCCAACATAATGATTCAAGGCAATTCTAACACCTTGCGGCTCAATTTCCAATATGTTACGATTGTTCAACTGAACAAGTCTACCGATGAGGTTATTAAATTTATTAAATAAAACAATACAGTACTGCTTTTATCTTCTATTCTTTCTCGTTCCTCTAGCTTTAGTCGGAGACACGTCAGAACTATTTGAATTTAACAAACTTTGGGCAACTTTCATCTTAACAATAATAATTGGCACTGCTTGGTTTACAAAAATGGTTGTAAAGAGACAGTTTTACCTCCAAAAAACCCCTCTGGACATACCTATTGCACTTTTTGTAGGCTCACAAATTATCTCAACCATTTTCTCTCTTGATATGCACGTTTCGTTGTGGGGATATTATTCAAGGTTTAATGGAGGACTTTTATCAATTCTTTCTTTTGTTTTCCTTTACTATGCCTTTGTTTCTAACTTTAGAGATTTTGGCAAAGAAGAAGAGAAAGAAAGTCTGCTTAATACAAGAAATATTGCTTTATTCATAGCTGCGATTGTCATATTTTTTGCAGGAAACTTTGTCGCTTCGTTTTTCAGGACCACATCAGCCGAAAACTTTTTTCCACTACAAACGCTTGTTTCGGCAATTACGGTTTTTGCTTCTTTTATAGTTTTTCTTAAAGTTTCCCCAAATGATTTTATTAAGAAAGTTCTTTATTTTGGTCTTTCAAGCGCAGCTCTTATTGTTTTATGGGGACTTCCCTCCCACTTTGGATACGACCCAACCTGCCTTTTGTTTAGGGGTACATTTGATGTTTCATGCTGGACAGCAGATTTTCAGCCAAAAGTTAGAATTTTCTCGACACTTGGACAGCCTGCATGGTACGGTGCATATCTTGTTGTAATTATTCCCTTACTGATGGCTATCTTTATAAATTTTGTCCATAACGGCTTGTCAGTGGAAAAACCGAAAAATTTTCTTAAAAACTACAATCTTGTTTTCGCGGCATTACTTTTTACTTTTATCGGCCTTTGCTACGTATCGATTCTCTGGACAATAGCCAGAGGATCTGTGCTTGCCGCATGGATAGTATTTGCTCTTTTTTTAATTTACTATTTTTATTTTTATATAAAACCCAAATTTAATTTAAAAAGACCATCCCTGGATTTTAAAATCTTTGCGTCCCTTATAATTTTATTTTACGCAATCACGTTCTTTAACGGGCAACCTTTTTCCTTTTTGGATATATTTACTTTAAGGGGGATAAACGAGAAATACCAAAATCTTGTTAAAGCAAATCCAGCGCAGGTCAAAGAAGTCTCAAAAGCACCGACTGCCCCGGCACAACCGCTTGGCGGAACAGAATCCGGGGAAATAAGGCTTTATGTTTGGAAAGGCGGGGTCGATATATGGAAAAACTATCCGATTTTTGGCTCGGGAGTAGAAACTTATGCTTTTGCATATTACAAATTTAGGCCAATTGAACACAATAAAACGTCTGAGTGGAATTTTCTATACAACAAAGCTCATAACGAATATATAAATTTCTTAGCCACTACAGGAACAATAGGTATTGTTACATACTTTTTAATGATAGGGGCTTTTCTTTTTATAAGCATTCGCTTTGTTTTTAAAAATACAAAAAAATTAGGAAGGCAAGCCTTGCTTTTTGCAGCAATTATCGCATCGTACATTAGCATTCTTATAACAAACTTCTTCGGTTTTTCGGTTGTAATGATTAATATCTTCTTTTATCTTCTTCCCGCAGTATTTTTAATACATGCAGGGCTCCTCAAGGGCGAGAATTACTCTTTTATTTTTTCAAAAGAAAAAAGAGAAGTTTTAACAATGAGCAATCTCCAAAAAATGCTAGCTATTTTAATCGTTATTGGGGGCGCATATCTTATATTTGTTCTTTTAAGGTTTTGGCAGGCAGACAGATATTACTATTTAGGCTACAATTTTGACAGAGGTGGAAATTATCAAGAAGCCTACCCCTTTTTACAAAAAGCCGTTGAGCTTAGGCCCAGTGAGCCCACATTTAGGGACGAGCTTTCTTTAAACAACGCAATTGTTGCGTCTGCAATCCTTTATCAAAACAGCCAAAACCCAAATCAGGCCGATGTAAATGTTGCAAAACAACTTCTGGACAATTCAATCGCCCAAAGCGATAGAATACAAAAGGAAAATCCCAATAATGTTGTTTTTGCAAAAACAAGAGTCAGAGTTTTTTACTCCCTTTCGCAAGTTGACGCAAGCTATCTTCCAAAGGCACTTGATGCTATAAAACGGGCAAAAGAACTTGCTCCAACGGATGCTGATATTTCATATAATTTAGGCGTGCTTCTTGGCCAAAACGGGCAACTTTTAGAAGCGATAAAAGAGCTTAAGCAAACGACAAAGCTAAAACCTGATTATCAGGGAGGAAATGCATATTACGCGATGGGGCTTTTCTACCATGAATTGGCATTAAAAAATGGACAGGTCGTAGATACAGAGTATGAAAAGAAGGCAATAGAGACAATGGAATATATCATTAAAATTTTTGGACCAAATCAAGCTGCTCAAGAGGCCTTGGATACCTGGCAAAAGTGATATGTCTGAAATATTAAATGCTCCAAATCCCATTCTCTCCATCGAAGCAGAACCAATTACTAAGTTCGATAAGAATTTAGACAATTTATTGAAAGATATGCAACAGGCCCTTATTTCAGCACACGACCCAATTGGAGTTGGTCTTGCAGCACCCCAAATAGGAGTTGAAAAAAGAGTTTTTATAACAAAAGCAGGAGAGAAAGCAAAAATCGAGATTTTTATTAATCCGATTGTTTTGTCTTTTGAGCCGATAAAAAAAACTAAAAAGAAAAGAATTAGAAAACTGGAAGGATGTTTGTCACTTGTTGGTATTTGGGGAGAGGTTGACAGATACCCGAAAATTACTCTTGAGTGGCAAGATGAAAAAGGTAAAAAGAATGTAAAAAAATTTAATGGATTTATGGCCACAATAATCCAGCATGAAATCGACCATTTAGAAGGAATTTTATTTCCAAAAAGAGTTTTGGAGCAAAAAGGTAAACTTTACAAATCACGAAAAAATGAAAAAGGTGAGGATGTTTTTGAGGAAATAGATGTTTAGGGTCCGTACTGAAGTTGCTCTACTTTTGTAAGATTAAAACGCTTATTAAAAACTACAACTTCTACTTTTCTTGGTATTTGCGCCCTAATTTTTAATCGCCTCAAGTGCTCAAATCTTTCTTCGGCGAAATCTCTTTCTTCCTCTAAAGGTTCCGGTAAATCTTCTGAAAACGCTCCTTCGTTGTCTATAAAATAATTGCTGACTCTTGAATTAGCTGTGCGAAGGGCTTGGCCTGCGGTTTCATATTCAACTTCCGATCTGTTAATTGCTTCGTCTATTGGCTCAACTTTCCAGCTCAAAAGTCTTGCGCCTATGTACCTTACTCTCTCCAATAAATTCATAGCGTAGATATTAAAGCTTTTATTATGAGTTGTCAATATAATACAATTAATCTATGAAAATTGTCTTTTTTGGGTCTTCGCATAATGTTTTTCCTATTATTGAAACTTTGAAAAACAATTTTGAACTTCAGAGGGTTTATACAACTGAAAGCGATGAAAAGTCTTCGATTATCCCATTTTGTAATTCTAAAGGGATAGAAATTATACAGGTAAGAAATAAAGAAGAACTTAAATCAGCAGTGTTAAATAATAAATCTGATTTAGGCGTGGTTGCTGACTTTGGATTAATAATTCCTAAAGAGGTTTTAAACCATTTTCCCCACGGAATTCTCAACGTCCATCCTTCCCTTCTTCCAAAATATCGCGGCCCATCGCCTATCCAGCAAGCTATTTTAAACGGAGATGAAAAAACAGGAGTAAGCATAATAAAGCTTGATGAACAAATGGACCATGGACCAGTTTTGACTGCTGAAGAACGCCAAATTAGCCCCGACGATACTGCGCAAAGTCTTTATGAAATACTTTTTAGAGAAGGAGCAAGACTACTTATTGATGTTATTGAGCTTTATGTTGGTGGCGAGATTAACCTCAAAGAACAAAACCACGAGCATGCGACTTTTACCAAAACTCTAACACGGCAAGATGGTTACGTTAGTGTTGAAAAAATGCCTGAATTTGAAATATTGAACCGAATAGCTCGCGCTTACTTTCCGTGGCCCGGAGTTTGGACCCGAACACAAATTTCAAAAACGGAAGAGAAGTTAATAAAATTCCTTCCATTTAAAAGAGTTCAGGTCGAGGGCAAAAATGAAGTTAGCTACAAAGATTTTATAAACGGTTATCCCGATGCAGACCCAAAACTTATTAAGTTTCTTAAAAATAATGCAGGCTCTTAAACTTGGCTTACAATTTGCGAGTATGGTCATCATTCCAATGATTTACTTTGCTAATTTGTATTTAGCCTATTTTGGAGGAAAGTTTATTCCTGTCCCTCTCTCTTATCTGGGAGTTGTAGTTGCAATTTTTGGCGTGATTTTCTGGGCAACCAGCATAGTAAATTTAGGAAGCTCGTTTGGAATATTGCCCAAAAAACAAAAGCGTGTAAGCCGAGGACTTTATAAATACTTTAATCATCCGATGTACATTGGAATTTCCGCAACAGTAATAGGAATTTCTATAGCACAAAACTCTTACGCTGGATTAGTTTTTTACTGTCTAATTTTACTTCCCTTAACTTTAATCCGGGCAAGATTTGAAGAGAAAGCCCTAGATTAGACTGTTGCAGCTGCTGCTTGAGGTTGTTCTTCAACTTGTGAGCCTTGAACCTCTTTAATTTCTTTTTTTTGATTCTTTGTTCTTGTAACTCCTGCTTTTAAAAGCCTTAAGCATTTTGTACAAAGCTTCATAGTAACGTAACCTGCGCCTCTTAAAATTCGAGCACTGTGCAAGTTTGGTTTAAAAATTCTTCTTGTTCTGTTTTTTGCGTGTGAAACGTTGTGACCGTACATTATGCCTTTGCCACAATTATCACATTTCATTCCTTTTGCCATAGATTGCCATTATACTGTAAAAGTGAGGTTAAATCAATTATAATATCTAAATGGAAATAATACTCCTTCTTATAATTTTAATCTACAGCGCAATACTTCATGAAATTGCGCACGGGACTGTTGCAGAACGCTTAGGCGACCCAACAGCCCGCCTTATGAACCGCTTAACACTAGACCCAAGGCCTCATATTGACCCAATTATGAGTATTGCTTTGCCTTTAATCCTTCTTTTATCAGGCTCGCCTGTAATTTTTGGCGCAGCCAAGCCGGTTCCGGTTGACCCGTTTAATTTAAAAGACGGCAGAAAAGATATGGCGCTTGTGTCTTTAGCCGGGCCTGCGACAAATGTGTTAATTGCACTTGGCGCGGCAGGAGTTATTAAACTATTAGGACTGTTTCCTATCTCTTTTGAGGTTTATTCACTTGTATTTCCGATTCTAGAGCTGGTTGTCAGACTTAATCTTCTTCTTGCTATATTTAATTTAATCCCCATTCCCCCGCTAGATGGCTCAAAAATTTTTGCTCTTATTTTACCCGAGAAAGAAGCTGCGCAGTATTTATCAATAGGATTTATAGGAATTTTTATTTTATTTTTCCTGCTCCTGTTTCCAATTGCAGGCTTTTCGCTGGGAAGTCTGATTTTTAGTCTTTTGCAATTCTCCGAACATCTCCTTGGCCTATAATCGCCCTATAGTTGTTGATTTTTCATTTTGACTGTGCTAACATTGCTTGTTTATGAACCCTGATAGAAAAAGACTATGGGGATTTGGGTCAAAAGAGGACCCGAAATCAGAGTTTAAAGTATCTGCACAAGGGGCGGATTTGATTTTCCGTTGGCTTTCTATTAAGCATCAAGCTGCAAGAAGTCAGTACCTTAGTCGTCTACCGGGTGTTAATGGCGATGACGGCTTAATAATCGCTGAGCAAGATCCAGAAGACAGCACGATAAATAAAATAATAACCGCCGTACTCTATAATCCTGAAGAAAGACTATATGAATTAAAAACCCAGTACTTCAATGAAGCCGATCTTCCTCGCGATGACAATCCTCTCTCGAGCATTCTCAATGCTGATAGTGTCAGAAATGCCATGGAAGGAAAAATGTTAAGATTGGGTACCCAGTTAGAGTCACTACGCGGCAGTTCTGAATTTGAAGTTGAAACAACAATCGAAGATATTAAAATTCATTATCAGGGCAGTGATTATATTATTCACAATCCTGGAAAAAACACTCCCATACCACTTCCGGGAATTTGCATCCATACTGAAGGAGACATGAGTGATGAAACAGCCGAAGGATTTGAGCGAGAATACGCAAAATATGCAGGGGTTCTTCAAGAAGTAATGAGTGTTGTTTATAAATCAGATTTTGCTATCCCTCCTTCTGAAACATACGAAATTAAACCACAAAAAAACCTAGCTTCAAAACTAGAGGATGCAGAAATTGCGATCAAAGAAAGAAAAAGAGCACTATCAGCAAGTGGGATGATTGATACTGATGAAGAAATTCAAAATGAAATTGAGCAAAAAATTCAATTAATATCTATGCCTTCTGAAACATTTGATGACATTGGAGGCAACGACAAAGCAAAAGAGGAATTACAGACAATAGTTCACGCATTAAGAGAGCCACAGGCTTATGCAAGATGGGGCACTCAAGCACCAAGTGGTCTACTGCTTTTTGGAGAACCTGGAACTGGAAAGACAATGCTTACAAAAGCACTTGCACACGAGGCAGGGGTTGGAATATACGTTGTTGAACTTGCAGATGTTTTACATTCTCTTTATGGAAGAACGGAACGACTCTTAAATGCTGTTTTTGAAAAAGCAAGAAAAAATGCCCCAGTCGTAATATTAATTGATGAACTAGATGCGTTAGCTGGTAATAGAAACCAATCATCTGAAGTTACAAGTAGAGTTGTTACGGTATTGCTCTCGAATTTAGATGGGCTGAACGAGCGACCAGAAGGAATCGTAGTTGTCGGAACCACAAACAGAGTGGAAGCAATAGACCCAGCTTTAAAAAGACCTGGAAGACTTGATATGTTAATTGAAGTTCCCTTACCTGATATCGCCCAACGGGCTAAAATATTTGACCTTAAAATGAAAAAAGCAGAACAGGTTGCAACAAGCGCAGGGGGAAGAAAAATATTTGATGAATCAGTAGATACTGACCAGCTGATTAACGCCACAAAAGGATTCAGTGGAGCTGATATTGAAGAGGTCGTAAGAAGGTCTTTGGCAAGAAAAGTAAGAGAGGAAATGAGAAACCAAAATCCTACTCCCGTTAATACGCAGGATCTCCTCTCTGTAATTCAAACATATGAAACTGTGAGAAAAGCAAGAAAATTAGGCTTTTCTGAACCTTCTTCAAAAAAGTAAATAACTTGACAAAGCAATTTTCTCGTGCCTAGAATTAATTAATGGCGCTTCAGGAGTTTCTTGTTGAAGGCAGAAACGGCGGGAAATGCGTCATGTACAAGATTCTAAATGAGCAAGTTCCACAATTTGAGCAATCTGCATCCCTAAGTGGGGTTGCAACTGAAAAACATGGAAAAGGCAGAGAAGCCTCGATAATTTACGTCTGCTCTACAACTCCACAAGATTTAGGCCCATTAAAAAGCTTTGTAAGAGAAGGTTTAGTTTTAAAACAAACAAAAAAAACTGCTGCATAATTCTTATTGATAAGGCAAGACTCTTCCCTTAATAAGAGTTCATTCCGAAGATGTTCTTTAAGTGAGTTAATTCCTAAACCAAAAAAGTAGCTGCAGGGACGCTCAGATTCGAACTGAGAAAAGCAGTTTTGGAGACTGCTGTGATAACCATTTCACCACGTCCCTATTCTTTTGAATTATACTCAACTCTTCTAAACCAAGCAACTATTTGGTAAAATTAGACAGCGCCGAAGTAACTCAGTGGTAGAGTAGCTGTTTTGTAAACAGCAAGCCGTGGGTTCGAATCCCACCTTCGGCTCCATGCTGAGGTGGCGGAGTAGTCAATCGCACCTGGCTGTAGACCAGGCGCCCGCAAGGGCTACGGGAGTGCAAATCTCTCCCTCAGCACCATGCCGACATGGCTCAGTGGTAGAGCAAGTCATTGGTAATGACTAGATCGTGGGTCCGATTCCCACTGTCGGCTCTGGATTCGACAAGCTCACCATTCGCGTGAAATTTTCGAATTTTGATTGGGATGAGGAGTTTATCCTGAGCGAAGTCGAAGGGATTCCCACTGTCGGCTCTGAAATTTGAGCGTTGAATGATGCTCAAATTTTTTATATAATACTCAAATGGCAAAAAGAGAACACAGAATAATACTTGGCTTAGTTTGTACTATCTGCAAAAATAGAAACTACGTAACTACAAGAAACAAAATAAATACAGAAGCAAAACTATTATTAAAAAAGTACTGTAAGCACTGCAGAAAAGTTACCGAACACAAAGAAAACGAGAAGTTAAAGTAGAGCCTCTGATAGCTTAAGTTCTAGCCTAAAGGATTTGATAAATTCGTCTTTGGTACCGAAATAGTCGATGTTTCTCCGAGCCTGTAACTAAGAGAGCTAAATCTTAACCCACGGGTTAAGACTAATTCACTCTGTCCCCGCTCACCATAATGGTAAGGGGTACTTCAAACCCATTGAACTTGTAGAAGAAAATCTTACCAACTATCTCCTATACCAAAGAACAACTAAATTATAACAAAACTGGCTCTATTTTTGTCAACTTGACAATAGGGTTTATAATGCAAAATTAGATAAAGAGAAGAGTGATAAATCCAAAGGCAGCACCCAGTAGGCTCCCTCCAACAACGTCAGTTGCCCAATGTTCTGCAAGATAAACTCTTGAAACTAACATTACAAAGTCAAAAATTAAAATTAATCCATAAATCAAATATTTCGAGCTCTTGGGCAGTTTTAGCCTTGAAACAAGTACAAGGAGTATTATCGAAATAAAAATGGTACGGGCGGAATGACCCGAAGGATAAGAAAAATATTCACCCGCGATACTAATTTGTGGAATAGGAAAAAGTTTAATAGTTCTTAGTATTTCAATCGGAGGACCTGGATGATTTAAATTTGCCTTTAAAAAAAGTTCAGGAATATGCAGAAGGGCAAAAAGAAAAAGAACAACAATTTGGTTCAATTTCTTAAATATAAAAAGTATTAAAAGCAAAAGCATACCCGCAATTTCGAAATTTCCTATGATGCTAAAAACCGAAAAAGGGATATCCAGACTTGCCGGTATAAAGTTTTGAATAAACACTGTTAAGTCGTAATCCAATTTTGTTAAAACGTTAAAATAAACAAAGCTCGTGAATAAACTAAAGAGGAAAATAAAAAATAATCCGACTCTCATTCAAGATCAAGTTCTTTGAGGAATTTTTTAAAATCTCCGTTAATATCGGGGTGCTTCAAGGCAAGCTCCACCACAGTTTTCATGTACTCTAATTTGTTTCCTGTATCGTAATATTTTCCGTTTTCAATTTCAACTGCAAACACTTCCACACCTTTTTCTCTTAATTTATTTATTCCATCAACCAACCAGACTTCCCCTCCCTTTCCAGGCTCTACGGTTCTTAAAGCATCAAAAATTTCAGGAGGAAGAATGTAGCCGCCATGCGTTGCTAAATTAGAAGGAGCAGATTCCGGCTCCGGCTTTTCCACAATTTCATTTATTCTATAAACATTCCCTTCAACTGCTGTAACATTTGCGATTCCATATCTTTTTAAATCTTGCTTTTCGTTAATTCTAACACCTGAAATTACTACCCCTCCGTATTTTTCATGAACCGCAATCATTTGCTTTAACCTTGGGGGCTTACTGTAAATAAACTCATCTCCCCATAAAACTGCAAAGGGCTCTCCGTCAATTGCTGGTTCAGCCGATAATATTGGCGTTCCGTTTCCATATGGCCCTTTTTGCCTAATATAAATAAAGTTGGCCATTTCAGCCAACTTTTTAATAGAATCCAAAAGCTCGTGCTTTCCGCTTGAAACAAGATTTTGTACAAGGTCTTGGTTTGGGGTGTCGAAATGATCCTCAATTGCTCTTTTATTTGAACCGGTTATAATTACGATATCTTTTATTCCTGAGTCCACTACTTCCTCAACCACGTATTGAATAACAGGTTTATCAACAATTGGGAGCATTTCTTTGGGCATTGCTTTTGTTTGAGGTAAAAATCGGGTTCCAAATCCGGCTGCGGGGATTACTGCTTTTGTAACCTTACTCATGGTGCAAATTCGATTGTAAAGCTTGTACATTTTGCTGTCAAGGATTTGAACCCAAAAGCCTATTTATGTATAATGCGCTACTATGGTGGCAGAAAGAAAACTTGAATATCTAAGACCTTATCCACTGTCAAGGCTTGTGATACTAGCGTATCCTTATTCGGGCGATAACGAAACGCACGAGATACAAGCTGACCGTCTTTATGAACGGGTATCTATTCTTTATCCGCCAATAAATACTTCGGAAGTTTTATTGGTTATGCCTAAAAACGAAAACTTAAATCAAAAACAATCTGATTTAATAAGAAGACTAAAAGCCAGAGCCTTGATTCCGGACAATATACAAACTCTTGCTGATTTAACTGCTCCAAATAAAAAATATCAAGATTTAATAAGTGAGCTTTCTAAACATCATAAGGGCTTAACTCACCATACTGAAATTATTATCTGTGGGGAAGAAATAGACACCATTGCGGAGCCTCTAATTAAACGGTTATTTGAATCTGGCGATATTTACGAGGTTAAAGTATCTCGTATTGGCTCCCTTTATAGCGACGAAAGCGATCCCACTTCTATTTCTGCGTGGAGACCTAGAATTGTTGGAACACAGGTAAGTCCCGAAGTCGGGTATTTTGTAATATCCAAGCTCCACCCTACTCCTTTACATAAAAGTTAATATTTGCTAGAATGTTGACAAATCCCGAAAACTCACGATTTTATTTTTATGGCAACAACACCTGTTGGTTTTTTAGCAGAAGTTAGGGACGAACTTAAAAAAGTCGTCTGGCCAACTCGTGCCGAGGTGATAAGATTAACTGGCGTAGTTATTATAGTCAGTTTAATCGTAGGTCTGTTTTTAGGCGGAGTAGATTTTTTATTAACTAAAGCAACGGAGGTTTTAATTACTAGATAAAATGAATGACGATCAAAATCAAAAAACAGAAGATCAAGCTCCGGTTCTTCCTTCGCAACCAATTCCCGATACGGAAATAGAAGCACCAAAGGAGGATCAACTTCCCCCGCCTACCGATATGCAAATAGAAGCACCTGAAGACGAAGGACAATCTGTTGGCGAACCATCCGAACCAGAGCAAATAACTCAAGAAACAGCATCCGTTGAACAGCCGCAAAGCGAGGAAAATACAGTACAGGAAGCTGTTGAAAAAGAAGCAGAAGATCGAGAAGAAGCCCAAGAATCCCAAGCAAATGAACCAACAGACCAAGTTGCTCCGGAGGAAAAAAGTCAACCTACTACTTCTAAAGCCTCTGATGCTGGAAAGTGGTACATAATTCATACTTATTCGGGACACGAAAATAAAGTGGCAAAATCTCTTCACCAAAGAGTTGAGTCGATGGGATTTGAAAACAGAATTTTTGACATAATTGTACCTACCCGAGATACCATTAAGGTAAGCCAGGGTAAAAAGGAAAACGTCAAAGAGAAAATTTTCCCCGGATACGTTTTAGTTAAAATGATATTAGATGATGAAAGCTGGCTGCTTGTTAGAACTACCCAAGGAGTAACGGCATTTATCGGCGCTGGAAACAAACCAACTCCAATTTCCGATAAAGAGGTAGCTGCAATAAAAAAGTTTATGGAGGCTGAGGAGCCTTTATTTACGACAACTTTTACGGTTGGCGAAGCCGTAAAAATAGTAGACGGGCCTTTTACGGATTTTCTTGGGACGGTTGACAATATTGACGACGCAAGAGGGAAAATTAAAGTTTTGGTTTCAATTTTTGGAAGAGAAACACCTGTAGAGCTAGACTTTTTACAAGTAACTAAGTTATAATACAAAAACTTAATAACCTGGGAGACTTAGGTCGTTTGAACCAGTAGATAAGAAATCTTTTAGACTCTTCTCTACTCTCCCAAATTAAATATGGCAACAAAAAAAGTTAAGACAATTATAAAAATAAATATTCCCGCAGGAGCAGCGACTCCAGCTCCACCCGTTGGAACAGCATTAGGCCCCCACGGCCTCCCTATTATGGAGTTTGTTAAAGCATTTAACGACAAAACAGCTGACCAAAAAGGAACTATCGTTCCTGCTGTAATTACAGTTTATGAAGACAGAACTTTTTCTTTTATTGTCAAAAAATCCCCAATTGCAGAAATGATTAAAAAAGCTTTAGGGAAAGAAAGGGGTGCGCAAAAACCCGGGACAGAAGTGGCTGGAACTTTGTCTAAAGCACAAGCAGAGCAAATTGCAAAAGACAAAATGGAAGATTTAAACACAGACGAACTCCCCCAAGCAGTTAAAATTGTTGAAGGAGTCGCCCGAAGCATGGGAGTGAAGGTTCAATAAGTATGGGAAAGGTAAGAGTTAAATCATTTGACGAACTGGAGGAAGCGGCAAAGTCTAAAAGACTACAAGAGCGTCGTGATTCCAAAAAAGAGGCAAAAAAGGCTGAAAAAGTTGCTCAAAAAGAGGAAAATGTAGAAGAAGTTAAACTTTCCGAGCAGAAGGAAGAAATAAAAGAAGAAGTCAAAGATTCTCAAGAAGTTAAAAAGGAAGAAAAAAAGACAAAAAAAGAAAAATTTCAAAAAGCTCCCCACTCAAACACATATAACGATTTTGCAGCAAAAGTTGAGCAAAACAAAATATATTCATTATCAGAGGGTTTGGAAATTTTGGGCAAAGTCCAAAGAGGCAAATTCGATGAAACAGTGGAGCTTCACATAAATACCACTGTCTCCGGTATTTCCGGAAACGTAACTCTTCCAAATGGAACAGGGAAAAAAACAAGAGTAGCCATTGCGGATGATAAATTAATTGCGGAAGTAGAAAAAGGAGTAGTTAATTTTGATATTTTGGTGGCAACTGCGGACATGATGCCAAAACTTGCCAAAGTTGCTAAGGTTTTAGGCCCAAGAGGCTTAATGCCAAACCCCAAAAACGGGACAATTACAGAAAAACCGGAGGATGTTGTCAAAAAATATGAGGCTGGGCAAATTAATTTTAAAACCGAGGCTAAAAACCCTATTATGCACTTAACAGTTGGCAAAATGTCTTTTGGCACTGATAAACTTTCAGAAAATATCGAAGCTATGATTTCGGCAGTAAAAAAAGACAATATTGTAAGCATTATACTCAAATCCACAATGAGCCCCGGGATCAAGATTAGACCGTAAAGTAGACCAATTAAGCTAATCTTATGACTTGCATTTCGTGATCAAAAGTGTTTCACTAATATTAGGGGATGATTTCTTATACTTTAAGAGAGTTTTTATTAGACAACAAAAGACTTATATTTATATTTTTTGTAGTCTATATAAGTTCTATCAGCTTTTTGTCACAGGTATTTGCCTCCGCAACTTCAAATTTTACTCAAACTATTAATGCGGGCTCACTTGCAGTTGATATAGTCGACGCAAGCTATGTAACTGTTAGTAGCCCTGCGGTAGCCATGGGAGCAGTCACTTTCAGCTTTAGCTGCCAAACTTCAACAGGTACTTTTGGTACCGCTTCGCAAGTTATTTATGTAACCAATCCCGATGCTGCAGATGATGGCTGGGTGGCTAGTCTTGCAGCTTCCGACCCTACTGATTTTTGGGACAGCGGTGGTACCGATATGGATTTTAATGATCCTACTGGAAGTCCTGCAGGATGCGCAGATGGAGCTGATACCGATTCGTTAAAAGGTCAGATGACTGTTGATCCATCCGTTGGAACACTTGCGGTTGGACAATGCGCAAGCTGCGCAACAACCAATATTACCAAGGGAAGCAGCAATGCTTTTAACGAAGGAACCGTTGATTCGATCACAGTTTTAACCGGAGCAGCCAGTTCCGATGATATTGGAGACTGGAAACTGACAGGTGTATCCATTAGCCAAAAGGTTCCAGCCGAACAGCCAGCAGCTAGTGATTACGATATTAATTTGACTCTCTCCGTCGTAGCTAGTTAAATCTATGAAACGTAAACTCGGATTAACAGCTTCTGCTGTTTTTTTTATATTTATATTTAATTTACAGGCGTTTGCCATAGAATACGGAGGCATTGGAGGTCGTCCTGCCTATCCTAGACCGGAGCTGGCGCGCACGGAATCGATATTCATTCACGGCTTAACTCCTGGGGAGTCTGTTAAAGACGGACTTCTTGTTATTAACAATAGCGCTGAAAGAAAAACGCTATTAATATATGCAACAGATTCAACCCCTTCAACAGGAGGAGCTTTTGCGTGTAAGCAATTTTCCGAGCAAAAAATTGAAGTAGGCTCATGGATAAAGCTGGATAAAACCGAAGTTACTCTTGATCCTAAAACCAATGAAATTGTTGATTTTAATATAACAGTTCCAAAAAATGCCAGCGTTGGTGAACACAATGGCTGCATTTTAATCCAAGAAAAAAAGAAAAAACAGGAAAATCAATCCGGAGCTGTTATTTCTACTAGAACAGGATTGCGGGTGGTGCTAACGGTACCCGGGGAAATAGTAAGAAAACTTGAAATTGTTAATTTCAATATATTGCAAAATAAAGAAGATTATACACTTCAACCAAGGGTAAAAAACATAGGAAACGTTTCAATTGATACAAATGTATTCGTGACAACTAAATATATCTTCGGTCTTGACTATGCAAAAGCCGGAGGAGAATATGTAATTTTAAGAGACCAAACGTCTGAGTGGAACTTCGAACTCAAAAAACCCTTCTGGGGAGGTTGGTATAAGTCTGAATTGGTTGTAGAATACGATGCCAATAAAGAAGCAAGTGTTGGAGTAAAAAGCGGTAAGGAATTAGCTCGGCTTACTGGTTCACCAATTATATTTTTTAGCCTTCCTACTCCGGCGGCAGCTGCAATTGAAGCCTCAATTCTTTTGTTCTTGATTGTTTGTATTGTTATATTTTTGCTATCATGGAAACGCAAAAGATGGATTAAAAAACATTGGATGGAGTATACGGTAATTGCTGGCGAGGATATAAATTCTATTGCCAAAAAACATAGTGTTTCCTGGAAACTACTTGCTAAAGTCAATAAACTCAAACCTCCTTATACAGTCGAGGAAAATGACAAAATTAAAGTTCCACCAACGGACAAATAAATCATCCCATTCTGCGCAATATCATATTTGGCGGAAAGTTTATATTTTCCTTTTAATTTTCGCATGGATTTTTTCAGGCTGGCCACATGTTTGGAAAAACACTGCAATACCGCCACTAATTCCACAATCACTGGCTGCGTCAGCATACCCTTCCCGAATAATCCAGTCCGACCTTAATGGAGTAGCGGTAGCCCCTACAAACAGGAACTATTTTGCTTCCCCTTTTACTGGAGATTTAATTCTGGGTTTAGACGACCACGCCAATAAGGTCGTAACTTTCAGAACTGCTGGGACTATTTCTTATCTTTCGGCCAATATAAAGAGCGGAAATAGGACTGCTTCTGACCCTAGAGTTGCTTTTTATAAAAACGGCAGTGAGGCAAACGGAGCAAACGACCCCAAGCTTACACTGGCTCCAGGAGGTTCTCCTGTTGGGGCAGGAGAGCTAGTAGATAGTACCCACACACTTTCAGTTTCCGCAGGGGACACGATTGCTTTATATGTAGCCTCTGGTGGATCGGGTAATTCCAACTGGACTTTTACCTACATAGGATTTGTATTTACTCCATCAACAGGAACTGTATCCCGATTGGGAGCATCGGGTTCTTTAGCTTATACGGTAGCCTCGGAAACAGCCTACCGACATTTAGGAGGAACTTCTACCAAAACAACCACTCAGGCAATAGGTGAGACTTTAATTAAAATACCTACAGGAACTGTAACCATCCGAAATATTCAAGTTTTTGTCTCGGCAAATACACGAACAACGGATACAACCTTTACCATAAGCGGAGCAACAGGATCGGGAACCGCTCCATCGGTAACTTATAGTTCAGGACAAACGGGGCTTAAAGAGGATACCTCAAATACTAAAGTGGTAAATGACGGAGACAAACTCTCCTTTCAATCTACCACATTAACAGACACAGGCACGCTAACAGTCCAAAATATTATGGTAGAGCTTTATGATAGTTCAGGCGGAATTTCTTTCCTTGCTTTAGGCAATACGGGAGGTGCGGTATTTGCTGTGGACAATCAACCTCAATATCTGGGAGGCAGAATGGTGTCTCTTAATGTAGCGGAAAGTCTAGCCCAATTCTCACTAGGATTTGCAGCTTCTTTTTCCCGCCTTTCAGCTTATCAAGGAGCAGAATCAAGTGGAGGAACTTTTATTCTTCGCCAAGACTCTACAGATACAACTGTTCAAGCCGCCACTAATGCAACGGGCTGGTTCAGCGATACTTCAAATACCTACTCTACAGACGGGACGGATTTAGTGGCAACTACCTGGGATAAGGTAGCTAATACAACTTATTATGCTTTAAGTATTGCGGTTCAGGTAGCAAATCCTGCTCCAACATTAAGTATTTCCCAGCCGGATGGAACTGGCGACACGGTAACTGTAGGTGATTCTTATAACATTACTTATACATTAGCAGACACCGACGATGTAGTTACCGCAGCGTTTTATTACGATACAAACAATTCCGGCCTTGATGGTGTGGCTATTTCCGGCGCTTGCGCTAGTGCAGCCGAAGGAACTAACTCAACTTGCTCTTGGGACACTACAGGCGTGACCCCGGGCGATTACTATGTTTACGGTATCACGAGTGACGGTTTTAATCCGCAAGTCAGTGCCTATTCCTCAGGAGTGATTACAATTCAGTCGGCGGGGGGAACTCTTTCTGCCGATATAGTGGATTCTAACGGAGATCCTGTAACAAGTCCTACTCTTACAATGACGACAAAAATATTTAATCTTATTTATCAAACAACAACGGGAACTTTTGGCATATCTTCTGAAAAAATTAGAGTAGATAATTCCACCGGAAATGCACAATGGACATTAACGGTTGCAGCAAACGCAGGCCCTACTGCCTTATGGTCATCGGGAACTCCTAAATATGATTTCAACGACCCAACTGCTCAGGCAGGAGATGGAGGAGATGCAGACAGTTATGGGGGGCAAATGAGCATTGATCCTACCGGAGCGACTATAACGCCAAAGTCGGGATGCAATAATACCGGTCTTTCTTTGGGATCACAAGGTTCATTTTCTCAAGGAGTAACTGATTCTATAACTTTGTTAACTGCCGGGGCATCTGCCGGAACAAATTGTTATTGGGATTTAACAGGAACAAGTATTAGTCAAACTATTCCCGCAGAGCAAACCGCCGGAAGTTATACAATAGAAATGACCATAACTGTAACAGCAAACTGACCACTTTTGATTGTTTTATTCCTCTTTACAACTTTAAATTAAGATAGTATTATCTCTTAACCTTTCTTTGAATAAATAATTGATAGTTAATATTACGTACTGGTACAAAATGCTTAAGACTATTACTTTAGATTTTTCTTCTGTCCTTCAAAGCAAGGAGAAATTTTATGGCAGGAATAAGATTTTTTTTATTAAAGTTTTTGATTATAGTTATTATTCTAATGCTTTTTTCTGCTCATACAAATAAGTCTTATGCAAATTCCACCGTCAACTTTACCCTCGCAATTCTTCCCGCGCCAAAAATATACCATATCTTTTCAATAAAACCTAACTTTCTAATTTCAAAGGCTGCATACGAAAGCGGGCAGATTAACTTTAAAACTGAAGCCAAAAACCCTATTATGCACTTAACAGTTGGCAAAATGTCTTTTGGCACTGATAAACTTTCAGAAAATATCGAAGCTATGATTTCGGCAGTAAAAAAAGACAATATTGTAAGCATTATACTCAAATCCACAATGAGCCCCGGGATTAAAATTGGGGCTTAATTGACTTACCTGCTATACTTTGATATATTCTACTGTCGCTAACTTATATGAGCGCTGAAACAAGAAAAACAATTCCATTTGAACAAACAGTTGCAACAGAACGCGAACCCCAATCAAAGAATCCGGTACTGCTATTAGGCGGAGGAGGAAAAACGGGAGCCGAGATCGTAAAACTTATGGCTGCCAAAGGCTATACAGTATATGTTGGAACAAGATCTTGGGCGAAATTCGAATCTTTGTATGACGAGGTTGCAGCAAATAGCACTGGGCAGATAAAACCATTTGTTGCAGACCTTAATAAACCGGACCAAGTCCAAGACGCCTATTTAGAAATGGGGCTTTCAGAAAGACAGGCCATAGACCTTTTTGCTCTTGCCGCAGAAGGATTTATAACAACAAAAAGAAAAGTTGGATTGGCTATTTTAAGATTACAAAAAGAATTAGAACTTCATGGAAAAATTCCTATAGATTTAGCTAAAAAAGAAACCCAAGAACTCGAAGAGCTTATGAGCCTTCCCGAATCAATTCTTACAGGCCTGCACACAAATGCAGATTCTACCTTAAGACTTGCAAGAGCTCTAGCTGAGAATGGAAACATTAACTCAAATTCCAAAATTGTAGTTTTAGACAGCACTATTTCTAAATACGCACAGAGGAAATCAGAATATTCTGGTCCTTGGTTTTATTATCCGGTTGGCGCAACGAAAGCAGATGGCAGTCTTGCTCTTAGAGATTTAGCAAGGATAACTGGCGCAACATTCATAGATTTTATAGCTCCCTTACTAAGAGGGACTGATGCCGGAGATCTAATTGACAAGTTTCGCCCGGTCTTTGAAGCTCTTAACAGATTAAGCTCTAATGAGTCATTGGAAATGCCAATGAGTTCCACTCATGAAATTGCCAAAATTATTCTGGATCAAACAGAAAAATGTGATTTACAAAAAGGAGAAATTGATTTCTACATTGGATACCAGCCTGGAATAGCAACAAACAGCCGCCCTGATAACTTTAATGATCCGATTTTTGGCTGGCTTTAAACTGTAACAGATTGTAATTTATTGAGTTATAAGTTATAATACCACCTCAAGTTATGATAGAAAGAGTTATATCAAATTTACGTTCTTGGACCGAAAAAGTACCTGTTTTTAATGCTGCTGTAAAAACACCAGAAAAAGATACTGTTCAATTCCGCCCTATTCCTCCTAAGATTGAAAAAGAATATCTTCGAGGCAAAAATCCTGACTTGACGTTTTAACAAGCCTTTGTTAAAATGGTTTAACCTAAGACAACAGGCGCAAAAATAAGACCTGTCGAGCGGTAAACTAGAGTTCAATCTTAGAACTCGTTAACACTCTGTTTTAGGAGTGTTTTTTTATTTTATGAGCAACGAACCAAAAGTAAGCAAAAATAGAGAAAAGAAAATGGCAATAGTATCTTCTCTTTCCGATAAGTTTGGCAAAGCTAAGGCTGTTGTTTTTACAAACTATGCCGGACTCACTCACAAGCAAATAGAGGGCCTAAAAAAAGAGCTTAAAAAGGCAGAATCCGAATTTGTCGTTGCTAAAAATTCGCTTTTAGTAAGGGCAACTGACAAAAAACTAGAAGGAGAGTACGCATTAGATGGACAAACCGGTACTTTATTTTTATATAACGACATTATTGCCCCTCTTAAAGCACTTGCAAAAGTAATTAAAGAACTTAATTTACCCAATGTAAGGTTTGGAATAATGGAAGGCGATTTTATAACCGGCGAGCAGATTCTTAAGCTTTCCACGCTTCCTACCAAAGAAGTTTTGCTTACCCAGCTTGTTTTTGGCCTTAAATCCCCTATTACAGGTCTTCACCGTGCTTTAAACTGGAATTTGCAAAAACTTGTAATGACTTTAAATGTCGTAGCTCAAGCAAAACCTGCGGATGTAGCCCCTGCGCCCGAGCCGATATCAGAACCTGCTCCTCAACAACCACTAAAAGCTACTGCTCAGGAAGAAAAAGAACCTGAAACAATACTTGCAGAAACAGCAGAAGAAAAAGCAGCTGAACAACCTGAAAATCAAGAAACAGATCATAAAGGAGGTGAGAATTGATGGCAAAAGTAAATCAAGAAGATCTTTTAAAAGCAGTTGAAGAAATGTCAGTTCTCGAACTTTCGGAATTTGTAAAGAAACTCGAGGAGAAGTTTGGAGTTTCTGCTCAATCAATGGTTGCAGCCGCACCGGCGCAGGCAGGAGCAGCAGCATCAGCTGAAGCAGGAGAAGAAGTTAGCGAACAAACTGTATTTAATGTAATGCTTGCCTCAGGTGGAGCAAACAAAATTGCAGTAATTAAAGTGATTAGAGAATTAGTTCCAACTTTGGGACTCGCCGATGCAAAAGCATTGGTAGATACAGCTCCAAAAGAAGTAATGACAGCAGTTAACAAACAAACAGCAAATGAAGCTAAGGAAAAATTAACTGCAGCAGGCGCTACTGTAGAGCTAAAGTAAATTTAGTTTCTACTTTACAAAAATCCGCCATTTTGGCGGTTTTTTGTTGAGAATAAACCTATTCTGTGGTTGGGCCGGCAATTCCTAAAAGCCAGAGGACTGCTTCTTTTTTGTAGCGTCTATCTCCTCTTGAGTTAATTCTGATTGCGGGCAATTTTCCTCTTTTACCCCATCTTTTAATAGTTAAGGGGGAAACGCGCAAAATTTGAGCAACTTCCCGTACTGTTAGAAGATCTGGCAGATTATTTATTGAAAGTTGATCTGGCATACTGCTCTTTTAATAATCAATATGATCATTAATTATCTACAATATAACTAAGTATAACAGTACTTGTCAAGAGGTATTTTATACTCCCCTTCTGTAAGAGGCTTTGTGAGCCGATTTGATTTTCTGCTCATCCGGAGCGTCAAAGTGCTCGATGATAAATTCTATAGTTTCTTTTGGGTCTTGTGTGTTTACAAAAACACCAGTTCCAACTTCAAAGCCCCCAATTATTTTATATCTTGGCACAAGTCTTAAATACCAATCTTTATACGGATAAATAATAAAGTTATATGGAAATTCATGTCCATGCCGCAGATCCATAATCTGGATTAGCCTATAAAGGTTTTTTGCCAAATCACGAATTTGCCCATCTGAAATTTCACCAAACAATTTATTGCGTTCTTTTGGATAAAACCACACCTCATCCGGCCACTGACTTTCTGTTGGCGCAAATATGCTAAAGTACGGGGTTTCTTTGGTTTTGCTGCCTTTTGAAATCTCATGATGTGCAAGATTCAGTTTCAGATTTGCTGGAAGCACCACAAGCTGACTGTGAGGGTGCGGAAGCGATTCTCCCGAGGGCTCGCCATGATTATTAAAAATAATTACAGCTCCTTGATCCTTATGAGTATTAAAACGCTCTCTATATGCTTTTAAAATTTCTTCCGACTGATTTATTGGAAGCTCATCAAAACTTTTGTGGTGATCGGGAGAATGCACTATTACTTCATGGATTGGCGCAAAGGGAAAAGAATTTTTAACTACAATTACTCTCCAGGCGTCTTTATTTCCAATTCTAAAAACTTCTTCTCGTCCCTCAACCATCCCAACGCAAAAGGGACAAGTCGGTTCTGTGCCGGTCGCCTCATTTGGCCTCTTTGCCCTTTTAGGAGCGAGTATTGTCCAGCGCCCTCCTTCGTCCTCTATCAATTTATAGTCCATATACTTATTCAAAATTATTTCAATGAAAAAAGCAAGCACAAAGATAGATATCAAAATACGAAATATAATCGAAATAGGTGAATTGAATCCCTGCAATGCAAAATATGATCAAACTGAGGCAAAATAAAGTAATTTTAAAGCTATTTTAGCAAATAGTAAATTAAAGTGCTACGTAGTTAAATAGGACGATTAGATTTATTTATCAGCATATTTGGCAAAATCACCTATTTAAACTTTCCTTCTAAACAACTTAGACTAAAATTGCAATGCATATTAAAAACAACGTGAAAATGTAGATATATTCATAAAATTAAGTTCGAAACTAAATATTCGGTAAATAATCGGTAAATATCCTTCACAGCCTCTAATTAATTGCTATTTCGATTTTTATTCTAGTTTTAAACAAATTTTAAATGCACTATTATAGGTCTTATTTTAAAATTAGCCTCAATATAATAAACTATTTATATATTAATGTTATTAAAGCTACCTAAATACATCATAGTATTTCAACTTTATTGGCGCTCAATTTCCCTTTCTTTTCTTTAAATTTGTAAATTGCGAAGAAATTTTAAATCGAAGAGTTTTATATTTTTTTGTTTTAACGTTTGTGAAAATGATATTTGCTTTTTAATAAGTCTTAATCTTTTCTTTTACTATTAAATATATAAATGTTATAAGTGACAATTGCCTTTTAATTCTCCAAGGTTGTATGATCAATCGGTAAAGCCATTCAAATCCCATGTCTCTAATCGCACTTGGTGCCCTTGAAACTTTTCCACTTATTAAATCAAATGCGCCCCCTACCCCTATAACAACGCTTGCCGGAACATCTTTTAAGTGCTCTTTTATCCATATTTCCTGCTTTGGAGATCCAAATGCAACAAAAAGTATGTCCGTACGTTGTAATTTTAGAGCATTTTGCCATTCTTTTTGTGCCCAAACGACCTTTAACCCCTTGTTTTCGGTCTTTAAGCACTCAGCGGTTAGCTCTGCTACGTTAGGGCCACCCCCTAAAAAGCTTACTGTTATAGGCCGATTTGATATATGTTTACACAGACTTTTCACGAAGTCTACACCTGTTATTCTCCCTTCAAGCCATTCACCCATGATCCGAGTACCCCAGACCACCCCTATACCATCGGGTAAGGCTATTTTGGCACCGTTTAACACTTTTTTATAATATGAGTTTTTGTTGGCAACCACTAAAATTTCGGGGTTTGGTGTCACGATATAATATTTTTCACCAATTTTGTCTAGACCTTTAGTAATAAACTCTAAGATATCTTCCTCGCTTGCCTTTGTTATACCAACTCCCAGTAACTTTATTTTGTTTAACATGCTAATTTAACTATAAGATATAACCGTATTTTTATAATTTTCTTCTTTTCGAAATTTTTGAACATTTTTAATACTCATAGTAAATAGCCTTGTCCCTTGCCCACTTTACCATCGAGTAAGGATTTATATCCGTTTATCAATCCATTTACTATAATCTGTACTTTCGTGAAAAAACTTTGTGAAAGTATGGAGCTAGAGATGTAAGGTTTTAGGTGTAATATCATTATAGGATACTTATCTTTACTTCTTGGCTATGCTTCTTTTATAAAGCTCTATGTTTTCAAGGGCAACACCGGTTCCCCTTACAACACAAAGTAATGCATCTTCCGCGACATGACAAGGAACGCCTGTTACTTTTGTCATTAATTTGTCAAGGTTTGTAAGAAGTGACGTCCCACCACTCATAATAACTCCTTTATCAATAATATCACTTGCCAATTCCGGGGGTGTCTGCTCCATAACGCCTTTTACCGCTGAAATAATATCCATCAAGGTAGACAATATTGCTTCGTTTACTTGTCCTTCGTTTAATTCAATGGTTCTGGGTAAGCCAGTTATTGCATCACGTCCCCTAATTTCCATTTTCCTTTGATCTGATACCTTTTTTTCATCCACTAATGCGTTTCCCATTTGGATTTTTATTTCTTCTGCCGTTCGCTCACCTATCAAAAGATTAAATTTCTTTTTGCAGTAGGCTGAGATTGCCTCATCTATCTTATTTCCTCCCACTCTTACCGAATGATGCACCACTACTCCTCCTAGGGAAATAACTGCAGCCTCTGTTGAACCTCCTCCTATATCAACTATCATATGCCCTGCAGGCTGCGCAATAGGAACTTTTGCCCCAATTGCTGCTGCCAAAGGCTCTTCAATTAAATAGGCAACTCGTGCACCTGCCGCCATTGTTGCATCTAAAACCGCCCTTCTTTCAACCTGAGTTACGCCAGATGGTATACAAATCATAACTTCGGGTTTAAAAAAGTAGGATTTGCCCGCCGCTTTATCTATAAAATAAGAGAGCATAGCTTCAGTTATTGTGTAGTCTGCAATTACTCCATCCCTCAGGGGTCTCATTGCTACAATATTTCCTGGGGTTCGTCCAAGCATTTCTTTTGCTTCTTTTCCAACTGCAACAACTCGGTTTTCTTCGGCTGTTACAGCTACTACTGTTGGCTCATTTAATACAATTCCCTCACCTGCCAGATAAACAAGCGTGTTTGCCGTGCCCAAATCAATTCCAACTCGCTTAGATAATGCCATCGTAAAATTGTAAATAGTAAATAATAGATTGTAAATTTACCATAAAAGCATCAGACTATTACTCATCTCTATCATTTAATGCTCTAGCTTCGATACAAGGATTATAACACCCAATTCTTAACTTGCAAGTGGCCAGGTAGGGTTGTATAATGCGCTAACTTATGCGAAAACAGCTTCTTATTTCATTTGGGGTTATTGCGATTCTTCTTGCTGCTACTGCAGCAGTAATTCTTTATGGACGAGGCTATAGATTTGGCCTAGACGGTGGCACTCCAAGAGTCGCAGGAACGGGACTTTTAGTTGCAACAAGTACTCCCAACGGAGCCCAAGTTTTTGTAAACGGAGAGCTTGCAACTGCTACAGATACAACCATTAATTTAACCCCAGGGCAGTACGAAGTGCGGATTTACAAGGACGGTTATTTTGAGTGGAAAAAGAAAATAGAAATTAAAAAAGAAGTAGTAAGCAAGGCAGATGCATTTCTTATTCCAACTGCTCCAAAGCTTGAAAGCATAACAAACATTGGAGTTTTAAATCCCGTACTTGACGCATCAAAAACTCTGCTCGCTTATTCTGTTGCATCACAGTCTGCTGAAAGAAACGGAATATATGTACTCGATATGACATTGCGGCCCATTTTAACGCTTCAAAATGCTTCTACGCAGATCGCAAATGAGCTTGGCATCAATCTTTTTTCCGAAGCCAAACTTAGCTGGTCACCGGATAGTAAACAGCTTCTAGCAGGCTTTGAGAGCCCAATTGAAGCCAATTTTCTTCTTTCCGCTGACTCATTAAATACAAACCCTGTAAATGTAACTCTTACCTTAGATACATTAAACGCAACCTGGGAGGAGCTAAGAGGCGAAAAAGAAGATGCAAGAATTGCAGGGCTCAAGAAAAACGTAAGACAAGTTGTATCAAAGTACTTTAAGGTATTAGACTGGGCACCCGATGATACAAAAATACTCTACACTGCCTCTGTTTCGGGGACTCTAGATCCTTTAATAGTACCTCCATTAATAGGTACAAACTCAACGGCGGAGACTAGAAATATCGAAAAAGACGCCGTATATGTTTACGACATAAAAGAGGACAAAAATTACAAAGTATTGGACAATTTGCCTAAAGTAGATTTGGGCTCGCCTCTTCCCTTAAGCTGGTACCCGGATTCTAAGCATTTGGTTTATGTTCACAATGGGAAAATCGACATTATGGAATTCGACGCACAAAATCAAACAACTGTTTATGCGGGTCCGTTTGTGGATAACTTTGTTTTCTCGTGGCCAGGAGCTAGTAAATTGGTTATTTTAACAAACTTAGGAAATTTGGCAATTACTCCAAACCTTTACACAATCAGCCTCAAGTAGTGAGAACTTAAGCTTTGTTGTATTTTGTTAGTGCTTCCTACTTTTTGAGGATTTTTGGAGAAACATTAGGATCTTGAGGCCTACGTGAGAATCTTTCTACTGACCCACTACGTTTGATCCCTGTAAATTCATCGATTTCAGAATTGGATGGTCTTCTTGAGGTTAAAACTACACCTTCTGGTATTGGATCTCCTAATTTGAGCGGATCCGCCTCGCCTCTGGCTAATTTGTCTTTTGGTAATACATTTTTGAGAGCTTCCCGTTCTTCCCTTTCTCTAAGTTTACGGTCTAAATGCTCTCTTTCCCTTTGTCTTTCTTCACGAGCAGCTTGTTCGCTTAAATCGGCTTTCTCCTGCATTCTCCTCAAATCTTCTCGTCTTCTTTCGGCAGCCTCTCTTTCTTCTCTTTCCCATTTAACGGTTGTGTTTCTATATAAATCCTTGGAAGCTGGTTTTTTAGGAAATCCGGGGACTCGAAACTCAGGTTTGTTCAAGGGTTCTAAGGGAAGTTTATCTTTTCCTTCTTCGGCCATACTTTTACTATAGCTTTCTGTATTCATTTGTCAAGTTCTAACCTATTATTCTTATGCTGCTTTTTTAGCTTTTGCCACCAATTCAGCTTGCTTTTCGTCTGTAAATATTCCGGTATCGTTAAGAAACTTATTTAGAGCTAGTATTAAGCTTGCTCCCCGCTCGAATTTCTGCTCTTTAAGTCTTTTAGCAAGAGAGATTAATGTATCAGGTTGCGGTATTGGATCAAGGCTAAGCGGAATTTGTTCATCATCAAGCAAAAAATTACCCGCTACATTAAGAAATTGAGAGCTTGAATAAAAATCTCTATCTTTTCGTGCTAGTTCAGCCAATTTTCCTAATTCTGCTGCCATTTAAAGGCTTCTCCCGTGATCATTAATTAGAGGTTTTTGTGGAGTTTTTGGATTTCTTGTTAGTTTTCGTTTGACTTCTCTTCCTGTTTTAAAAAGCGCAAACCTGAGAGAGCTATCTTCCATAGCACTTTCTCTTTGATTTTCATCTGGAATTTGTCTGCCGTAAACTGATCTTGGCTCAATCTCACTCATATACTAAAATCCCGCTTTCGCGGGAATTATAGCAGAACCAACTTAGTTGTCAATTATCTTGCAGCAACTCTTCTTCCTCTTCTGTTTTGAATCATCCACTTAGGGATTGAAACATTTTCAAATACCGTCTGAGCCTGCATTTGAGCAGGTTTGTCAGGGGAAGTTTGAAGTTCTGAAGAGATTCTTAGTTCTCTGACCAGTTCTCTTCCTGGCATATTTTACCTCCTTTTCAACAAACTAAAAGTGTATCAAAGGTAGTCAAACTTGTCAAGTTTTAGGAGTTTATGAGGGTGAAAACCTTATTTTCTGTGAAAACTTCAAGTATTTATATGCTTACCCTGATCTTTAGGCCAAATTTCGCCCGAGCTGAATCGCAAAGCTCTTCTTGAAGGCATGCCCTTTTGATATCCATCTGGATAAACAATTAGCGTCTCTCGTTTAGATATGTCCTGCCTCCCATAACCCGAACTTAAATCAATGGTTCTAATTCTTCGTCTTTTCCAATAATTCCTTCTTAGCTTACCTTTTAAAAAGTCTGCCTCAAGAACTAACTGTTTTAGACGTCCCAAGGTATCAACTTTAGTTACTCTGACCTTTAATTTTCCTAACTCCGTATCGTACTCACCGTTTTTGTCGGAAATATGAATCATTGTTGATTCTGGTTGGTGATTTATTCTTCGATAGATTTCTAGCTCTGACATAAGCAGGGATTATAGCAAAGGCACGGATAAAGTCAAGAACAAAGTAACTAGTTCTCGGATTGAGTTTTAAATTGATTGTTTTTAGTAAAAATAGTTTTTGCCTTATTCAAAACATCTTCCCACGTTGGGCAGGCTATAATTTTTTTTGAGTTAAACTTTTGTCGCGGAATATCGTATAAAAATATAAATCCTTTATACGTCTTGGGCAGGTATTTAATAAGACTTGAATTGTCATCCACAATCCCCAACACTTTTGGATACAGTTTTAAGAGCATTTTCGCCTTCCAGCGTGTACCTTCCTCATAAGGAAGACTCGATGGTCTTGCGATTATTTCCGCTTTTGGGAATTTATGCTTTTCCAGCCAGCGTTTTGTCCCTTGTATTACATTTTTTGGCCTAACCGTTAAATAACAAGCGATTGGTATAATTTTATTTAATTTATTGACTGCGTTGTTTGCGTTTGCAATTAAGGGGAGATTTTTCTGTATTTCGTTAGAGCTCCGGGCATTTTCCATCCACTTTTCTGCTTCTTTTGTCTGCCAGTGCGGATACTTTTGGATGAGTCTGTATTTTAAGAATATCTCTCTTGCAGATAATTTTTGTGGGTTTCCAAAATTTTTGGAAAGCTCTTCAACCCAATAGCCAGCAGTAAAAGATAGTGTTTCATCTATATCTAGAGCCAAACCTTGAATTTGTTGATTTTTAAAACTTATCATTTTGGCTTTGCAAACACCAAAAGGCGTTGGAATGTGGTTCCGGGAGGCCAGCAGGTTTGCAAAATTAGAGTTTCGCTTCCCTGTTTTTGCGCATCAATAATATGAGAGATGTCATTTGGATTAACTATTTTTGACTCACTGACAATGTAATCATGTCTTACTCCTTGATAAAAAACCGTTATTTCATCCCCTGCTGCCAAATCTTTAAGCAGATAGAAAACTGCGTTATAGCGGCCTACGTCCCAGAAATTGTCTGTTGAATGGGCAAAAAGATAAATATTGCCTAAAAGTCCGGGGAAAACTGTACCCCTGGCATGAGCCACACCTTGCAGCAGAATTTTTTGGTATTCCTGCTCGTTTGTTGGGTCGACATTTGGAAAAATTCTTGCCGCAGCGCCGATTTTGGGAATAACAATGCTAAAGTCTGTATCTGGAGCCACCAAAACCTGTTCACGCGCCCCCAACAAAACATCTGCAAAACTGTCTATGCCTTGCGGGGGAATTGGAGTTGGAGTTGGCTCAAGTTGATTTTCTTGAACAGGTATTTCTTCTTGTGCCCCAGCTGAGGGTTCTGCGACTGTAAAAGTTACTCCCCTCGCCGACAAAATTCTAAAATTGAGTTCGTAATAAAGAGCCGGTCCAAACGTAGCAAGAATTCCATAAATTGCAAAAAGCACCAAAAAATTTCCGGCCGTTCGAAGAACAATAAATTTTATTACCTCTTTTCTTTTCATTAAGTCGGGGTGCTGGGAATTGAACCCAGTGTCTCATCGTCCCGAACGATGCGTGATACCGATTCACTACACCCCGCAAGTACCCCTAGACGGAATTGAACCATCATCTCGCCCTTAGGACGGGCTTGCTCTATCCGTTGAGCTATAGGGGCTCGCAAGTATTTTATCACAAAAAATAATTTCCCCTCTTGAAAAAAACTTACTCAAGTGAGATTATATTTTGGTGGAAAAACTAACTAAGGCACAAAAGAAAGCACTACAGAAAAGCGAGTGGCAAAAAGAAGCTGAAGCTGCTGCTCGAAAAGAACAGATGAAAAAATTCGGGCTTTGGGGGGCAGTTGCAGTTTTGGTAGGAATTGCAATTTTTGGCCTTGCGCTTTTTGTAAATAAATCCCCTACTTCCTCAATTGACACAAGCCAAACTGTTCCAATGAGTAGCGAATATGACATTGTACTTGGTAATAAGAATTCCAAAGTAAGTTTAATTGAATACTCGGACTTACAATGCCCGGCCTGCGCTTCATATCACCCTCTTGTTAAGCAAATTCTTACCGAGTATCCGAATGTCAGATACGTTTACAGAAATTTTCCTTTGACAAATATCCATCCTAATGCTCAAATTGCAGCCCAAGCCGGATACGCAGCAAACCTTCAGGGAAAATTCTGGGAAATGGCAGATGCTTTATTTACCAATCAACCAGATTGGGAAAAGTCACCTAGTCCACAGACTATTTTTGTAAATTACGCTCAAAAACTGGGGTTGAATGCAGAAAAATTTACTACAGATATGAACTCGCAAGAAGCAAAAAAATTTGTTTCCGAATCGGAAAAGCAGGCAATTTCCGCAGGAATTAATTCAACGCCAAGTTTCTTTCTAAACGGGGCAAGAATCACTGCAAGTAGCTACGAAGACTTTAAAAAGTTAATTGATGATGCCTTTGAAAAATAAGTTTATTATTTATTCCGCAATTATTGCATTTTTAGGATTTTTAGATGCAACTTACTTAACCCTAGTACATTTTAGAAATACAATTCCTCCTTGCACAATCGGCAATTGCGAAACCGTACTAACAAGTCAGTACGCGGTTATTTTGGGCATTCCTACCGCACTTTTAGGCTCGCTTTTCTATTTAAGTGTTATATTAGTGTGTCTTTTGATAATGACGAACTATAAGAAGATTTTTCATCAGGCCTATTATTTATTGGCTGCAACCGGACTAATAGTTTCGGCAATTCTACTAGGAATTCAGGCGTTCGTTTTGCACGCTTTCTGCCAATACTGTCTTCTTTCCGCAGCAACCTCAACCGGTATTGCAATACTGGCATATCTTCACTATCGCGAACAAAAAAACTCTTGACGATATATACGCACATCCGTATAATCCTTGGATGGAAAGAAATCCTCTTGGCCTATTGGGGCAGGATTACGAAGCAAGAAAAGCAGAGATGCTACAAACTCTAAATCCTCAGCAAAAAGGGGTTTTTACTCTGCTTGAAAACTTATACTCACTAACCCAGGAAGGAAGTGGTATAACCCATGAAGTATGGTTTAACCATAGCTTGAAAACAGATAGAATTTTGAGCGATGTTGTAAAAGGCAAAATAAGCTCGTTGCCAATTCCGGGAACCTTTCATCATCTCCCTGGTTATGAAAGGCTAATTTGGAGAGTTACCCAGTTTTCAGGCGATTACACTGCTTTGTTTATGATTAAAATGATGTTTTATAAAGATGCCATGTATTTGCATGCAGATCAAGGACAATTGAGACATGTAAGTGAAATAGCTCAAAGACTTGTAAGAGATATACCCTATCCTATTGTTTTTAAAGATGGAGAAGGATTTCGCTATGAAAATCCTGCCTATCTTTCGGCAAATACTCCGTCTTAATAGTTGTGGATTTCTGAAGGGGTAAACCAAAGACCAATTTCAAATTCTGCTTCCTCGCGCGTTGCCGAAATATGAATCAGATTTGTAACTGCTCTTTTTTCTTCGTTTGCATAAGCAGCGCTGTCTGTTGAAAAGTCTCCCCGGATTGTCCCCGGAGCTGCTCCCACGGGCATTGTGGAGCCCGCTAAAGCAACAACATTATCTACTGCGTGCCTACCTTCTACTACCATTGCTACAACTGGCGTAGAGGTCATAAAGTCCAAGAGCCAGCCGACAACTACTTTTCCAACTTTTTCAGCCGTCTCGGTGCCGAATTCCTTTTTTACATCTTTACCATATTTTTTGTAAGTATCGATTGTTTTGCCTCCAATTCGCTCCAAAGTTGAAGTTTTATCGGTTGCATAATGCTTGTCTAGCAACTTTCTGTCTGCCTGTACCATTTTCATAGCAGCTATTCGAAGTCCCATACGTTCAAATCTGTGGATTATCTCCCCCATTATTCCACGTTTTACGGCATCCGGCTTAAGAAGTACTAATGTCTTTTCCATCACCGCTAATTTTAAAGCGTAAAAGCGAAAATGTAAATAGAAAGAATGTAATAACATTGTTATAACCGATTCATAACAAAATTTGACTTACACTTGTTTCAGCCTTATAATCCCATTCCTATGCCAGCTAGACAAGAAACAAAAATCCCACCTGAAATAGAAACTCACTTTAGAGGAATAGCTTATTTTTTTTCTGAAACTGGATCCGAGGGAGGCTCATGGGCATTTATGGATGAAAGATTCACAAATCAAAAAACATGGGATTACGCCGGACTTCATGTCTTACATGATGGTGATAAATTGACTATTTTTGATAAAGAAAATCCCGATAATGTACTTTGGCAAGGAGTAATAGAACTAACTGAGCAAACTAATTTCGAGGAAGATGTTTTCGGTTACTGGATACACAATACCCAAAAAGGCACTGATAAGGAACAATGGGGCAGATGGTTTATTAATGAAAATCCTGCAGAGCTTGAGCTTGGAAAAAAATCTATCGAAATTATAAGAAAGCTTAAAGCCAAAAAAAATTAAAGCTTAAGTAGTTTTTCGAAATGGGCTTTGTCTTTAAATTTTCCGATTATTGCCAAATTTAAGGTTTCCTTTTTAAAGTATTTTTTGGCAACTTCCTCAACTTCTTCCATTGTTACCTTCATAATCTTATCAATTAAGTCTTCCGGTGTTTCCATTTGCTTTTCTAAAAGCTCGTTTTGAGCGTAAAATGCAGCCATAAAACGGCTATCTTCCTCTTCCAAAACTAAATGCCCTTTTATGTATTCTTTGGATTTTGCAAGTTCAGTTTTGGTTATTTCAGCTTTCCCACTTGCGAATTTAGAATATTCCTCAATTATTACTTTGATTCCGTCTTCTATTCTTTTTGGGTCAAGTCCAGCAGTTGAGACTATATTTCCAACGTCCTGATAATTTTCCGAGCCTGTTCTAACGTAGTACGCTAAGCCTCTTTTTTCTCTAACTTCGCTAAATAATCGTGAGCTCATTCCCCCACCAAGAATTGAACCAAGAACCGATAATGCATATCTATCCGGATGCTCCAGCGCTACTGTTCGAAAACCTAGGGCTATATGAACCTGTTCAGTATCTTTATGTTTTATATAAAGAGATGGTTTGACCTGGTTTTCATCTACTTTGTTATAACTAACTGTATCAAAGCTAGGCATCTTGCCGAAATAATTTACCGCCATAGCCTCAATTTTTTCAGGAATTATTCCCCCAGCAACAACTACAACTATGTTTTTTGCGCTGTACAAACTAGACAAGTAGTCGACAAAATCCTGCCTAGTAATGTTTCTAATTACATCTTTTCTTCCTGCAATATCCCATCCCATGGGCGTATCTCCATACAAAAGACTTTCATAAACATCGCCAATTTTTCTGCTTGGAGTATCTTCGTATAAGTTGATTTCCTCAAGTATTACTCCCCTTTCTTTTTCTATCTCCAAAGCATCTAGTTTTGAATTTTGGAGCATGTCGGATAAAACATCCAAGCAAAGTTCTGCATGGTTTTTTGCTGCTTTTACAAAATATCCCGTTACTTCTTTGCTTGTAAAAGCATTAAATTCGCCTCCAATTCCGTCTATCATGCTTGCAATTTCCATAGCCGAAGGTCTTTTGTTCGTTCCTTTAAAGGCCATATGTTCTAAAAAGTGGGAGATTCCGTTGTTTTTTGTGGTTTCGTATCTTGATCCTGCTCCAACCATTGCCATAACTGTTGCACTTTCAAATGAAGGCATAGGAATTGTGAGGACTCGCAGGCCATTTTCCAAAACTCTTCTTGTGTAGTTCATAGAAGCATTATTATAACGGAAAAGTTAGGGGTTTTGAATAGGTCAAAATCTGTTCAAATTTGACTTCTAAGCAGATCGTGGTATACTATCGGATATTATGAGTTCGGAAAGAATTTTTGATTTGAATCTAATAGAAAAAGATTATGCTGTAGCTAAGGGCGGGGTTAACGCTGATGTAGTTAAGGCAATGGAGGAATATCTTTCCGTACTACAGAATCAGGAGACAAGAATAGCAAAACATGAAAGCGCTTACAAAGCATTGGATTGGATTGCCGATAGATCTAATTCAATCAGAAATCTTCTAAGGTTGGGTAAATTAGCTGCGACAACAGGTGCATTCTTGTATACAATTGACGCAGGAAACCGTGGTAATACGACTGAATTCCTTGCAGGACTTGCAGTTACTACAACCTCTTTTGCAATATCATTAGCCACGGAAGAATTATAACGGAAAATAATTTCTACATCTTCTCCGGAGCGGATATTCCGAGTAAGTCCAGTGTATTTCTTAGCGTGATTTGAGTTGCCTTGAGTAAAGCGAGTCGGGCATTTTTGAGCTCACTTTCCACTGAAAGCACTTGTTGTTTTTCGTAAAACCGGTGGAATGAAGTCGCAAGCTCTACAGAGTAATTTGTAATTAAATTGACGGCAAAATTTTGCGCGACCGTTTCAACTAGCGTTGGTAGCTGCAAAAGAAGCCTCATCAACTCCAGCTCCTCTTTTTCTTTGAGTTTTGAACCTAAATCATCAGTTTTAAGTTTTAAATTTTCAGTTTTAAGTTTAGCGAATATGCTCGCTATTCGTGTGTATGCATACTGAACATAGAAAACAGGATTTTCAGCTGCCCTCTTCTTTGCCAACTCAATGTCAAAATCTATATGGCTTTGATTATTTTGCGAGACAAGAAAAAATCTGAAAGCATCTTTACCGACTTCCTGCAAAACCTCTTTTGCTGTAACAAAAGTCCCTTCCCTTTTGCTCATTTTGAGAGATTCTGAACCTTGTTTTAGCCTAACAAACTGGTATAAGACAACTTTTAAACTGTCCGGATTATGCCCTAATGCTTTTGCAACAGCGAAAAGTTTGGGAACATGTCCACTGTGGTTTACTCCTAAAACATCAATTGCAATATCGTTTTCAGACAGCTTTTGGTTGTGGTAAACAATATCAGACGCAAAGTATGTATATTCTCCGTTCGATTTTCTAACAACCGTTTCTCTGTCTTTTAAATACTGGTCACTCGGAGCAAACCATAAAGCTCCTTCATTCTCTTTTAAAGAGTTTTTGAGCCTGTCAAGCGTTTTTGATACGTCTTTTCGTAGTTCGGACTCTTTTGTAATTTTATCAAAATTAATTCCCATTAGTTTGCAATCTTCTAAAATTTGCTCAAGCATAATTTCAACTGCGATTTTGCCCGCTTCTTTCATAAATTCTTCTTTAGAAAGTTTTGAGTTGTGGAGCTTTGTATTAACTTCTTTGGCCAAATCGTAAACATATTCTCCCCTATACTGAAGTTCATAATCTTTTGGTTTATCTGACGGATTGAGCAAGTAATAAATGGTTTCTCCCAGTTTTTCTACCTGTCCTCCTATATCGTTGTGCAAATACTCGCGGCTGACGCGGTAGCCCGCTTTCTGCATTATGTTTGCAATAATATCTCCAAGAGGCCCGCCCCTTGCGTTTCCAATATGTAAAGGCCCCGTTGGATTTGCGGATACATATTCTACGCTTGCTTTTTTACCTTTGCCCAAATCAATTGAGCCATATAGATCATCTTCTTTAATAATATTTTGAACCCGAGAAGAAAGATACTCTTGTGAAAACCAAAAGTTAATGAAGCCGGGAGCTGCAATCTCTATTTTTGAAATTAAACTAGAATCTATTTTAAGCTTTTCCGAGATCTCTTTGGCTAACTCCATCGGGTTTCTATCGAGTGTTTTTGCCAAAGCAAGGGCAATATTTGAGCTCAAATCTCCATGTGTTTTATTTTTTGGAACCTCGACTTTAAAATTAGGTTCTTTTACGCCCATTTCCGAGGCTAAACCCGATAAAATTGAGTATAATTTTTTTGTCACAAAAACTCCTTTAATCATCATTCTATCACATTCAAATGAACAACTTCCCTGCACTTGAAATGGCCTTGAAGATGTTGTATGATACACATATATACTATAAGCTGAAAATGCTTATATAATATGAGCGGATTATTTACATTTTTATTTTCTATTTGGCTAGGGTACGTGTTTTTTCTTTATTTCTCTCATCCCGAGAAAAAGAAACATAAGCTCCCCAGGGTTCAAGTATGGAAAATAGAGCTTTCTCCAAATTTAAGAATACATTCAAGGAGTAAAATTTATCATATCCACCATTGGCTAATATTGACATTAATAACAGGAATAACTCTGATTAATTATGAAGGATTCCAGTATCTGTCAATAATTAATGGCATAGCAATTGGAGGGATAATTCAAGGGCTTCGATATCCCGACAGGTTCAAATTTAGACATCACAAAACAGCTACTGCTCAATTTACCCAGTAACTATTGCCATCCGATACTACTTCCACTTCACCATTTAAGTCAGTTCGCAAAGTTTTAACATTATGTTTTTTTAAAAGCTCAAGGCTTAAAGACGCAGGATGACCATAATTATTGTGTTTTCCAACCGAAATTATAGCTAAATTAGGCATTGTTTCGTTTAAAAATATATCGCTCATTCCAGTTTTTGAACCATGATGAGGGACTTTTAAAACATTAACTTTTCCTATTTTTTGGGTGTCCAAAATATTTGCGCCGACATCCCCTGTTAAAAGAGCGCTGAAGTTCCCAAAGGTAAGTCTTCCCACGACCGAATTGTCATTTACGGTTCCGCCGTTAAAACTTTTATCCGGCCATAAAAAGCTAAATTCGGTTTTCCCGAAAATTATTTTTTCACCACTAAAATAATACTCTGTAGTTATGTTTTTCTGCCTTAATTTACTCTGTAATAGTTTGTAAGCTGCAGTTTGCTTGGGGAAATCAACCGTTGCATAATGTATCACTTTGTAGCTGTCAATGATATGAGTGACACCGCGCAAGTGGTCGGCGTCCGGATTAGTTAAAATCATAACCTCAATAGTTCTGTCCCAAAAAGGCATATGCTTAGAAAGACAATCTAAAATACGATTGTCAGGGCCTCCATCCACTATTAAATCCGCCCCGTTATCTGCTCTTATATAAATCCCATCGCCCTGGCCAATGTCGCAAACGACCATATGAAGTCTGCCGTCAGATAAACTAAAGCTTTGGTAAATAAACAACAAACCCAAAGCTGCAATGCTAAGAAAAAGAACGCTTATGTATCTTTTCATAAAAAAACAAAACTGCAGCAGCAAGTATAAAATAATAAGCAAGACTGAATTGCCAGGAAAAACTCGAAAATGTCAAAATTGCGGTAGTTGAGGCAAAAAACTCTACTACCGTTCTAAAAAAGAGCAAAAAAGGAAGTGCAATGTACAAAAACAAACTCGCAAAAAGCGGCAAAATAAAAACAAAAACCGCCGAAATCATGCCTAAAATTGTGAGGATTGGAATAGTCCACAATACAAAAGCGTTTGTAAATATAGAAAGAACCGAATAGGCTCCAAAATTTGCAATTAAAATTGGCAAAGTAGCAAGCTGGGCTGAAATTGTGACAATAAATACCTCGGTAAAACTATTTGTAAAGCGCGAAAAAAGCATAGGGATGAAAAGAATTCCCAAGGTTGCAGCAACGCTTAACTGAAAACCGATACTAATTAAAAATTCCGGCCACAAGAATAGCATTAAAATTACTGTCAGAAACAAAATGTGGGCACTCTCTTTTTGCTTTCCGATGATTTGTGCTCCAAATACAATTGAACCCATTATTGCAGCGCGCACAATAGAGGCCTCAAAGCCTGCTAGAATCACGTAAAAAGCGATTCCTCCTATTGCTGCTACTATTGCAATTTGTCTTTTTAAAAACAAAATAAAAAAATAAAAAAGAAATCCCGATACCATAGTTACATTCATGCCCGAAGCTGCTACAACGTGCATTACGCCCGTTTGTTGTATCTGATCAAGAAACTGCTTTGGTATATTGTCTTTAATACCAAAAACTATTCCAAGCAAAAGTCCTGCAGAAACATTATCCAAATGTTGCTTAAAATAATCAATTATATGTTGGCGAATAGAATATATGACTGCTAAAAATGGGGACTTTTCACTACTTTTAGGCTCGATTATTGGATAATCTATTGTGAAAATATTATCACCACTATCTAGCAGTTTATTATTTAGTCTGCCAGAAATTAAAACTATATCTCCGTAAGACAGCTGCATATCTACGGGTAATTTGAGTAGCGCGCCGGTAGTAGGAGAGATATTTACCCACAAAGTCTGATAGTTATTAAAGCTTTTAGGAGAGGTGTTTACTGTTGTTTTGAAAATAACCTGTTGTTTATCGGCAAATGTCGGCTGGTTTGAATAAAATAAAAATAAACGAGCAGCAACTAATAAGACAAGCAGTAAATAAAAAAGGAGCAGACTTTTCACAAAGTGGTTATTTTATCTTTTATCTTCTCAAAGGTTGATTGCCCGACAATTTTTTTGTCTAAAAGGTCATTTATTGAGTTATATGGCCTGTTATCTATTATTTTCGTACTTGTTACCGGACCTATGCCGGGAAGCGTGTCTAATTCGCTACTTGATGCTGTATTTATGTTTATAAGAGCTGTTGAGTTGCTTTCAACGTCTTGAATTACAGAAATAGTTCCGGTCTCTCCCAATTTTGGAATATATATTTTTTGTCCATTTGTAAGTTTTAAGGCCAAATTCAAATTTTTTGCCATCCATTCCCTATCTGCGTCCTCTGATGCTCCTCCTGCCGCAATTAATGCTTCCTGAACAATTGAACCTGATTTGAGCTTATATACGCCCGGTTTAACTACTGCGCCTTCGATATCAACAGCGATTTCTGCTTCTGCTTGAAGAGACTCAACGGTTTCAAATCTAACTTGAGGGGTAGAAGATTTTGACAGCAAAGATATCATACCATATGCAAAAAACATCAAAGCGATCAAAGCAAGAACTATAGGGAGCCAAAATCTTTTAAAAATAGGAGCAAGCTGCTCTTGCAAATCTTCCATTTTAAACTACAAAATTTATGAGTTTGGCTGGAATATAAATTGTTTTTTTCACGTTACCTTCAAGATATTTTTTTACTTTTTCGCCTTTTTTAGCCTCAGTTTCGACGAATTTCTTATTTTCAGCTTGGCTCATGGAAATTTGAATTGTGTCCCTGACTCTTCCGTTAACTTGTACAACAATTTGGGCGTTTTCGCGCTTTATGAATTTAGATTGAAATAAAGGGAAATTCTCTAAGTGTATAGCGTTAGCAGCTGGATTTAATAAGTGCCAAATTTCATCGGTTATATAAGGGGCAAATGGCGCAAGAAGCTTCAAAATAGCTTCATATTCCTCTTTTGACGCTCCTTTTGAACTTAAAAAGTTAAGCCAAATCATCATGGCCGATACTGCTGTATTAAAATTCAAACTTTCAAGATCTTCTCCGACTTTTTTTATTGCGGAATGCATTTGAAATAAGTCTTCATCATCTAAATCTTTATTTTTGAGGCTAAATTGTAAATCCCAAACTCTTTTTAAAAACTTATAAACTCCGGCTATTGCGTTGTCCGACCACGGAGCAGTTGCGCTGTAAGGCATCATAAAACAAATATAAAGACGCATGGTATCTGCCCCGTATTCTTTTACAAAATCATCCGGATTTACTACATTACCCCTACTTTTGCTCATTCTTGCTCCGTCAGGCCCCAAAATAACTCCGTGCTGGGCTCGTTTATTTGCAAACTCGCTAAAAGTAATCAGTCCTAAATCTTTAAAGAATTTCGTGAAAAATCGTGCGTACAAAGTGTGTCCTAGTGTGTGTTCTGAGCCTCCAAAATAAATATCAATTGGCATTAATTCTTTAACTCTTTGCTTTTCAAATGGCCCCTTGTCGTACTTAGGTGAACAGTAGCGGAAAAAGTACCAGGAGCTGTCAAAAAAAGTATCTAGCGTTTCTGCATCTCTTTTTGCTTTTCCATCGCATTTTGGGCACTTGGTATTCAACCAAGCCTCATCTGAAGCTAAAGGCGGTTTTCCTTTTGGAGTAAAATCGACTTCATATGGCAACTCAACAGGCAAATCTTCAAGCGGAACCGGAACAATTCCATCTTTTGGACAATGAATCACAGGCACAGGAGTTCCCCAATAGCGCTGACGCGAGACAGACCAATCCCGAAGATGATAATTAACTGACTTCTTGCCTTCTGGCTTGGCCTTAAATTTAGTTTCTGGGACGGGCAATTTAAACTTTTCTGCAAATTCTCTATCCCGCTGATCTGCGAAAGGAACAGCCATAATAGCGCCAGTTCCATAACCTGCCAACACGTAGTCGGAGATCCATATTGGAATTTCAGTCTTTGTTACTGGATTGACAGCCCATTCTCCTGTGAAAACTCCGGACTTAGTTCTGTCCTCTTTTCTTTGCATTTCCGTCTTTTTTTCTGCTTCTGATACATATTTCTCTATAGTTTTATATTCGCTATTTGTTTTAGAACTTTGCTCTTTTAAAATCTTTTGAACAAATGTGTGTTCGGGGGCAATAACCAGAAATGAGGCTCCATCGGTTGTTTCAGGTCTTGTTGTAAAAACGTCTATCCCCGTAGGGGAAAAACTAGGCGCATGAGCCAGTTTAAATTTGATTAACATCCCCTCTTTTTTACCGATCCAGTTATTTTGGCCTTCCTTTACCTCTTTTGGCCAATCAAAATCAGGATTATCGGGCCAGATTAATTGATCAGCATATTCTGTTATTTTTAAAAACCACTGCTCTACTTCTTTTTGAACCACTTCGGTCCCGCATCGCCAGCATTTTCCACCTTCTATATGCTCATTTGCCAAAACTGTTAAGTCTTTTGGGCACCAATTAGATAAAGCTTTTCCTCTGTATGCCAAGCCTCTTTCAAACAACTTGAGAAAAATCCACTGGTTCCATTTGTAAAAAGCAGGATCTGAAGTTATTACCTCAGCATCCCAGTTAATCATGGTTCCCATTGTTTCAAACTGCTTTTTCATGGTTTCTATATTTTTATAAGTCCAATCTTTGGGATGAATTCTATTCTTTATTGCTGCGTTTTCCGCAGGAAGACCAAAGGCGTCGAAGCCATTTGGGAAGAAAACATTATAGCCTTTCATCCTTTTATATCTTGCATGGACGTCCGGAGGCGTAAATGCAAACCAGTGTCCTAAATGTAAGTCGCCCGATGGGTATGGAAGCTCAACTAAATTGTAGTATTTTTGCCTTTTTGGATCTTCTTTGAACTTATAAACTTTTTCTTCTCGCCATTTCGCTCTCCATTTTTGCTCAATCTCGTTTGCGAAGTACTTTTTCATAAGTAGAATATAACATAAACTTGAAGTTTTGACATAAATTACATACGATTAGAGTATGAAACTTGCTGTCCAAGGCGCAACTCTTGTGCTTTCTTTTGGCGTTATTTACATCTGGCAAAACTCCCCACTTAAGGATTATACGGTCCAGCTTTTAGGGCTTTTCATAGCTTTATATCTACTGCTTGTTGCAAGAAGACGAGGTAAAACCTTTCTAAAACTTGGGCAGGAAGGCAACTTTGGCATATTTATATTAAATACGCTCGTCTTCCTTCTTATTTTTGCAACAGGAGGCCTAAACAGCCCTTTATTTTTTATAATATATTTTCTTGCTTTTGGAATTGCATTCGTCTTTGATCCTTTAACAGTTTTTATATTTATTGCAGGGTCTATCCTAATTTTTATTCCGGATTTAAACACCGGAGATTTTACTGCTAATATTTTAAAAGTGGCATCTATTGCTCTGGTGTCGCCACTTGCCTATTTTTTCGGCCGTGAATATCAAAAATCCGACCAGCAGGATGAAAAAGTTAACGCAATAGAGGAACGGGAAAAAGAAGCTGCAGATACTATTTCAAAAGACGTAGAAGAGATAATTGAGGATGAAAAAGGTATGCTTAAAGAAGAGGATTTGGAAAAGTTAAACGAAATCCTTGAAGAAACTGGAGACTTGCGAGAAGAATCTAAGGAAAATCAAGAAAAATGAAATACTTATTATTCATCATTTTAATATGGCTATATATTACTTTAATGCTATTTGGTGTATCAAGGGTTTGGGGTCAAACTCTCAAAAACGACAGTTACATCCTGCAAATGGGAAATTTAAATAGCATTGCGGGAAAACCGACGGGCTCAGGTTTTCAATTACAATTTACATCCGGACAGACTCCGAATAATCTTTTTACAGGACCCAACTATAAAGTGCGCGCAGGCTTTCAGTATATATCAAGCATAATTTACTTCAGATTTTCAATTTCTAGCACCTTGGTTGATTTTGGAGTTATTTCACCAACTTCGCCAGTTAGCCGAACCAACCAGCTAACGGTTTCAAACGGCTCGGCTTACGGTTACCAAGTTACGGTTTCGCAAAACCACGATTTAAGAGTGGATGCCAGCGGGTTTGATATTCCGGCAACTTCCTGCGACGGCGGAACGTGCACTCCAACAACTTCAGCCGCATGGACAAGTGCCTTAACTTATGGATTTGGTTATAGATGCGATAACGTTTCAGGCACAGACTGCGTAAGCGGATTTTCGGATCCGACTTATTACAAATCTTTTATATCCTCGCCTTCCGCAGTTGCAGTAATGAGTTCTACAAATGTAGGACGAAACAGAAAATCTGATATAACCTATAAAGTTAATATTTCAGGAACTCAGCCCGCAGGACTATATCGAAATATAGTAAATTATATAGCAATACCAAGTTATTAGTTTATAAAGTGAAAAGTTATAAAGTTTTTAAAGTTATTTTTAATAGTTTGAAGTTTAAAATCTTCGTATTTCTTTTACTTTCAACTTTTTACTTTCAACTTTCAACTCGAAACGCTTTCGCTCAAAGTGTTTCTTTGGGAATTTTCCCACCTGTTATGGAAATTGATGCAACTTCACCTGCCGAGGTAAAATCCAAATTTAGCCTGGAAAATCCAACAGAGCAGAGCCTTGATATTATTATTCAGCTTAAAGCCTTTAAGGCTTCAACTTCAAACAACGGACAAATTGAGATTTTAGATACATTTGAAAGCTTCCCTGACCCCCTTCTTATAAACAGAATTAAAATTAAAGATAAAGGAATATCAATAAGATCATTTACGCTTTCTCCAAAGCAGAAAAAAGAATTTGACTTCGAAGTAAATATACCACCGAATGAAGCCAAAGGAGATTATTATTTTACGGTTTTCTTTGCCACAAATCCAAAGCCCGATACGATTTCAAATTCATCTCTTGCATCAGCCGGCGTTGCAATGAATGTTCTGCTTTCAGTTGGTCCGAAAGGCGAAACTAAAGGCTTTATTGACAAATTCAGCTCCCCTTTATTTATAGACAGTGGCCCGGTTCCATTTACCGTTCAGGTTGAAAACGCAAGTGATCATTTTGTCCCAATAAATGGTGAGATTATTATTGAAAATTTATTCGGACAAAAAGTTGGAAAAGTAAAACTTTTATCTGTAAATGTTTTGGCAGGATCACAAAGATTAATACCGGATGAAACACAGATAAAAGTGGATTCAGCGGAGTTTAAAGAAATAGAAAAAACGATTACGAGCTCCAATTATCCTGTGGCAATTTGGCCTGAAAAATTTCTAATTGGCCCTTATAAAGCAAACTTAAGTCTGACATTTGGTGAAAATGGGGAAAAATTCAGCCGATCTGTTTCTTTTTTTGCATTCCCGGCAACTTATTTAGCAGTAATTTTAATAGTTTTGGGAATTGTTGTTTTTATAGTGCTTCGAGTTAAAAATAAGATAAATTAACTCTTGACTTTATGCTTTTATGATTGCATATTAGAGGTAGGGATTAAAATGGAATTTATCAAAAAACTTGCTTCTTTGCTGTTTACATTTCTATTAGCTTTTTTATTACTTGGAACAGCTAAAACCTACGCCGCAACTCTTTCTAACGTATCGGATACTTTAACTACATCCCGCCCTTCTGCTTCGGCTCCTATATCTGCTGATCAGGCCGCAAACGCAACTCAAGTAACCGTAATAGATTTGCCAACCACAGTCTATAATTCTGCGCTCTGGATTGCATCTGATAGCGCAGTTTTACTAAACGACACAGGACAAACTTTAGAGACTGCAACGGTTGCGTCTATGTCAGCCGCCAACACGCCATCTTCAAACCTAAGAACTGTTTTCTTCACAGGACAAGTAACAAATACTCACCACGCTGGCACCGCGATGTACACCTCAATTACCGCAACTCACATTATTAAATTTACGACTGTTTCATCTGTTCCAAGTGGCGGAAAAATAGTAGTGACATTCCCAGGCTCTGCAAGCAATATTTCATCGCCTTCGGCAACCACTTTCGCGTTTAACAATTTAGGCAGCTCCGCAGTTTTGTGCAATCCAACAACCGCATGCTCCGGAGGAGTTTCGGTATCTTCCCCATCTATTACGGTCACAACGGGCGCTGCGATTTCGGGCGCAACGACGGTTTATTTGGCAATAGGATGCACCGGAACAGTTTCCGCAAGCGGAATTTGCTCAACTTATGCCCCTGCTCTTATCAATCCTGTTAAAGGAGGCATAACAGCAGGAACTGCTAGCACCTGGAAAGTAACTGTTACAACTAGGAATGCCAGCGACGTAGATTTAGACACGGCAAGCGTAAAAATAGGAATAATTGAAGCAGTTCAGGTACAAGGAACTGTTGAGCCTTCTCTAACATTTACAATAACAGGTCTTGCAAACGGTACAAATATTAACTCGCAAAATGGTTCCTGCGCGGCAGGCGATACAACTAACCCTGGGACTGGTCTTGATGCGACATCGACTTTTGTAAACTTAGGCTCCTTATCAAATGGAATAATTAATATTTCAGCACAAGAACTTTCTGTATCAACAAATGGCGCATTCGGATACTCCATTACTGCAACATCTTCGGGAAGATTTATAAACCCTTCAAGCGGATTTTTCCTGACAGATAACATGAGCAGTAGCGGTTTAACTGCAGTTGATACGCCTGCTCCTGCGATATTCCCTGCAACAGGCAACGCATACTTTGGAATTCATCCTTGCGGGGCAGATGTCAACGCTACTACATGGGCTAATGCTGCAACAGATTTTTCAAGCGGTGCAAAATACTCAAATCCATTTAACACCGGCGTTAACGGATATTATGCCAATATAGCAAACTATAGCGCACCGGCTAGCGCAAGAAAGACAGAAATAGAATATGCGGCAACCGTAGGAGCAACCACTCCTGCAGGAATTTATTCAACAGTATTTACTTTTGTTGCAACTGGTAACTTTTAAAAATGAAAAATCTGCCCTTAAAATTTAAGAAAAGAGTACTTGCAACCACGCTTTTTGCTTTGGTTTTTTTAACAGTAGGGACAGCTTTTGCACAAGAACTGCAGCGAACAATTACTTTAATTAATCCAAATATTTCTCACGAGTTAAATCCCGGACAGTCCACAGAGGGAACAACCAAAATTGTAAACGAAAGCAATATTGCGCTAACTTTTAAAGTCGGCGTTCAAGATTATATTGTATCCGACAGCAAAGGAACTCCCCAGCTTCTTGCTCCAAATACTCTCAATAATAAATATTCGGCTGCATCATGGATTGTTGCTACTCCAAATGAATTTACACTACAACCCGGCGCAACACAAATAATCAGCTACTATTTGAGGGTTCCTGCCGATGCCAAACCCGGAGGCCATTATGCCGCTTTGGTATATGAGCCTATAAATCAAGAAAAAAAAGATGCAACAGGGGGAACGGTTAATACACAGCTTGGTTCGCTTTTCTACATTACAGTTGCCGGTGATGTAACTATAAAAGCAGAAGTAAGTAAGTTTTTTACCGACATGCTTGCCGAGTATGGCCCAATAAAAATTTTGACACAGATTAAAAACGCTTCCGATCTTCATATTATGCCTAAAGGAAGCATTACGGTAAGCGGGCTTTTCTTTAACGAAAGCCAGCAGCTTGACCAAAGAAATATATTCCCGGAAACGGTTAGAGATTATGAAAATACTTTCGGAAGCATGTTTATGATTGGACCGTACAACGCAAAACTGGCTGCATCATATGGCACAGATAATAATTTGCCTTTGGTCGCCTCACTTACTTTCTGGGTATTCCCGTGGAAAGTTACAATTATAATAATTCTTGTAGCCGTTGCGGTATTATTAGGCTGGAAATACTACCAAAGGAGACAAGAAAGCGGTCCTAAAGGCTCAAGCGAGGCCACAAAAGAGCCTGAAAACGCCTCGGAAAAATAATCAGTATCCTACAAAATATTGATGGTGCAAATAGTGATGTCGGTGCATTTTTGAGAGCCTCCACAAAAGTATAATAATTAGGATAATAACCGGTACTACAATCCAAATAAACCAGTAAGTGGTTAAAAGCTCCCAGATTTTTTTCAGTAAATCTTCTGTAACTGCTATAGCCTGATCTGCTTTGGATAGCGATTTTAACTCGACTTTCTTCTGCGGATCAAGTGACTTTTTGCCGTTAAGTTCCGCCTTGGCATATAACTTGTATATTCCGGCGTCGATATTTTTAAGTACAAACTGATAAAAGCCGCTTTGATCAGCCTTGGTTGTCAGGTTTTTACCTGCAAAATTAAGCGTTACAATTGCTCCAGGCATTGAATATCCCCAAGCTGTAGTTGAGCCTCCTGCTTCTATGGTTGTACGGGAAAGCCCCAGCGTAGGAGGCAAGAAAATATCGTTAATAGTAACCGAGCCAGTTGCCGGTGAGATTGTTTGGCATGAATATGACTCCCCCAAGCGTTTAAAATCATATGCATCAAAACAAAATTTAGAAAAACCCATCTTGATTAAAACTTCTGATATTCTAAAATAGCCTTTTTCATCCGCTGTAGTTGCCCGAAGATAAACTTTATTTCCATCGTATAGAACAATTGATGCGAACGGAGCAATATACCCCGTGATATTAAGGTAAAAGTCACCCAAAACTCCTGAAACTGTGGTCTTTAAGTTTCCCTGTGGCAACTTATACTGAGCTAAGCTAAAGCTTTGCAAGTTATAAAGTAGAAAGGAAAAAGTTAAAAGTACCAGCGCAAACTTTATAACTTTATGAACTTTAAAAACTTTTAACCTATTTTTGGGCATTAGCTAAATTGTATCTGCACATTGTAAAAAAAACAAATTTTAATACGTGAAATCAGATTGAAAAAAGTATAAAACTGTAAAAAAATAATTTAGGTTGAATTATCAATCCGCAAATGGCTTTTAAAAGAGTTATCACCCGCGCTTATGGTTCGCTAATATAAATATGAGTAAGAAATAAAATAAAAATTTGAATATTAATTGGGGAAATTATAATTTTAAATTGCCTTAATATTATATTCTAGGACTCAAATGATAAGTAAAGTCGTGTTATACTTTTATATATTAATTGACACTGTGTTATATATTCTAATTTTTTTCGTAGTATGTTTTAATGCGTTAAAACACTAAATATGGCCATTTTCACAAAAAAAATTGGATTTAAATGACTAGATCTTAATATATCAATATTAATTTTGCACTATACTCTAGGATATTGACAATTTTCACATAAATTTTCTATTCTATATAGTATGTATCAGAATAAACATGAACCTTTGTATAAACCGTATAATCCGTATAATTTCGTGCCTGGAGTGCTAATTTGGAATTTTTATTTCGGAAATTAGTCTCAAAATATGAATAACCTGCCTATTATACTTACGCGATTTAAAGACTATCTTTTTTCACAACCACAAACTCCTTCTAAGATTACGGTTAAAAATTATATCTCTGATATATCGCATTTCATCCGCTGGTTTGAAACTAAAACCGGAAGAACATTTTCCCCTAACTCTATTAACTTTGAATTTATCCAGGCATACAGGAATGAAAGTGCGGAGAGTTTATCTGCAAGTTCAATGGAAAGGCATGTTTCGAGCTTGCGAAAATTCTTTAAGTTCCTCAAAGATGAGGACATCATTCAAGTTAATATATTCGAACAGCAAAAGACCGAATCCGCCGAAGCCTTGGCGAAGAAGGATCCGTTTAGCCTAAAAGATTTTAAAAACTTCCTCTTTGAAGATAAATCATCACATCTTACTATAAAAAACTATATCATTGACGTTAAACAATTTATTGCTTGGGCTAAACAAGTGCTAAATACCAGTACGAGCGAGGAAATACTTGCAACCTTAAATACGGAGTTGATTAACGAATATAAGAAAAGACTAACGCAAGAGGTAGGCTTTTCGCCGGCTACTGTCAATCGAAAATTGTCTTCGCTTCGCCGCTATCTAGCCTGGGCGAACCAAGAAGGAATAACTGTAAGCAGAGATTATTCGGTTGAAAATATTTCCAAAGCAAAACAGCCTCTAAATATTCCCGAAACCCTTAGCCATAAACCCTTAGCCATTAGCCATAAAGGCTACTCGGCTTTCCCTCCCTTAAGGCTGGCTCAAAAACTTGCCAGAGCAGGCTCACTTACTTTCGACGCAATCTTAACTGCACCCCTTGCCTCATTTGCGTCTAAGGGAATCGAGGCTTTATGGAAACTAAGAGGCCAGCCTGTTTTTAAAAAAAGCGAGGCTACAGTTGCCATTAAAAACATTACTCCAAGGGATTTGCTAGGTATAAAAAATATATCTAAGAAGCTTTATGCTCCATTTGCAGTATCTACAAAGCAAATGAGCCTAATTCAAAAGCTTATTTTTCACGCTCGATATACAAGACCAAAGTGGTACATAAGATATCATTCTTATGCAATTGCTCATTACTTTAATTTTGCGGTTTTAATTATCTTTTTAGCGGTTGTGGGTTTTGGTTTATATAATGCATTTTTTGCAAAACCCCAGTCTCAGCCAACATTCGCAGCCCTACCTACTGCTCCTCCCAGAATCTTGTCCTTTCAAGGTAGGTTAACAGATATAAACGATAATCCAATTACCTCTAGCACTTTAATTCGTTATGCAATTTACAACGATATAACAGCTTCAGGCTCTGCCCTTTTGTGGCAGGAAGTTGACAGGGCAAATCCCGACACGGACGGAATTTTTAACAACATTCTAGGAAATGTTACCTCAATTCCCTCTACCCTGTTTAGCGAAAACGCTGCGCTTTATTTGGGTGTGACAATTGAATCAACAGACGAACTAACCCCACGCCAGCAGTTAGCAACCGTTGCGTATGCTGCAAATTCGGAAACTTTGCAGGGACTCCCGCCGTCAACTGCTGCAGGTGCAGGTACGAGTGACGTAGTTTTAGCACTTGATTCAAGCGGTAATTTAACAATCGGAGGCTCTGCTAATCCAACTTTTACCGCAAGTGGAGGCACATTTAAACTTTCGGGTCAGCCTCTTTTGCTTACTACGAATACTGGAACAGGCTCAAACGTACAAGTTGTTCCCGATGGGTTGGGAAAAATAGACTTACAGAAGCCTTTAGTTAATAACTCAAATTCAGGAAATATTTCAACAGTACCCGGAAGCGTACAAATAAATGATGAGTTCTCAGTTCTTGCCACAAGCTCCGGCAGAAGCGCATTTACTATTAACCAAGACTCAACCGGTCCTATTATTAGCGCATCAGCTTCAGGCATTGCCCAGTTTACAATTGATAACAGCGGAAACGAAACTTTAGCCGGAGATTCGACTCTTCAGGGCACGACTGGGCTTACTTTAAGCGGTGCAGATTCAGATTTAACCTTTACAGCCACCGGAAATCACGATATTTCAGCCTCCGGTGGTACTCTACGTTTAGGAGCGCTAACATTAACAGGAGCTGTAACGGGAAATAACCAGAGCGTAACAGGGCTTAACAACTTATCCGCGGGAGGTACTATTACATTCAGTGGATTTAACGCTAACAATAACGTACTGTATGCAACTGTATCAACAGGAGTTTTGACAGGGGCAAATACAAATACGGCAGGACAGTGTTTGCTCTCAGGCGCCTCTGCTCCGTCTTGGAGCAGCTGTCCTGCAGGTACTCCTTCTAATGAACTTTATTGGAACCAAACTGATGGAGCACTATATCCTAACAATTCAACAGTAGATTTATTAATAGGCGGACAATCAACAACTTCTGCGAAATTTGCGGTTTTAAATGTTAATAGCGGAACAACTACTGCAACAGTTTCTGGAAATTTAGTCGTATATCCAAATGCGGGAACAGGAGGGAATCTAACCGTTGGCACAGCTTCCCCTACTGACAGGGTAACAATTGCAGGCGGCGGCTTAGCCTTTACAGATGATGGGAAAGGAGTCAATTTTTACGGGGGTATATATCTTATTAAAGCAATTGGAGGAAATCTTCAAACAAATGGAACATTTCAAGGAACAACGCTTAATGGAACAACAGGAATAAATACTGGTGGTAGTGGGGGCACGCAAAGAATTGACTCCTCCGGAAATTTACTAAATATAGGAACCATTACCGCTTCTTCAACAATTACATTTTCTACTTTTACTTCGAATGGTGGTCCGTTGTATACAAATGGAAGCGGGCAGCTTGCTCAAGTTACAGCAGGGACAACTACTCAGTGTTTGCTTGGTGGAACGACTCCCAGTTTTGGGAGCTGTGCAACCGGCCAAAGTCTTGATTTCTTCTGGAACCAAACAAACGGAGCTTTGTATCCTAACAATTCAACTGTTGATCTTCTTATCGGAGGCCAAGCGACAACTAGTGCTAAATTTGCATTTACAGGACTTTCCAACTTAAGCAACCAAACTCAAGCATCAATTAGCGGACAATTAATAATTATGCCCAATAACGGTTATAGCGGGAAAGTTGGAATTGGTACGACAACACCTTCACAACTGTTAGATGTTGCAAATGGTCAAGTAGTAGTTTCCGGAAGTTTGACTACAACAGGATCAAATGTCGGCATAATAAGCGTGACCTCTACAATAACTAATAGCAATGACGCTGCCTCAGTAAGGCTGCGAAATACTTTTAACGGAGCTGGTAATATTCCCGCGGGAATAGATGTTGCACCCACGTTTGCTCCAAGCTCCAGCATTGCACTGGCAAGGGGTGGACTTTTGGCTGCATTTTTTGCTCCCCCTTCAAGTGTTACAATAACGGACGCAATTGCAGGAGACTTTGCAAATGTTTACAGTGCTGTTTCGGGAGCAGTAACAAATGGGACAACGGCAAGAATAGGTTCCCCTGTGGCCCTTGGCTCCTTGAAACCAACCACCCAATACGGTGTTCTTGTCAATAATCAAGGTTTGAGTGGGACTACAACATCTTACGGTTTGTATATAGATTCCCAATCCGGATCAAGCACTAACTACTCTGCCATATTTGCAGGAGGAAATGTGGGAATCGGAGACTCATCTCCTGCTTCCCTTTTTACAGTTGGTGACGGAGATGATTTCCAAATCAACTCAACAGGCGCTATTACAGCGGCAACAGGTATAACATCAAGCGGCACAATCACATTCTCCGCTTTTACCTCAAATGGTGGGCCTTTGTACACAAATGGAAGCGGAGTTTTAGCACAGACTACAGCAGGAACTTCATCCCAGTGTTTGCTTGGTGGGACAAGTCCGGCATTTGGATATTGTGGGACTGGAGTAACAACAGATGAATTCTGGAATCAAACATCCGGAGCTCTCTATACCAATAACAGTACTGTTGATTTCCTTTTCGGAGCTCAAGCCACTAGCTCTGCCACATTTCGCTTAATAGGAGCAGGAGGGAAATTCCAGGGGACAAATCCGGTTGCAAGTATTTCTGCTCATACTTCATTCGCAGCGCTTGTTGTTGATAACGATAAAACAGGCGATCTAATTACCGCAAGTAACAGTGGTGTAGCCAGATTTGTAGTTAAAGGGCAAGGAAATGTGGGAATTGGGCATAGTAATCCAATTTCGCAATTATATGTCACAAGACCTCTTTTAGCAGGTGCAACTGGTAAGGCTTTGGCTATATTTGACCAGATAGAAAATCAAGATATTATCGCGGCAAGTAAATCAGGGATTACGCAATTTAGAATTGATAGCAGCGGGAATACTTATAGTTCGCAATATTATGACATTAACGATTCTACCTACTTTTTAGACCCTGCCGGTGGAACGTCGCTTATAACAAGTGGCGTATTTCAAATCGCAGGCTCAACTGCTGTTGCATATAACAGAATTGGGACTGCAACAGCCGGCGGAGCAAATGTTGGCGCGAGCAACGATCTTCTTGTATCAGACGCGCTTGAGGTAGATGGATTGATTTACGCAGACGGAGGAATTGATACTACTTTTACAGCTGGCTCCGTAGTTTTTGCAGGAACAAGCGGAGTTTTGGCAGAAGACAACAGCAATATTTTTTATAATGACTCTAGCAATTTATTTGGATTAGGAACAGCAACGCCAATTTCTGTGCTCCACGCCACTCGACCATTATCAGTGCAAGTAACGGGGAAAGCATTGGCGATTTTTGACCAGTTAGAAAATCAGGATTTACTAACTGCTTCAAGCTCTGGAACAACTAAATTTAAAATAGAAAATGGAGGCTCTGTAGATATATTTTCATCTGCAACTGATGATTCTATCTTCAGAGTTGCAGCAAACTCAACAGCAAATTATATACAGTCGGGATCTGCTCTTACTAGCGGTAGCGCAAAGGATTTATATTTTTCAAGTATTTTTGGGGCCACAGTATGGGCTCAGATTAAATCTGATGGCTTGTTTGTCATAGGAAACATATCCACTGATGGTGATATCGCTACTACAGCAGAAGAATTGTATGTTGAAGGGGATATTGAAACAAATGCAAATTTACGAGTAGACGGAACTGGCGGTATAACTGTTGCAGGCGCTGCAACAACAGGCCTTAACTTTACTAATACAGGAGTTACTACAGATATTAATCTTCAGAATGGTGAAACGATTGATAATAATACCAACGGATTCATTAAATTTACAGGGAAGGCAATATTTGATAACAATGGGGGAACCGTAGATGCTGTCACGGCTGGAGCATCTGATGTTCATATTGGCTCCCAGATAGCCTCAGCCGGAACTGCAGGTGAAGTCTCTAGATTAACTCTTCAGCCTTATGGTTGGCTCGACGGACCGTTTCATCTTGTGGCACGAGACACTGCCTCTTCAGCTTTTATTGACTGGAGATATGATGCTACGAATTTGCTGACAATTGAATACAACGGTAATGTGGGGATCGGAGATACATCACCGGCAGCTCTCTTCACGGTTGGAAACGGAGATGACTTCCAGGTAAGTTCAACTGGAAACATTTCAAGTAATGCTACCGGAACAGCTTTCACTCTCTCAGGCGCAGCTACAACTGCGATAAGCATTTCAAACACCGGGGTTACCACAGACATTAATCTTCAAAATGGTGAAACGATTGATAATAATACCAACGGGACAATCAGTTTTACAGCTACGACAGGCGCCTTTTCAGGCGCCTTAACAGTAGACGGCGGCGCTATTTTTAATGCTACTGTTGACAGCGCAACAGACGTTGACATTTCCTATAACCGCAGTTCAAGCGCATGCGCAAGCTGCTGGGTATTAGCAGTAGAAAATACAAACACAAATGCCAACCAGAATGTAATGCTAATTCAGGCAGGAGTTGCTGACAGTACCGCGAATACTTGGTTTGTAGCTTTTCGCGATAGCGATGAGGTTAACCAGGGGAATATAGAAGGATGTGCGGGTAATTGTACCTTTTTTGAAACATCCTCAGATGCAAGATTAAAGAAGGATATAGTAAACACTCATTTTACCATAGATGATTTAATGAAAATTAAAGTTAGAGATTTCACATGGATCTCTGATGAATCACGAGTAACTGGTTTTATAGCACAGGAATTGTATGAAGCTTATGAATTTGCAGTCTCCCCTGGAACAAATGGGGATGATTTTAAAAGTAATCCATGGGGAATAGATTATGGAAGGATAACCCCTTTAATCGTCAAGGGTGTACAGGACCAGCAACTTCAGATAGAAGGCCAAAAAACAAAAATGGTAAATATCGAAGCCGATCTAGCTATAAGTAACTCCGGAAATCTGAGTATTATTGAGCAGAATCCGGACCAATTTATAGTAAAAGAGTCGGGAAGAAATATAACTAGAATCGCAGGGCTTGCGGAGGCCTTTATTGGAAACATACGATCGGGCATTATTAATACAAGAAATATCGTAGTAACGGGATCGGCTAATATAGGAAGCATTACTACAAGTTCGCTAAATGTAACTGCCGATTCTGTGACTATTGCAGGTCAAAGTTTAAGAAATTATATAGCTAGAGTTGTCAATGAAACAATCACACAGCAACAATTAATTTCACCAATTGCATCAAGCGAACAGATAAGCACAAATCTGCTTAACCCGTTGGCTAAAAATCCGGATGCAAAAATTGCAATAAAACTAAATGATAACAAGGGTGAGTCGAAGCTTGAGATTCAAAACGCGAGCGGATCGGCTGTTGCATCTATTGACTCAAGCGGAAATATTAGTGCAAACAATGCCACTCTATCCGGAACACTGCGGGCTCAAAGAATAATTGCCGATCAGATAGAAGGATTAAATATACAAACGGCAACTCTTTCGGCAAATTATGTTACGAATAACTATTATACTGCTTCACAGGCAGCAACTAGTGAGCCTTTTCCAACTCTGTCAGCAAGTTCCTCCGGAACTAGTAACTATGAACTAGCATCTAGTAACTACATAAATATCGCTACTTTTTCTAGTCAACTTGCTTATGTTGATAATTTGAATTCACAGACCGCTGTATTTAGCCAAGGACTTACAACTTATGGAATTACTACCCTTTCCGATACTTCAATTGTAGGACAGCTTGCAATAAATGGGACTCTAATTTTGGCGGAAAACTCAATAAATATACTAGGTTCGGATTTAAACCTGCAACCCCTTAGACAAGGAGGAATTTCAATTATGGCGGGTTTAATTTACATCGACCCTAATGGAGATGCCAAGTTTGGAAGCGATGTTACCGTTGAGGGAACGTTATATGCTAACAACATAGGAATTAAGAATTCAGAATTAAGAATTCAGAATGAAACCGATGAAGTCCTTAAAGTTGATAGTCTGGGAAATTTAGTTGCATCAGGCGCCGGGACATTTTCTAAGCTCAATTTATCTATCGCTCAGCAGGCTTTGGCTGCCGGAAATGAAGTCTTAGCAACGGGATCTGCCGGAACAATAACACTAAAAGCTAATAAGAGCGAAATAACTGTTAAAAACACCCTTGTAACGGAGAACTCACTTATTTATGTGACACCTGTTAGTCAAACCCTGGGTCAATCACTTTATCTTTTAAGACAATTGCCGCAAGAAAGCTTTACTGTAGGAATAAGCGTGCCAGTACCAATTGATGTTAAATTCAATTTCTTGATAATAAATTAAGCAAAACAGGAATAAGCTACAGTTTATAATTTATATTTATTGGAATATTTTTATCAATTGAGTTTAAAAGCATATTATATTCAGCTGTCTTTGACCTGTTTAGGGTTATAGCTTTTTTAATATACTTAACTGCTTCTTCCTTGTTTCCTAAATTATACTCTGTTAGACCAAGTAATATATTAATTTCGTAGCTATCTGGAAATTTTTTTAATGAATTAACTAAAAGAACCTTTCCTGCCTTAGGATCCGACTTAAGTAATATGTATGCATAATTCAGCAGATTAGGTAAGATTGTCTTAGGGGAGTTTCGTAGTATTTCTTCCGCTTTTTTTTCATTTCCCCTGAAAAGTTCGATAAAAGCCAACGGACTGTCCACAATTTCATTTTTAGGTGCAATTTCCCCTACTTTTGTATAGAGTTTATATGCATCTGCGTACTGTTTATTCCCCATGTAATAGTCGGCCAGCAAGAAATAGGTTCCTGGATTTAATTTATCTACCTCAAAGTCGTGAACTGCTAAACTTTTATGGCCTAACCAATCAAATGATCTTATAAAAGTTCTGGTAGAAAGAAGCATTATTATCAGTATTGCCAACACATAAAAAATCTTTTTCGTGCCTGAATTGAATTTAATTCGGTTTAGGATAAATCCGACAAGTCCTAAAAGAGCAATAAGGGGAAGATAAAACCAGCGTTCGGCAAAAGTCGCATCTAAGGCAATAATTTGAATATGAAGAAGAAGTCCTATTACAAGAAAAGCAAGAAAAAACAAATACGGAAATGATTCTTTCTTTAATAATAGATATTTACGTATACCATATAAACTAACTACGCTAAAAAAAACTGTAATTGCAGTTAATGGCAAGTAAAAATCTTGAAAATTTACTTTTCTAACCCACCAAAGTTGTATCACCTGAAGCTTATCCGGCCAGACAAAGAGCGTTAAGTATTTATAAATAATTTTCGGAATACTGATTAATCTAGTATAAATATCTGAATCATAAGTCCAAATTGGCTTAAAAGCGGAATTAAAAGGATTAATGTTCAAAATTCCAATCCTTATAAAAACATAAACTCCAACAATTAAAGAGGAGTATATTAGATATCTGACAAAATTTGTCCTATCAAAAAGAAATTTATAAACAACTGCAATGCCGAAAAATGCAATGCCGGTTTCTTTAGAAAGTAGTGAAAGAATCAAAAAGAAAAATACCAATGCCGTGTATTTTGGTTTTTCGAAGCGTACTAGAATATTTAAAGCAATAAGTCCAAAAAATGAGTATAAAACATCTTGAAAAGCTGAAATATACAAAACTGCTTCCGAAATTGCAGGGTGAACTAGAAAAATTAAAGCCAAGATAAAACTTACATTTTTTTTGAAGAATCTAGAAAACAGAAGAAATATAAGGACAGTATTTGCAATATGGAAGATGAGCTGAGCTAGGTGAAATGGAAATGGATTATTGCCAAAAATAGTCAAAATAATATTTAATGTTACGTAGAATAAAGGTTTATAATAGCTTCCCCAAAAGTAAACAAATATCGAGGGAATTTTATCAAATCCGTAAAGCACGTTATTGTTTACAACTTGAGTCAAATCATCAATAACAAACCCATTAAATAGAGACTGAATGTAGACTAAAAAACCAATCCCAAGAAAGAGGAAGACAGTTTTTTTCATTAAGCTTATCTTCTAATATAGCACAACAGTTTTTATCCTTGACATTATATTTGACGTGCTAGATACTAATTACAAGATATCAACTACTTAGTAATGAGAGAAAAAGAAAAACTGGCTTTATTAATAGAAAAAGCATCGCTTGCCTTGCTTGGCGGACTCTTTGTAGTCTTCCCGCTTCTCTTTACTGATATAACAACCGATTTATTTATACTGCCTAAGCAAGCACTCTTAATTTTTGTCGTTTTGGCTCTATTGCTTTTATACGGAGTTAAAACTCTGATTTTGGAAAAACTTCCGGTAAGCAGAACTCCTTTTGACCTTCCAATATTACTATTTATAATAGCGCTTGGAATTTCTGCGGTTTTATCGGTTGCAAGGTTTGATTCCCTAATTAATTTTGTACCGATAATGTTTGCGGGTATTTCCTTTTACGCAATAACATACAATATAAAAAATCAGAAATCTTTTAATGCTTTAACCCTTTCTTTGATTGCGGGAGGAGCTTTGCTTTCACTCATTTCTATACTGAATTTCTTCAAACTATATGTTTTTCCCTACGATTTTGCCAAAAACCAAACTTTTACGCCACTCGGAAGCGGTCTTGACCAAACTATTTATCTGGGATTTCTTTTGCTTTTTGCAGGTTATTTTCTATTTCCTTTTTTAGGTAAATGGAAACATGTTTTGCAAAATGAAACTAGAAATTTTCATCTCATTCTTCTATCTTTATTAACCCTAATCACAATAGTTGGATTTGCTGTATCATTATATAGCACACTAAAACTTACTACTACATTAATTCTGCCCCTTGCAACCGGTTTTCAAACTGCATTTGCAGCTATTTCCCAAGACGCTCAAAGGCTTTTGACGGGCTTTTTATTTGGCGCAGGTTACGGCGAATTTGCAATCAGCTTTCTTAGATTTAAGTCTGCCGCTTTTAATCAGTTTGACAATATTTGGAACTTAACATTCTTCCGCTCCACTACTTTTGTTTTGGAACTTTTAGCAACAACCGGTTTAGTCGGACTCGCATCATTCTTATTTTTAGCATACAAAATAGTTAGAGAGAAAAAGCCTTTTATTCCTTTGGTGGTAGTAGTAGTTGCATTTTTTGTCCTTCCACTATCTTTTTTCCATTTGGTGCTATTTTTCTTCCTTCTTGGCCTTTACGCTTCCTTTAAAAACCTTACCGGAGGTGCAAATTATTCCGAACTTGAGCTTTCGTTGAATGTATCAAAACGAGGCTATTTTGTATTATCGGAAGGCGCCGGTAACGAGAGGTTTGGAAGGACGCTTTCTACCATTATATTCGTTTTAATTCTTCTTTTTACGGCATTATTTGGCTTTTTAACCTTTAATTTTGTGCAGGCAAATACTACTTTTCAAAAATCGCTCGTTTTTGCAAGAGCAAATAACGGAAACGAAACTTACAACAATCAGCTACAATCCCTTAACAGTCTAACCGGAAACTATGTAGATTCCTATCATCGGCTTTTTTCCCAAACAAACCTTGCTCTTGCAAATTCTCTTTCTAGCTCAATTCCGCAAGGCTCGTCCCCTTCTGCCCAGCAACAACAGACAATTTATTCCCTGGTGCAGCAATCTATTAATTCGGCGAGGCGCGCAACAACAATTTCGCAGTATAATGCCGCAAACTGGCAGAATTTATCGGCAGTTTACAGAAGCTTAATTGGTTTTGGAGATAACGCCGACTCCTTTGCCATACTTGCTGCCCAACAATCAGCGATTTTTGACCCGACAAACCCGCAGGAATACATAAACTTGGGAGGTATTTATTACCAGCTTCAGGCCTGGGATAGGGCTATAGAACAGTTTCAAACAGCAATTAATTTGAAGCCTGATTTACCAAATGCTTACTATAATTTAGGTTTTGCATATTGGCAAAAAGGAGACTTACAAAATGCAAAGGTGGCACTTGAGCAAGTAAAACAACTGGTTTCAGACAATAAGGATAACTTGGCAAAAATAAATGATGATTTGAAAACGCTAGAAGATCAAATTGCCCAGGGTGGACAGGCCCAAGCGCCGCAGTTGCAGCAGCCGGAATCAGCGCTCCCGCCCCAGAATCCGCCGGTCGAAATCCCTGCTCCAGAAGCAGTGGTTTCCCCTACTACAACCCCAACTCCAAGCCCTACCCCAAGCCCAAATCAGTAAAATAACCTGTTGTATTTTTAGTAGGCATCTTGTTTAATACTATTGGCATGAATATAAGAAACAAATCTTATCTACTTATAATTACTGCATTTATTTTAGGTGCTGGTTTAGGGTTTTTATTATTCGATTACAGATATTCCCCTACTTCTGTAAAAGAACAAAGAGCAGGCGGGTACAAGCTAATTAATCCTCTATATGATATAGAAACAGAAGAAGGTGCAAAGGAATTTTCTTCTCTTGAGAAAAAAATAGTTGATTATACAAATGATTCCATATCAGAAGATCAAGTTGACAGAGTTTCATTGTATTTTAAAGATTTGAACAACGGACCCTGGTTTGGGATAAACGAGAAAGCAAACTTTTCTCCAGCAAGCCTTCTTAAAGTGCCTGTAATGATTTCCTACTTTAAGAAGGCTGAGAAAGATCCATCTATTTTGGAGAAAAAGGTCAAATTAGAAACGAATATTTACCAAGATGTAGCGCCAATCACAAAACCTACAAATCCAATCGAGATTGGTAAAGAATACAGAATAGAGGATCTGATTGAAAAAATGATTATTGAATCTGATAATAACGCTTTGGGACTTCTAAAAGACAATATACGTCAAGAGGATATAGATAAGGTTTCAAGAGATCTTGAAGTGCCTACATCTCGCTCATTAAATGACTTTATGAGCGTTAAAGATTATTCTTCATTTTTTAGAGTTCTGTATAACGATTCATATTTAGATACAAAGTATTCAGAAAAAGCACTCTCCATTCTAACCAGAACTGAATTTAAAGAAGGTATAAAAAAATCTTTGCCCTCAAATATTGTGGTTGCAAATAAATTCGGGGAAAGACACATAGAAGGAGAGGCAAAATATCAGCTCCATAATTGCGGGCTGGTTTATTATCCGAATCGACCTTATCTTCTATGCATTATGAGCGAAGGAAAAAATTACAGTCTTTTGGAAAAAATAATACAAGACATTTCCAAAATTGTTTACGAAGACTACAACCGCATTGCTCAATAAGTACCGGCCTAATAGTGGACCCGAAGAGATTCGAACTCTCAACCCCCTCCATGCCATGGAGGTGCTCTACCGTTGAGCCACGGGCCCTCAATCAGTAGATAGTATACAGTATCAAGTATTTTGTATCTAGTGTTTGTATACTATAATAGTGTAGCTTCGGGCCATTAGCACAGTGGTAATGCACCGCATTCGCATTGCGGGGACAGGAGTTCGATTCTCCTATGGTCCACAGCTTTTCCTACTTGATACTTAATTCTTTATAATATATACTTAAGCCAACCTATGGTTTCTCCACTCTCTCTTTAAACGATAGATGGAAAACAAGTTTAAAGGGGGTGAAAAATTTAGCTACATAAATGGATTTTCAAGATAAAACATTAACATGTGTTGATTGTGGCAAAGAGTTTGTTTGGACAGCATCCGAGCAAAAATTCTATGCCGATAAAGGGTTCGAAAACCCACCGAAAAGATGCCCCGAAGACCGAGCTGCTAAAAAAGCGAGGATGAACGGTGGCGGTGGTGGAGGATACGGCGGACCAAGAGAACAATTTGAAATAGTTTGCGCAGAGTGCGGAAAAACTGATACTGTTCCTTTTAAACCAAGAGGAGACAGACCAGTTTACTGCCGAGAGCATTTCAAATCACACAGAAATCAATAACCTATTTTATAGGAAAAATTAGCTTAGTTCTGTAGTCGAATGGAGAAAGTTTTGCTTCTGGTTCTTCTAAATTGATGTCAAATACACTATTTTTAAGTTGTATTCTATTATCGTAAATATAATCGAACAGCCTCTGGTAAACTAAAATAAAGTAAGCATTTAATCCCTGGTAATCGTAAACCAATGCTTTTGTCTTTGGCATTGTCCTGAAATAGTAGCCTTCTTTAACCTCAATTCCCTCTTTTGAATGATCTTTTTTGCAAATCACAGAAAATTCTAACCTAGCATTTTTAGGCCTGTAATCTGTATCAAAATATAAAATAATATCTCTTTGTTCTACGCTTAAACCAAGCCTTTTGGCCTCTTCCCTAACCTGGGTTCTATACTTATTTACACTGTCGTATGTTCCATTTTCTAATTTAAAACAGAATAAGTTAAATGGACCAACTTTTTCTTTATGAAAAACTTTGTTAAGATCTTTATCTTCGAAAAGAAGTTCTCTTAGGTTTGTTAAAAATCTCAGTTGTTTCTGTTTTTCTTCGATTTCTTTTTTTATCTGCACAAGCCTTTCCTCTAAATAAGTATCTTGAGCATTAATTGTTAAAAGCTCCCTAATTTGAGAAAGCGGAACCCCAAAGCTATGCATAAAGCGAATCTTTAAAAAGTCTTCTGCTTGTTCTTGTTTGTAATATCTATAACTAGTCCATTCGTCCACTTTAAAAGGTTTTAAAAGTCCTCTAATATCGTAAAATCGTACCGTTCTAACAGTTGTTCTGCATACCTCCGCAAACCTTTTTATGCTTAAAAGGCTCTCATTTGAGCTCGAATCACCTTCTGAAACTATGACTTGACTTTGACGTTGCGTCATAGTTTATAGTATACCAACACTTCCCTATTTTGGGAAGAGAAATAAAAATATGAAAGATAAATTTAGCAAAAATACATATTTTGTAAAAGGAAACCTTGCTGTTTCTTTATTGCAAGTAAAAACCGGGGGAAAAGCCATTTACAGAATGGACAACCCTAATAAAAAATATTTTGACAAACCTTGGTACAAAACCTTAGGAGGAAATATATGAAAGAAAGAGCACAACAAAGGTTGTCACCTGAGGAAATCATGCAACAAAGACTCAAAATAGCCGAGGCTAGACTGACAAGATTATCGCCTCTTGGAGAGAGTGATGGAACGAGAAATTATAGAAGAAAACTAGCTCGAAGAGTAGGTCTTGAGAGCCAAGTCGCCGTAAGAAGATACGATTTACTTTCTTACAGATCTTTAGCTTCTATTAAAGAGCAAACAGGTGTAAAACACACTATTTTTGAAGATGGTGAGTATGGAAGAGAAAGAGATATTTCAAAAGCTGTAGAAAAAGAGATGAAAAAAAGAGGGATCGATCCAACCGAAAGAGTTCTTGGTAGAAACGCATCATACGAAAGAGGTTTATTTAAAGAGGGGGTTTTAAACGTAAATCTGGAAAATTATGTCGAAAGAAATCTACGCAAGGCTTACAAACAATGGAAGAAAGATGGATCAGGAAGAGAATTCGATCGTAAGTATGAAAGAAAAGAGCTTGAAACAGAACTTCCATGGCTTACAAAATATAATGGTAAAGTTCCCGCTTCTTGGGATATATGGTGGGCGATTACACACGCAATGGAGGATGCAAGACTCCAGAATGTTCAATTAAGTCCTGTTCTCATCGACGCTGCGCTCGACCACGATCACCCTGGATGTGTAGGATCTGCTGGGCTGAATCAAAGACTTAATTTTAATCAGCTTATTAAAGTATTTAGTAGGTATAACTATCATAAAGATGATGAGATTGAAATCGCACAAAAACAGTTTGGAGTAAATCCATCGATTGTGTCAAGAGCAAGAAAATTAGCTACTAAAGAAAGATTCTAGGCGGGTTTTGGGAAAATGGAAAGGATCGATTCCTCAACCGTTTATTTATTGAAGGTAAGGAAGAGGGTTAACCAAAGATCCATTTTGTATTATTTCAAAATGTACGTGGGGACCAGTCGTTCTTCCGGTAAGTCCGTTTGAACCTATTACTGTGCTTCCACCCACAACTGTTTGCCCAGCACTAACGCTTACATTTGCAAGATGCGCATAATGTGTTACAACTCCCCCGCCATGGTCTATATATACGTTATTTCCATATCCCCCATCGTAACTTCCGGTTGAAACTTGCTTAACTACCCCTGATTTTGCTGCAACAATAGAAGCTCCATATGGAGAAGTAATATCTATGCCCATATGGTACCAGGTGGCAAACTGTGAAATAACGCCCCTAAGCGGCCACGTGAATCCGCCGGAAGAAAACGAGGTAGAACTTGGGCCCTGTGCAATAAAGACTTCTCTCTTAAAAGTAGGCTGAGCCGCGGGCTTTACTCCATCAGGCACTATTAACATTTGGCCTTCAACCAAGGAAAAGGTCTCGGGATTTGCAAAGTCGTTAAAAGGAAAATCGACTATTTTCTGCGGGTCTGTATCAAGTTTTTTGGCAATTGTATAAATAGTTTCTCCTCTTGTTACCTTATATGCAATACCAGTAACTGGTAAAATATCAAGTCTGTCTCCTACATTTACATAATTTGAAGTTAAGTCATTTTCCCATTTTACAGTTTCCTCGGATACGCCATACTTTTTTGCAATTGTTGAGATAGTATCTCCCTTTTGTACTGTATAGGTTATAACTTTATCGCGTGGCTTTTGGGAAAGCTTAGTTTCAAATACGTTTTCGCCTACTATTATAGACTGTGTTTGAGGAGCTGCAATGGTAGACGAAGAGCTGCTTTCCGAAAAAACAGGATATGTGCTAGCTACAAAAGGAGCAGCCAAAACTCCTATTGTTAAAGCAAAAAGAGTGGCAAAATGCAGAAAAGGGCGGTTGTATCTGCCCCGCTTCATTACAAGGAAGCGGACTAAAATGTTTTTATTATTTTCAAATATTACGCTTACTGCTAAAATTTTAACTCTTAAATATGAGACAAAAATAGATGCAAACTGCGGAAAACCTTTAAAATATTCCTTAATAGGCGCAAAAAAACCTCTTAACTTTGGTAACATTTCGGAGATTCTATACTACCAAAAAATGAGTTTTATTTCAATCTCGAGGCATAAATAAACAGAAAGTATTGACAAATCTGCCTAGTTATGTTTCAATAGGAGCGCATTCAAAATCTTCTGAATGTCTTGTCCCTAACTATCGACGAACAATTCTAATCATTTTTTAGTATATAATTTTTAATTTAACACCATGCCAGTAAGAAAAAAAATCAAAACCCCGGTAGATGATATTGTGGGAATCGAACCAAAACCAGTTGAGGCGCCTATTAAAGAGGCAATGCCTGCGCCCGTTTTGGAAGAACCAAGACAAGAAGAAGCAAGAACTTTTTATGAAAGGCCGGAACCGCAAGGAATTCCTGTAAAAGGATTTTTGGATATCCAGCCCGAAGGACATGGCTTTTTAAGACCCAGATTTATACCTTCCCAGCGGGATATCTATATTTCCCAGTCCCAAATAAGGCGCTTTATGCTAAGAGGCGGGGATTTGGTAGAAGGAGTAGGACGCCCTCCAAAGGATACCGAAAGGTATTTTGGACTTTTAAGGGTTGAGAAAGTAAACGAGATGGACGCCGAAGAAAGTTTAAGCAGGCCTTATTTTGACGAATTAACCCCCATTTATCCTAAAAAACAAATAACTCTTACAACTGGAAAACAGCCCCTTTCTACAAGAATTATAGACTTAATCGCTCCAATTGGATTTGGACAAAGAGGAATGATTGTATCGCCTCCTAAGGCTGGCAAAACAACTATTTTAAAAGAGCTTGCAGCCGGAATTTCGCAAAACTTCCCCAATGTTCATTTGATGGCAGCATTAATTGGAGAAAGACCAGAAGAAGTAACTGATATAACTTCAAGCGTTAAGGGCGAGGTCGTTGCTTCAAATTTTGATGAGCCGCCTGAAGCGCAAACTAGAGTAGCCGAAATAACACTTGAACGGGCAAAAAGGGTGGTTGAGATGGGTAAAGAAGTAATAATTTTGCTTGATTCCATAACTAGGCTTGCGCGTGCATACAATTTGGCTGTTGCGCCTTCCGGTCGAACTCTTTCAGGTGGATTTGACCCGGCAGCTTTGTGGCCTGCGAAAAAGTTTTTTGGGGCAGCAAGAAATGCGGCCGAAGGAGGCTCTCTTACTATTATAGGTACAGCATTGGTTGAGACAGGAAGTAGAATGGATGATTTAATTTATGAAGAATTTAAAGGAACAGGAAATATGGAGCTACATTTGGACAGAAGACTGGCCGATAAAAGAGTTTATCCATCCATTGACATTGAAGGTTCAGGAACAAGGCAGGAAGAGCTTATTTTAGATCCTGAGGTGTTGAAGAAAATGGTAACAATGAGAAGAATGCTTTATATGTTGGGCGAAGATGAACGAACTTCCCTTTTTATTGAAAAACTTGCAAAAACAGACACAAACGAGGAATTTCTTAACAGCCTCCAAAAGAGTGCCTAGTTTGAATTAATTTCAAACTATATTATTTAAAATTAACTCTTGACATGTCCTATAGGTAATGTTATAATTCCAAAACTTTATTATTATAGGACAATTATCTAAAGTCTGCTACATTAAATATAGATATCCTATAATTTTTTAAGGTAACAAATATTAATAGTTTAACGTTTATTTTATAGTGATGAAAAAACTTTTTACATTAATTTCAGTTTTCGCATTCGCAGTACTTTTATTTAATGTACAAAGCGTGAGTGCAGACTGTACAACTATTTATGGAGGCGGACAATCATGTCCCCCATCTTATAATTTTGATATAAATAAACTGGTTCAGACTCCAGGCAAAGGTGGAGGAACATTTGTTGACAATTTGTCTGTAAATGACCCTAAATATAGCCCAAAACAAAACGTAACTTTTAAATTAACCGTTAAAAACACAGGTGATAAAACAATCCCAACTTTAACTGTTGTTGATACATTTCCTTCTTATTTAAGCTTTGTATCAGGGGCAGGAAATTATAATAGCTCAAATAGGACTTTGACTTTTACCATTTCTAATTTGGAAGCTGGCAAAAGCCAAGAGTTTACTGTTGTTGGAAAACTTTCAGATGAGAACATGATGCCGTCTGACCAGGCTACGATTTGTTTGGTAAATTATGCTCAAGTTTCTGACAATTCAACACAAAGTAATGATTCTTCGCAATTTTGTGTACAAAAACAGGTTTTGGGAAAAGTATTCCCTGCTCCAAAAGTTGTTACAACTCCTCCAACAGGACCAGAAATGGTAACCTTGGTGGGACTTATCCCTGCCGCATTAGCAGGATTTGCATTGAGGAAAAAATTTACGTTTAGAGGGGGTGAGAAGTAAATGACAGAACAAAACACAGGAAGAAATTTAAACGAGGAAATGTGGGAACGCCAAGCGCAAGAGCGACAAGCTAATCCTTATACAGGGAATAGATTTAAAAATGTAGGAATCGCAGGAACTGCATTCTTAGCAGGAGCTTTGGTTCTTGGAGGAATACAGGCTGCTTTTGGAGGCAGAAATGAAAATCCTGCGCCAACAGCACCAGCTCCAGCAGCAGCGGGAGATGCTACTCCAACACCAACTGAGTATGCTACTCCAACACCAACGCCAACAGGTACTGCTGAGGTTACGCCTACACCTACTGTAGAGCCAACAGCTATGCCTTCAGCTACACCTGAAGTCACAGCTTCTCCCACACCGGAGATTGGCCTTGCATGCGTTGCACCTAGAGAAGCAAACGGAAACTGGACAATAACAACTCCTGATTTTGAAGATAGATCAGTAGAATCAGTTGAAGGGTTTACTCCAGATGGAAATTTAGTATTGGCACCTGAATGGGGCGAGGCTATGCCTCTTAATCCGGAACAGTTTGCCGATTTCCAGGCATCCTTAAACGATCCAGATCACCCATTGGTAGGATACACCTACGGGTACAATGATGAATCTGGAAATCTTGATTACAGAAGAACCTTACAGGCTCCTATGTATTCATGGACAGTTTTAACAGGTGAGGAAGTTTGCGCTCCCGGAATTGGACACTTAGTCGGTGGACCCGGAAGAGCCGTTGAGCTCATGATAATGAATATCGACGGTAGCGTTGCAGATTTCGGACCAGACAATCCTGTAACTATTAGACATGGATTTTTTGGAACAGGAAGAATCTGGGACGGAGAAAATGTCGTTGAGGCAGAACGTGGAATATCGTCTCACTATGTAAGTAGGCTCCAAGAAGGAGTTACTTTACCAGGCGAGTCGGGATTCGTAGGCCAATGCGATTTACCAGAAAATTGTAATGAAGTTTTAGTTGTTGCCGTTGTTAGAAGGCAATGGGGATTCAACGAAGACGGTACACAAAGATTTCAATACCAATTACTTAGACAAGAATTATTCAGTAGATAATTAAGTCTAGTAAGAATTAAAAAAGCAGGCTTAATCGCCTGCTTTTTTGTTGAAATAGATTTGACTTTGATAGCCAAAATTGGTAGAATAACATGCATTTTGAATTAATCCCGCTGCCAACTTCGGGTTCAAAAAATGAAGCATAAACCATTAATTTCAGTTTTGGTTCCAGTTCACAATGCTGCCCCACATATTGTGGAGTGTATTCGCAGTATTAAAAAACAGACCTACCGCAACTATGAAATAATCGCAATAGACGATAATTCAACAGATAACTCCTATTCAATCCTTCGAAAGCTAAAAACAAGAGAAAAAAAACTTCGAATTTACCGAAATGTAAAACGGTACGGAATTGCAGTAACAATGAATAGACTGCTTGAAAAAGCAAAAGGAAGCTATATTGCTTTTGCCAGCACAAACGACCTATTTACTAAAAACAAGCTCAAAAGGCAATTTGAGTTTCTAAATAAAGAAAAAGGTGTTGTTGCAGTAGGCACACAGTGTTTGTTTATAAACGACAAAGGTTCAAAAATTGGAAGGAGTTCTTATCCACTTATAAATGATGAGATCGTTCAAAATCCGCTTCACGGAATTTCAATGCAGTTTGAAACAGTAATGGTAAATAAGAAAAAGCTCCCAAAAGATGTTTTAAGATTTGACGTCGACTCCCATCCGTTTTTATACAGCGACATTTTGATAAAAATTAAGCCCTACGGAAAATTCGCAAATCTCAAAAATGCCTTTTACTACCATAGAAGAGACCCGAAGGAGTATTTAAACGATTTGAAAAGAAACATTTTTGCGCTTATAAAGTTTTTTGTGAGGTCTAAGGCTTTATACGAATTTGATTCCCCGCTGCGTTCCTTCTTTTCCCCTGTTCTTAAGTCTGTATAATGAAACTAGTTACTAGATACTAGCGACTAGATACTAGTTATTTAAAAAGAATGCGAGATTTGAAATTTTCG
>MFNL01000003.1 GCA_001782035.1 Candidatus Levybacteria bacterium RIFCSPHIGHO2_01_FULL_37_17 | reverse complement strand
TATCCTGTACAATCGTTGAGATTTGAGAAGTTTCGTCCCTAGTACGAGAGGACTGGGATGAGGGAATCCCTGGTGTGTCAGTTGTTTCTGAAAAAGAGCATCGCTGAGTAGCTAGATTCCCAACCGATAACCGCTGAAAGCATCTAAGTGGGAAGCGGTCTTCAAGATTAGATCTCGTGCAGTCGCAAGATTGCGGAAGCCCCTGGTAGACTACCAGGTTGATAGGCGGGCGGTGTAAGAGCTGTGAGGCTTTTAGCCAACCCGTACTAATGGTTTTAATATAGATTTAGGACTTTTATTTCTCTTCACCTTTTAAGGAGTCACATTTAAGATTTCGAAAATTTTGCTGGTTTTTTTAGCGAAGTGGCAACACCTCTTCCCATTCCGAACAGAGAAGTGAAACGCTTCAGCGCCTACGATACTGGGATTTCCCGGGACAATGGGTCAAGGCCAGCTTTTTTTGTGGTTTGATAGGGTTTTATAATCTTGACTACAATAGCTTTTTAAGCTATAATTTGAGCTCTTTATGTTAGAAAAAGATTTTGTTTTACCAAGAAAATTAGTTTTACCCAGTGACTTGCCACAAGGGGCGATTGAGGAAAGAAGAGCAATTATTGAAGAAACAAGTTCCAGAGCTCGACTTTCTCCCGATCAAAGACAGGCCAGAAGAGATGAGCTTGAATTTGCTGAAATAATTTTCAGCGCAAAGCCTGCTTCAAGCAGAGCCTAATCCGCTAGTAATCCACTATATGATAGAAACTGATAGACAAATTGCTGATACTACTTTCACCTTGCCAGCATATCTGGAAAATCTTACTGAACTAAATTCAGAAAAGATTTTTAGTAGAGACGTAAGACAGTATCCTGTTTTGACATACGATCAAACCACCTTAGCCTACAAAATTTGGGAAGAAAGAAAACCAACAGAGCTAGCTAGTAAAGATTCTCAGGTTCAAGCTGAAGAAAGAAAAAGGACTGTAGAACTTGTTGCTGCAAATTCAGAATTTAATGCACTCATAGCTCCACAAGATCAAGAAAGGTTTAGGAATTTATTTATGGCAAGCACAAGCATGGCCGATGTAATTTTTTACGGGAATATTAGGCTTCTGTCAACAATTGCAAGTAAGAAAAGAGGCTTAACGTATATGGATAGAGTACAAGAAGGTAGTGTTGGCCTTCAAATTGCAGTCGAAGAGTTTGATTATAAAAAAGGATTTAGATTTTCTACTTTAGCTAATTTGGTAATAGAACAAAGAATAAGACTGGCAATGTATAAAAACGCAGGAGATTTAACCGGACTTCCGAGAAAAGTATATAAGGCTTCTGGGGAAGCAAGAAGATTAAGAGAAGAATTATATAGCAAGGGCGTAGGAGAAATTTCTGCTAAGGAAATTGTGCCTAGGCTTATGGAATTAGGCTATAAGGAAGATGAAGCAGAAATCGGATTTTTATTGTCTCAAGGATACGGAGAAATCAGTTTAAACGCACCCTTAAAGAATGAAGATGGAGAGACTAATATTTCCTTAGCAGACTTATTGCCAGATGAAAATACAAATACTGAAAGAGATGGTATGGCTGCGGCTGAAAGGGAAGAGTTATTCTCGGCGTTGGAAAACCTAACCGAAAGGCAGGCAAGGGTTTTAGTACAGAGTTTTGGACTATACGGAGAGCCTGTGAAAAAACTTACGGAAGTTGCAGTTGAATTAGGGGTTACAGGAGAGAGAGTAAGACAAATCCAAAAAGCCGCCATAGAAAAATTAAGAGACATCTTAGTAAAGAAACCTACTTCTCACGAAGAGCAGGTAATATGGGAGAATCCCGAAGACTTTACTGAAACTGTTTCAAAAATACCACCTTTAAAATATATTGACCTTGTACTTAATTTCGTAGCCTCACAAACAGGAAGAAGCGTCCAAGACTTTCAAGGGAAAGATAAGGACGCAAAGCTTGTAGAAGATAGAGGAATCGCCTCATCATTAATTCACCTTCACCCGGAGGTTATTTTAAGAAAAATAGGGCAAGCGTTGGGAGGTAGAGATCACTCAACAATAATTAACCAACTGGAAAAAATTGCAGACAAGAGAAAGACAAACCCAACATTTAATAACTTCTTTGAAAAATTAAAAAGAGATCTTCATAATCAAGTTAAAGCTATTGTTTCAGCATCCTCTTAGGGCTTTCAGGAAATCTATCATTAAATTTGCTATATTGATTGTAGTGAACCTGCAAATGTTAATTAAAGAGAATTTATTTCTAATCCTAATAGTTATTTTAGCCTCAATCCTACGATTTTTGTGGCTGGATAGAATACCCGTTGCAATATCTCTTGATGAGCTAACTTATGTTCTCAATGCCAAGGTTATGAGCTTGTATTGGACAGATTTAACTCAAACCTGGAATCCTCTTTCTATCTTTTTCTTTAATTACCCGCCTTTTACAACTCCACAAGCGGAGCTCCCATACTTTATACTTGCCCCTTTTGTCGGCCTTTTTGAGCTCACTTTGTTAACAGTTAGGCTTCCATTTGCAGCCTTAAGCGTCTGCTCGGTAATTTTAATTTATCTTATTACTAAAAGAATTTGGAGCCAAAAAGCAGCATTGCTTGCTGCTTTTGTCGCAGCAATAAATCCATGGTTTATTTTTGTCGGAAGAACAGCATACGAGGTTTCACTTTCTTCATTCCTTTTTCTTCTATCCTTCTATTTGCTACTTGTTTTAAAAGGGAGGACAATTCTTTTATCAATTCCGGTTCTATTTCTTGCCTTTTATTCATATATTGGTACAAAAGTAAGCTTTTTGCCGTTTGCAATTCTTGTAGTTTATTTTGCCTACCTTTTAAATAAAAAGAAATATACAAGATCGTATTTAACTGTTTTGGCTGCGTGTTTTGTTTTACTTTTAGTGTTTGTACTTGTCTCTCATGGTGGGGAAAGAGCAGAAAGCTTAATTAATATTAATTCAAAAGTTATTTCAGAGGAAGTTAATTCTTTAAGACAAATAACCATTACAAGTCCGCTTAAGTCTCTTTTTGAAAATAAATATACTGTTTTTGTACAAATACTCACAAATAAATTAATTGATTCTTTTTCATTTAACTATTTATTTATAAGAGGGGACGGCTTTTTTGCAAACATGAGGCATGGATTTTTATATATTATTGATTTACCATTTCTTATTTTAGGAACACTTTTTATATTCACTAAAAACAGAAAGCTTTTTTACCTTTTAGTTTCACTTCTTTTGGTCGGGGTGCTTCCACATCTTGTTTATAGGGAAGAAGTATATAACTTTGTTCCCCACATTAGCCTTATGTTAGCCCTGCTTCCCATTATAATTGGTATTGGAATTTTTGAGTTTTTAGTTTTTTTCAGGCAGAGAAAGCTATATTTATCCTCGATATTTATTGTAGGTACGCTGTACCTGCTGTACTTATTTAATTTCTTAAACGTTTATTTTTACCAGTTTCCTCTTTTAGGGCACAACGATTTTAATGAAAGAATTCTTTCCAAATATATTTCTCTTGCAAAGGAAAAAGGTGAAGATGTGACAATTTACTCACCACAATCACACGAGGTTTTTAAAAGACACATTTTTTACAGCAAAAGTTTAAATTATGAAAATCTTAGCGCTATAACTGAAGTTATAAATTATGGAAACTACAGCTTCCAAAACGTCCGTTTTGAAGGCTGTGATAATACTATTGTTCCTTTGAATTCAAGCAATATTATCGCTTATGACTATATTTGTGGCCCAATAACCGATGAAGAGAAACACGTAACCATCCCACGTTTAGTAGATGGTGGAGAAAGCATACGTATTTACAATGATAAAGTTTGCGCATCATACAAATTAAAACCTTTTCCAATAGATATAAAAATTTCAGATTTTGCAGTTGAACAAATGGGGGAAAGAGGCTTTTGCGAGACTTTTATAACTTCTTTTTAGCAATCGTTACACACTGGGTAAACAAATCAGCCGGGCCAAAGTAGAATTTTTCGAGCTTAAAACCCGCTTCTTTTAAAAGGCTTTTAACCTGTTTCTTGCTTTCAATTAATGAAATCTCGCGGGGATGTAGATTTATTTTTCTCCTCAAAATGTCGTTTAAAATAAAATGCAACGTATTTAAAAATAATACCGAAACCCCATATTTAGGTGGCCAAAAAAGCACAATTTTTCCATCGTCTTTTAAGATTCTTTTGTACTCCTTAAGTATGCGCAGATTTTCAGCTCCACTAAAATGTTCATGTACGCCTAAATTATAAATTCCGTCAACGCTTTTATTAAAAAGTGGAATGTCAAAGACACTTGCTTTAAGAGTTTTTACAGACTCGCCGTTATATTTTTTGTAAAGCTTTAAAGCTTCTCTGGAGATATCTAAAGCCGTTATGTCGTAATCTTTTATAAGATCCGTGTCTACTTGTCCAGCTCCGGATCCTGCATGAAGAAGTTTAGCTCCCTTTCCAAATTCCTTCTTAATAAAGTAATTTAGAGCCCTTTTGATAATTAAGGTTCTATAAACTGAGGCAAAAGTCCTATAAATCGCTTGGCTTATTGTCTTTTTCTTGGTCCAATACTTATCCCACTCTTTTTCTTCGGCTATAGCCTTTATTTTTGACATTTGGAAATTATATACTTTAGGATTTAAACTTACAACAGTTTTTCTGTTTCCCCGTGTGATTGGAAAACAACCGCTTTCTCAGGAAGAGCAGGATCATCAGGAGTATCTGGAATAAGTTTTGAGAGAATGTTTCGGCCGCTTTCTATCGCATTTTGGGCCCGTTTGCGTTCGGCTTCTGATTGCAGTTCTGCCAAAAAAGGCATAATTAACTCAAGTTGCCTCAAGTGCTGTTCAAATATACGCAGAGGACTCCTTAGCGAATATTGGGAGTCTTTTTTTCTAAGCCTTCCCTCCTCAAGAAGTCTTCGGGTTTTATCCATGTATCTAATATGTCCCCAGGCGCCATGTACAAATTCCCTTGCGGCCGTTTGCCTTATGCGAGCTCTCATCATATCTTCTTCCTGCGCATCTGTGAATATTCCTAATACTGTTTGGTCTGAACCTCTTTCCGCTATGGTTGCTGAAACAATTTTTCTAAAATCGTCAACTCTTTTATGAACTGATGCCCTGGCCACCCAGTAAGTAAGATCTTCATCCGGCAGATTTAAGCCTTCTCTTAAACGCTGTATTTCAACAGCAGCACCGTATGTTATATCACCTTGTTTGACATATTTTCTTATATCTTTCGGCAGCTTAGCGAATCTTAATGCAGTGGAGATTGCGTCTGCGCTTCTTCCAACTCTTCTGGCAAATTTAGCAATTGTTAATTCTGGATCTTTGGATTTTCTTGCCGCAAAAAGCCTGTCGTAAAACATCGCCTCATCATCTGGTGGGACTCTCATGTGGGTGTTTTCAGAAGCCTGAACCTCAATTGCTTCCCATGACTCAAAATTTCGCATAATTCTTACTTCTACTCTTCTCTCCTGTCCAAGCCGACGGGCAAATTCGGTTTCGAATTCTTCATAATGTTGCGCTATGTATCTAAAAGCTCTAAGCCTTCTTTCTCCCGCAACTAAAATATAATAAGTTTCGTCACCGTTATGATTTGGCGTAAGGTCATCGATTTTGTAATCTGTTTCCCAAATACTATTTATCGCATTTAAATATTTTTGGCTTTGTGCTTTATTTAATTCGACAACATTTAGAGGATTTAAAACATTGTGGATAGCGATATCTTGAGCTAAAACATCTATGTCTTCGAATGTTTGTCTTGGTTGACTGAGAACATTTATTGAATCTAGGGCTATGTATCCTCCTTCGTAATGAGGAATTTCTGGATTTGGAGCAGGTGGTTGAGTTATTCTTTCTAACCTTGCTGCCATGGTCGGATTATACAAACAGAGCATTGCCGACGCAATAGCTAAGTGGTATACTAGGTTAATCTACAACGAAAGGAAGTATTAATGAGTGGCGAGAACAGTTCAAAGTTCAAAGTTCAAAGTTCAAGGTAAACCTCAAACGTCTAAACCGGGGCAAGCTAAAACAATGGCGGAGCTGATGGCTTCCTCCAAATCTAGCTTTGTAAGTCCAAAAAAGGGCGAGATTCTGCAAGGTTCAATCACAAAACTAACCTCTTCCGAAATCCTTGTTGATATTGGCTCAAAAAGCCCGGCAGTTGTTCTTGAGAAAGACAAAAGAATACTAAAAAGCCTTCTCGATAGCCTCAAAGTAGAAGATAAAGTAGATGTGCAGGTATTAAATCCTGAATCCGAATACGGAAATACAGTAGTTTCTCTACGGCGTTTTAACGAGGGAAAAATGTGGGAAAAGCTTGAGGATTTGCAAAAAAGCAAGGAGAAAATAACTGCCGTAATTGATGCAAGCACAAAAGGCGGCTTTCTTGTTACAACCGCTGATGGCGCATCCGGCTTTTTGCCCAATTCACAAGTTTCACTTTTGCCTCAGAATGAGAACTTAGCAGGAAAAGCCATAAAAGTCTCCGTTATAGAACTGTCCCGGCCGCTAAGAAAAATAATTTTTTCCCAAAAAGCTGCAATTGACAACGTTGAATTTGAAAAATCCACTAAAAATTATAAAAGAGGGGACAAAGTAGTTGTTAAAATTAACTCAATTGCGCCTTTTGGAATTTTTGCAGTACTTAACGAAAGCCTTGAAGGATTTGTCCATTTATCAGAAATTTCATGGGATCAGCTTTCAGAAGTTCCTAAAGACTACACGGTTGGAAATAATATCGAAGCTATAGTTTTAGGCATTGAAAAAGTTGCAAAAAGGGTGAATTTATCTATAAAAAGACTTAAAGCAAATCCTTATGAGGAAAAACTTAAAGAGTTTGGAGTGGATAAAAAGGTCAAAGGGACAATAACAGGGGTTTCTTCATCTAGACTTACTCTTAACTTGGGGGAGGGAATCGAAGGAATTATAAAAAAGGAAAAAATTCCCCCAACTGTCACATTTTCCGAAGGCCAACTTATAGATGCAACAGTTTTGGAAGTAGACAGAAGCGGAAAGGTGATATTGTCACCTGTTCTTAAGGAAAAACCATTAGGATACAGATGAAAACTCAAACAAATTTTGTCTGCCAAGAATGCGGAATGACAAGCCCGAAGTTTTTAGGAAAGTGTCCGGAATGCGGATTATGGAACACTCTAAAAGAATTTAAAATTCAGGCTTCAAAATTGGGGGCCAGTCCATCTTCAATTCTTAAAACCATAGAAGAAATCAGACCAAGGCTCGTTGATGATATTAAGCGTGATTATAAAGATAGGATTTTAACTACTTTTAGCGAGATTGATACAGTTTTAGGCGGAGGAATTGTTGCTGGAAGTGTCGTACTTTTAGCAGGAGATCCTGGAATTGGAAAGTCAACTCTTCTTTTACAGCTTGCACTAAAACTTTCTTCGTCAAGTTCAATTTTATACATTTCTGGAGAAGAGTCGGAGCAGCAGATTAAACTTCGGGCGGAAAGACTTTCCAAAAGTCTTAAGACATCAAAGCTTTATCTTGTTTCTACAACGGATACCGACTCAGTCGCCGGCATTGTTTCAGAACTTTCTCCGAGCTTGGTAATTATAGACTCCATCCAGACAATGCAGTCAGAAAATCTGGAAGGGCTCTCTGGAAGTGTAGGACAAATAAGATATGCAACAGCCCAGTTTATCAAAATTGCAAAAACCTTGAATACCCCCGTTATATTAGTAGGGCACGTTACAAAAGAAGGAATGGTAGCAGGTCCTATGATTTTATCTCATATGGTTGACACTGTTTTATTTTTGGAGGGGGAGAAAACTACAGGAACGAGAGTTTTGAGGAGCCTCAAAAACAGATTCGGGCCAATTGATGAAGTCGGAATTTTCAGCATGCAAGAACAGGGGTTAGTAGAGGTTAAAAATCCACAGGAGCTTTTTGCAAATGGAAATAAGGGCGCAGCAGGGTCAATACTTACCGTGACGCTTGAGGGTAGCAGAGCTTTTCTGGTTGAAATTCAGGCCCTTGCAGTTTTTTCTAAGCTTCCAATGCCTCGAAGAATTGCAAGCGGGATAGACTATAGACGGCTAGAGTTAATTTTGGCAGTACTTCAAAAACACGCAAGGCTTCCCTTAGATACATACGACATTTTTGTAAATGTAGCTGGAGGATTTAAATTAAACGATACGGCGTCTGACTTGGCCGTTGCACTTGCTGTTTTTTCCTCGCTTCGTGATGTAAAATTGGGTAACATAGCTGCGATTTCGGAGCTAGGGTTGTTGGGAGAACTAAGACAACCCCCACTTTTGGATAAAAGAATAAAAGAGGCAAAAAAAATCGGAGTCGGCAAAGTTATAAGTTCTAAAACTTACAGAAATATCTCTCAAATAGTTGGGAATCTAAAATAAAATGGCAGACAAAAATAATAAAAAACAAGCAAAAATACCTGCGCAGGGAATTCACTTTTCCCCGAAAATGATAGGACTCTTAGCTGAGGAAATTGCTAAAACAATGAGTCATATTCCTACCTTTCGTCCAAGAAGACCAAAAGAGATTAAAAAAATAGAAAACGCGATATTTTTGGACACATCGGCAATAATTGATGGCAGAATCTTTGATGTTATTCATCTGGGTCTTCTAACCGGTGAGTTAGTCGTTTTGGAAAGCATACTTTTGGAGTTAAAGCACATTGCAGACTCTAAGGATTTGGTTAAAAGAGAAAGGGGCAGAAAGGGCCTTGCTTTGCTTGAGAAAGTTAAAAGAGTAAGGGGAATAAAATTTACAGTTTTTTCTGCAGAAAAAGAGAAATCTTTAGGCCTTGATAGTCTTAAGGAAGTGGATGAGAGGCTAATATCGGCAGCAAAACAAAATAAGGGTAGGCTAATTACCTGTGATTACAATTTGGAAAAGAAAGCAAGTATAAACGGAGTAGTGGCAATAAACGTAAACACTCTAGCAAACCTTTTAAAGGTTATTGCGGTGCCGGGGGAAACTCTACATATTAAAATCCAACATAAAGGCAAAGACATAACCCAAGGAGTTGGGTATTTGGACGATGGAACAATGATTGTAGTCGAACAAGCAGCTTCGGATTTAGGAAGAGAATTAAACGTAGTGGTTTCCCGGGTAATACAGACTTCTGCGGGACGAATTCTTTTCTCCAAAAAACTCTAGCTCCCTTTGAGGATTATCTTTAAGGCTCTATAAAGTCTTTTTCTAAAGAGGAACAACACTATTAAGACTGCAAGCACAACTAAGCCGACTCTCCAGGGGAATGCCCAGAAGCTTGTAGTTGCATACAGCTGCTCGTTTTTAGATCCAAAAGTTAACGCTAAATTGGCGTCGTATTTTCCAATTAGCCAAGTTGAAGTCCAAATTGCAGGCATTTGTCTTATTGAATTTGGCAATACATTCCTTCCTTCAAAGCCAAAAACATCTTTTCCTCCCCACATATTCTGAATTGTTATAACTCCGGCAGGCCTTACATGCACTCCACCCTCATTTTTAACACGAATTGAAAAATCAACCGGCCCAAATTCATAAAAGTTTTTATCTGTTTTAAAAGTCTCAATGGAGGCTTTTTCAACCACGGCTCCGGGAACCCTTACTAAAAATATTGCTGCAACTTCTTGAGATAACAGGGCACCGCTTCCTTCTAAATTTGCGTCCGGCACTGTTGCAAAAACAACAGAACCAAAATGGCCTCCGGCTTCAGCATTCTCAGGAGGAGTAATTTTATATTCAAATTTAACAGTTTCTCCTTGTTTTACTTGCTGTTTTTCAGGAGTTATGGTCATCCACTCGGATAGGGAAAACGGAGTTTCCTCATCTGTTATATCAACTTGCCCTTCCTCGCCCGTTGCCGTAAAGTTTCTGACAGTCGTTTGAATTGTTACATTTTGTCCGGTATTGTTTTTTAAGTTAATTTCGCCCTCCTTGGTTTCGGATTGTCCTACAAGCAAGTCAAAGCTAACAGGAAATAAAGTTAGACCGGGGTTTGGAGTTTGTGCTTTTAATACTGCGGAAATAAGGAAGGCTAGAAAAAAGAGAGGGACGAGCAGCAGTAGTTTTCGTTTAAGGCTAACATTGTGCATTTTAAAAAGTAGGCGTTGCCGTATGGACTATGGTTGTTGTGTAAGTTCCAGGCTGTTGCGTGTTTGAGATATGCACTTTGTACTCAATATGATTTGCATCAGAGTCAACTGGGCCGTTTGCCGTTGCAATTGCTAAGTTGGATGTTGTAAATTTAGCCCAAGTATTTGAAGTAAACTGGCTATAATCTGAGTCGTCAATTATATATCCAAAAGCAGAAACAGATGAGCTTCCCGAAAATGCGCCTGGAGACGCATTAGTTCCCGTTGTATCTGCAATAGTGTCGCTGTTGCTGTTGGTTAATGCCTGTGTATATTTGGTGTAAACGGTGTAGCCTGCATCTGCATTTGTAGAAACAGTTAATGTATGGGAATCAGCTGCGAAATCGTTTGCCGCAACTGTTCCAAAAGGAAGGCTTGTTGACGTAGCAAAGTCCCCGGATGGCGTGTCGCCGCCGTTTACCGCAGAATCGTAGTCTGCAATAGAAAATGAAAGAGCTGGGTCAACTGTAACTGAAGCTGAAATTCCAGACGTTGTAACTAAGGCTATATAGTTAGTTGTGTCTACATTTGTTGAGCAATCATTCGCGGCAAGACCGGAGTAGGTAGCAATAATTGCATAGAAAGTTCCCGCAGATGGGTTTGTGATACCGCTAGTAGTAATAGTTACAGTGCTTCCATCGGGAGCATCGCCAGTGGCAAACTCGTATTGAAGTACGCCATTTACGCTATTATAGAGGGTCCAGTCTCCATCGGAAAGTGTGCCTCCGGATACAGAAACTTTGGCAGCGCTAGTTGTTGTCATTCCTGCGGGCGGGCTCGTATTTACGTCGCCGTTTGTCACATCAAGATTTGAAACTGAATCAGCAAACATGATAACAAAACATTTAACGCTGTTTGTTGCGGATGTAAATGAAACTGTATAGGTAGTTGATGCTTGGGAAGGTCGGGAATCGGAAAGAGCAATTTTCCCTGCTGCCATAAGAGTTGCATTAGCACGTAGTACTCCAAATTTTGTTGTAGCAGCGACTAAAGTGATGATTAAAAATAGATAAAAAGCCTTTAGGAAGTTCTTTTTGTTGAATTTTTTAATAAATGCTCTCTTAGTCATGATTAAACTAACATTATCGTTTCACCTTTTTACCTGCTTGTCAATAGGATTTTGACTGCTTTTTTAACCCTTTTTCTATAAATAAATAATATTAGCAATAATACTAAAATAAGACTGTATTTTAAATACGAGCTGCCTGAAAAATAAATGAAATAAGCATCTTTTGTAATTTGGTTTCCCTCTCCAATTGAAATCTTAAGGTCAATTTTGTAAAAACCAACAGGGAATTTAGGGTCAATTTCAAGATTTTGCTGCCAGAGCCTGTCGGTTTTGGGTAAAATATTTTTTTCTTCAAGCTCGTAATCTTTTTTATCTTTGCCCAAAACGCTTGATGTTGAAATAAAAGGTTTGCCGGTAAAGTGGTTGTAATAGCTGTTATGAATTCTAAAAGTAGCCTCAATTATCTTTTTATCTGTAATAATTGGTAACTCAAAGCTCGAAACAGAAACATTTTTTTCAAGCTTCTCAAAATCTGTTTTTCCGTAAGTTCCAATAAGTAAAACTCCGATTTTTGAAAGAACAGTTGGAATATCGGAATTTACGGTTTGGGAATAAAATGGGGTAAGAAATAAAACTCCGTATTGTCCGCCGAGTGGTGCGTTGCTTGGAATCTTTAGTGAAATCGTTATTTCTTTCTTGCTTTTTGGATCAATTATAAACTCATTTTGGGAAATATTTGCCCACTTTAAAAGTAGTGAGCCTTTTAAATAATCGGCTCTTTGGTCGGGGTAGGTAAAAGGCTCAAGACTTGTTCTAATACCCATGGGCTGATCTAAAAAGTTTTCTACAGTTAAATCAATTGACTCTGTTTTACCTGGAATTATTTCAAAACTTACGATAGCAGGCGTTACATTAAGTAAGTATTTGATACGTTGATTATCATTTTGTTCTATATTCTGTGCGCTTACCCTAGTTACGTAATATGAAGAGAAGAAAATTGAAAATATGATTAAAGACAGCAATAAATTTTTAAGTTTCATAATTTAAAAAGTCGGCACAATAATGTACATCAAAGTATTTCTGTAAGTCCCTGCCCTTGTAGTTGTAGTTGCTGTAACTCTATATGAAATTGTAAATTCTTCGTCACTTATTGCAGATGTTTCAACAACATCAGTGTGGTCTGCAACGGGGTCCCCATTCCCGCTTGTTACAAACCCTGCATATTTGGGACCGCCGTTTGTAAACCTGTCGACAGTGCCTCCCGAAAGTGCAGAATCATCAGTTGTATACCCAAATCCTGCTCCGGTCCAGGATAGGGGAATTGAGTTTGTGCCCGAAAAATTGGAGATTGTGCCCGTTGCAGCATCGTTGGTTAATGCTTGTGTTGCTTTGCCATAAACTATATAGCCTCCGTAAGCATTGGTTGAAGTTGTTAAAACAGTTTGCTTGGCAGAGTCTGTATAAGAATTGCCCACGTTTAAATTTGAAAAGGAAATTGTTGATGAATCAAGGCCAAAAGTAAGAGAAGGGTCTGAAGTGGTGGCCGAAGAAACAGCGCTGTAAGGGCTTTCGGTGTAGTTTCCTTGCCTTGCTTTAGCTTTTATGTAATAAGTGGTTCCTCTTTGAAGCTGCCGTACAAACTCGCCGGTTGCTCCGCCCCAATTTGTATAAGTTTGGTAGTCTTCGGCTCCAAGTGCGCTTCCAACTGTGTTATCATCCTGAATGTAGCGAGTGTCTGCTGCAAAATTATCGGTTGAAATTGCAATTGCATAAACTGTATCTGTTGGATTTCCGCCAGTGTCTATTACAAATTTAAGCCTGTCGTAGTTGGTAGCGGGGTTTGTAAAGGTTGGAGCAGCAGGTGTATTTGCAAGAATTGTAAAGTTTAAACCTCCGCCTAGTCTATAATTGGTAGAAGTAAGGCTGTTATATTCAACCTCACCGCTTGCTCCAAACAAGGAATATGTAGTTGATTCGTTGCTTGTAGTTCCGCCTGCGCCGAAGGTATAGTCTCTAAGCTCGTAGCTTGTGCTTTGCGGTCCTGCAAGCGTCGAAGGCGGAGTAGCCAGTAGCCAGTAGCCAGTAGCCAGAATAAATACTAACAGAAATACTTTCCTCATCTTTAATTAATAATAAACCATAAGCCATTAATCATTCAATCAAATTGGTAGATAAAAAGCGGTTAGGCCAAAAAGCGGATGAAGGTATTCGAAGGTGCAGACTTGGGGAATGCTATGCCTATTAGACAATACTGCCATTTGAGCTTGAACAAATGTAAGCTCGGCGCTTTTATAATTTATAAGACTTTTCAATGCCGCTTTCGTATCGCTTTCGGTAGGGTAGATAATATTAATTGAACTTAAATTTATTCCTCTTAAGAAATCTCGAGCCAATGATGGGCTTATTTTTTCAAAAATCAAATCATAGGCCTCTAAGATAAGTGAATAAGTCGTATAAACCTGATATTTTTGTTCGCTTAAATACCTAAAATATGCAGTTGCCTGAGGATATTTAGCATGTGCGCGGTCGACAAACGCGTATAAAACATCGCTTGCAACCATAACTTTTTTAGATTGAAGTGCCATATTCTATAAATTTAGAGCCGCTCCTCGGCCTTGTAATTGGAAAAACGGATCTGCTTCGCTAAATATTTTTGCCGGAACTTTCTGTTCGCTACCTCTTATTTTCATTTGAGGAATTCTTGGAGCAAAGTCCTTATTGAATTCCGCAAGTTGTGATTCTTTTATTCTGACATTTCCTCCAACTTTTATTGCTTTTAATCTGCCATCCCTTATGTATCTTCTAATGGTTAGGGGATGAACCTTTAAAATATAAGCGGCTTGCGAAACATTAAATAAATTTTCAATTTTATCTTTATCCATTTTTATAACTCAAAATTTTATAAATTTTTTTCACAATAAAGTTAAAAATCCTATATACAATTATATACAATATTATGCAATTTTATGCAAGTATATAGAATATTTGACGAGCTCATTTAAACTTAGTGTAATTAATATTACGAAGTAATATTAATTACATGCAATATCTTAAGTTTAATTTTACAGCAATCTTCAAAGTATTAGCAATATCCATAATTTTATTTATTTTTTTCACTAATAACTCTTTTGCAACAGCAGGAATTAATGGAACAATAAACTTTCAGGGAAAGGTTGTTGATAAAACAACCGGAACAAATGTTGCAGATAACAATTACGATTTTGAATTTAGGCTTTATGATGCGGCAACGTCCGGAAGCCTTCTTTGGACCGAAACAAGAACGGGAGGAAATCAAGTTACGGTAACTGACGGAATATTCAGGGTTGCTTTAGGATCGGTTACATCTTTATCAACCGTAGATTTTAACTCAGACTCCATATATCTTGAAATAGACTTTAACGGGGAAACTTTTACAAGTGAGAGAATTCGCCTAGCCGCAGTGCCTTACGCATTCAGCGCCCAGGAGGTAAACGGTCTTTCAGTTACAAACAACGGTGGAAATACGCTAAATATTGCAGCAAATAAAACATTTACTGTTTCAAATACATTAACTCTTGCAGGAACTGACGGAACCAGTTTTACTTTTCCAACAACCGGAGGTGGAACAGTATTAGTAACAAATATTTCAGGACAAGCTATTGCCGGATCCTTTAGCTTAACCGGAACAAGCGGAGATTTAACTCTTGCAGGCACAACCGGGCTTACTTTTTCAGGCGCCGGAGGTCAGATTACCTTTACGAATGGCGAAACAATAGACAACGATACAGACGGAATTTTAAAGTTTACTGCTCCAAATGCCTCATTTTCAGGAACTTTAACAGTAGGACAAGGGCAAACAATAAGATCGGAATATGGCCCACTTCAGCTGGCATATAAATCAGGCGGGGATGCCTGGACAACGGGATTATCTATTGAAGATACAACGGGAAGAGTAATAATTCCAGGATTACTTCAAGCTGCAGGAACAGGATCCCTGGTTCCTTATTCAAGAATAGGTGAAGGAGAAGGAGCCAATGTTGATACCTCTGATGACCTATTTGTTACGGGAGACTTTGAAGCGGGAGGGGGTATCTATACGGAGGGCGGGGGAATTTATAGTGGAGTATCTTTGCAGGCACCTATACTGACATTGGGAAGCGATGCTGCCGCAGCTGGAACCCTAAGGCTTCCAAATAACACATATATTACTACCCGTAATGCTGCAAATTCTGCCGATATTAATCTTATTAAAATAAATGCATCTAATCTGGTTGAGTTTGGAGCAAATACTGCTGCATTTACTCTTGGAGGAGCAATTTCCGGAAATTCACAAAACATAACTGCTCTTTCTGGGGTGACGATAAATGGTGGCGGAACAATTGATTCAGCCACTTCCGGTACTCTTGGTCTAGCAACAACTACCAATACAACTGGATTAACTATAGGAAATTCAGGTGTAACATCCGGGCTTACTTTTAACATAGATACTGCTGCAAACTATGTATTCCAAAAAGAAGGCTCCGCATATTCATGTTCAGGCACAGATAAACTTACATTGAACGGCTCCGGCCAGCTCGTTTGCGCAGCAGACGAGGGAGGCGCTGGCGGAGGAGGCAACGAAGCGCAAATTATATTTTTCTCAAATGCAGAGGCGGTGGCTTTTTAAAATATGAAAATACTTAGAAAAATAATACTTTTAATTTTACTAATAGTTTTCCAGCTTTCCTATTTTTATTTGCCGCTGCAAATTCTAGGGTTAAACAATCCTATTCCAAAAGCCCAAGCTGCAAACAATACCGGTAGAGTAGTATACGGCGACGCCGGAGGGGCGGCTCCTAGCACACGTACTTGGGACGGGACTGCATTCTCCACTGCAGGCAGTGCGGCAACAGCGGTTGCGACAATCCAATATGCTCTCAACAAAGAGTCACCGACAAGAAGTGAGTATATTATTGGAACTTCAGCAACAACCGGTGTAACAACTTTCCAGGTTTACAACGGTTCTTGGGGTAACGCATTCAGTAGCACTCCTGGCGTTGGTACGACAAACGATGCATATAGAGGCTTTGATATTGCATACGAGCAGCTAAGCGGAGATGGACTTGTGGTTTACGAGGATAATTCTTCGGCAAATACAAATATTAAATACAACACATGGAATGGATCAAGCTGGGACGGAGAACAGTCTTTAACAGTTAATAGCGCAAATGTGTTATGGGCAAGAATGGAAACTAAGCCCTTAACGAATGAAATATTATTAGTCACTCTAGATAGCAATTCTGATATTTATGCTTACGTCTGGGACGGATCTGGTTGGGGTAGCGGACAGCTTTTAACAGATGCGGCATCCGGCACCACATTTCCTATTTTTGACGTGGCTTACGAAAATACTTCTGGGGATGCTTTGGTTGCCTATGGAACTGGAACGACTTGGGACTACTGGACATACGTTGGAACTACATGGACAGATGGTACTAATGGATCAACCTGTGCAGGCGACGGAACAACTAATGCCTGTGCCAATGTGGCAGGTGCGGTAGTTAATCTTAATTTGTCAGGAAGCAGCGAAAACAACTATATAGCTATTAGCATAGGGGAAACAACTGGTGATGATTTCATGGGGCAAATATGGGATGGGTCTCAATGGCTTTCATTGCCTTCTGCTATAACTACCTGGGATGAGGCAGGAGCAGTTGAAAATGCAGCTGCTGAAATGCCCCAAAACGTAACATATGAAGCCAATGGAAATCGATTTATGTTTATGTATGTATTAAACGGTGTTTTTGCTGGAACTTATTTCTTTTACGACACAGATGATTCTACTTGGTATAACGGAGACGGAACTACGTCTATAACAGACATTGACAGTGTTAATACTACTACCGGAAATGTTACGGTAGACGATTTATCATGGATTGCTTTCTATCCAAATCCAGATGATACCTCGCAAATAATGGGAACCTTTAGTGATATTTTAGGGACTGTTAGATCCAGGCTTTGGAATGGTTCGTCATGGACTACACCAACCAACGCAGATCATGGTGACGCAGGAACTGTAATACTTGGCCATCCGGTAAGTTTCGCTTGGGATAGGACACTTAACGTAACAACCGTAGGAACAAGCGGAAGCCAGACTACAAACCTTCCGCTAACAGCAACAGACAGGCATGTTGGAGGAGCATTTACCTTTGTAAATAGCTTAAGTACAGCAAATGTAACTTCAATTAAAATCAGCGAGAAAGGAAACGTTAATGCGAATTCGCATCTTTCAAACGTTAAGCTTTTATATAAACAGGAAGCTACCTGCTCTTCAACGGTGCCTTCCGGAACTACCCAGTTCGGTTCAACGGGTACGTTTAATGGATCTGACGAGTCAACATTTACCGGTACAATGAGTGTTGGAACCTCCCAAGTATGCCTGTATATTACTCTTGATATTTCCGGAAGTGCAACTGTGGGACAAACTATAGAGATAGAAATTACAGCTCCACAAAGCGATGTTGTCACAGCTGCAAACGCTGTTGCTCCATCTACAGCTATAGCTATTTCCGGAACATCTACTTTAGAAGCCCCAACGCTTACGGTTTCCGATCCCGGAACCCAAAAGGTAGAAATGGGTATTCCCTCAGACGATAATTATATTGGAGCCGCATTTACATTTATCAGAAATGTAGGATCTACCACTGTTACATCTATCAAATTTACCGAAACAGGATCTGTTGATGCAGACGCAGAGCTCTCAGAGGTAGATGTTTTTTATAAAGAAGAAACAAGCTGTTCCTCAACTCTTCCAGGAGATGCAACCCTTTTTAATTCGAGCACAGGAAGTTTTGTAGCTGCGGACACCGTTACTGTTACAGGTAGTATGACAGTTGATACCGACCAGACCTGTATTTATTTTACCTTTAATGTTACAACCGCTGCTGATGCAGGAGATGTGGTGGATATCGAAATTACAAATCCTTCAACCGATGTTGCGGTTTCATCAAATACGGTTACTCCTGCAACCGTAATAGCCTTAAGTGGATCTACTACCCTTGCAGCTCCCGATTTTACATCCTACGGGTCGCCTTTCCTGTATACAGAGGCAAACTGGGCTGGAGGAGCGGGGTCGAGTTTTACATTTGAGCTGTACTGGAGAAAAACCGTTGGAAACGTTTTTGCAAGAGTGTATGACGAAACATCAAGCGCCGAAGTAACAGGATCATTAGTTTATATCTCAGATGCAACCTTTGTTCGAACAAGAACAGGAGACCTAACGTTAACCGACGGTCACGTTTATAGAGCACAACTAGGTCACGTTACAGGAGCAAGCGGTGAAGTTTATAGCGCAAAATTTCTTTCGGATGGTTCGGGAGGTGGAGCGGATTTAGCAGAATTCTATCATTCAAACGATACTCTTGATCTTGGCGAAGTAGTTTCAATTGATTCCTCAAAGCTTGCCTATGTTAAAAAATCATCTAACCCATACCAGAAGGATATATTAGGAATAGTATCCACACAGCCGGGAATAATACTTGGGCAAAACATCGGTCAATCATATCCTATTGCTTTAGTAGGAAGAGTACCTGTAAAAGTAACAACTGAAAATGGCGTAATAAGAGCCGGCGATTTTGTTACTGCTTCGTCCACAAAAGGCTATGCAATGAAAGCAACTAAAGCAGGTAGGGTATTAGGACAGGCGCTTGAGGGTTTTGATAAAGACAAAACTCATATATGTCCTGATAATGCAAAAGCAGGTGCGGTCTGCGGAACAATTATGGTTTTTGTAAACCTTACTAACTACACAGGATCTTCCTTACAAATAGTTATGGGGCAAAACAAAATTGACTCGTTTGGAATTGTGCCGGAAGGCTCAAATGAGAATGCAGTAGTTCCGGTTTCAACAGACTCTGCTCAACTTACGGCCTCTGGCTCTGCCCAATCAGCAAACCTTTCTTTTATCCAAGAAGAAGATAATAAATCATACGAGGAAATACTTACATTTTTAGAGCAAATGAGAGACCAAAGAATAGCTTCCGGGGAAGAAGAATCGGAAGCGATATTTGATAGCATTTCTGCTACAGGTAAAATATTTGCTCCACAAATTTATTCAAGAGGTTTAACTGTTGAAACAGCCACGATTTCAGGCAGCCTTAGAACAAAAGGAAACAGTATTATCGAGGGTATTCTTACAGTTGTTGATACCCTTCTTGCCAATAATATTGTGGCAAGCGGGGTTTCAACTTTCTTAGGCGAAGTAGTTTTCAAAGACAGAGTAATTTTTGAAAGGCCGGTTGTAGTTGGGGACGATGCAGGAGGATTTGTTAGTGTTGCAAAAGGAAAAAAGAGTGTTGCGGTTATTTTTGAAAAGGAATTTTCGGAAGACCCGGTAATTACAGTAAGCGTTTTTACACCTGAGTTAACAGAAGAAGTTTACACACAAAAGACTAGTGCCGGGGAATGTAATAAGGAAGAGGGACTTGAGGCATGTCAAGTCAAATATGAGGACCAGGTTATGCAAAATAATTCATTTGTGATTAGCAAAAAAAGCAAAAAAGGCTTCACAATAACTTTAAAGAATGAGGCAACAATAGATCTTAATTTCTCATGGAGCCTTGTCACGGTTAAAAACAAATTAACAGCAAATTAAGGAGGTGAAATAAATTGTTTAGAGACATAGCAAGGGTATGTAGGGAATATCTTCTATTTTTATTTACTAAGCCGGCTTGACTTAAATGATTCTTGTTGGATGGTGACGTGTGTGGCGCAAGTGCATAACCCAAATAGCAATATTAAATGCCGAAATAATAAGATAAGGAGCAGTTTTTTCTATCCCGAAATAATTTAAAAATATCAAAAGAAAAAGGAATGAAGTAATAAGCAAAGCTTCGAAAGAAAGTGCAAATACTCCGCCTGCAATATTTCGTAAATAATCTAGGATTGCTTTTTCGCCAGAGGTTCTTTTTTCCATTTCATAAATGTTAAAACCTTTTTCCTTTGCTTCTGTCTGGCTGGATGAAAAGTAACCTTTTTTCATTGCAATAAGATAATATCTGGAATTGCCTTTTTTAAAGAAAAACTCTCCGTTAGCATTAGTTGTTGTTGTATTTATAACTTCTTGATTTGGGTCGTCAATTAAATAAATGTGCACTCCCGAAATTGCGCCTCCGGATTTATCTCTAACCAGCCCTTTTATATATTTTTCATCGGTTTTTTTAGAAAAATGGTGGAAAAGATATACAAGATAAGATGGGAAATGTTGTATGTTGTTTTTTCTTAAAAAGGCATAGAAGGTAAGACCAACCAACGATAACATTATAAATGCAGATACCAGGTCAAAAAATCTAATGGAATTTTGCAAAGAAGCAAAATAATTGTAAGTGTTATTAAGAAAGACCTCGTTAAAACTACCCCAGTAATATCTGATTAAAGAAACAATGGTGATTGGGACACTATCAAGTATTACAACTGGGTAGCCACTGTTTTCATTTTCAGAAATTTCAAACTCAACTGTTTTGCCTAGATAGCCTAGGTTTAATATATCTGCCTTATATTTACCAAAAGGAAGGGAGATGAGAATTTCTCCATCGCTGTTTGTAAAAAGTGGATTATCAATATTTAAGAAAGAGGAAGAAATAGGAACAAATTTCTTTTCGGCCTGATTATAGATATAAAGAAAAACCCTCGCGGCTTCAACGGGTTTTTTCTCGGCATTAAGAACAGTAAATGGGTTTGAAATTTTTAAAAGAGCTAGGGTTTCTTCACTTAAATTACCATTTTTATCGGTATATGAAGAAATAAGCTGGTATACACCTTCTTCCAAATCTGATGATAATGAAACTGAAAAAACACCAGGTTCTATTTCAAACATTGAAATACTCGCGGCATTTGCATAATTTGCAAAGTTCAAGCTGCTTTCTCCCAATACAGTTTTTCCTGTAAGCTTTCTGAGTACAAGTTTAATTCCAGTAATTTGTTCCTGGCCTTGTGCCACGGCAAACTTAAACTGAAAGCTTGTTGCTTTTGGAAGAATTATTAAATTCCTTAAAGGCAAAGAAGGGTTCCTTCCAACCGTATCAAAAATTACGTTGTTTCCGGAAACTACAATAATACTCGAACGATCTATTTGTACCAACGAGGATGACTTGGCTGTTTTGAATGTGAAAAGCTCTGAGGTTAGTGTTTGTTTATCTTGGCTTTCTGCTAAAATTCTAACAAAATATTCAGTATTTGGTATTAAATCTTCAAGCTGCAAATTATGGGATAGTGAAAACTGGGAAGAGGATTTACTTTTCCCTATGTTTGAAGAAGTACCGTAAAAAAGTGTAACCTGGGCGGGTTTTGAAAGAGCGACATATATATTTGCTCTTTTCTCGGAAATGCTTCTTATTTCTACTGAATATAGCTCAAGCTTTAAAGTCGTAGAAGTCGGGGTAGGCGAGGGAGACTGATTTGGTGCAGAAATGGGCGTTGGTGTTGGCGTTGATGTTTGAGATGTTTGGACTTGAGGATACAGATAATCAAGACTTACACTCGACATTTTATTAGCACCGCTTATTGCAAGTGTTGCTGAAGTAGTAAAGTTTACTTTTTTATTTTGCTTATAAGAAGAATTAGTTTTTAACTTAAAAGTCACTATATTTCCCGTTGAGTTTGCAGGAAAGGAGTTGAAAGTCCAGGATATTTTGTTGTTTTGTAAATCAACTGCGGGTGATGTTGAACCGATACCGTTAGTAGCACTGCCTACAACATAATCAACGATATCAAGGGTAGGATTTGACTCTCCTTGTATTGTTCCTTGGGACCAGTCTGCGGTTAAGGTCGCTTGAATCGGGAAGGAAACTGTAGAGCCGTAAGTAATTGTGTAAGTTATTTCAGTATTGTCTTTAACAGTTTCTGTTGTAATGTTATTTTCTATATCTACGTGAATATCTGATTCATCTGGTGGAACTGATACGGTAACCTCAATGTTTTTAGTTTCCTGGGCCGCACTCAGGAAGGGAAAAAGATAAAAGTAAAAAGATAAAAGTAAAAGCAGAAACTTTATTAATTTAGGAACTTTCAACTTATTCTAATCATAAACATTAATTACTAATCATTCAATCTTATTGACAGGTATCGCGTTTTTTCCTATGCTTTTGATAGTGAAGAAGCTCAAGCCATTTTTAACCCGCAAGAATTTTATCTTTCTTTTGATTGCAGTCCTTTTGCTTTTTGCCCTATCTTCGTCATTTTATTTCTGGCAGAAAGCAAAAACTTCCCAAAACACTTCGGAAAAAGCAGCAGCAGAGGTTTCCGATTTGGTTACAAAAGTAGGAAAATTGTATGAGCTTCCAACAAACGAATCTCCAACAATTGCAACAGTGTCTGACAAAAATAAACTTTTGGACCAGCCTTTTTTTGCACGGGCGCAAAACGGGGATAAGGTTTTAATTTATACAAATAACAAAAAAGCAATACTTTATAGGCCTTCTATAAACAAGATTATAGAAGTAGCTCCTATTAACCTTTCGGAAAACTTGCAGAATAGCCCTGTGACCCCCCAGGCAAGTCCAAGCGCACAGCAAACCGGGAATATAGTAATTTATAACGGGACAAAAACCGCAGGTCTTGCAAGAAGGGAAGGGGACTTACTAAAAAGCAAATATTCAAATATAGAAATTGTCTCAACTGCTAATGCAGTAGGCGATTACAGCCAAACTTTGGTGATTGATTTAACAGGTCAAAATGCTACTTTTGCAAAAACACTGGCACAAGAACTTAGTGGTAAAGTAGGAAGTCTTCCATCTGGGGAAACAAAACCCGCCGGCGCAGACATCCTCATAATTTTGGGAGAGTAAGTTTAAGACTGCTCGCTTATATTGCTCGGGGTCCTGCCGCTAGTTCCCTCCCACCAGTGCTCACTCGAATATTTCTTTCAGAAATAGCTCGCTCCGCGCTGTCGGGAGCCCTTCCCTCGCGTCACCCCTCAAAAAGACATATAACTAAAAAGGAGATATGACTCCCTGCCCAAGAATCATATCTCCATTATAGCTTCCAAAATTGATATTGAAAATATCAATCAATATCAATCCAAACTATAAGTTTTCGCTTCAGAAAAAAATTTGACAAGCAAATTATTTTCTGTTAAAAATTGTCGATAGGTAATTAGTTTTATTTCCTGCCTAAAGGACTAATTGCCCTTTTTCCAAGAGCATTGCTTATCGTACCAAG
>MFNL01000002.1 GCA_001782035.1 Candidatus Levybacteria bacterium RIFCSPHIGHO2_01_FULL_37_17 | reverse complement strand
TAGAGATCGGCGATAAGGCTTAAGTCGTAACAAGGTATCCCTACCCGAAGGTGGGGATGGATCACCTCCTTTCTAAAATTAAATTCTTTTAGAATTTAAGGGAAAGAGAGAAGGTACGGCAACCCGCTAAAATCTTTTTAGATTTAATAGCGAGGGAATAGTACAGACACCCAAGCGATTGTGGCGCTTGTAAAACAACACCACTTTTCCTACCACTTTCTGATTGGAAAGAATTCTTGCCGATATCAAAAAAAGCACCAAGCGGTGCTTTTTTTGTGGCAAGGTGATAAAATCCCGACATGGCATCTAAAGCAGAAGTTATCGGTTCAATTAAAACCCAAATGTTTCCGCGGGGAGCAGCAGAAGTGCCTAGGTCACAACCTGATTTTCAAGAATTAACGCTCAATCAGTCTGCAGATGTAGTGCAAAATCTTTTTGAAAGATTTAATCCGGATAATCCGTATAGTCTATGGATTGAAGCTTTTGCAGGAAGAATCCCAGTAGATTGGCTAGACGAAGATATGGCTCTTGAAGACATAGGAAAAGCAAGAAGAAAAAGCGAGAGATTGCCAACAGAACTGGTAGTTGCAGCATTGGCCAATCCGAGTTATCAAGTACGAAAAGCAATAAGTCTACTTCAACCATTTACCCCAATAGAACTTGCAATAGCTATGCGGCTTAGCTCAAATTTTGATGCACGAATAATATTTTTTAATCAACTCCAGCTTCGTGGAAAACCTGCTAATGATTACACATGGCCAGCTTTCGAAAAGGCGAATGATATTTTAGATAAATGGCGAATAAAATATGATGCTTTAAATCAAGGAGAAGGAGAGGATTTGACGGAAACAGTTTCAACTTATTGGACAGATGAAATAAACTTTGATGATTGGTCTCCTGAGTATGCCCAATTTTCCCACGAGTGGCTAGACCAAGTAAAATCAAAGAGGTACAAATTGCTGAAAGGTTTGGAAGAGCCAAACCAGCTAAATATTTGGGATTCACAAGAAACCCTCTAAATAATTGTGCTTTTTTTGTGGCAAAGTGATAGAATTGCCCCTTATGGAAAGAAAAAGATTTGTACCATCTTGGCGAAGTTACGGAAGAAAGTTGACTCCAGAGCAACTAGAAATGTTTTCCTTGAATTATATTGTTGAGAATATTACTGAAAGCTCTCCATATTTAGGCCAATATTTTCAAGATATGCTTCCTAAACTTACCCAAGAACATCCTACTGGAATTATCAAGGGAGAACTAATGATAAGCCATGAATTAGTGTATACCGAAGGAGCTGGAAAACATTCAGATATGTGGGAAGCTGAAGGTAAAGCTGTGGAGGAAGTACTAGCAAATGTTCAAATATCTGGAAGCCTAATAAGACCCACAAATGTAAGCATTTGGACCGTAAATGCAGATTGTATACCTGCGCTTGTAGATTTCTTTAAAGGATGTAGCTTCCCCGACAATACTCTGCTTTATATCGATAAGGTAGACGATCTGGTTAATCCTTATCAAGCCACCGAGGGAGTTTTCGATGGTCTTTTAAAAGATTATTTAACTCCTTAATTCTGCTATAATTAGAAAGAATTTATCATGAAAATTGGGTTTTTTGTGGACACTTATTATCCGCAGTACAATGGGGTAGTAGTATCTGTTGAACAGCTTGTCGAGCAACTTCGAAAAAAAGGACACCAAGTATACATATTTGCACCTCTTATAAAAGGATATAAAGATATCGATAAATTTATATACAGAATTCCTTCCTTTAAAGCACTAAATGGAGAACCCGATATTTTTATGCCAAAATATCTATCTGCCGAAAATTTAAATACTATAAAGGACTTAAAATTTGACATTATTCATGCACATGGAAATGGTGCATTCTCCGGACTTGGTCTTGCAACAGCAAGGCTTAAAAGGATTCCATATATTTTAACCTTCCATACAATGCACAAAGAATATACCCATTTTATCATGAATGGAAAATTGATTAAGCCCAAAATGGCCGAACTTTTTTTAAAAACTTTTGGAAACATTTGCGATGCAACAACCACGCCCTCAGAGAAGATGAAAAAAGAGCTTTTAGATTATGGAGTAAAAAGACCTATTAAAGTGATTCCAAACTTTATAGACTTTAGTGAATTTAATGTTAAAAATGAGGCTATTTTAAGAAAGCGATTCAAGATTGATAAAAATAGGCCAATCGTTCTATCCGTAGGTAGACTGGATAAGGCGAAGAATTTTGAATTTATTGTAGAAGCTTTTTCTAAATTAAAAGATAAAAAAGCGGTATTGGTTTTTGCTGGAAGGGGACCCAGACAAAAAGAACTAAACGCACTTGCAGTAAAATATCATATTATAAACAGAGTTTATTTTGCAGGTGCCTTTACCTATGAAGAAATGCCATATGTTTATAAAGATGCAAACATATTTGTATTTGCGTCCAAAACGGAAACACAGGGGGTTGTGGTCTTGGAGGCTGCAGCGAGTGGACTTCCCTTGGTTGTAACAAACGATGCTGCATATAAGGGAATGGCAGAAAACGGCGTAAATGCCTTTGTTGTTCCTTTTGACACAGGTATTTTTGCGCAAAAATTAGACGAGCTTCTAACTAATAAAGATTTGAGAGCAAGTTTTGCGAAAAAATCAATAGAAGTTGCAAAAATTAATTTTGATCCAAAAAAATGGACGGAAGAATTAATCACTTTTTATAAAGAAACAATTGAAAACTATAAAAAAAGAGACACTTTTTTCAAAAGACTTTCAAGAACGCTTTCTTTATGAGAAAGGTCATTGTTAAGGGTAGTATTTCTTTGACTTCTGCTCAAATTTGGAGCTTAATTACTGACTTAAACATGTACCCAAAATACATTAAATTCGTGCAAAAAGTAGGCTTTGATAAACCGCTTTCTTTACGCTCTCAATTTTCCGACATAACAACTATTGCATATATTCCTTTAAAAGTTACTCACAAAGTGGATGTTTATGAAAAGGAAAAAACCTTGGGTTTTTATGTAAAAATGCCAATAACTGGATACATGAAACAAAGTGTAAAAATAGAAAATTCAGGCTCAATTAGAACTTTAAATTTAACCATTGAGTTTGATTTTCAAAATAAACTGTTCGATTTTATATTTGGGAGATTCTTAGAAAAAAGAGTTAAAGAAATGTTACTATACATATTAGAGTCCGGAAAAAAATTAGAGTATGGACGAAAAACCTAGAATTTCAGTTTTGGTTGCGGCATATAACGAAGAAAAAGATTTGCCACTTTGCCTTGATTCAATTAGGTCCTCCGATTTCGCGGAAAGTAAATATGAATTGATAGTTGTAGACAATAACTCTACAGACAAAACTGCAGAAATTGCCAAAGGCTATGGAGCGCGAGTAATTAAGGAGCAAAAACAAGGAAATACCTTCGCTGTATCAGCCGGAATGAAAGCTGCAAAGGGGGAAATAATTGCAATGACGGACGCAGATACGATAGTTGACAGAACTTGGCTAAACGAAATTGACAAACTTTTTCAGGATGAAAGAGTTGTTGCTGCTACAGGAACTGCGGATATTTTAACCAGAAGCAAAGTTTTTAATAGGCTTTCGGAATTTTTTTATGAACTGTTTTTACACTTTAATTATTTAATAGGGAAGCCTCACTTAACAGGGTTTAATCTAATCGTAAGAAGGTCCGCCTTGGAAAAAATAGGTGGAATTGATGAGCGTTTTACAATGAGCCCGGATGTAGATTTAGGAATTAGGATAAAAAGAGAGGGAAAAGTGGTTTTTTCAAACAAGCTTAAAGTTATAACATCTTTTAGAAGATGGGAAGAAAATCCGTTTAAAACTTTAAAAGTCTATTTGGCGGGATATATTTGGACTGTTTGGCTTAGAAAACCTCCGCCCCTTGGTCAAAAACCCGTTAGATAATCTTCTAATAACACCTTTTTTTTGCTATACTCTAGGCAAGTGGCGCGGTGGCGAAGAGGTAACGCAGCTGTTTGCAGAACAGATATACAGGGGTTCGATTCCCCTCCGCGCCTCAAGGGCATTTAGTTCAGCGGTAGAACGCTTCTCTGATAAAGAAGAGGTGGATGGTTCGACTCCATCAGTGCCCACAATTTACAGTTGACAGCAAGCGCAAAAACTGCCTATTATGGAAGTGTGGACCCTAATAAAAATGACCAGACATCAACTACGTCACATGTAGTCGTACCTTCTCTTCCGGATAATCAAGATTCTTCTGCTACCCAAGCACCCGTTGTTCAAACTCCTCCTGTAAGCCCTTTCGTAGCTCAAGAAAGTCCAATTTCTTCTGCCCAACAGCAAGCTGTGCACCAGTCTGCTTTTGCGGAAATGAATAGCCCTCTTCCGCATCAACTGCCGCCTAATGAAAAGCCGGGTAGAAAAATAAACACAAAACTTGCAATAGGAGCCTTAATTGTTCTTGCATTAGTTGCGCTTCCTACAACCATTTATTTAACCCAGCAGCAACAAACAGTGCAACAGCAGGCAGCGCCTACAGACGATAAGATTGTTGCAGTTTATAACGGGGAGAATATTACAAGAGCAGATGTTCAAGCCCTCGCCGAGGAATGGTATCCAACAAACGAGATAGATAGCCAAGCATTGCAGGATGCACTTGATGTTTTGCTTGAGCGAAAAATTTTAGATAAAGAAAAAACTGATAAAAATATAAATATTTCTCAAGAAGAAATCCAGGCAAAAATAGATTCTGATAGCCTGTCTTTCAAAGAGGCCGAGTATGCGGTTCTTAAAGACTTGGTAACTCAACAAGAAGTAAAAAACTGGCAGGTTTATACAATAGGCTTTTGGCAGCCTTCGACTTCTGATTTGGCAGAGTTAACTGAGGAAGAAAAAGCCGAAAGAATACAAATACTATCAACAGGGAAAAGCATGATAAATGAGGCTAAAACAAGACTTGAAAACGACGAGTCTGCTTTTTCTATTGCAAAAAGCCTGCTTTCAAAAAACCCGAATTTTAGGGGGGTATTAGCAGTAAATGGATACCAGATACAACTTGATTCGGAAGGTTCGCCTGAGTTTGAAGATCCAAAAACTTATACTCATCAAACTAAAGGAATCGGACAACCTTTTTACGATACAATTTATTCTTTAAAACAAGCCGGAGAGGTAAAACTTAATAACCCCCCAGATGGAAGCGGAGCGGATGCAATTAAGTTAGTGTCGACAAATGATTCCGCTTTTAATACATACGAAAACTGGCTTGCTGATAAAAAGAAAACAGCAGTTATAAACGGATTATGAAAAAATTAATATTTTTAGTAAGTTTAATTCTTATTTTATCTATATCTATTGTTAAAGTATCAAACGCACAGCCACCTGCAGATCCAAGATGCCTTTCGTTTAACGTAAGCTATAGTGCTGATAATTACGGCAAAATTCAGATAGGCTGCCAAGGTTTAAATGCAGGTCCGTGCGTAGGTGGTATTATAGAAATAAGACCTGGTAAAACTAAAACCCTAGGCAATTGCGCCTGCCCCCAAAATAATAGAGGAGTTGAAAAGGGTTGGGCTGACGGGTGTTTGTATGTTGCTAAGGAATTAAAACCAATAAAAAGAGCAGACAGTAAAAATCGTCCCGGTGTTGATGTTAAAACTGCCATAAATTCAAATTGTACAGTAAATACCGATAAATTTGAGAAAGTTGTTAAAAATGGAACAGCAGTAGATGGTTTTTATAAAACAATAGATGGAGTTGCTTGCGGATTAAATAAAACCGAAGTGGATGTGCCAATTCGAATAGAATGTCCCGGGCCTTCGATAACTTCGTGTCCTGTTCCGCAGCCTGTGACAAATGTCAAAATAAAATGTCCAAACTGCCTGCAAGCGACCCCAACTGAAGGGCCAAGTTCGACATCAGCACCTACTAGCACGCCGACCATAACGCCAACCGTTACAGTTACGCCAACGATAACGCCGACAGCAACTCCGACACCAACAACAGCACCAGGAGGAACGTCATGAAAATAGAACAGTTTAAAAAAAGAATTCTAATATTTGGAATTATCGCACTTTTTCTTATCGCGCTTCCGGTTACTATTTATTTGGTTAGAGAGCGGCAAACAATTGAGCAGCAGGCAGAGGATGTTAAAAAAGTTTATCTTGACCCAAACACTGTTTCAGTTGAGCCGGATTCTAAGGCCGAGTTTAGTATACTAATTAATCCTCAAGGCACAAACGTTAAAAATATAAAATTGGTTATTGATTATGACGAATCAAAGCTTGCCGCTACTGTTTCGGATTTTCAAAAAGACAGCAGTTTTCTCTTCGACACTAAAACTTTAGACGTATCCGGTGGAAAAGTATTCATGGAATTTGGAACAGATAACGCAGGAAGCATCTTCAACGCTCAAAAAACAATCGGAAAACTTGCTTTTAGGGCAACAGGAACTGCTGGAACAAGCGCGACAGTTGTTATTGAGTCAATAGAAGTTAAGGACGCAGACGGCATTGTAGTGTCCGGATTCACGGCGGGAAACGGACAAGTTACGATAGGGCAAATTTCCTGTCCTGGAGTAGGGCAAGCAGAGTGCAGCTGGGATTCTGTTACTGGGGCAACAAAATACCACGTAAAAATAACAGAAGAAGGAAATACCACCCCAATATTTGATAGAAACGATGTAACTACAACTAAAATAACATTTGAATCAAAGGCCGGTAAAAATTATACCTGCGAAGTTTTTGCAGAAAATGTCTGCGGAGTGGGGGATAAAGATTCAGATACGGTAAATTGTTCCATTCCATCTTCAACGCCCACATTATCACCAAGCCCTACAAAATCGCCAACGCCGACTCCTACTAGCTCACCCACTCCTACTCCAACTGTAACCACAACGCCAACTCCAACAACCGTTATAACTTCTACTCCAACACCAACTCTTCCACCCGATGTAACCCCAACGAATACTCCAACACCAACGCCGGTTGAATTTGTAGCAACATCAACGCCTATCCCAACTCTTCCTCCAACAGGCGGAAACGCTGCAACAATAGGAGCAATTGTTGCCGGAGCACTAATCATAATCGGAGGATTACTTCTTCTAATTCTTTAAATTATTCGCATGGTATCTCTTTACAAAATTAAACCGCTCTGTTAAATTAATCACCAATGGTTTTATCGGATAAAGACATTAAATTAGCTTTAAAAAGCGGAAAAATTAAAATAGTTCCTATTCCAAATCTCAAAGAACAGTTAGGAAGCTGCTCTATAGATTTACATCTTGGCGGAAATTTTCGGATACTGGAACATAGCAAAAGTCCATTTATTGATGCAACCAATAAAAATTCGATCAAAGAAATAACCAAAGAAATAAAATTAAAAAATGGAGAAAAATTTGTTATGCAACCTGGCGATTTTGTACTAGCTGTAACAGAGGAAAGAGTCAAGATTGCACCAAATTTAATGGGAAGGCTAGAGGGTAAATCATCTTTAGGACGTTTAGGAATTGTAGTTCACTCAACCGCTTCTGTATTTGATCCAGGTTGGGATGGAAAGCCGGTTTTGGAGCTAGGAAATTTGGGCAGAATGGCGGTTGCCTTAACCGTAGGGCAGAGGATTTGTGCAATGACCTTTGAACAATTGTCAAGCGCTGCCGGGGTTCCATATACAAAAAGAAAAGAAGCAAAGTACAAATTCCAAAAAAAACCTCTATAATTTAAGTGTAAACAGTACCTTTTTCAGCAGTAGGTAAAAGCGCAGCAATTCGTCCCCCGATTATTCTATCCAATTCCTTCGGATCCATATTTCTAATTTCTTTTCTTTCAAAAACAATCGGCATTCCAACTCTTACATGGAATAAATTTTTAGTACTCCATCCTATGCCTACGGCCCATGTATCTTTTGTGAAGCTCTTGGTTTGTGGGTCATAAACGTTGTACCCACCGGAGATTCCTGCCGGAATAACCGCAACTTTATGCTTTTCTGATGTTGCTATTCTTAACGACTGCGAAAGGGCATATGCTCTAAATTCCTGCATGCCCTTTATTTTCCCATTTGAATCTCTTCTTCCCCCTTCAACTCTGCCTTCAGGAAGAATAATTATTCCTTTTCCTTCTTTAACGCCTTGTATCATCTGGCGTGTATAATTTACGCGGTTTGCTTCCGAAACTCTTCCTTGTGCAATATCATTTTCTGTAGCAGTATAAACGGGAGTAATTCCTAATTTTTCGAAAACTGGCAACGAGTCATTAAACATAGCATTAAGAAGCTGTCCTTGAGTTTGGGTTTGTATAGACTTAGCAAAAGGCATAACAAAACCATTTATCCTATCCTTATCCGAAACGTATTGATTTATGACAAGTGCAATATCTGCGCCCACTTTTGCAGCAACGTATGCATCGGCATGGCTTGTATGGTTTGTGACGATGTTAATAGCGCAGTCCTGTTGGTAAAGGTTCACAATATCTCTCCAAAAAGCATTAAGAGGAATTGGTGCTTCAATTCCCGTAGTTCTAAGAATATTTTTAATCCCTTTTCTTACAACTATGCCTCTAATTCTTGCGGGAGCGTGGGTGAAGAGCCACTCAGGATGATTCATTCTTTGGCTACTTTCTCTTTCCATAATCAGCCATTTTACCACAAAAAGCCGATTTTGGCTTGCCAGAAGAAGCCTTATGCGAAGTTTGGCAGTTTGAAACAATAATTTTTTATGCTATATTGCAAAAGGTATGGCAGGAAGAGCTGAAAAAGGAAAGTTTATTGTAATAGAGGGAAATGATGGATCTGGAAAAACCACACAGCTTGAACTTCTTAAAAACTACCTCACAAAAAAACAAATTCCTTTTCAAACCTTTGACTTTCCCCAATATCAAACTTTTCATGGAGAATTTTTAGGGAGACTTTTAAATGGAGAATTCGGAAATTTAGATAATATTAATCCTTATTTAGTTACTTTTCCATATGCTCTAGACAGATTAGGAGCAGCTTCTTATATTAAAGCTGCTCTAGATGCAGGAAAAATTGTACTTTCAAACAGATACGTTACTTCAAACCTTGCTCATCAATCGGGAAGACTTCCTAAAGAGAAAAGAAGGTCTTTTATAGACTGGAATATAGAGCTTGAATATTACGTAAACGGACTTCCTAGGGAAGATGCCGTTGTGTTTTTATATGTTCCACGAAAGCAGGCGAGTAAACTGTTGCGGAAAAGAACAAGAAGAGGAGTGGACATAGCAGAAAGCGACAAGCAATACCTTACTGGAGCAGAAGAGGCTTATCTTTATTTGGCAGATAGGTTTGACCATTGGATAAAAATAGATTGTACTAACGAACAAGGGAAAATACTTCCCAAAAACGAAATCCATAAAAAAATAGTTTTAGAATTGTCTTCTAGGCATTTAATATGACAGTAAATATAAAAAGAATAGACAAAAGCCTGCCTTTGCCTGTTTATCATACAAAAGGCTCAGTTGGGTTTGACTTTTATGCACGGGAAGAGATAAAAGTTGCACCAAATCAAACCGCACTTGTTCCTCTCAACATAATAATGGAGGTACCAAAAGGATATTTACTTTCGCTTGTTCCAAGATCATCAACACCCAAAAAAGGAATAATGATTCCAAACAGTCCGGGAACAATTGATCAGGACTATCATGGAGAAGAAGATGAATTGCGGCTTTGGGTCTACAACTTTACGAAGAAAAAGGTAGTCGTTGAGAAAGGCGAGCGGATTTGCCAGGGCTTACTCATAAAAGTAGGAATTGCTAAATTTAAGGAAGTTAAAAAAATGAAAAATAAGAGTAGGGGAGGTTTTGGAACCACGGGATGAAAGAACTACAACCTTTTCATATAGGAATAAAGGCGGTAATACTAAATGAGCAAGAAGATAAAGCTCTTGTTTTAAAGGATACCACAAGATACGAAGGCATCGATGTTCCGGGAGGAAAAATTGACGAAGGAGAAACAATTCATCAAGCCTTAAGCCGCGAATTAAGAGAAGAATTAGGAGTTGAGCATTTTACAGTCTCTGGTATATTACATGCCGCAGAAAGACCAGATTATGACAAAGATGGAACTAAGTTAATGCTTATTTTTTACAGGGTGCACGCTAAGATTTCAGATATTCAGCTAAGTGACGAGCACACGAGCTTCGAATGGATTGGCAAAGAAGATTTAGGCAGCCCGCAATTTAGAAATGAAGGGGTAAAAACCGCAATAGAAAAAGCTCTATGAAAAACGCAGAACAACAATACTTAGACTTGCTTAGGGATATTCTTAAAAACGGGAGATACAAAGATGATAGAACCAAAACAGGCACGAAATCGGTGTTTGGAAGACAGCTTAGATATGATTTATCGAAAAGTTTTCCTCTTTTAACAACCAAAAAAGTTTTTCTAAAAGGAATAATTTATGAGCTTTTGTGGTTTTTAAGGGGGGAGTCAAACATAAAATATTTAGTTGATTGTGGGGTACATATTTGGGATGATTGGCCTTACAAAAATTTTCTCAAACACAACAAAAATTCAAAATTATCACAAGAGCAATTTGTGGAAAAAATTAAAAACGATGCTAAATTTGCCAAAAAATGGGCAGATCTTGGGCCAATTTACGGAGTTCAATGGAGACACTGGAAAAAAGAAAAAAAAGGAGAAGTGGATCAGATAAAGGATGTCATAGAGAATATCAAGCTCTCGAAAACTGAACCTAATCATAGCGAGTCCAGGCGTTTGATTGTATCGGCATGGAACCCTGCAGAGATAGGGACAATCGCAAAAGCGGGTGGACTTCCTCCGTGCCATACATTATTCCAGTTTTACGTAAATGATGGAAAGCTTTCCTGCCAGCTTTATCAACGTAGCGCAGATATGTTTTTAGGAGTTCCATTTAATATTGCATCCTACGCACTCCTTACGATGATGGTTGCGAAAGTAGTTGGTTTAAAACCGGGTGAGTTTGTTCATACATTTGGGGATGTGCATATTTATTCTAATCACATTAAACAGGTAAAAGAGCAATTAAGTCGAAAACCAAGAAGTTTGCCTAAGATGAAGCTAAATTCAAAAGTAAAAAGTATAGATAAGTTTAAATTCGAAGATTTTGAACTTGTGGGATACAACCCACATCCACCAATTAAAGCACCAGTAGCGGTATGATAAGTATAATTGCAGCGATTGATCAAAAGAGGGGACTAGGAAAAAACAACCAGATGGCCTGGAAAATACCGGGAGAACTTGCTCGATTCAAAGAAATAACAACCCCACACCCGATTATTATGGGAAGAAAAACCTTCCAGTCTATAGGAAGAATTTTGCCAAACCGTTATAACATTGTTATAACAAGGGACAAAGACTTTACTATAAATGGACTAAGAAACTCTGAAAATTTTGTTATATCGAACTCGCTTGAAGAAGCCTTAGAAAAGGCCAAATCAGCCTCAAATTCAGAAGAAATCTTTATAATCGGGGGAGGACAGATTTTTAAAGAAGCATTAGAAAAAAAAATGGTAGATAAATTATATTTAACACTTGTTGAAGGAGATTACGAAGCAGATACTTTTTTCCCGGATTACAGCAATTATAAAGTTATTTCGGAAGAAAATAGGGAAGCCGGTATCTATAAATATAAGTTTATAAACCTTGAAAAGAAGATATAGCTAGTATAAAATCAACAACAATGAAAAATATAAAAAAAACTGATCCGGCAATTTACCAATTAATTAGAAAAGAGGAGAAAAGACAGAGAGAAGTTTTGGAAATGATTCCTTCCGAAAACTACACGAGCAAAGCCGTTATGGAAGCTTTATCTACAGCGCTAACAAACAAATACTCGGAAGGGTACCCTAAAAAACGATATTATCAGGGAAATAAAGTAGTAGACGAAATAGAGATAATTGCAGAAGAACGAGCAAAGAAGTTGTTCGGAGTTCCATTTGCAAATGTGCAACCATATAGCGGATCACCTGCAAACTCTGCAGTTTTAATGGCGCTTTTAGAGCCTTTAAAAGATAAAATAATGGGATTATCTTTAGCATATGGCGGGCATTTAACACATGGAAGTCATGTTTCTTTTTCAGGAATTTATTTTAAAACTGTTTCTTATGAATTAGGGAAAGATGAATTGTTGGATTATGACGCTATTGAGGAATTGGCGCTCAAAGAAAAGCCCAAACTTATAATATGCGGCTTTACTGCATATCCTAGAACTATAGATTTTAAAAGGTTTGGGCAAATTGCAGACAAGGTTGGCGCTTATTTGCTTGCAGATATTTCTCACATTGCGGGATTAGTTGCAGCGGGGGCTCATCCTTCGCCTGTGCCTTACGCGGATATAATCATGACGACAACGCATAAAACCCTTCGAGGTCCAAGAGGCGCAATTCTAATGGTTACCGAAAAAGGTCTTAAGAAAGATCCCGATTTGCCGGAAAAAATAGATAAAGCAGTATTCCCGGGCCTTCAGGGAGGACCGCATGATAATCAGACAGCAGCCATTGCTGTGGCCTTGCTAGAAGCTTCTAAAGGCTCATTTAAGGCGTATGGCAAGCAAATAGTGGCTAATGCCAAGAAGTTAGCTCAAGAACTTATTAAATATGAATTCAACTTGGTTTCCGGAGGAACGGATAATCATTTAATTCTTATAGATCTTGCAAATAAAAATGTAAACGGAGCAGTAGCTGCGTTGGCTTTAGAAGTTGCTGGAATTGTTGTTAATAAAAATGCTGTTCCAGAAGACAGCCTGCCGCCTTTTTATCCATCCGGAATAAGACTTGGAACCCCAGCAATTACTACAAGAGGCATGAAGGAAAAAGAAATGATAAAAATCGCACAGTGGATAAATGAGGCAGTTTCAGAGGTTCAAAATGTTCATTTGCCGGTTTCAAAAGAAGAAAGAAAAATATACTGGAAAAACTTCAAAAAGGAGGTTGTAAAAAACAGGAAGCTTTTGCAGATATCAATGGAGGTTAAATCCTTGACTTCAAAATTCCCCCTACCTTAAAATATATTATGACAAGCAAATTAGAATTAGAAATAAAAGAGGTGCAGCACAGCAAAAGCCCCCTACGAAATCATTCGCTCAACCAACGCAATATGAAAGATCAAAGAGACGGGGACGTTAGAGCCCATGGAATGGGCATTGCAGAGAGGCGTAGAGAAGAAAAAAAGGTCAGGGCAAAACGAATTGAACACGTGTATAAAAGCGTCGTCAGAGCCTTAGATGGGTTAGCTAATGGGTACGATAGACATGTTATAGCAAGTGAGCTATCTAGAATCGAAGAGATCACAGAGGTTATTCCATCAAGCAAAGGCGGTAGAGCGCATTTAATAACAGTCGTAGATTTTTCAGGTTGTTCTTCAGATTCCTTCGGAGAACCAGAATTTTTCAGAAAATAATATGAGCATGCAGGAAAACGAATTATATCTTTCGGAAAATCTTCAATATGCAATTCATAGAGAAAAAGTACTCAGCGATACAGTAGAGATTACAGCCAGAAATTACGAACAATTCTTAAGGGGGAATGAAAACGAATTAATTATTTTCAAAACCGATTTCGTTGATGGAAGAAACCCACTAACTGCCGTAAGATATGCATTTGGAACCATGTTTGAGCTTGACTATGAAGAACTAGCTGCACGATTACACACCGTTTTTGACCCAAACAGGATTGGAAGAGCAGGTGAGCTAAGCTTAGGAACCCAGCAGGTTTTGTACAAAAAACCCACTCCAATCACCGAAAAATTAATGGAATTTTGCGGGCTCTTCCCGGATGAGGAAGTTGAAGTTGATAGTCATTTCGAACTTCTAAAGGGCAGCCGAAATCCGCCTCATGGTCTTCGAATTGAGCAGTATATTGATTATCAACAGCTTTTGACAAGATTTCCTCTTGGAGCTGTTTGGACAGTAGTAAAAATTGACGAAGGCTTTAGTAACGAGACGGCAGTTATTCCTTTCCGAAACCAGATGTCTGTAAAAACACAGTTAAGAAGAGTAGCTTGAGGGCCGGCCCCCTAAGCGTCTTTCACGCTTTGAATATTCAACTAACGCGTTTGCAAAATCCACGATATTTAACTCGGGCAAATTCTTTTTTACCGAAACATATTCAGCCAAAGAGGCAAGTGGACCAAATCCAGAAAGCCTAAGCTCACCAGAAGTTCTTAAAACCATGTCAAAAAGAGGAAGACCCTGATTTATTTTTGACAAAAGTTCATAGGTTTGAGCATTAGGATTTTCTGCTCTTGCTTTTGCAAATTCTTCCAGCTGGAATTTTTCACCATAATCGACAAACAGGGCAATAATTTTTCCGCTATTTTGGGAAGTTTTGGAAACCGCATTCTCAATTGTTTGATAAAGCTTAGGATATTCTTTTTGAATTCGCTTATGTTTTCCTAAAACTATAAATTTTACGTTGTTCTCAACCATTTTAGGCAGGTTTTCGGAGATAACATTTTCTATAACAAGCATAATTTTGTCTATTTCGTCTTGTGGTCGCTTCCAGTTGTCTTCTGAAAAACCCCAAGCTCCCAAAACTTTTATTTTGGTTTTTAAGAAGCTTTCTATAACGCCTGCAAAGGATTTTGCGCCTTTTTTGTGGCCTTCAAAAACGCTTTTACCCATTTCTTTTGCCCATCTTCCATTTCCGTCAGGAATAACAAGGAGGGCTTCCGGTAGGTTTTTAGAATTGAGCTTATCAATGGCAAAATCCGATACTCTTTGTAATTGCATGGTAGAAGATATTATACCAAAATTAGCTGTCTACTATCTACTGCATATTGTCTACTGCCTATGGGGCGACTTCTTGGTAGACCCTGCGTGTGGGCATTAAAAATTCCGGTGCGTTAAGTATAAAGTCAACTCGCTCTTTAATGTAGAAAGACGGGCACTGGGCATTTCCTCCGCAAAGGTTTCGCTCGTTTGTAAATCCGCCGCAGGCAACTATTGCTCCACCGACATTTAGTCTTGGAGAAGCAGTGGGGCAGGAGTTTGTATTTTCCAAAATTACCCTTCCTTGAGTTGTATACCAGCCCTCCAGATTTGTCGCTTTAGAAGTAAAAGGAGAGGGTACACCAATTGAGCCTGCAATAGTTAGGTCATTAGTAGATGCAAAAGTAGCAGTGGAAGTATTAGGAACGTGAATCTCCTCATTTATTTTTATTTTTCCGTTAACTAAAATTACGTAGTCCTTACCGGTAGGGAAGGTATATCCGCTTCCATTTATATTAACTGTTCCGTTTGGCACGTTTACTTCATATACGCCATTGGCGAGGCTTCCCCAAGAAGCTGTGTTACAGTTTACATCGTTGCCCGAAGACACGCATCCTGGCAGGCTTTGTGGTGTAATTCCATTATTTGTTACTATATTTTTAATATAGCTGTAGGTAGTTTTGGAGCCAGAGCAGTCGTAGCTTGAGCCTGTTACTTTCCAGTTTTTGCTCGAAACAGCTCCGCTTTGGTGGTCTTGTGATCCGCTTGAGAATATTAACCCCGGTGTTCCGCTTGTCGCATTATCCAAGTTGGAAAAACTTCCACAAGATGGCGCACCAGGGGGTATCTGATTTATAAACGAGCCTGAAAATGCTCTAATGTCAGATCCTTCGGCCTGAATCCAGGGCGAAACATTTGTAACTCCAAAGTTAAGGCCATTAATATTTCCGTTTACGTCGCAGCTTGCATCAAGTGAATTCTCGCTGCAGCCTGCTCCAACTGTAATGTTAAAGCTTGGGGGCGGTCCGTTAAGCGGGTAGGTTACGCTATAGCCGGAAGGAACCGGATTTAGGGAAACCGTGTAGCTTCCGGGAGTTAAATTATCTATTCTATAATTTGGAACTCGGGCGTCTTGGTAAGTTGTTACTGCGCCTACTGCAGGGTTTCTTGTTATGGTAAAGCTGCCCGCAAAATTACTTTGTGCCCCTTTACTTTGAGAATTAGCAACATCCTCAAACAGATTTCCTGTAACGCTAAAAAGCGGAACTATATGAATTCCTTGTAATGGTGGATTGCTGGTTGCAGAGCCGTTAGATAAGGCATAAGCCGAACATGAGCCTCCGCCGCTGAAACAGACCATAACGCTTGGATAAGCATAAGTATCAGTGTAATATGGATTTGGCGAGTTCCAGACGATTGTATTATTAGATTGTCCCGAGAAAGTGCCGGGGCCTGGTGTATACCATGTATAGTTTACGTTTGCCGGACAGCCGTTTACAGTTAATGTCGCGTTTTGACCGGGGTTAACAGAGCTTCTGCTTGTAGTTAAGCTTGTGCATTCAGGCGGGTCTTGCTGAACATAATAATTTACAGTTGCATTAGGAGGAACGGTTCGACTTTTAGGGTTACTGCTGCAAGACGCAAGATTGTAGTTTGTTGGAGGTGTGAGATTTAGAGTATGTGTTCCTGCAGAAACATTTGAATAAGTATATCCAGGATTTGTTGCAGCAACAGATTGAGACTGTCCGCCATCCATGCTAACTCTTGCGCCGGCTACTCTGGTTGTTCCACTGCAATTTCCTGTTGGATCATTATACGCATTAACATAAATACTTGATAAGGCCTCGGTTGTGCTATACGCATCGGTTGCAGTGTTATTGCTCTCGTTTGACTCGCTAATGTCACTTCCTGAGTCAACCGTTGCATCGGCAGTGTAATTTCCAGCTGTTACGGGTAGCGTCATCCCAGTAAAATTCGAAGAGATATCTCTTTCTTGTCCTCCGGCCATATCAGCTGTTATAGTAACCGTTCTGTTATTGCCGCTTCCATTTTGCTTACTTCGTACTCTTACATCAAAGCTGCCGGTAATATCTGTGTTGCCCTGGTTTCTGATCCTTACAGTGGGATTTACACTTGATCCTACATTTCCGCCCGGAAAAGTAAAGCCTGATACAACTAAATCCCTTGTACTAGGCACCGGAGTCGGTGTGTTTGTAGCAGTAACACAGGATCTTGTTGTACCACTTTGTACAGAGCTCCAGCTTCCGTTGGTGCCGCCCCCGCAGGTTTTTGTCGCACGAGCTTGGTAGTAATAAGTGGTATTGTTGTTAACTTGGCTTGCAGGTATTGTATAAGCAGAAGTGCCGCCCGTATCTAGTATTCCGCTGTTTAGATTTGTCGAAGATGGACCCCACCGTATGTCATAAGAATTTGCGCCGGTTACATTGCTCCAATCTATTGCAAGGTTGGCTTGATCGTTTGAATTACAGCTGCTGCTTTCGGAAAATCCACTTGGCGTCCCCGGCGCAGTACAAGGTGGTGCTCCACAACCAGGCACTGAATCGCACTTGGGAGAGTTTCTATCCTCTCTCCAGTTACCTCCACTCGTACAGTCCTGGTAATGACAACTATTTCTACAGCCGACTTTATCTGGACGACTTACATTTCCTTGGTATGCACACCGGAAATTATTATAACTCGCGCTTGTTTTTAGCCCAGGGTGGTCATTTGGAATCGGACATGTGCCAAAAGCAACTTGTCCATAGCCCTCTGCCCAGTCAGAATATGAGCCTGCGCTGCCGGCACCAGGAACCGGGTAATCATAGGGTCCACCACATGCGCCATAAGCTTGGCCACAGCTTATAGAGTTTTCGTCACCAACAATATTTTTACACTCGCCAGTATTGTACGCATCATAGCTTCGACAAGAGACATTTATATTTGCTTTTATATTAGATATTGGATCTACGCACGCAGTTAGCCATTGTAATCGATCATTACTGTCGTATAGAGTACCTGGTTGAAAATCATTATCGCAATAACCATATCCGCTATAAAGCCTTGGTTTATATGTATCGCCCGTAGAAACGTCAGTATAGATTAACTTTACTTCCCATGATGTCCCGCTATTGTAGTTAGAAATGCAAATTTTTGTGTTTCCACTTGTTCCGCCTCCGCTAGTTCCACCCTCAACCAAAACCGCATTAGTAGATTTTGGGGATAGTACAAAAAAACTATAAATCAAGAATGTTAAGAGGAAAAGAAAAAACGTAATAATTTTATTTTTCATCATTAAAGTTGTATTATTTCTGCTTTATCAAAATTATTTCTAAAATCCTTTGTTAAATCGAAAGTCAGAAAAACTTGTATTTTGTCGTTTATTTTTAAATCTTCACTACTAATTGGAATTTTAATGCCGTCCGTCATCATTTTATTAAAAGCTGTTTTTTGTAATTCATTAGGGCTTATAAAAATATCGTTTCCATCACCGTTTTCGCCTTGTATTCTAATTTTTAATGCGTAATTAAAAGCAGGCCATCCGTGTTCACTGACTTTCCCGTTAGTATCAATTTTAATTATAGTACCTTTCAACTCCGTTGTGGTTTTTGCCGAGCTAACTACTCCTTTTTGCCAATATGTAAGCATGGAAAGACTGTCCGTGTTAAATGCGGGATTTAGATATGGTGTGGGTGTTAGCTGCTGTCCAATTTGGATCGTAGAGAAAAAATCTAGTTTTCTACCGCCAACGATAAATGAAAATTCCACCAAAATAATTACTAGCAAAACAACAATTAGCATTTTGCTTCCTAGATTTTTTTTGATGGATTTGTTTTTGAATTTCAAGATATTTTTACTGCGTATTGCCGATAAACACATGGTTGGCCCATTTTTTATAAAGTTCTGGATAGTTTTTCTGTACATATTGCCTAATTTGGTCATAAATTATTAGGTTATTTCCAGCCTTGATGAACTCCTCATTTACCTTGATGGAATCTGCTAAAGTTAGGTAATTTTTCACTTTTACTTCTGCTTGTGAGTTATTAATATAGCTGAAAGTTTTTAGATCCTGCACGTAACTTGTTTTGAAATTCGCTGCAACGGTACTAGTGTTTATCTCTTCTATTATTCCAAGAATTTCTTGTGATGTTGGAGTTTCCGCACAATCTGGATCTAAGCACTGAACGTTAATTTTAAAATCGTTGAAATTTGCTTCTCCAAATTTTTTGTATTCTTTGGAAAGATTATATAGCTCGTGGTTATTGGTTTCTGAATAAGTGTCAAATAAGTAGCCCCAAGCCAAACGAACCCGACTTAGTTGTTGTTCTTTGGTTAAATTTTCATTATCTAAACTTGCTATCAGTTCGAGCATTGTATTAAAACTTGAATGATTAGAGACACTATTTATTTTTTTCGCGGCCTGAATTTTATTTTTTAGACTCTCGTAACCCATAAGGGGAGATCCAGTAGTTTTCATATTTAGTACATAAATCGTAGCTGTTATAAAAAGAAGAACTACAGCGAGAGAAACAGATAGAATGACTATCCTTTTATTAAGAAGCAAATTTAACACCTCATAATTAGATTAAGAGAAAATCGAGGTTTTTGTCAAGCGTTAAAAAGGATTTTCGAGGTCCGATGCGATACTCGTAAAAGTTTCAAAATCCTGAGAGTTTAAAATTTCATGCGTAAAATAAACGATATTAGGTAGCGTAGCATTGTTTCCCCCTTGAGGATCTTGTATCCAAATACTATTTTCATCTATACTGAACCCTTTCCAATACGCATGTCCAAAAAGTACTGCGCAAACCTGCCTTTTTACAGCCGGATCAGGGTCTCTTGAACACGTATTCCAAATATTATTTACCACTTCACTTTCTAAAGTATTATTTTCTGGATTAATTATCGCTGCTGCTTCGGGATCATTTTCATAGGCATTATTAATGCTGTCGGTTACGTCTTGCTTAGAAACTGTTGGCCAGCCGTTTTGTTCGGCATCGGCGATAATCTGGTTGATTAACGCATCAATTGGTATTGGTGTAGCTTCAGGTGTTGGTGTAATTTCTGGAGTGGGTGAGGGTGTGATTTCGGGTGATGGGCTTGGTGTAATAAATGGGCTTGGTGTAACTTCAGGTGTTGGTGTTACAACTAAAGATGGAACAGGGGAGGGGGTTGCCTCCGGTGTTCTGGTAGGATTTGGTGTAGTAGGAACATTGCTTCCGCATGCCTCAGCCAATAAAAAAACAGCTGCTCCAGCCGCTGCTTTCCAAGGAGATAATCGTTCCTTATGCATATCTATCCCATATTACTATAAGGAAAATTTCTTGTCAAGTGGCAAAATAGACTCATAGTTTGACTATTTTGAACCTAAAGTACAGAATTTCGAACAATTATTTTACCCACCAATATTAGAATTTTATTGAAGAATTATGATGTAGTTTACTAGATTGCTTTTGTCGGAACTTCTTTTAAAAGTAATGTCTACTTTTTTACCATTGCTTTTGTCAGACAATACATCGCTGCAAAATGCCGGGTTATCTAAAGTTTCCGTTTCTGTTTGTGATATTTTTTTTGTAGTCTGTGTGTTACAGGAAAGCTCGGGCCCTCGCAAAAGCTCTACGTATTTACCTTTGTGTAAAACTGAAATTCTTTCTGTGTCTGCCTTATAAAAAGTTGCTTGCATTCGGTAACCGTCTAAATCCGATGAGTATTTTATGTCTGAAAGCTTCTTAGTATTTCCCTCGCCATCGTAGCGGTGAGGCAAGATTGAAAAATACTTTGGATACATTGTCGATAGAGGAATGAAATTAAAATAATTTAAAGCGTAGGCAAAAATAAGAATAAAAACTGTAAATATAATAACTTCGGGGATAAATAGCTTTAATACGTTCCAAACCGGAACTAAATATTTTTGAGAGAATGGCACCTTGGGCGGGGCATACAAAACCTGTTGAGTCGTTGGGACATATTGTAAGTCTTTATTTTCAACAGGAGGAAGTGTGTCTTCTTTAGCAACACCTTGTCTTTGTTGTAGCTCTTGTTCTATCTGGGCAGAATCCGGCATAACTTAATAATAGCACACATTTATTTGACGATAGAAACTGGAAGCTCGAAGCTGGAATTTGATGGTTGAAGATAGAACCTAGAAGGTTTTCCAATTACGCTGTAAGTTAGTCAGTTTTCCGCCTAATTTTTGATATCGATCAAGTAACTTCTCGCAGAAATCTTTTCGCCAGTAGTTTAAATCTCTTGCAGTTTCTATATGCACTTCCATTTCATTTGCAGATCCCAAAGCGCTATCTAAGTGATGCTTAAATTCTTTTTCGAATCTTCTTTTGGCCCAGCCTTCTGCAATATTTGCAGGACAAGATTTAGAAGCACGTCTTATTTGAGAAGCCAGTTCATTTCTTTCAAAAACAGGTAAAGTTCTAAGTGCTTTGTGAACAATTAGCATCAAATCGTAAGATTCTTTATAAACTTCGAGGTCTCGAAACGTTTTAATCACTTTAGATTATTATCGAGTATCTATTTTCCAACTTCAACATCTAACCTCTAGCATCAATCTTCTATTATCTATTTCTATTGTGTAAAGCCTGGGGGTGGCACAAAGCCTTCTGGTGTTGGAGTCGGAGTAAATGGTACAAAAGTTGGAGTCGGAGCTTTCGTGGGGGTAGCTGCGGAAATACTTACTATTCCGTCAAATGTACCGGATAATGCGCTTCCAGAAAAATCCCAGGCGCTAACTTCTGTTTTTGGCAAAAATTTAATTGCAGTTATGGTTTCTTTAGCAGGGTCAATCGGGCTGTAATAAATTGTTGCAATTACTCCTTTGCCTGAGGCTCCATCCTGCCCGGCTGATACTCCAAACGCGTAAGTTATTCTTCCGTTTTCCTGGTCTATTTTTTTAACAATATCAACTGCTTCTTTGAAAAAAGTTCCGTTTTTGATTTCAACAGACTCCAAGAAATTATTATCAAATGAAAATTCAAGCTGCAGCGAAGTAACACTGTTTCCGTTTGTATTGATTAAGACATTTGAATAATATTTACCGTCTGTGGCCCTTTTGGTGTTTTCTACAGATAATGTAGTTGCCGCTGTTTTTACTTCTGAAGCGTTTTCATTAACTTTGGGCTTTTGGGGAAGAAGCGCTATATAATATAGTATGCCTGCAAGTACTGCCAGAAAAACAATAAGGGCTGCGGTTTTGAGAGGAATAAATTTCACTTCCTAATTTTATAGAAAAGCTAGCTCTGTTGCAAACATACCTTACTTTTTGTATAATTCTTGGATCACTCACATTCGGTACAGTGTCCTGTACGGGTTTTATAGTTCATAAAGTTCGTAAAGTTAAAAGTCCGAATGGTGGAATGCTTCGCTAGAAGCAGAAAGGACATTAATTAATGAGAGAAATTACACTTGAAGAACTTCTTGAGGCAGGATGCCACTTCGGCCATCAAGTAATACGAAGCAACCCAAAAGCAAGGGATTTTGTTTTCGAGGCAAGAGAAGGAATCCAAATTATTGACTTGGCAAAAACCAAAGAAGGGCTAGATGCTGCTTCTGAGTTTGTCAAAGAATTCGGAAAAAAAGGCTCAAGCTTACTCGTTGTTTCTACTAAAAAACAGGCAAAGCAAACCGTGGAGGATGCAGTTAAGAAAACAAAAAAAGAAATAGAAGCTTCAAAAAAAATTGATTCTCAAGACCTTTTTTATGTAACAGACCGCTGGATTGGCGGAACGCTTACTAATTTTTCAGAAGTGTCTAAGAACTTAAAAAAACTTGAAGACTTAAAAAAACTTTTAAAAAGTGATGAAGAAAGCGCAAAATATACCAAAAAGGAATTAGGTCAATTTGATAAGGAAAGACAAAGGCTTGAGGCTTTGTACGGCGGAATTTCCGGCATGAAAGAAGAGCCTCAAGCTCTATTTATAGTTGATTCACATTTGGAAGAGTTGGCGGTTAAGGAAGCAAGAAACCGCGGCATAGAAACAGTTGCAATTGTTGATACAAACGCAGACCCTCTTTTAATTGATTGGCCTATCCCTGCAAATGACGATGCTGTCGGAAGCGTAAGTTTAATAGTAGAGCACATTCTTGACGCATTTTTGGAAGGTGTAAAAGCGCAAAAAATTGAAAAACCCTCCTCAGCTGAGGCTTCGGAAGGGAAAGAAAAGAAAAAAACTCAAGATTTAAGTTCAAAAGCTGCAAAAGAGGAACCAAAGAAAGCTGAAAACTTAAAACTTAAAACTAAGAGCTCAACGCCAAAAATTGCAACAACGGCAAAAAGTTCAAAAATAACAAAAACTAAGAAGGAGAAAAAGTAATGGATATAAAACTTTTAAAAAAATTAAGAAACCAAACAGGTGTTTCGATTGCAGATATAAGAGCTGCATTGGAAGAAACGGGAGATGATGAAAAAAAAGCCTTGGAGTGGCTTAAAAAACATGGCATTGAAAAGGCAGAAAAAAAGGCTGAAAGAGAAACTGCACAGGGTTTGGTTGAGTCTTATGTTCATCAAAACGGCAAAATTGGCAGCGTTGTAGTGCTTTTGTGTGAAACAGATTTTGTAGCAAGAACCGAAGATTTTAAACACCTGGCACATGAGCTGGCTATGCAAGTTGCGGCGTTAAACCCAAAAGACGTAGACAGCTTAATGGAGCAGGAATATATAAGAGAACCTGGAATTAAAATTTCAGATTTAATTAAGAGCGCAATTGCAAAACTCGGAGAAAATATTACAGTTGCCGAAATTCAAAGATTTGAAGTTTAGGAAAGACTGCTAGCCTCGTAATTTTCTACAAGTCTACGCTCGCTAATTTTGTTTTAATTCGGTTCTCCGATTTGTTCATAAACTTCTTTTAGTTCGTATCTACTTCTGTTAGCTCGAGTATCCTTTCGAAAATTCCAAACCTCGCATTCTTTCTGTTTATTTGGTATTATTTCTTCAATGAATTTGGATTCTTCATCTCAAAAAATGAATGCGGTGCTTGATGTAATCAAGGCCGATTTGGCAACAGTTCGGGCAGGTAAGGCAAGTCCTGCTTTAGTTGAAAACCTTGTTGTAGCTGCCTATGGCGGAACACAAAGATTAAAAGTAGTGGAGCTTGCTCAAATCGCAGCAATTGACGCTCAAACTTTGGTAATAACCCCGTTTGACGGTTCTATAATAGGCGAGATTCACAAGGCAATACAGGAGTCGGGGACTGGTTTTAATCCTGTTATCGACGGCCAGTTAATTCGAATTTCTATACCGCCATTGTCCGAAGAAAGACGGCAAGAACTTGTGCATTTAGTCAATCAAAAATTAGAAGGAGGAAGAATTCAAGTGCGTCAGGTAAGGCACGAATTAATGGACGAAATAAAAAAACAGTTTAATGACAAGGAAATCTCCGAAGATGATAAAGCAAGACTTGAAAAAGAAGCCCAAAGATTAACTGATGAGACAATTTCCCAAATTGACAATTTAGGAAAGCAAAAAGAGCAAGAGCTAATGTCTATTTAATTCCCCTTTGACATTTATAGTTTGATATAGTAGAATCCGCTTTGTTATGGAAAGAAGAGACTCACAAGATAGATCAAACGCAATTGAGCAGGCACTTAAGAAAACAGAGGACTTAATGACTCAAGCAACCTTTGACAGACTTGAGCAAGAACTTGCTCAAGAGAGAAAGAGATTAATAGAAGTAAGGCGAGAGCGTGTTCCGGTTCACGAAGACTACAGAGATCAAGCTGCAGCATCGCTTTCCCTTAGAGACCTTTACGAGACAACTGCCAATGTTTCCAAGCTTGAAAACATTCTTAAGAACGCAAGACTTCTTAATCCACGTCAACAGACAGACAGAGTAAAATTAGGAAACACTGTGGTAATAAAGTATGAAGGAGAAGAAACAATGGAGGACTATCATATGCTTGGAAAGTATGACGGGGGAATTCTAAGGGCAATACACCTTGGACAGCCTTTGGCGAATGCCATTTATGGAAGGCAAGCCGGAGAAACGGTTACGTTCACAGCCGGAAATAAGAGAGAGATTAATGTAGATATAATGAAAATTTTGCCTGGCCAATTCGAGCCCCCAAGAGATCCAGCCCAGCGCAAATCTTCATAAAAATTTAGAGTTCTGGTATACTCTTAGAGTTGTATGTTAATAACAGTTTTAGTTTTCCTCGTAATTCTTTCAATTTTGGTTTTAATTCATGAAGCAGGGCATTACTTTGTTGCCAAGTTTTTCAACATTAAAGTCGAGGAATTTGGATTTGGGCTTCCACCGCGGGCAATTGGTAAAAAAATAGGTGAGACAATTTATTCTATAAACTGGCTTCCAATTGGTGGGTTTGTAAAATTATACGGAGAAGATGAAGCAGGTGCAGGACGCGTTTTAAATTCAAAACAAGCAAAAAAACCCTCAAAATCAGACGAGAGCAGGGCATTTTACAGTAAACCTGTGTGGCAGCGATTTGCTGTTGTTTTTGCCGGAGTTTTTATGAACTTTGTTTTGGCAGTTGTAATTGTTTCTGTGCTTTTTTCTTTTGTAGGCGTAGCGGTTCCTGCAAAACATGTTTTAGTAGGGGAAGTAATAAAAGGTTCTCCTGCGGAAAAAGCAGGTATTAAAACAGGGGATGTTATTGAAACTTTAAATGGGCAAGTCGTTGATGATCCGGCTGAATTAGTGTCTTTAACTAAAAAACATTTAGGAAGCGAAATTACTTTACAAGTCCAAAATCAGCAAAAAGAAAGAGTGGTCAAAGTTACTCCCCGCAAAACTTATCCGAAAAACCAGGGTCCCATAGGAGTTGCAATTACTCCCAATTTCGAAATCAAGAAATATCCAATTTGGGAGGCGCCATTTGTTGGAACAAAAGAAGTCTTAGGCCAGACAGGATTAATACTCAAGGGTTTATCAAATACACTTGTCCAGGTATTTACGCAAGGAAAAGTGCCTTCGGATGTCGCAGGTCCTGTTGGAATAGCCCAGCTTACAGGAACAATTGTTGCCATAGGCCCTTCAGCAGTTTTATCCTTTATTGCTCTTCTTTCGCTTAATTTGGCAATAATTAATGTCTTGCCAATTCCAGCTTTGGATGGAGGAAGGCTAATGTTCATAATTTACGAAGGTGTTACAAGAAGAAAAGTGAGCCCAAGAGCCGAAAGCATTGCTCATACTGTTGGAATGGCGTTTTTACTTGGGCTTATTGCTTTAATTACGCTTCATGATATCTTGCGCGTTGTCTCTGGCCAGCCCATTCTGCCACAGCTAAAGTAGCCTCCCGGAAGCTTTTTCCGCAGGAGTCAAAAGTTCTGAAAGTCTTTGAAGAGTAATCTCTTTTTCAAGCTCGGTATTTTTTGGTATTTCTTTCCTTCTTCTATAAGCGCGAAGCGAGTAATAGACAAAGGGCTCACTGTCCTTGTCCATTGCTACTCTAAATTGGTCCAATTCACTGCCTGTTTTTGAATATTGCGTAGCAAATACAAGGTCTTTCCTAAATGAAAGACTCCATCTCAATCCATTTTCGTCCAGCAGTTCAAAAGAAGCTCCCACAAAATTAGGGAAGTCTCTTAACAATGCTCTTCTTGCTCTTTGTGGAGCAGTTTTTAATTGCTTTTCTATGGTTTCAGGCTTTTTAAAGGGTATAACAATTTGTGTTGCTTCTTCTGCGGGTTTTAAAATGAAATCAAGATCCTGATTTGCCAGCTCTAAAACCCATGGCTTGTTCATTCCACTTGGCCCTGCTTTTCGGTTTTTACCCTCTCTAGTGTAAGAAACATTACCGCCATATGAAGAGGATGGATCGAAGTGTATTTCTCTGTATATTCTAGTTAGTGTACCAGGTCTTATAGTTGTTATTTGCAGTGAATTATTCCAAAATCTTAGATTCCATGGGTTGTCGTCTTCAACGTCAATAGATACTTTGACACTTCCATGCGGATCGAGATTTGGTATCGGTTTAAGCAGTGCTTGTCTTGCGCGTTCATATGCTTTTACAGCGGCACTTATGTAATCAGCGCTTACTAAGCCGGATTCTCGAGCAGGAATAGGTTTGTCAGGCCATTCTACTCTTGGCATATCATTTTAGAATTCTTTTGAGAGCTACTAAATAAGAGGCTTCTGGAAGATTTGTATTTTCTTTTTCAGCTGTATTCCAAACATTCTCAAAAGCTTCTTTCATCATTTTCTCCAATCTTTTTAAAACATCCTCTTTTTTATAAGTTTTGCCTTTTAAATTTTGTTCCCATTCAATGTAACTTGCAGCAACGCCTCCGGAGTTGGCTAAAATGTCAGGAGTAATAAACACGCCCCTTTTTATAAGATAATGAGATGCTTTTGGCGTGACAGGGCCGTTTGCCATTTCAACTATTATTTTTGCTTTTATGTTTTGCATGTTGTTTTCTGTGATAACGTTCTCAAGTGCTGCAGGAACCAAAATGTCAACGGGAAGCTGCAGAAGCTCCTCGTTGGTTATCATTTGTCCGCCGCGCATGTCGCAAACTCCTCCAGCGCAGTAGCAGCCATTTAGGCTACCTTTTTCCATCTTGCAGTCATAAACCAGCGGAATATCAAGAGGAATAAAATTACCCTTAGCGTCTCTTTTAATAATTCCACCTTTGGAGTCTGAAACTGCAACGACTTTAAAGCCTGCTTTTGATGCAAAATCGGCAAAATAATATCCTACGTTTCCAAAACCCATAATTGCAATAGTTGTATTTTGAGGATCAAGTTTTAACTTTTCCGCTATTCTTTTTAAGACAGCAACTCCTCCAAAACCTGTTGCTTCGGTTCGGCCAGCCAATCCCTTTTTAGACTTTCCGGTAAATGTTGCATAAAGTTCATTAGTTTTATATTCGCCATTTTTGTTAAGTTTTATGTATTCATCAACCATCCAGTCAATTATCTTTGGATTTGTGTTAACATCAGGTGCCGGAACATCTTTTTGAGGACCAAGGATTTCATAAACTCTTCTTACATATTCACGCGACAAACTTTCAAGCTCTTTTTCGCTCAACTGCTTTGGATCAACTGCAATTCCTCCCTTTCCGCCTCCAAAAGGAAGCCCAGCTACTGCACACTTCAAGCTCATCCACAAAGATAGAGCCATGACTTCGTCTTTATTTACATTTTGGTGAAACCTGAGGCCGCCTTTATACGGGCCCAAGTTATTATTGTGCTGACTTCTGAAGCCTCTGAAGTTTACAAGCTCGTTGTCAATTTTGATGGGGATTTTAACTTCTAAAACTCTGTCCGGTTCTAAAAATTCCTCCAGTTTTTCTTCGGCGAGATTATATTTTTCTCCTACTTCCAAAACTTCTTCCCTTGATTTTTGATAAATGCTATTTGAGTCCATTGGTTACAAAAATAATTTATACTCTTTGAAAATTGTTCTGTCAATGGATATAATTACTTTTTATGGATACAGTGAGCCTTGAAGATTTTAAAAAGGTTGAAATAAGGATAGGTAAGGTGACTTCCTGTTCTAAAGTCGAAAATGCGGACAAGCTCCTTAAATTACAGGTTGATTTCGGTGATTTTCAAAGGCAGATAATTTCTGCAATAGCACAGTTTTATAACCCAGAAGATTTAGAGGGTAAAAAACTGCCTTTTATTGTAAATTTAGAACCAAGAAATTTTAGAGGAGAAGAGTCTCAGGGAATGTTGGTAGCAATGGACACAGAAGAAAAACCCGTTCTTTTAATTCCAAATGAAGACGTAAAAGAAGGGACGCTAGTCGTATGAATTTAGAAGCAATTAAGGCTGGAATAAAAGAAGCTGGGGCTGCTGTTTTAAGAACAGCTCCAACTGAGGGCGTAACCATAAAAGAAGGAAGATTAAATTATGTTACCGCGGCAGATTTAGCATCAGAGAGGGTTTTAAAAGAAACAATACAAAGAAATTTTCCAAATCATCTAATACTTTCTGAAGAAACAGAATCAGATCTAAATGATCCCTTAACTGTTGAACATTTATGGGTAATTGATCCGATAGATGGGACAAGCAATTTTAAAAACGGAAGAGAATATGCGGGAATTTCTGTTGGATATGTAGAGATGGGAGAGCCTATGGCGGGATTTATTTACGATCCTTTTAGAGACCAGCTTTTTCATGCAGTAAAAGGAGAGGGTGCTTATTTAGATGAAGCGAAAATTCATGCTTCAGACACAGACGATTTGGGAAAAGCTACTCTTTTGACCGATAATTCTTATGAGCCAAATGGAACGAAAAGAAATTTGCAGCTGGTAGCTAGCCTTCCGCAAAATCCGTGGGTGTTAATGAGGGGTAGTGCGGTTTTGGCATACGCTGATATTGCAGCAGGTAGAGCGGATATTTATGTGCATCAATTTTTCAAGCCTTGGGATAATGCTGCCGGATTTGTAATAGCAAAAGAAGCAGGAGCAGTAATAAAAAGATTTAATGGAGAAGATGGAACATTTTTGGACAGTGCTTTGGTCATTGGAAACCAAGCGTTAGTCAATCAATTCCTTGAAGCCCAAGGGGTTAAGGTTTAAGATTTTTTTGATAAAAAATTTTCCACTTTTCAACATCGTAAAAGTCTTCTCTTATTTTTGCGGGATTGGTTATGCAAGCCTTATCGATTAAGTAATTTCCATTTATATTAATTGATTTAGCAATTTTCTCTTTTTCTTCAATAGGCATCAATTTATATATTAGGCTTATGTGAGGTTTGAAAGTTGATAGGTCTCTATTTTCTGTTCTTTTGGAAATTTCAATGAAAAGATTTTTAAGATTCTCGTCAAGCTCGAATTCAATAAAAACCGACTTAGCAAATTTTTCACTGAAATTAACTGCAGTAGCCTTAATATAAAATGCATTAATTCCTTCGAAAACTTCATCAACTGCTCTTCTAAATGGCTCTAATTGAATTTCAACATCTCCAATGAGAGTCAGATGTGGTGTAAAAGTAGGAGAATTATTATCTTCAGCAAGCCTATTGACAATGCTTTGCAACTGATCTTTTTGTTCGTTTTCAGGAACTAACCAAAGAGAGTGAAACCTATCCATGTATTTATTTTAGCAAATTCAAAAGTTAATAGCCTTATGCTACAATAAATGCGTGAAGTACTCCTTGCTTTTTCCTAAAACTCAGAAAGACGCGCCTAGAGGGGCAGAAGCAGAAAACCATAAATTATTAGTGAGAGCCGGCTTTATAGACCAACTTATGGCAGGAAGCTTCACGCTATTACCGTTAGGATTTAGAGTAGTTGAAAAAATAAAAAATATAATCCGCGAAGAACTTAACGAAACTGGAGCGCAGGAAATGCTAATGCCACTAATGCATCCCAAAGAAGTCTGGAATGAAACAGGAAGATGGGAGTCTGCGAAAGAGGTAATGTACCAGTTTAAGAAAGATGATAAAGAATTTGCGCTTTCTTTTACACATGAGGAAATAGTTGTTGATTTAATTCGAAAACACAATATAAAACTCTCGGATTTTCCCCTTAAGCTATACCATTTCTCAACCAAATTCAGGCATGAATTGCGGGCAAAATCAGGAATTTTACGCGCGAGGGAATTTTTGATGAAGGATTTATACAGTGCTCATTTAACGCAAGTCGATATGCAAAAATACTACGAAGAAGTGAAAAGAGCATATATTAAAATTTTCAAAAGGATGGAACTCTCTGTAAAAGTGGTTGAAGCATCCGGCGGGGTATTTACAGATAAAAACAGCCACGAATTTCAGGTTTTAGCAAGCGTTGGGGAGGATACTATTTTTTATTGCGACAAGTGTGATTTTGCCCAAAATGACGAAATCGCAAAGGTTAAAGCAGGGGACAAATGCCCCACTTGCGATGGAAAAATTTTAACATCAAAAGCTATAGAAGTTGGTAATATTTTCCCTTTGGGAACAATGTATGCAGAAAAAATGGGCGCTTTGTATACAGACGAAAAAGGAGCGCAAAAACCCGTATGGCTGGCAAGCTATGGCATTGGGCCAACTAGGCTACTTGGAACTTTGGTTGAAATTTATCACGATGATAAAGGGATAATGTGGCCAAAATCTATTTCTCCATTTGAGGTACATTTGGTTCATGTTGAGGATCCTGGTACTGAGCCAACTGTTCAAAAAGTTTATGATGCTTTAATAGAAAAAGGAATTGAAGTACTTTGGGATGACAGAACAAATGTTAGTGCGGGAGAAAAATTTGCAACTGCTGATTTAATAGGAATTCCTATAAGACTTGTTGTTTCGAAAAAAACCGGAGATAAAATTGAGTGGAAAGAAAGAAGTGGAGAAAAAGTTGAACTTCTTTCTTTTGAAGAAGTTATAAAACGATTAGAATAGTCCGAAAATTTTGGCCCAAATAACTGCGTAAGCAGCAAAGAATAATCCACCGCCGAGTAAAAAAACAATAGGCATAAAACTAAAATGTTTTTTTTGCACTTGCTGAGGCGCGGAATAACTTCCTGCTTGCGTTAAAACTGTTGGGGGAGGGATAGGGGTTTGCGCAAATGGATTTTGCATAGGAAGAGGGGAAGGTTGTGGGTTTTGCAATGGAGGCTGAACAGGAACAGTTTGAATTACAGGTGGTTGCTCTTCTGCCGGCTGGGTCTGCATTAGTGGAGTATTTTGTTGAGGAGCAGCTTGAACAGATGGAGTATTTTGTTGTTCTTGTTGGGTAGCAGCAGGGGCGGGATTGAAGTTTGTCCCCATTACTTTTTCGTATGCATCTCTAAGTTTTGGGTCTAAATCATTTAGGTTTTTTGGATTCATGCAATTGCCCTGAGCCCATCGAAGGGGCAGTTAACTTATTATAGCTTTTTTAAATGTAATTTTGTCAATATATTTGTCCTAGGTGTTTCTTGTTTAAACTGAGGCTCTAGTCCTATAAAACCTTCCCTGATGTTGTCTAGCGTAAAGACGAAGAAATGTAAATGAGGCTCAGTCATCCACCCAGAATTCCCAGTAATAGCTATCTTTTGCCCAGCTTTTACTTTATCCCCTTTTTTTACTTTTGAGGAATCTTTAGCAAGATGTACTACTTGAGAAAATTCCCCATTCGCATGAGCAATGGTTATATAATTTGCATCATTTACAAATTCATCAGTAGGGCCATATTTTTCATGTCTATCATATACATCACTTATCACCCCATCTAAGGGAGCAACAACTGAAGTTCCTAATGCCATAATATAATCAATTGCTCCTCTAAAAGGGCCAATATGAGCAGGGCCATCTTTTTCAATATTCGTAACTTGAGTATCTCTTGGAAATGGCATTTCGTAGTGGTTAATACTTTTTTCTAAAGGTGGAAATTCTAAAGTTTCCGGTTTTTGCTCTGACACATATAGATTATACCAAACTCTTTCAATTTTAGCTCAAAAACAGTATACTTAAAGACCCTATGAAAAGAATTGTTACACATACATCGCCGGACATGGATGCTATTACATCCGTTTGGTTTATTAAAAGATATTTAAGCGGCTGGGAAAATGCTGAAGTTCGTTTTGTGCCTGCAGGACAACGAATTGGAGATTATACCCCTGAAAAAGCATTAGACATAAAAGATCCAGTAGAAATTATTAGCGGAAATGAAGTAATCCACGTTGATACAGGACTGGGGCCTTTGGACCATCATCAGACTAAAGATACAAATACGTGTGGTGCTTCTTTAACATTTAATTACATAAAAAAACACCTTTTAGAAAAAGACACAAATATCGATCCGATAAAGCTGCAGGCATTGGAGCGAGTTTCCGACTTTGTTGTGGAAGTTGATCATTTTAAGGAAGCATTTAGAAAAGATGCGCTTGAGAATTACAACAACTTTTCAATTACAGAAGTTTTAGACGGTCTAAAATTTCAGCATCCAAACGATGACAAATATTATGTAGAATTTATTTCTATTTGTTTAGACGCAATTTTGCACGATATAGAAAACAGAATCTGGGCTGAAAATGAAATTGAAGAAAAAGGAGTAAAGTTTGAAACAAAATGGGGAAAGGGACTAGGCCTTGAGACAATAAATGATACTGTCGTAAAGCTTGCACAGCTAATGGGATATGTTGTAGTTGTAAGAAAAGACCCTAGAAAAGGATATGTTCGTATTAAGGCAAGACCTGATGAGATAGGCAAAAAAGGGCTTGATTTAACACTTGTTTCGGAAAAGCTGAAAAAAATGGACCCACAAGCTACTTGGTTTTTGCACGTTTCGGGGAAAATGCTTCTAAACGGAACGCCAAAAAATCCTAAAATGAAGCCAAGTAAACTTTCTTTGCAAGAGATTATTGAAGTCTTGAGAGAAATTTAATTATGGAAAATTGCATTTTTTGTAAAATTGTAAAAAATCAAGTTCACTCACTTAGAGTTTATGAAGATGAAGAAACGATTGCTTTTATGGAGCTAAGTCCCTCTGCGCCTGGGCACGTTATGGTGATATCCAAAAAACACGGTAAGAGTATATTTGATTATGAAGGAAAAGATTTAGGAGTATTAATGGATACTGTTTCAAAAGTTGCTAAAAAGCAAGAAAAAGCACTGAATTCGGATTCAATTACTATTGGGATAAATCATTTAGAGAAAAAGGGAGTTCCGCATTTGCATATTCATCTTATTCCAAGATGGGAAAATGATAAGGGTGGAATAATTCAAAGTATTGTTAAAAATATTCCTAGACAGTCACGAGAGGAAATTGCCGAAAAGATTAAAAAGGCGTAAAATGAAACATACAAAAGGAGGTGTTTTTTATGGTAGTAGTAAAAAAAATGCCGGGAGATAGCGACGAGGCATTGATTAGAAAATTCAGCAGGAAGGTAATAAATGAGGGTATTTTGCAGGAAGCGAAAAGAAGAGAATTTTATCTTAAACCTTCACTTGCCCGAAAGCAAAAGCAGGAGGAACAAAGAAGGGCAAAAAGAACGCCCTCTGTCTAATCATGGACAAATTATCAATTCCGATTTTTGTTGAAAGCAGATACAAAATAAACAGGAAAAGGATAAAGAGGAAAATTTCAGACGTTTTGTCAAAAAACCAAGTGAGTTCTCCTGTTGAGGTTTCTGTTGCAGTTGTGGGGGACAGAAAAATGAGGCAGCTTTCCCAAAGATATAAAGGCGAAGATAAAACAAGAAATATTCTCTCCTTTTCTCAAAATGAGGGAGAGCCGATTAGGCATGCAGCTGGTAAATTAGCACTTGGCGATATAGTTATATCTTTTCCGGTTGTAATAAATGAAGCGTCGCGAGATGAAATGCTGGTTGATGATAAAATCGACGATTTAATTGAGCATGGAATGATGCACCTTTTGGGCCTGCATCACGACTAATATGGTTTTTTACAGAACTTACAGACCCCAAAAAATATCGGAGTTGGATAGTCAAAGCGTAAGAGAGTCTCTTTTTGCCCTTTTTGCAAAAGGCTTTGATGTGCCTCATGCATTTCTTTTCTCAGGGCCCAAGGGATTGGGTAAAACTTCAGCGGCCCGAATTGTTGCAAAAGTAATTAACTGTGAAAAACATGCGAAGATAAAAAAAACAAAACTGACGGAATCTGAAATTGAACCGGATAGCAAATGTTTTCAGTGCACATCAATTACATCAGGGGCAAACTTTGATGTCTTGGAAATTGACGGAGCATCAAATAGGGGAATTGATGAAATTAGGGATTTAAAAGAAAAAATTAATCTTCTGCCGAATAAGGCTTCCAAAAAAATCTACATAATTGATGAAGTTCACATGCTGACAACAGAGGCTTTTAACGCCCTTTTAAAAACGCTTGAAGAGCCGCCAAATCATGCAGCGTTTATTTTATGCACGACCGAATTTCATAAAGTTCCGCAAACTATTGTTTCCAGGTGCTTTAGGGTCGATTTTAAAAAAGCAACGGATGATGAAATAGCAAGATCACTCTCAAGGATTATAAAAGCCGAAGGAATAAAAGTTGAAAAGGACGCAGTTTTGGAAATAGCAAGAATGAGTGATGGAAGCTTTAGAGACGGAACAAAACTTTTAGAAGAAGTTAGCATATCCTCGGGCAAAAAGAATATAACAAGGCAGTATTTTGAAGAAAAATTCAACACTTTGGGAGTAAACAGCGCAGCTGTCCAGTTTATAGATGCATTAATGGAAAGGAATGCTAAAAAAGGACTTGAAATAATATCAAAAATTTCTAAACAAGGAGTAGACTTTAAATTTTTCATTGAAAAACTACTGAACAGTTTCCATTTGATGCTTTTACAAAAACTTGGAGCAATTGATTCAAAGTCTGAAAATAGCTTCGAAGTTTCAGAAATAAAAAAGTTACTGGAGCTTTTATCCATAGCACATTCTGAAACGAAATTTGCAGTACTTGCGCAACTTCCTTTGGAGCTAATGCTGGTGGAGTGGAGCGAAAAGGATACCATCGGAAGCCAATCGGACGAGCAAACTTCTCGGGGTCCTGCCGGCCGTTTCCCTCCCGCCAGTGCTCACTCGAATATTTCTTCCGAGAAAAGCTTCCTGCGCGCTGTCGGGAGCCCTTCCACTTCCGTCACCCCTCGAAAAGCTCCTGACTTTTATGAAAGTTTTATAAACGAAGTAAAATTACACAATCATTTAATTGCTGGAGTGCTTAGAAGCTGCGAAATTGAAAATACAAATGGCAAGCTTACAATAGTTGCAATCTCCAAATTTCATAAAGAAAAACTTGAAGATGGAAAAACGCTTGAATTACTTGAAAAAGTTGCTAAAAATATTCTGGGCGGAAGTGTTAAAATAGAAATAAGTCTTAGGGGGTGATTTTTATGGATAATCCATTAGCAAAATTGGGTGAGTTAAAAAGAATGAGAGACCAGGCCATGAAGATTCAAAAAGAACTTCAGGCTGAAATTGTTAACGTTGACAGTCACGGCGTTCAAATAACAATTACAGGTGATCAAAAAATTCAAGAGATTACAACAAATGGAAGGTCTGACAACGACATAAAAGATGCAGTAAATGAAGCAGTTAAAAAGTCACAGGAAGTTGCGGCAAAAAAACTTTCTACAATGCAAGGCGGCCTCTCGGGACTTTTGGGAGGACAATAATTCTTGCGACTTCGCTTAGTTAAATAGTACAATAAGTTTGTGAAGGTTTTTAGTGGGACAGCAAGCAAAAAGCTGTCTTTAAAGGTTGCTAAGGAATTAGGGTTAAGGCTTTCCCCGATTGAAGTCTTTGTCTTTCCCGATTTAGAAAAAAGAATAAGGATTGGAGAGTCGGTTGTTGGGCAAGAGTGTTTAATAATTGCGTCTATTGCAATTCCACCGGACGAAAACTATATGGAGCTTTTTATTATGATTGACGCCCTAAAGCGAAGTGGAGCAGGGATAGTTAAAGTCTTAATTCCATATCTTGGCTATCAAAGACAGGATCATGTTTTTAGAGACGGAGAAGCGGTTTCTTTAGAAGTTATTGCAAAAATTCTTTCCACTGTTGGCGCAAGTGAAATCTTTACATTTGATTTGCATTCGCAAAAGATACCCGAGGTGTTTAGTATCCCGGTAAAACATCTTTCCGCCCTTGCCTTGTTTTCAAAAAGAATTGAAAAAGATTTTAAGAGTGAGGAATTGGTTTTAGTCTCTCCCGACATGGGAGGCATAAGAAGAATAAAACAAGTAAGCGAGCTTTTGGGAGGTATTCCTTTTGCTACTATTACAAAAAATAGAGATTTAGGCAGCGGTGAAATAAGCGATTCGGGAATCGAGGGTTTTGTAAGAGGGAAAATCGCAGTAATTGTTGATGATATGGTGTCCACCGGGAAAACGCTTGTGGAGGGATCAGAATTGTTGTTAAACGAAGGAGCAACAAAGGTCTATGCATTCGCAACGCATGCGATTTTAGCAAAACATGCGGAAAAACTCTTGCAACACAGTAAAATCGAGCGAGTTTTTGTGTCAGATAGCATTGATATCCCTTCTTATAACATGTTTCCAAAGCTTGAAGTTCTCACCATTTCAAAGATTGCAGCAGATGCAATTAAAAATTCATAATTATGCAAATTCCCAAAACCATAAACAAATTAATAGAATCATTCGAAAAGCTTCCTGGAGTTGGACCGAAAACTGCTCAAAGACTGACTTTTTATCTTTTGCATGTTCCGCAAGGGCAACTGGACATTTTTGCAAACAGTCTTTCCAGCTTAAAAAAAGATACTGTGGTTTGCGAAAACTGTTTTATGATAGATGAAAAAAGCCCATGCAGTATATGTTCAAACAAAAGTAGACAGCAAGAGCTAGTTTGTGTCGTGGAGGAGCCCTTAGATGTTTTAGCTTTTGAAAAAAACGGGAAATACAACGGTTTGTACCATGTTTTACACGGCAAAATTGACCCATTAAATAATATTGGCCCTGATGAAATTTATATAGTACCGCTTTTCCAAAGGCTCAAAACTCAAAACATACAAGAGGTGATATTGGCAACAAATCCTACTATGGAGGGGGAAGCAACCGCAATGTATATAGCAAAAAAAATTGGAGAGTTAAAAACTCAAAACCCAAAACTTCAAAACCTGAAAATTACAAGGATTGGAAGAGGTTTGCCGGTTGGAGCTGATATTGAATATGCGGACGAAATAACGTTGCAAAGAGCAATGGAAGGAAGGAGCGAGTTTTAGTGGACAAAAATTCTAATTTTGGGCAGCTTTTTGAGCAAGGAAAAGCGGCAATGGATGACAGCGCTTCAAGCGTAGTAGATACAACAAAAAAACAAATTTTAGGGAATAAGGCTCAAAACTCTCAAAGCCCAACTGCACCTAATATTCAAAACAAAGAGGTACAAGCGCAGCTTTCAGAAGATGCAAGGGAAATAGTTAAAGATTTTTATGAGCCTTCTTCAACGTCTCAAGATAATCAAGTTCCAAGCCAAGATGATTCCCAAGAAAAACTTGCTAAGGTAAGAAAAGAACTTCAACAATTTCAAAATTCTCTGCACCAGACAAATTATTATGAACCCCTTTTTGCCTATGAGAAAAAGAAAAAGGAAAAGCGGCAGGCAGTTGAGCAAGAAGAAGCAGTTGTAGAACAGAAGAAGATGACAGAATTAAATCAACAACAAAGAAAAAAAGAAGATTTAGCAAGATTTAGAGCACAGCGAAGCGTCGAGATTAAAGGAGGAATTGTGGGATGAAAATATATAATACACTATCTCACACAATAGAAGAATTTAAGCCTTTGAGTGGTAAAAAAGTTTTAATGTACACTTGCGGACCAACTGTTTATGACCATATGCACATTGGGAACCTAAGAACTTTTGTTTTCTCCGACTTTTTATACAGAACATTAAAATTTAACGGGTTTGAAGTTACATCAGTTCAGAATATAACAGATATTGAAGACAAGATAATTAAAAAAGCAGCCGAAAATAACAAAACAATAGATCAAATAACGAATGAATATTATCAATATTTTATTAATGACACTCAAGAGCTAAATGTTCCGCTTAAAGCACCTTCTGACCAGCCTAGGGCCACAGATTATGTTGAAAAAATGATTAAGTACATTGAAGCTCTAGTTAATAAAGGTTTTGCTTACGTAGAAAAGGACGGGTCGGTTTATTTTGATATATCAAGGTTTCCAAATTATGGAAAATTATCTAGAATTGATGCAAAACAGCTAAAAACAGGTACAAGAACATTGTCTGATGAGTATACAAAAGATGATGCAGCGGATTTTGCTTTGTGGAAGTCCGTGTCCGATTCCGAGTTTGGATTTGAATCACCTTGGGGGAAGGGAAGACCCGGATGGCATATCGAATGTTCGACAATGAGCCAAGACACATTAGGAAATAGAATAGATATCCATACGGGTGGAGTTGATTTAATTTTTCCTCATCACGAAAATGAAATTGCTCAATCAGAAGCAAAAACAGGAGAGGCTCCTTTTGTAAAATACTGGATTCACGGGGCTCATTTATTAGTTGACGGTGGTAAAATGAGCAAGAGTTTAAATAATTTCCACACCCTCGCTGATGTTAAAAAAAGAGGTTTTGAGCCGTTGGCTCTTAGATATCTTTTTTTGCAAACTCATTATAGACAGGAAATGAATTTTACATGGGAGGCCCTGCAGGCTTCTCAAACCGCACTTAAAAGACTTAAGAAAACAGTGTCCTCCTACGATGAGCCTAAAATAGGTTGTGCAGAGCTGGAAGCTAAATTCCAAGATGCAATAAATAATGATCTAAATATGCCCAGAGCACTTGCTGTTGTTTGGGAAACGATTAGCTCAGACTATCCTTCTTCCGCAAAGAAACAGAGCATATTACTATTCGATGGGGTTTTGGGGTTAGGACTTAGCTAGATTTAGAGATCTGGGCAATTTTTCGAAGAATTTCTCTTTGTCTATTTAGGTCGGAGTAGGCAACCGTAACTACGGCAAATCGCTTGTTTTTTCGAAAGCCTTTTATTGTAAGCAAATCAGCAATAAGGTGTAGCACAATTTTTAGCGTATCCTAGAATATTATGCTTGTCAAGTAGTAAATTATCATTTGACAAGGAGTACTTGTATGTCATAATAAACTAGGAGGTGAAAATTTATGGCAAAAAGAAAAAAAGCAGCGCCGAGGAAAGCAAGGAAACAGTTATTTGAATATAATTCATTGACATTTTTGTTACTTTTGGCATTCGTTCTTTTAACTTCGGTATTCTTCGTTTCAAGCATGCTTGGGTATAAATAAGCTATGCAGGAAATCGGATATAACAAGCCTCTTTATATTTTGCCTTTTGACCACAGAGCAACTTTTGCGGTTTCTTTTGGATATAGCTCAACTCAGTATTTATCCCTAGAACAAAGAGATTTAATAAGAGATTTTAAAATGTTGGTTTATAATCACTTTAAGGAAATAGTTCATAGAAAAATTCCGCTAGGGTTTGCAGGCATATTATGCGATGAGGAATTTGGAAGTGATGTTTTAAGAGAGGCTAAGGGTGATGGTTTTATAACAATTTTAACCACGGAAAAAAGCGGTCAAAATATTGTTGAGTTTGAATATGGTCAGGAATTTGGTCGTCATATAGAAAAATATAAGCCTGATTTTACAAAAACTTTAATAAAATTTAATCCCGAAGACCCACCTGATTCCAGAGAAAAACAAAAAAGGCATATAAAAATTCTTAATGATTTCAGTCATGAAAATAACTACAAATTTTTATTGGAGGTATTGGTTTTGCCGACCGAACAGCAGCTTGCTATGGTGGGAGGAAGTAATGAAAGCTACGATAAAGTTTTAAGAGCAGATTTGACAGTGCGGGTAATTTCTGAACTTCAGGATTACGGTATTGAAGCCGATGTATGGAAGTTAGAAGGATTTTCCGAAAAAGAAAATTATAATAAAGTCGTTTCAGCTATACAGAAAGATCACAGACAAAACGTTAGTCTTATAATACTTGGCAGGGGCGCAGATGAGCAGCATGTAGAAGAATGGCTAAAGGCCGGCGCAGGAATACCCGGGATAATTGGTTTTGCCGTAGGAAGGACTGTCTTTTGGGATGCGTGGGAGAAGTACTACAGAAAAGAATCATACAGTGAAGAAGCGCTAAATAATATTCCCGACAATTTCATAAAATTTTATAATGTCTTTACAGAAAAATCTACCAGCTCTGCCTAATATGATTTTGGGCAAAAGTTTCGTCAAAATCCGTCTTTTTTAAGGGATTAAATATATTTTTCGGGTCAAAAATCTCTTTAGTTTTTTTAAAAAGCGAGTAAACTTCTTTCCCATACATTTTTTCCAAATAATTGCTTCTTACCAAGCCGTCGTTGTGTTCGCCGGTTGTTGAACCGTTGTAGGAAAAAACTAAATCATAAACCTCTTCTTCCAGCCTTGGAATAATTTCGCGCTGAGAAGCTTCATGCAAATTCATAAGAGGAATAATGTGGAAGTTTCCGTCACCCAGATGCCCTGCGATTGTATATATAAGTGTTGGATATTTGGATAAAATTTCGTTTAATTTTGGCAAAAAATCCTCAAGATGCTGTGGTGCTACAACTATATCGTCTATAAATGGGGCAGTGTGCTTATCTTTAATTTTTTCCCTTAACAAATTAAAACTTTCTCTTCGAATGAGCCAATATTTCTTTGATTGCTTTTCGTTTCCGGCAACTCTGGTTTTTAGGTTGAAAGCCTTTAGTTTATCTTTTAGCGTTTTTATTTTATCCAATAAGTCGTCAAAATTATTTCCCGTAAATTCGATTTGTAAAATAAGCTTTGGCACTCCATTTCTTGCCACCATTAAGAATTCCGGAATGAAATGAAATGCCGTTGAAATTACGTTTCTTGCACCCATTTTTTTTGCAAATTCTGGAAAATACTTAACCGCAAGCTTCAAGGTGTTGTCATCATAAGTTTCAAAGCTTTCCGGCTCAAGAGGTAGCACTATGTTTATTATCTCCCCGAGTTTATTCATATCTTTTTCATCCAAAAATACTACAAGCATCTCACTGTGTTTTTTAATTGGTAAAAGCTCAAGACTAGCTTCTGTCATCAGTCCTAGCGTTCCTTGAGCTCCCACCAAAACCTTAGTTAAGTCAAAAATATTATTTCCCTTGTCATATACACCCCATAAATAATAACCAGCGCTATTTTTAGAAACGGTAGGCTTTGCTTTTTGTAATAAGTCGTAGTTTTTTGAGACCAAGGCATGAATGCCTCTATAAACTTCTCCTTCAAAGCTTTGCAAAAGCAATTTTTCGGAAAGCTGTCTGTCCGACAGGGGTTCAAATTCATATTCATTTCCATCGGAGAGGACCATTTTAATTTTTTTGATGTATTTTTCGGTTTTTCCGTATTGCAGTGATTTTTCTCCTCCCGCATTATTGTTTACGATTCCTCCTATTGCACAAATTTCTTTTGAAGCTGGATAAGACGGGTATATAAGGCCTTGTTGAAGCGTAAATTTTTCAAAATCTCTGTAATAAACCCCAGGTTCTGCAGTTGCGATATTTCCCTCAATCCCAAGAATTTTACTAAAGTACTTGGTAAAAGATACAATTATTGATTCATTTAAAGAGCCTCCGCTCATATCTGTTCCGGCAGATCTTGCGGTAAGAGAAAGAGAGTTATCCAAAGATTTGTGCTCGTTTACGAATTTCACCAAGGCCTTTAAGTCATCAACGTCTTTGGGAAAAACAACAACTTTTGGTTTTACTTCGAAAATGCTTGCGTCGTGGCTATAAGTTTTAAGAGTTTCATCATCAAAGCTCACGTCGCCTTTAATCACCGTCTTTAATTCTTCAAATAAATTCAAATCCATATCAAACTTATATTTTTAAATGCCTTAAAACTGCTTCCTCTATTGCTTTATCGTCCATTTTGTATTTCTTTATTAATTCTGAAGGTTTCCCTGATTCTGCAAATGTGTTTCTCAGGCCAATAAACTCCATGGGAGTAGGGAGATTACTGGATAAAACTTCAGCAATCATACCGCCTAATCCGCCTGAGGTTTGATGATCCTCCACTGTTACAACTTTACCTGTTTTTTTTGCGAGTTCAATAATTGTTTTTTCATCTGCGGGTTTAATAGTTGAAATATTTGCCACCAAGACATTTACACCCTTTTGTTCTAGATTTTTAGCTGCAAGAAGTGCGTAGTAGAGCAAATATCCACAGGCGAAAATCACAACTTTTGGGTTTTTGCTTACCCAATACATTTGCACATTTTTATCAAAAGGAGTTTTGTCAGTAGTAATTATTGGAGATTTATCTCGTGTAAATCTTAAATATACAGGACCGGAAATTCTAGCAGCTTCTAGAGTTGCCCAATGCGCTTCATTTGAGTCGCATGGGACAAAAACTTCTATGCCTGGCCATACTCTTGTTATTGCAATATCCTCGGTTGCCTGGTGAGTAGCTCCGTCGGGTCCTGTCATAATACCGCTATGATGTCCGGCTATTTTTACATTTGCCTTATTGTAAATAATTGTTGTTCGTATTGTTTCCCAGTTTTTGCCGGGAGAAAAGCAAGCGTATGATGATATGAAGGGGATTTTACCCGAAATGCCCAATCCTGCTGCAATTGCCGCCATATTTTGTTCTGCAACCCCTACTTCGAAAAAACGCTGTGGGAATTTTTTTTCAAACCCGTCTGTTCTTGTACTTTCGGAAAGGTCTGCTGTCAGCACTACGACATTTGAATTTTGTTCACCTAGCTCAATTAAAGCTTCTCCAAAGCCCTCTCTGGTTGCTTTTTGCTCAACGTCTTTATCAAAAACTTTAGAATTTAGATGTAAATCTGGATTTAACATTACTCGTGTTCCGAAATTATTCTTCCTTGTAAAGTCCTAAGTTCTTTTAATGCTTTTTTAGCCTCTGCCTCGTTTGGCGGCTTTCCATGCCAGTGAAAATCCTTTTCCATAAATGAAACTCCTTTGCCGGGTATTGTGTGCGCAATAACAACCGATGGCTTCTCAAACACTTTTTTTGCAAGCTTGATAACATCTATAAACTCCCTTATATTATTGCCATCGGCCTCAAATACCTCCCAGTTAAAAGAGGAATACTTTTCTTTTAGTGGTTCAAGGGGCATTACATTTTCTGTAAATCCGTCTATTTGTATATTATTTCGATCAAGTACCAAGGTTAAATTATTTAGCTTGTGTTTTCCTGCAAACATCAAAGCCTCCCAAGTATTTCCTTCCTGGTGTTCGCCGTCCGAAGCAACTACAAATGTATGGTAATTTTTATTATCCAGCTTTGCAGCAAGCGATACACCTATTGCCTGTGAAATACCTTCTCCTAAAGGGCCGGATGTTGTTTCCAAACCGGGTAGGGCATTTCTGTGGGGATGTCCCTGAAGACGGGAATCAATTTTTCGCAAAGTTTTAAGCTCTTCAATTGGAAAGTAGCCGCTCATTGCCATTGTTACATATCGAATAGGGCAGATATGTCCATTGGAAAGAATAAGCCTGTCTCGGTCTTCCCATTCAGGTTTTTTAGGATCATGGTTTAAAATGTGGAAGTAAAAAGCGGTAAAAACATCTGCCATTCCCAAAGGGCCGGCGCTGTGTCCTGAGCCTGCTTCAAGTAAAGTTTTTATAACAAGCTCCCGAGCTTCGTTTGCTTTTAGCTCGAGCTCTCGTAGTTTGTCGTCGTAAAGGGCAGGAATATCCATTATTTTTTATAAACTATATATAAATCAGAAACGTTAGAGGGAAGTCTCCCTGTAATTATAGCATCGCCTAAATGCTTAAAAAATACAAGACTGTTATTTTCGTTTAAAAATTTTTCAGGGCTTAAGCCAAGTTCTTTTGCGCGAAGATAAGAGTTGTAATCAACTATTGCTCCCGCCACTTCGCTATTGTCCCAGCCGTCCGAATCAAAAGCGGCTAGTGTAGTATTTTCATCCAGCTCAAAAAGGGAAGAGAGTGCAACTTCCTGATTTCTTCCTCCGTCGCCTTTTAAATTGTTGACTTTAACCGTAGTTTCTCCTCCGGCTAAGAGTATATTGCCTTTTTTCGTTTTTCCAATGAGACTTTTTGCAGCTTTTTTTGCTTCGGACTGGAACTTATTGGTTAGTATTTGTACTTCAATTCCCAACGAATTGGCCCTATCTCGCATTGCGTTTAAAGCTGTAAGATTGCTTAGCATTAAGATATTGTCTACGTTTCTAAAAATATCTTTGTCTTTTGGCGACTCAATAAAGTCATTTTCTGAAAGTAAATCTTTCATTTGATATTTCTCAACGATTTGTAAGGCATCTTCAACTGTTGTTGGATCCTCAACTGTAGTTCCTGAGGCAATGGTTGATAAGTCATTTCCGGCTACATCTGAGAAAATTAAAGAAACTAGCTTAGCAGGCAAAAGTTCTTTAGCTAGCCCTCCTCCCTTAACCCTGCTCAAATGCTTTCTTATTGTGTTTGTTTCAAAAATTGTCGCTCCATTTTTAAGCAACGTTTGGTTTACTTCAATTAATTTTTCCAAAGTTATTTTAAATGGAAGTTCAAACATTACCGATCCTCCACCACAAATTACTACTAAAACTAAATCTTGTTGAGTTAAATTCTTTAAATTTTCTAAAACTTTTTGTGTGAATTGTATATTTTCCCTGGAAGGAAGTGGGTGGGTGCCTAGCGTGAAGTCAATTTTGTCAAAATTTTCCTCTTTTGTATCTATACAAAAGCCTTTTGTAAGCTTCTGTCCCAAGCTGTCTTCGATAATTTTAGCAATGCCTGCTGATCCTTTGCCAAATGCAACTAGGAAAATTCTTTTATATTCTAAAAGATTAAGCTCTTTGTCGTTAATTTTTAAAATGTTTTTATCGAGCTTGAAACTAATCTGTAGTACATTAGATGGCTGTATTGAGGATAGGGCTGCTTCTATTAAATCTAAAACGATTTTGCGTTCAGTTGTTGTCGAAAGACCAGAAAAATTGCGGATTAACCCCATAGAATTATTTTAACACAATTCTAGGATAACTTGGCTCTAGTTTTTGCAATTCTTACTAATTCTGATCTCATGATTTTTGTTGTAATGCCAAACAGATCGGAATCGTATGCTTCTACTAAAGCATTGATGTCTACATCTTGATGGTCTAAGTCTTTTGCCCTAAAGGTCTTAAAAATTTCCTCATATGAGCTTGCGGCTTTTTCAAACTGTCTTAATATTTTTGATTTATCTAGTCCTTCAAATTCAGAATCAGGAGTGCTTGAAGAAAGTCTTTGAATGTACCATCTTTTAAAAGTATTAAACGACGTGTCAGCTACAGAAATCGGCGAAACAGGTCTGTCGGCTGATATTTCGCCGCGACGTCTCTCATACTCTTTTATTGAGATTAATCGTCCGGGTAAGTGACCTCCCCTTCTTCCTCTAATACCTATTTGTCTGTCTCTTTCGCTCATACCCATAAGAAGCAGTGAGGTATGGTAGCATATTATAAGATAAATTTCAAGACTATTTAGCAGAAAGAGCTTTTTGTCTTCGTATGCCTTTTGCAAAACCGCGGGACCGTTTTTCCGGCTTGCCTGTAACTTTTTCTCTAATTATTCTAAGATGATACGCCAGTGGGCCTCCGTCGTTTGATTTTGCAACTTTTTTACCGGATACAAATGCATCGTAAACTTGTTTATAACTATCCCTTAAAAAATCCTGATTATTAATTAATAAACTATGTTGGGTAGAGTTATTATGGGTTCTAATTTCTAATGTTCCCTTAGTTTCTTCCCATGAAGGAATAGCCATGCGTCTTGTTCGTTCAAATTCCTGTGACATTGAGGCAAAATAGTAGCATAATATAGGCTAAAAAACAACTAGTCCTATTGCTACATTAGTCGGAAAAGTCTTGAATAAAAATTGGCGAGCACTAACTCGATCGAATCTAAAAATTTAGTAAATGAATTCACTCTTTTCCTCCTTTCGTATTGGTTTAAACATATAACGAAATACGATATTGCGCGTTACAGTATATGGAATGTGCTAGAATATCGTAAATGAATTCGAGGCAGCAATTCGAAGAAATTTACCTTAAATATTCCGACAAAATTTATCGCTATGTCTATTTGAGCATAAATGACCCGTATTTGGCAGAAGACATTGTTAGCGAGGTATTTTTGCGGGTTTGGAGAAAATGGTCAAAAATAAAATTAAATTTCATTCAGGCACTTTTATATAAAATAGCGAAAAATATTATTGTGGACTTATATAGAAAACAGAAAAACCGAAGGCAAATCTCGCTAGAGGAAACGATGGAACGGGGAATAGAGCCATTTTACGATCAAAAACTGATCGAAAATCTGCACAAAGACGATAATATTCAAAAACTTAATCAGCAAATTAAACTGCTTCCTCAAAACCTGAAAGAAGTATTAATTTTAAGATTCATTAATGAAATGAGCGCAAGAGAAGTAGGAGTTGCCTTAGATATGACAGAAGTAAATGTAAGAGTTTTGCAATACAGGGCAATTAAAAAATTAAAAGAGGTTATAAAAAATGAATAAAAAAGATAAATTAACAATCTCTGAATTTAAGAGCCAAGGAGATGATGCTAAGGACGCAGCAGAAATGCTCTTGTTTACAAAGAATCTTTCCAACCTTTATAGTTTTCAAAGGTCAAAACAAACAAAAGACAAATTCCTAAACCAAATTGATAATCCTTTGAAAACTTCGAGCTTATACAGTAGAGTTTTATACGCGCTTCCAATACTTTTCCTATTCTTTGTTGTTTTCAGCCACGTTGCAAGCGCAACACAGCAGGGGCAAGCGCTTTATCCGCTTAAGGTCTTGTCGCAAAAAGTTTATGAGAGAGTCTCCCATAACTTGGGACAAAGCCCCCAGAATAATGAAACAGAGACGCAGGATCTAGAAACTGCTAAAGAAAATGAGGCAAGTATTGATTCTAATGGAGCAGCAACAGCGACACCTATAGAAGAGAAGCAAGCTGAAAACGAAATAGAACTTCCTAAAAATACCGGTTTAATCAATGCTTCAGAGAAAATAAAAGACTCATTAATCCAAGTCAAGGAAATAATTGAAAAAAACGCATCTAAGGTGGAAGATAAAAAAGAAGAAGTTGAAGAGATGCTTCAAACACTCCCCTCACAAAATCTACAAACAAACCCCGGTTTATAGAATTTCTATTTAGCAACTTTAAGCCTTGAATAGCCAATTACTTTTCATATAAAATAAAGGAATCTTCTATGCCAAAAAGGCCTTTCTATATAGTTTTACTTTCAATTATTATTTTAATTAGCCTATTTTTGTTTCAAAATCTAATTTCAAAAGAAAAAAATTCTCTTGCGACAAATGAGAATAATGAAAATATATTTGGCGGAATTCTTGATAACAATCCCCACAATCTATCAATTGAATATCTAAGAAAGCAAAATTATCCCGGGTCTGATTTAAAAATTGAGCAAACTCTTGAGCCTGGAAGCAATTATAGCCGGCATATTGTATCTTATCTGTCCGAAGGCCTAAAAATTTACGCCCTCCTGACTATACCCAAGGCAGATCCCCCCAAAGACGGTTTCCCGGCAATTGTATTTAATCATGGGTATATACCTCCTGCGCAGTATAAAACTACGGAAAAATACATTGCTTATACAGACGCTTTTTCACGAAACGGATATGTTTTGCTCCGCCCGGATTATAGGGGGCATGGTAGCTCGGAGGGTGAGGCTACTGGTGCTTACGGTTCTAACGCTTATGCCATAGATATTTTAAATGCACTATCCTCACTCAAAAAGCATAAAAGCGTGAATCCGAATAGAATTGGTATGTGGGGACATTCCTTGGGAGGATTTATAACGTTGCGGGCTATGGTTGTTTCAAAAGATATAAAAGCAGGGGTTATCTGGGCAGGAGTTGTTGGAAGTTATGAGGATTTATTCGAAAGATGGAGAAGAAGAAATGCCCCTTCCGCAACGCCTTCAACTAGGGGAGGAAGCTGGAGACAGGCATTATCACAGCAGTTTGGAGAACCTTCTCAAAACCCGACTTTTTGGAATTCGATTTCCGCAAACTCTTTCCTTTCCGATATTTCAGGACCGCTCCAACTGCACCACGGGACTGCAGATTCGTCCGTGCCAGTTGAGTTTTCTGAAAAATTGGCGCAGCAACTAAAAGATGTAGGGAAAATTGTTGAGCTTTATACATATTCGGGTGACGATCATAATATTTCGGCAAATTTTGGAACAGCAGCGAGAAGATCAGTAGAATTTTTTGATAAATATCTCAAGTAGAGTTCAAAAGCTCACGGGCATCCTTGAGATTCACATTATAAAATACTGCTTTTTCAAATTCTGCACGTGCTAGATCTGTTTGTCCTTGTCTCTGGTAAGCTTTTCCTCTAAGGATATAAAGTTCAGAAAAAGCTCGATTGTAATTATTTAAAACCTTATTCGTTACTTCAAAAACCCGGTCGTAGTTTCTCAGTTCATAATATGCCTCAATAGGCTCTATCTGATACCAAAGAGTCCGGAAGGGAAGTAAATGTTCAGCTTTTTCAAATTCTTCCGTTGAGCGCTTATATTCTCCAACATTGTAAAGCGCTACGGAAAGATTAAACCGCGCGCTCAGGGCATTTGGATTTGTTCGCAATTCTTCTTCCGAGTTTTTTATGGCATCTCTCCAAGCATTTTTCGTATCGAGATGATTTCCTAGTATAGTATTTGCGATTTCTTCTTTTTCTTTGGGAACAAGAACCAAGTATTCATAATTGAATTTTTCCCAGATTTCATTAAAGTCAGAGTAGGTGTATTCCAAATTTTTATTTTGGAGTGAGTCATCCTGAACAAAAATTCCGCGGGCCTCATCATATCCTTTTATAACTCTGTAATGTCCGATGTCTTCATTGGGCTTGGTCCATGTACGCGCTATAACAGGAATGTCATTAGCTATAAATTTTTTAATTATTTCAGGATTTCCCATAGGTCGGTGATAGGTTATAAATCCATATTCTTTCGCTTTTTCGGCAAGCTCTTCAAGCGTTACCGACTTGTCGTCATTATCTCCACCCGGAATTTGATAAGGTCTTAAATCATTTCCTAATTCTGCCTGACTTACCTCAATTCCGTAGAACCTTAAAGCCATAGATAAAGATGCCGGGCCGCAATTATTAAATGTTTGAAAAATATGATAGTTACCGTTTGAAAGAATTTTGCTTGAGGGTATAGGTGGGAGCGTAGGAGTGGCCATTGGTCTAAGTAAAGGGATTTTGCTTTCTGCTGTTTTATCGGGTGCTTTTTCAGCTAGAAAGGAAAGAAAAAAGAAAATGATTAAACCGAAAATAATTATTGCTAAAAAAAACACAATAAAACTATTGCGTAAGGCAAAGTTTGGATATTTTTTAACTTGGTCTAAGTGCGAATTTTGCTGACTCATTTTAAGGTATAATTATAAAGCTTATGGAAGAAAATACCAAGCAAGGGCCTACAGATAAGCCACAAATTTTGACCAGGCCTCAAAGAATAAAAAAAATTGCTCTTCTACTTTCAGCTTTAATTGGTTTCAACCTTTTCGTTTTGGGCGCCTTTTATTACTCGTTTTTCAACAAAAACCAAGCTGCAAGCCTTAACAGCCCAATTTCAAATTCTATTTCCCCAGCGCCTTTCCCTTTCCAGGAAATAACCATCCCATATCTTCGATCAAGAGATTACAAAAGTCAGTTGGGTGAGCTCGCAGAGGTTTCGAAAAATTCAAATTACACATCTTTTTTAACAAATTACATCTCGGACGGAAATAAAATAAACGGATTTCTTACAATCCCTGCGGGAGGCAAGCCGGAAAATGGGTGGCCGGCAATTGTTTTTGTCCACGGCTACATTCCTCCTAAAAATTACCAAACGCTGGTTAATTATTCTTCCTACGTTGATTATTTGGCAAAGAATGGTTTTGTTATTTTTAAAATAGACCTTAGGGGACACGGACAGAGCGAAGGAGAGCCGGGAGGAGGGTATTATTCGGGTGATTATATTGTAGACACGTTAAATGCCAAAGCTGCCCTCCAAAACGCAAACTTTGTTAATCCCGACAAAATTGGGCTTTGGGGACATTCTATGGCCGGAAACGTCGTATCCAGAGCATTGGCTGCATCTCCCAATATACCAGCGGTTGCGATTTGGGCAGGAGCGGTTTATACCTACGAAGATCTTGCCGAATTTGGAATAGATGATAATTCTTATCAACCTCCGCCATCTGAATCACCGAGCAGAAAAAAAAGAAACGAATTGGTTGAAAGATACGGACAATTTGATCCAAATTCTTCTTTTTGGAAACAAGTCCCAATTACTAATTACCTCTCAGGCATAAAAGGTGCAATTTCTTTAAATCATGCCTTAGATGATCCTGTAGTTAGCATAGAATTCAGCAGAAATTTAAACAGCTTGCTAGACAAAACATCTATTCACCATGAATTAAATGAATATCCAACCGGTGGTCATAACTTTAGCGGAGCTGCATTTAATCAAGCAATGCAAAAAACAGTTGAATTCTTCAATAAATATTTAAAGTAGTTATTTAGTTTTCTACTTAAAACTGAAACCAATTTGTCTATATTCCGTTTAATATGTAAAGGTGCGTTTAATATGAAACAACGCGCGGTAATTTTTGAGGAAGAAGATAGAATAATAAATAACGATATCTTGTTTAAAAACGAAGACTCAAAAATTGCGCGCGCAGTAGCCGTTCCAACCCCAAAACCAGAGGATATTAAAGACTCAGAAAAAATTGTAACTTTAGCAAAAGCCTCAAATTCAATTTTGTTTAAAGCAGATACTGTTTTTCCTTTTACATTTTTTGTCGATAGCATAATAATTGACAAAACTAAAGTTACCGTAATAGACAGAATGTTTTTCTTCCATAAGGATATAAGAGGTTATGCAATCGAGGACATTTTAAATGTGGAAGTTAGCCTAAGCCCATTTTTTGCCACTTTAAAATGTATCACGCGCTACGGAAATCAGGAGGTATTTATACTCAACTATATGAGAAAAAACGACGCGGCTTTTGCAAAAAAACTTATTCAGGGATTAATTATTGCCAAAAGAGAGGGTGTTCATATGGAAGAACTTTCAAAAGAGGAAATAATTAAATATACAGAGGTAATAGGAAAGGGAGAAAATATCGAATAATCGGCATTGACAACTTCAGATAATCTTCGTATTCTCAAACAAGAGAGGAGGTGAGATAAATGGGAGTTGAAGTAAATTATATTGCTCTACTTTTAGCCGCTGTAGCCCAAATGGTAATCGGTTTTGCCTGGTACGGTCCTTTGTTTGGAAAAATGTGGCAGAAATTGAAGGGGTTTGATAGCAAAAGCAAAGAGGAAATGGCTGAAATGCAAAAGAAAATGATGCCCTACTACGCAGTAACTTACGTGGTAAGTTTAATCACGGCATACGTTTTGGCACATGTCATGTTTTTGTCTCAAAACTTTTTCAATTACGAACCATTAACTACTGGACTAATGACTGCTTTTTGGATGTGGTTAGGATTTATATTGCCAATTCATTTAGGAAATACAATTTTTAGCGAAAAGAAAGACTGGAAATTGTTTGGTCTAGATGCAGCTTATTGGTTGGTATCCTTACTTGCGATGGGTCTGGTGCTCGGGTTTTGGAAATAGACCAAGGGTGATAAAAATGAAACGTCACGGGGGAAGCCGATTTTTGGCCTTGGCTTTTTAGGAATTACTCAGTAGTTTTTCGTAAAGAACTTTATATTCTTTTGCGCTTTTGGTCCAAGAAAAATCCGTTTTTAGTGCATGTTCTACAATTTTTTCAAATTCAAATCTGTCATTTCGCCAAACGTCAATGGCTTTTGTAACAGACTTTTCCAAAGAAATTGAATTGTAATCGGGAAATAAAAATCCATTATAGTTGTCTTTTATAGAATCCTTTAGCCCTCCGGTTTTATGCGCAATTGGAATTGTTCCAAATAGCATTGCGATCATTTGTATAAGTCCGCACGGTTCATAGAGGGATGGAATAACAATAAAATCCGATCCAGCATAAAGCTGGTGTGCAAGTGTTTCGTCAAATCTAAAATTGCAGGAAAAACTTTTTGGATAAAATGTGGAAAGCCATTTATAACGCTCTTCCCAGTTTTTATCCCCATCGCCTAAAAGTACAAATTGGAAATTTGGTTTATCAGCATTGCGCCTTAGCAGAGTATGTAATATATCAAGTCCTTTTTGTTTTGGATCAAGCCTTCCTATAAAACAAATAAGAGGAATATTTTCACCAACTTTAAGGCCTAACTTTTTTTGCAAAAAAAGTTTATTATGTTTTTTTCCATCCAGCCAATGATAATATTCAATTTTTCCATCTGTTTTTTTCTCCGAAGAATTATATGGATACCTAACCGCGGTTCCGTGCGTAGTATAGCGCCAGTCAATGTCAATTCCATTGAGTATTCCAAAAATTTTTCCAGACATTTGCTTTAAAAGATCATTTAGTCCCTGACCGTATTCTTCGGTTAAAATTTCCTTGGCATAAGTAGGGGAGACAGTGGTAATAGTGTCGGAATGGATAATTGCCTCCATTAAAAAGTTTACTTGTCTAGATTTAATTTCCCATTTGGTTATTTTGCAAAGTTCAGGGTCTATCCCCATATCTTTTAATATCTTCATCTTAGCCTGTCCCTGAAAAGCAAGATTGTGAATTGTAAGAATTGTTTTTATAGGAAGTTTTTCTATTTTTATAAGAAGCGGAATTAGTCCACCGTGGCGATCATTTATGTGGATTATTTCCGGCTGCCAGTTTAGAATATTGTTTTTTATAACCTCAACTACAGCTTTATTGAAAAATCCCCAGGTATCCGTCGGAGTTGCTTTATCCAGATATTTTTTGTTTTTTAAAAAATATGCAGGCACTTTCGTATAGGGTTGATTTGTCTTCCAGACCTCAATCCTTTGTTTTCTTCCACCATATTCAAAACTTAGCTTCCCGATAAGTGTTTTTTTATTTCTTCCCATTTTGACTGCCTTGTAATAGGGGGTTATCGTACGGATATCTTCTCCTAAAATTTTTAACGCGCCGGGAAGAGAGCGAGCGACATCCCCTAGGCCACCAAGCTTGAAAAATGGATCAAGTTCCCATACCACAAACAAAATTTTCATTCGTCCATTATAGCACTTAGCCTTGAAAATTTAGATATTAGAATATATCGTTCTTCTGCTATAATTAGCTCCGGATTTGACCTTAATATTTACTCTAGGCTTAGGATTTGGTAGAATTGGGATTATGGAAACAAGAAAAATGGTTGGATCGCTCTCTTCGCTTGAGGCTGGTGTTCTGGTTGAAAGAGAAAGAGAACTCGTAGATAAACTTTTTGGTCCGATGGGCCTAACCCCGTCTGAAGTAACTGAACTAAACAATGTTGGCAATCGTTTAATAACTCATGAAACTCAGCTTTCTGTAATGAAAAAGCCGCCAAAAGTCGGTGAATTCCGTGACACGTTCAACGGAAAATTAGTTTCGGTAAGGTTTGCAGGCCTAGGTTGGGTAGAAATGTATTATAAGGACCAGGATCCGGAGGCAGATCCATCTGTGATTCGAAGATATAGAATAGACGATTTCGAAGGCATGCGAAGAATGAATGTAGTTGTTCCAACAGACCCCATGATACGATCCGGTCCAGTAGTTGAGCAAAATTAACTTCTGTTATAATTAGCCTCAATTAGCAAAGCGTAGCAATTAGGAGCCTTAAAGTATTAATCGTTTTCGCTGTGGAGCCCAATTCTTATTGCGTAATTCCTAAAATCCAGGTCTCTATTTAAGACATCGATTATTTCTCCGTCTGTTAAATCTTCGCAGCCAATTTCTTCTCTTACTTCATCTGCAATTTTTATAGCATGCCTTCGGCCAAGCGCAAGACTTCGCACAAAAGTATCTAAAGACTGGCCTGCTTGCCATATTAGATAAGTTTCACCTTCAGGATAATATCTATCTTCGTAGACAATTGGCACAAGATCCTGTAGGCTCGGATATTTCCAGTTTGTTTCAGCTTCATTTATTTCAAATCTTGCCAAAACGATTCCTCTTTGCCTTTGTCCGGGCTTGGCTTCTCCAGAATCCTTTAATTCATAGCGTCTTATTCTTTCAATCGGTGTTAGCATCTCTATTCTACTCATGATGGAGCTTATAACAATTATTACCAGCCAAGTCAAGGAAAATAGTTGACACCGCAGGAAAAGGGGAGTAAATTTACAACTGCTGCCTCGGATTAAATGGTAGAAAAAGAACAAAGAATTAATATAGCTTTATCGGGTGGCCCCTGTACAGGAAAGTCTACCCTTGCCGCATACCTTACATACAGACTTAAAATGGAGGGTTTTGATTATGATTCCATTGGAGAGGAGTCAAGGAGACTTAAAACAGAATTTGGACAATTTGAAAGTCCAGTAGAAAGATGCTATATGTGGATGCAACAAGATAGGGAAGAGCGTCGTTCTAATGCCCAAGATGGATTTATTACCGACACGCCGTTGTTTCACTTATTTATCGGTGCAAGGCTATACCAAGCGACACGCAAAGATCTAATGGTGGTTAGAGAATTGCAAAGACAATCCATATCAGCCACAGAAAGATATGAGATTATTGCAATTGCACAAGATCCGAGAGAGTTTCCGTATAAAACCGATAATTCTCGAAGTAGTGAAGAAGAAACATCAACAAAACTGCATGGGATGATGAGAAATTTTATTGAATTATATTTTCCCGAAAAATTATTGCTGGTCAGTGGTACACCAGAAGAAAGAGGGGATCAGGTGGTGACACAACTTAAAATTTTAAGAGCAATCCGTGCAAACGAATTATTAAATACAGAACAAAATTTATCTTAACATCTTCTGCTATAATTAGCCTCGTGATCATCTTGAAAGAAAAATTATCTCCAGAGCAGGAAAGAAGAACTCGTTCAGACCTTCAAATAATTGATAAACTTACAAAAATTGCTCCAAATATTGGTATGAGAGTAATCATTTCTGGTGGCTATGCTGTTGATGGGTTTTTAGGAGAAATTACCAGACCTCACAATGATGTTGATATACAAATCTACGGAACAAATGATAATCCTGAAGAAGCAATCGAGCGACTTCTCGATTCAATCGCGCCTAATGAGTTTGAATACACGACGGAGGATAGGGGAAGAAAGGATTATTACCATAATTTCTTATATCGTTTTGGTGAGTCTGTTCTTGATATTTATTATATTCAAACAATAACCAGCCCGTTAAAAAGCGAGAAACACATCGTCAAGAGCGATGGAATGGTTGATGAGCAAGAATTTGCCGAGCCTATCTACGGGTATATCGAAGGAATTACGTTTGAGATTCAACATCCTGAAGTAGAGTTAAAAGATAAAATTTACAAACGAGAAGAGCGTGGAGATCCGAAAAGAATCGAACATGAACAAGATATAGAAAACTTGAAAACAAAATTATGAATCTTTCGATTGGGATAGTCGGTTTACCAAACGTTGGTAAAAGTACATTGTTTAATGCGCTTCTTAAAAAACAGCAGGCTCTTGTTGCAAATTACCCTTTTGCGACGATTGAGCCAAATATAGGAGTAGTTCCTGTGCATGATGAGAGGCTTGAGAAGTTAGCCCAAATTGTTCAAATTGAACATAAAATGTCTGAAATACCTCCAATAATTTACGCCACTGTTAAATTTGTAGATATTGCAGGCTTAGTTAAGGGAGCAAATGAAGGAGCGGGTTTAGGGAATAAATTTTTATCCCACATCCGAGAGGTTTCTGTAATTGCCCATGTTGTCAGAGTATTTGAGGACCCAAACGTAATTAAAGAGGGAAGTGTGGACGCGTTAAATGATTATAAAGTTGTTAGAACAGAGCTAGAACTTGCAGATTTGGAAAAAGGAGGAGAGCCACTAGCCCAAAAGCCGGAGCTTGTAGTTTTGAATATTTCGGAAAGCCAATACAACACCGATTCTATTGACAAAATTCTTGGTGAATATTCAAAAACTCTGGAAGTATCTAAAGACAAAATTATAGTTATTTCTGCACAAATTGAAGCAGAGCTCGCAGGACTTAGCGAAGACGAGCAAAAAGAATATCTCAAGGGTTTAGGATTGGAAAAATCGGGCTTAGAGAGACTTATTCAAAAAGCATATGAAGAACTTGGGTTAATCTCATTTCTTACAGCAGGGGTTAAAGAAGTTAGAGCATGGACCATTAAAAAAAGTTCAACGGCGCTTGAGGCAGCAGGAGAAATTCACACAGATTTTATGAAAAAATTTATAAAAGCAGAAGTTGTGACATACGAGGACTTCATAGAGCTTAATGGATGGAAGGGAAGTAGGGAACATGGGAAAACAAGACTTGAAGGAAGAGATTATATTGTAAAAGATGGAGATATAATTGAGTTTAAAATCGGAAGTTGATATACTCGTAAAATGGCAGAAGCAGTAGAAGCAAATCAAGACCCCATTGAAGCAAAAATTGTAGTAAAAGAACAAGAAGTCTTAAGAGAAATACAAAGAGTAGAAGAACTTTCTGAAATTCAGTATGTACCAGGATTTGAAGACAGGGTGGGTTTTTTCCCATCCTTGGAAGCACTTCCCGCCAAACCAGTTTTAGCAAGATTTTCATATGGTAAAAACGCTGGAAATATGTCAGCAAAGTTTTTTGACTTAGGGGAAAGTGAAGCAGTAAATTCTAGAAATAGATTAAATTTTTTTAATGAACAAGGATTTTCTGAAAACAAAGTTTGGATAAAAGGTTTTTTTCAAGGTACTGAAGTGCAAATTGAAGAAGTTAGTCTTGAAACATTGCAAGATAAAGAATTCGTGATTGGTAATTTAATTTTTACAAGAGACCCAAGAATTGCAATGTATATTTTACCGGCCGATTGTCCAACCGTTGTTATTTACGCCAAGGATAAGGATGGTCACGATTTGGTTGCAATTGACCATTGCGGAGCTGATGCCGAAAATGCGGGTATAACAAGGCAGGGCCTGTGGTACCTACAAGATACATTAGGTGTAGATTTATCTACTGCAGTTGCAGCTGTTTTCCCAGGCGTCTCTCAGGAAAATTTTTATATAACTAATGAACCGGAAAGAAGAGGAAATGGAATAGTTGAACGGAATTGGGGACCATTTATAACCTCTAAACAAACAAGCGATGACTCTGAAAAGAGGTATGTCGATATTTTAAGCGCGTTCGAAATGCAGGCGGTTCAAGCAGGTATGAAGCCAGAGAACATACAGGCTTATAGACGAGATACCTATGAAGATGCGGCAAATGGAATCGCATATTCAAGGAGATATTCGGGAGAACATAACGATGCTCATCTTGGTGGGAATTTGGTTGCAGTCCAACTCAAGCCTAAATCTGCCTGACTTTCTATCTTGCTTAAAAGGATAGTGTATAGTAAAATTAGCTCCATGAGAAAATATCAACTGACTCTTGTTACTAAATCAACGGATCCAGTCAGAAAAAAAGCAATAGACTCAGTAAAGGAAATGCTTAAAGGCTCAAAATTGCAAGAAGAGGAAATTGGAGAAAAAGAACTGGCATACCCAATAAAAAGAGAGAATAAAGGATTTTATACAAGCTTTTTACTTGATACCGAAGCGCTTCCCACAGGATTTGAAAAAAAGCTTAATGCAGACGATAATATTTTAAGATATTTAATAATAAAACTTTAAGATATGCCAAAAAGCCTAAACAGAGCTCAACTAATTGGAAATTTAACTAGAGATCCGGAACTTAGATACACACCATCCGGCACTGCAGTATGCTCGTTTAGTATTGCGACAAACAGAAGCTGGACGCTTGATAGTGGAGAGAAAAAAGACGAAACAGAGTTTCATCGAATCGTCGCATGGAATAAGTTGGCAGAAATTTGCAGTCAATTCTTAACAAAGGGAAGAAAAGTTTTTGTAGAAGGAAGACTTACAAACAGAAGCTGGACGGGTCAAGACGGAACTCAGAAAAACGTCACGGAAATTGTTATTTCTGACATGATCCTTCTTGACAATAGAAGAGCCGAAGGTGAACAGACCCCTGCCGCCGAGCCTGCACCGGAAGAAAAAGAGGAAAAACCTTCTTTGGCTAAAGCTTCAAAGGGCAAGGAAGAAGAACAGCCGCAAGATTCGCCTCCAATAGAGGATATAGCTGCTGACGATATCCCTTTCTAACAAAGCGATGGCAAAAAAACGAAAAATCAGACGAATACAGAAAAGTAATGCTCCAAAAGAGTGTTTTTTCCATGTTGAAAAAAAAGAGCCTAACTTTTTAGATGTTTCAACCCTAAATCGATTTTTAACAGAAAGGTCGAAAATAATTCCAAGATCAAGATCCGGTCTTTGCGGAAAACATCAGAAAAAATTAACAGAAGAAATAAAAAGGGCAAGGTATTTGGCTTTAATACCATTTGCAGTCAATGTTAAATAATGAATGTTCTGCCTATACAACTTCTAGCGCAAAGTACCCCCAAAGTTAAGGTAGGTGAAAAGATAAAAAAAGGACAAATTTTGGCCCAAGTTGTTGTTTCCGATAACGAAGCAATACACCTGTCTCCTTACGAAATTGCGCCGGATAAGTTTTCCTCATCCCTAAAAAAACACTTGGGAGACGCAATTTCCTCGGGCGAGGTTGTTGCTATAAAGAGAAAGCTAATAGGGAGGGTTAAAGTTTACAGTCCAATTTCAGGCACCTTGGTTAAAATAGATGAACAAAATCAGGATTTATATTTAAAACCAAAAGATTTTAAAGAAACAACAGATATCCTTTCACCGGTTGATGGAGTAATTGAATTCTGCGATAATACCAAAATATTAATAAAAACGACGCATGAGGCGATTCCTTTATTGGATGTTTTAGGGTCAAGTATTGAAGGAGAGCTTTTAAAAGTGGATGCTATAGATAAAAAGGTCGAAGGCAAAATAGTTATTAGAGAAACATTCGACAGGCTTTCTGTCTTTAAGTCGTTTGGGTTGGGAGCTATTGCCCTAATGACCAAAAAGTTAGAAGATTTTGATTTTTTGGATATAGATAAAAATTTTGAGAAGACCATTGCAATTGTTTCAGACCAGGATTATAAAAATTTAAATAAAATGAGCGGGAAAAATGCATATATAGACAGCAATAGCAAATTTATTTTAATATGACTAGGGTAAAATTACTTCAAATAATTCTTCTTATCGGTATCACTTTTTTGGCAGGTTATTATTTTGGAGTTAACAAAGTAAATTTAGGGTGGAAAAATTACCAGCCTCTTCTTTCCGTTGTAAGTAAAGAACCTCCTGCTGGCTTAACCGATGTAAACTTTACTCCTTTTTGGAGCGTTTGGCAGAAGCTTTATGCTTCTTATTACGATAAAACAAAACTGGACCCGCAAAAAATGCTGAACGGGGCAATTGCGGGCATGGTACAGAGCCTTGGCGACCCATTTACTGTTTATCTTCCTCCTGCAAACAATTCTGACTTTAAACAGGGACTAGCAGGGCAATTTTCAGGAATTGGTGCGGAGCTTGGAGTTAAAGATAAAAATATCATTGTAATTTCTCCCTTGGACGGAAGCCCTGCTAAAAAGGTTGGTATTAAAGCAGGAGATATAATTGCAGCAGTAGATGGAGTCTCAACAGCCGGATGGAGCATAGGGCAAGCGGTTGAGAAGATAAGAGGGCCAAAGGGAAGTATAGTTACTCTTTCAATTTTCCACAAAGACTCTACGAAAAAAGATGATATAAAAATTACAAGAGACATTATTACTGTTAAAAGTGTTGAGATGAAAATACAAAAAGCGCAGTGCAATGATAAAGAATGTAAAGAAGTGACAGAAGGGAAAACATGCTCTTCTAACTGTATCGACTATGCATATATTAGGCTATCTCAATTTGGAGACAATACAAATCAAGAGTGGACTAATTTGATTTCAGATTTTTCAAACAAAATTAAATCCGACGATAAAATAAAAGGAATAGTCCTTGATTTAAGGAACAACCCGGGGGGATATCTTTCAGATGCAGCATTTATTTCCTCGGAATTTTTAGATAAGGGGAAAATTGTAGTGTGGGAGGAACAGGCAAATCTTGATAGAAAAGCAATGTACGTTGAAAGAGATGGCAAACTTACTAATACTGAAATTATTGTTTTAATAAATAAAGGCAGCGCCTCCGCCAGCGAAATTGTTGCGGGTGCCTTAAGGGATAATGGCAGAGCAGTTCTTGTTGGGGAAACTACTTTTGGAAAAGGGACGATTCAGACAGCAGAGGATTTGGGAAGCGGCGCGGGGCTCCATATAACCATTGCCAAATGGTTAACTCCAGATGGAACATGGGTTAATGAGAAAGGACTGTCTCCCGATGTTGTAGCTGCCTTGGATGAAAAAAATCCCGATATTGATAACCAGCTTGAAAAGGCAATATTCGAGTTGATAAAATAGGCAAGGCAATGAAAAAACTTCTGGTTTTGTTAGTAGCGCTTATTGTTCTACTTGCTACATGGTTTGTGCTGTCAACTTTCACACAGGGACTTTTAGGAGATCAAAGCGCGCCCAAGGCGTCAACTGAAACCGTAAAAATTGTGAAAGAGGAATCGGTTGTTGTAGATGTAGTTAAAAATGTGGGACCATCTGTTGTAACAGTTGTTGAAATTGCTTCTTTATCAAGTCGAAATACGATAAATTTCGGTCCTTTCGGTTTTAATATAGAGCCGCAACAACAACAGCCACAGCCTCGAAATATCGGTTCTGGCTTTGTAGTTGATAGCTTGGGTCTTATTGTTACCAATAAACACGTTGTTTCGGATACAAATTCAAAATACCAAATAGTAACCAGTAATAATAAAACCTACAATGTGGACAAAATTTCCAGAGACCCCTTAAACGATATTGCACTTCTTAAAGTAAATCTAGCAGACAATCCTGAAAATAAATTAACGCCGGTTATCGTAGGTGATTCGTCAACTCTGCAGGTTGGACAATTTGTTATAGCAATCGGAACCGCTTTGGGTGAGTTTAAAAATACTGTTACAACAGGAGTTATATCCGGACTTGGAAGAGGAATTATCGCGGGAAGTGACTTTCAGGGTTTTGTAGAGAAACTCGATAATGTAATCCAGACAGATGCTGCAATAAATCCCGGGAACTCAGGTGGTCCATTGGTGGCAAGCAACGGCCAAGTTGTAGGAATAAATACTGCGGTTTCTCAAAGTGCACAGAATATCGGTTTTGCACTGCCCATTAATGTCTTAAAAGATGCGTTAAAAAATTTTAATCAGTTCGGACAATTTAACAGACCATATCTTGGAATATCCTATACAATGTTAAACAGCGAGGAAGCAAAGCTAAATAAACTTGCGCAAGGGGCTTATATTCAAAATGTTATATCGAAAAGCCCTGCAGAGAAGGCTGGAATTAAAGCTGGAGATGTTATTACAAAATTTGACGGTAAAGATGTAAAAGTAGGAGTAAATGAGCTCGCAGCGTTAATTGCATTAAAAAAGGTTGGCGATAACGTTAATCTCACTGTTTTAAGAAGCGGACAAACAATTAGTATTTCAGCAACGCTTGGGAGCGCTCCAGTAGAGTAATATGTCTAAAATACAAAAAGATATTCCACTTAAACTTTATAGCAACCTTAAAATCGGAGGTCCTGCTAAATTCTTTGTTTTGGTAAAAACGATCAAAGAACTTACAGATGTTTTAATTGAGTCAAAGGGGTTAACCCCTAATGTTTTTGTAATAGGTGGTGGTACAAATATTCTTTTTCCTGACATTGGTTTTAACGGCTTAGTAATTAAAGTAGATATACAGGGTATCGAGAAAAGGGGAAATTTTGTTAAAGTTGGCGCAGGTGTTGAAATGTTAAAGCTTCTTGAGTTTTGTGTGGCTAACGGACTATCCGGACTTGAATGGGCAGGCGGCCTACCGGGGGGCGTAGGAGGCGCTGTGCGCGGCAATGCAGGCGCATACACAGGAGAAATGAAAGACAGTATATTTGAGGTTGAAAGCATAGATATGGCGACTTACCAAGTAAGGAAAAGAAGTAATGCGGAATGTAAATTCGGATATAGAAATAGCATCTTTAAACAAAAGCTGGAGAGAAAAGAAGCTATTGCGCAAGTCACCTTCAAGCTAAATAGAGGAGACAAAGATCAAATTATAGAGGCAATTGAAGATAAGATAAGCAAAAGGAAATTAAGACACCCACTTGATTATCCGAATTTAGGCAGTATATTTCAAAATACCCCTATTGAAAATTTCCCTAAATCTAAAATGAATGAACTAGCACAATATATTAAAAACGATCCTTTTCCTGTGATTCCAACTGCCAAGATAAATTTTTTAGCAGGATTAAGCGGTAAAAGAGTAGGGGATGCACAGCTTTCAGAAAAACATACAAACTTTATTATTAATTTAGGCAATGCAAAAGCAGAAGAAGTTAAACAACTTATTTTAATAATTAAATCTAAAATAAAAGAGGTTTATGAAGTAGAGCTTAAAGAAGAAATAAGCTACCTCAATTAAATCTTTTTATACCCGGAAAAATAATCAAGCTTTAATCTGTTATCTACTACTCCATTTTTTCTTAAGTAATATTCAAAATCCGCAACCATTGGGTCTGGACCAGATACAAAAAATGTTGCTTTTTTTGAAATAAATTGCCTTACCGTTTCTTTTTTTAATTTTCTTCTGCCAATAAAATATTCAACTTCAAAATTTTTATTTTGAAAAGATAACTGATCAAGTTCTTTCTTAAACAAAATACTGCTATTTTTGTTTGCATATAGTAATTTAATTTTGTACGGATTTTTTTTAAAACTTAAATCTCTTAAAATTGCTATAAATGGCGTGATTCCAATTCCACCCGCAATAAAAATATTTTGCTCCGAGTTTTTTTCAAGAACAAAGTCACCATCTGGGCCTTTTGCATAAATCACACCACCAATTTTTAATTTATCGAGTGTATTTTTAAATGAGCTTGCCCCCTTTTCAATTCTTGTAGTTATTGAAGGAAAATTTTGATGTGGGGCAGATGAAATTGTAAAGAATCGTTGCTTTCCCCTTAAATCGCTGTTTTCATGTGGAAGGGAATATATCAAGTACTGACCCGCAATCCATTTAATTTTCTTATCGGGTTTAAAAATAAAAGTTGTAATCCCTTTTAGTTCTTTTCTTTTATCAATAAGCTTTAGAATCATTACCCAAATATAGCATTCATCCTGTTAAATGGCCAGAGGTCAATTCGCTAAGCGAGTTATTTAACAGGGTGAATTGACGCATTTATAAAAGCTTGTTATAAATGATTAATGGGCAATTTTTTCCTTGAAATAACTTTAATAATAGGGTTAGCTTCAATTCTTTCAATAATTTTTCGAATACTTAAGCAGCCGGAGATTCTTGCATACATTTTAACGGGAGTACTTCTTGGGCCTTTGGTTTTTGGCAAAATAGAAAACCCGGAATTTATAAGATCACTTTCAGAAATTGGTATAACACTACTTTTATTTATGGTTGGGCTCGAATTGAAATTTTCCGATTTAAAATCAGTAGGAAAAATTTCTTTAATTACGGGCTTAGGTCAGATTGTTTTTACTTCGGCAGTAGGTTTTATAATAGCAATATTACTAGGGTTTTCAACAATTGCCTCTTTATATATCGCTCTTGCACTAACCTTTTCAAGTACGATAATTATCGTAAAGCTTCTGTCTGACAAAAAAGATTTAAGGAGCTTATATGGAAAAATATCCGTCGGTTTTCTTCTCGTGCAGGATTTTGTTGCAGTAATCGCTCTTATTTTTCTATCTGGCTTTTCAAGTAACGCAGTATCAATTGATTTGACTAGTTTCATTTTCCTTCTTTTAAAGGCAGTCGTGATTTTCGGCGGAGTTATTTATTTAAGTAGAAGTATTTTGCCAAAAATTATGGAGAAAATCCCGCATTCGCCCGAAACCCTTTTCCTTTTTAGCGTAGCTTGGGCATTCGGCGCATCATATTTAGTCAGTTCGCCCCCTATTGGATTTTCGATTGAAATAGGTGGATTTTTAGCAGGTCTTGCATTGGCAAATTCTTCCGAGAGCCTACAAATTTCTGCAAGAGTTAAATCTTTAAGGGACTTCTTTATAGTTTTGTTCTTCGTAAGCCTTGGTAGTGGTTTAATCTTTGAGAACTTTTACGCTATTCTTTTCCCCTCATTAGTTTTCTCAATATTTATATTAGTTGGGAATCCTATCATTGTTATGATACTGCTTGGAATTTTTGGTTATAAAAAAAGGACAAGCTTCTTGGCGGGATTAACCGTTGCACAGATTTCGGAGTTTAGCTTAATACTTGTCTTTTTAGGACTAAAACTGGGGCACCTTACAAACGAAACAGTTGCAATAATAACATTAACGGGAATAATAACCTTCACAATTTCAACGTATATGATTATTAATGGAAAACTATTGTTCAAATATCTAAGTCCATATTTAAATATTTTTGAAAGAAAAAAAACAGAAATCAAAGAGCTTGAGGGAAGCTCGTTAGACAATATTGATAATCATATTGTGATTGTAGGGGCTGAGCAAATGGGGCAGAGCATAATTGAGGCGTTGAAAAAAATGGGAGAGAATTTTGTAGTAATAGACTTTGATCCTACCTATATTAGAAAATTCAATGAGGGGGAGTTAAATTTTATTTTTGGGGATATATCTGATTTGGATATACAACAGCGTGCAAAGATAGATAATGCAAAGCTTGTTATTTCGACAATCCCAGATTTGGAAGATAATAAATTTTTACTCAATGAACTTAAACAAGAGAATAGAAAAGTTAAAATTGTTATGATGGCATACGATGTTAAGGACGCAAAGGCACTTTACAGGGAAGGCGCAGACTATGTAATTCTTCCTCACTTAGCAGGTGGCAGGCAAATTGCAAAAATCTTAACCGAAGAAGGATTAGCGCATCTTGAAAAACTAAGGGAGCTTGACAAAAAATATCTTGTTTAATTATCGAGATTTTTCCTTAAATCGTTAATCATTTTGCCCATATCTCCATCCAAGATTTTCTCCAGATTGCTCCATGACTTGTTTATTCTATGGTCTGTAAGCCTGTCTTGCGGAAAATTATAAGTTCTGATTTTTTCAGAGCGACTGCCTCTCCCTACTTGGGTTGATTTTAATCCTGCTATTTCTTCGTGACGCTGTTCAACTTCAATCTCCCAAAGTTTTGCACGAAGTAGCTCCATTGCTATTTCTCTATTTTGTAATTGCGAGCGCTCTGTGCGGCTTGTTACAATTATTCCTGAGGGTTTGTGTACTATTCTTACAGCCGATGATACCTTATTTACGTTTTGTCCCCCATGTCCGCCAGCCCTAAATGCCTCAAAACTAACGTCAGCAGGATTTATATGCAAATCAATATCCTCAAGCTCGGGAAGCACGGAAACTGTTGCGGTTGAAGTATGAACTCGACCTCGCTTTTCAGTGGCTGGTATTCTTTGAACTCTATGAACTCCTGCTTCATATTTAAAATGTTCAAAAGCATCGTTTCCTGAAATTTTTATAACATCCTCATCTAATACTTCAACCTTAAAGCCTTTGGTTTCTGCAAAGCGAGTATACATTCGCAAGATTTCCTTTCCCCAAAGCGTCGCCTCATCGCCCCCAGCAGCTCCGCTTATTTCTAAAATTACATTTCTTTGATCTAAATCTTCTGTTGTCGCAGCCTCAACGGTATTTTCATAGGTTGCAAGAATGTCTCGTTTTTGTATCTCAAGATTTGTCAATTCCTCTTTTGCAAGCTCGGACATTTGAGGATCTGAGAGAAGAAGTTTTGTTTCCTCAATTTTTTTATCTATCTCTAAAAGTTGAATTTTTCTATAGTCATCCATGTAGGGGAGAGTTAGCTACTGTATTTCCGAAAGCATTTCCCGCAAAGTCTTTGGGGTAGCAGTTTTCTTTTCCTCTATTTCTTTCTTTTTTGTAACGTGAAGTTTTGCAACCTCCTGTTTTTTTTGAAATTTCTGAATTCTAGAAGCGCTATCTACAAATCTTTGCTCCCCAGTGTAAAAAGGGTGGCAGTTGTAGCAAAGCTCCACACGAATTACTTCCTGGGTACTTCCAGTTGTAAATTTATTTCCGCATGCACAAATAACCTGCGCGTCTTCAAAATATACGGGATGAATTTGCTGTTTCATGAGTTTAATTATATCCCAAAATCGAGCTTAACACAAGGGTAAGGCTTGAAGCTTGACAACTAGTTAACTCCTATTTTATCTACATAGCAAAATTTCCAAGACTCACCAGGTTCAAAGGATTTTATAACAGGATGCTTGGTCTTTTTAAAGTGCTTTGTCGTGTGTTTGTTTTTAGAACTGTCACAGCAGCCTACATGTCCGCAAGTTAAACAAAGCCTAAGGTGAACCCAATCGTCTCCGGTTTTAAGGCATTCTTCACAGCCATTCGGTGTGGTAGGCTTTGCTTCTTTTGTATTTTTTAAATGTCTACAAACATCCATGTTAGAATTATACGCTTTTTGAGGATTGAAGCAGAGTAGATCCGAAGAATAATTCTCTTGCAAAAACTTACTTCTTCTGTATAATGGGTGATCGTGGAAAGACTTTTTGAAAGAAAACCGTCAAAGTTTGAAATTGCCAGGGTGGGAAGACCGTTGGTGGTAATTGCAATGGAAAAAGTTAAAGAGGGTAATGTTCAAAGACGTATAGATTATCAGCGAGTCGCTATCTTTGTAAAAGATAATAGATTTATACGCTTAACAGATGCAAACGTTGTAAGAGTGGGTAAAGAATATGTTTCATCAGGAGATTTGAGTAATGGATTGATTCTTGAAAGTTTCAATACGTATAGAGGTCAAGTAACCCGACCAGAATTAACGCTTGGTTTACCCAGATCAGATGATGATAAAGATTTTATTCATTTAAGAGGCGCTGTGTCTTTTGCAGAACTTGGAATAATGGCTGCAATTACAGAAGAGTTAAAGATAGCAAAAAAGATATCTATAAAAGAATTTGATAAAGCTTTAAAAATATATAATAAGATGTTAAGAAGAAGAAGCGGAAGAAAGTGCTAAGTCAATATTTTTCCTATTTCTTCAATTTTTACTTCTTCTTGGTTTCCAGTACTCATATTTTTCAAATTAAACTTGTCTTTTTCAACAATTAAAACATAAGCAATTCGCTTTTTATCTGCGTATTTAAGTTGTTTTTCAAGAGTTGCATCATCCAGATAAAACTCGGCATTAACGCCTTTATTTCTTAGGTCTTGTGCTACTTTCATTGCTTTTTCTTGTAATTCAGAAGAGGAAAAAGCAACAAAAAGAGCATTCGTATTCAGTTCTTTAGGGAATAAATCAAGTTCTTCCATTGCTTCTATCAACCTATCAAATCCAAATGAAAAACCGACTGCAGGGATATCTTTATTTGCAAACATGCCAATTAAATTATCATATCTGCCACCACCGGCAACTGAGAGCAAATAAGCGGAATCTGGAATTTTTATTTCAAAAATAATTCCCGTATAGTAATCTAATCCTCTTGCTAAATTAGGAACAAATTTAAAATCTTCATTCTCTTTGTATCCTTCTTTTTCAAGAACATTGAATATTTCTTGCAACTTCTCAGTGCGCTCAGATTTTTCTAATTCTGAAAGCATCTCTGTTGCATTATCTACTCCTGATTTTTGCAATTCTGATATGACATTTTCTCTGCCAATTTTTTCTAACTTATCCAATACAGAAGATAGTTTTTTATCTCGGAATAATCTATCGATTACAGATCTATCGTTTATCCAAATTTGAGATTTTTTAAATCCGAGCACTTTCATTGAATTTAGGGCAAGAGAAATTACCTCTGCATCGGCTAGGGGAGAGTAGGAGCCGACAATATCTGCGTCGACTTGCAAAAATTCTCTAAATCTTCCTTTTTGTGTATTTTCCGCCCGCCAGACATTTTGGATTTGGTAGCGTTTAAATGGAATAGGAAGTTCATTCTGATACTGCGCAACAACTCGGGCAAGAGGTACTGTTTGATCATAGCGCATAGCAACTTTTCTTTTCCCATTATCCTCAAATTTGTAGATCAACTTGTCACCTTCGTCTCCGTATTTTCCAGTTAGTATTTCCTCATACTCTAAGGCAGGAGTCTCGAGCGGCTCAAAGCCATAAGACTCAAACACTTTTTTCAAAGTTTCTAAAACATAAGCTCTTTTTCTTGCCTGGATGGGCAGAAAATCACGAAAACCCTTAAGGGTTTGCACATTTTGCATAGACTAATTATACAATAAGTGGCGTTTTATTACTTAATGATAGGTTGAACTTTGACTCCGGAACCTGTTGAAGCGGGAATTGTAGGGATGTTTTTATCTAAGTTAATTTTAGAACTGACTGCAATTTCTGGAAAAAGTAAAACTCTGGATGCAACAATCTTATTTTTATTTGCAATATCTAATACCCCAATTGCAATTATAGTTTGTCCTTCTTTAATTTTAGAGAAACCTGCCTTGACAAGCGATCCATCTTCAAAGCTTGATGTTTTAGTTATGGTTTCTATTTCGACAATATTTTTAGCACCATTTTCTTTAGCAACAGTAATATTAAAATTTTCTGCATCAATTGCATAAACCGCGCCGTAAATAATTGTTGGAAGTTTTTGCTCTTCATAAACAAGGCGAGCCTGAGTTCTTCGCGAGTCTTTATTAAAAAGGCCAATAACTCCAATTGTCATATCTTGCTTAATGTCTGAGATACCAAAATTATCAATTGTACCCGAAGAAAATTTAGTAAGTTCATCAATATCTATGAATCGTATCTCCTCATTTAATGTGGACAATGTCATCTGGCTATCAGATACGTCTTTTACTGTTCCTAGTATCGCTTTCTTTTCAACTAGATTAAGCTCTGCGACCTTCGATGCAATTCTTTCTTTAAGTTCATCTACCTGCTTTTGCAAATCAGGGCTTTGTGCATATACAGAATTAATTCCAAAAAAGAAAAAAAACAAAAAAGCAAATGTAATAAGCAATATTTTAGTACGAGCACCCATATTAAAAATCCTCCGTTGTATATCCTATAACTCTTTCAATAGTTTGTGTTTCTCCATTTTTATCAATTGCCGATACTCTTAAGTAATTAATTCCTTCCTCGATTTGAATAGTAGTTGAAAAATTACCTATCGAGGAAGGTAATAAGACTTCTTGAGCTGCTTTTGTGATAATTACAACAATTGCTGTAGGTAATGTTCTTCCTGACACTTTTATGCTTTTCTTATCAGCTAATGATTCATTCTTAGGTTCGTCCAAAATTAAATAAAAAGAAGAAGCTGGAGTTGGTGCTATGATTTTAGTGATAGCTGTAGGTGTTATTATTTTTTTAGAATTTTGATAAAGGAAAAAAGCTGCTCCTGTAACTGCAAGACCTATTAAAATTGCCACAAAAGAAAGAATTACTTTTTCTTGTTTCATGCTCAGGTAACCCATAATACGAAAAATAGAATGTATTGTCAAGGTAAAATCAATATGTTAGGATTATCCGTATGGATGTTGTTCTTCTTTCGGAAAACTCTCTGAAGCTTAAAATAAAAAAAACCAGCGTAATAATAAATCCAAACACAAAAACACCCAAAAATGACGCAGATGTTGTAATTAGTACAGATGAGGACGCTGATCCGACTCGAGTAAATGATTATAGACTACTTATAAGCGCCTCCGGAGAATATGAGGTTTCCGGCTTAAAAATCTCAGCTATAAAGGAGCAGAGTGGTTTAGTTTTTGTTTTTAGCTCCGATGGGAAACAGATTGTTTGGAGCACATCTTCCGTTTTATCTAAAATTCCACCAGATAGGGTTAGGGAATGCGAGATAGCAATAATTAATGCAAATTCCGAAATCCCCGAAAACGTAATTACCGCCATGGAGCCAAGAGCGATAGTTTTTTATGGCGGAATGTCAAAATCTGCTGTTCAAAGTTTGGGCAAAGAAAGTACATCTTCTTCAAAAATAAGCATTACGGAAGACAAGCTTCCCGAAGAAACGGTTCTGTATCAATTAAGCTGATTTTACCACTTTACAAAAAAGAAATTTTAAACTAAAGTTTTTATACGTTATGGCAAACATAAAAGTTCCACCAAACAATAGCGATGCGGAGGAAAGTGTTTTAGGGGCGATTTTAATCGATAAAGACTCAATAGGACTTGTGTCCGGTATTATTTCTGCCTCTGATTTTTATAACCAAATAAACGGGATAATATTTGATGCAATGCTTTCTTTGTTTGAGGAAAGAAAGCCAATTGATGTTTTAACTTTAAAATCAAAACTTAAAAGTAAAAAACAAGACAAATTTGTCGATACGTCTTATCTTACAGAGCTTGTCAATAAAGTTCCAACTGCTGCAAATATTGAAGAATATGCTCAAATTATTAAAGAGGCATCAACTAGGCGAAGTTTAATTTCGGCGGGGGGAAAAATTGCAGAAAATGCATTCGATGAGCAAGAGGCATTAGAAAGACTTTTGGATAAGGCGGAAAGTTCAATTTTTTCAATTTCCCAAGGGCACAATGTAAGAGGTTTTACCTCCTTAAAAGAAAGCCTAGCGGAAAGCTTTGAGCGAATTGATGAGTTGCACAAGAAGGGCGCAGGGTACAGAGGAATTAGAACAGGTTTTAATGATTTGGACAATATACTTTCTGGAATGCAGGAGAGCAATCTTTTAATTTTGGCTGCCCGTCCCGGACAGGGGAAAACTGCAATGATTGTAAATATTGCACAAAACGTTGCTGTTGCACAAAAACTTCCTGTTGGAATTTTCTCCTTGGAAATGAGTCAAGAGGAACTGGTCGATAGACTTTTGGTTGGACAAGCAGATATCGACGCATGGAGACTTAAAACAGGAAAATTGGTTGAAGCTGATTTTACAAAATTGTCTACTGCTATGGGGGAACTTGCCGATGCGCCAATTTACATCGATGATGTTCCTGGGCTTTCAATATCGGAAATAAGAACTAAAGCAAGAAGACTACAACTTGAATATGGCGTTAAACTTCTAATAGTTGACTATCTGCAGCTTGCGGATCCGGGTAAAAAATATGACAGTAGAGTTGTTGAAGTATCGATTGTTTCGCAAGGGTTAAAAAATTTAGCCAGGGAATTAAAAATTCCCGTTCTTGCTGTTTCACAGCTTTCTCGTGCCGTTGAGCATAGAGGAGAGCGAAAGCCCCAGCTTGCAGATTTAAGAGAATCAGGAGCAATAGAGCAGGATGCTGACGTTGTAATGTTTTTATATAGAACAGACATAGAAGTTACCGGCAATGTTATACCAACAAAACTTGCAGTAGCCAAACACCGTAACGGGCCAATGGGAGAAATCGATTTACTTTTTAGGGGAGATAGGATAAGATTTTATAATATGGATAAAAAACGGGAAGGAGGTGAAAGTTAATGGACGATCCAAATCAACAACCAATGGGTGATCAAGGTGGAGCAAATGCTCCAACACAAGATCCTATGCAGAATCCACCTGTAGATGATCAAATGCCACCAGCAGGGGAACCAAGTGCACCAGCAGGTGGAGGCGAACCAATGCCACAACCTGGAGCGGGTGAACCAATGGGGCAGCAAGAGCCTATGCAAACTCCAAGCGATGATCAAAATCATGATGATCAAAGCGGAGGTGCGGGTGGAAATATGGGTGGAGGCAGTATGCCCCCAGCCCAATAAATGTAATCTGATATTAGATTATTACAAATTAAACTAATCCTAAAAGAAATTGCAGGGTTAGTTTAATTTTTTTATGAAACTGATATAATTATGCTCGCGGGCGAGTGGCGGAACGGTATACGCGATAGTCTCAAAAACTATTGGCCGCAAGGCCTTGAGAGTTCGAATCTCTCCTTGCCCACAGTTTGAGTTATAAGCACAATTAAGCTATACTTTCAGCTATGAAGCTTCAACAAATTTATGAACTAGCTATTGACATGGGAATTAAAGCGGATCCAAGAGGGGACGCAGGTGTTAAAAGATTTTTAGAAAGAGCAAAAAAAAGATTTGACGAATTACCCGAGAAAAAAAAGAGATACTTCGACAAGGATACGCTTAAAAACCCATTTGCAGATACGAGGATTTTATATGGAGAGCCTTCGAAAGCTGTAAAAAAGGTATTGGCAGGAATAGACGCCGATGCTTCCGAAATTCTGCTTACTGATAGGCTTAACCAAAAAGGAGAAAATATAGATCTTTTAATTTCCCACCATCCAGCAGGACACGCCTTAGCCGCACTCTACGAGGTTATGGAAGTTCAAGCAGAAATGTTTGCAGAAGCAGGAGTTCCAATTAATGTTGCCCATGCACTTTTATCAGAAAAACAGCAAGAAGTTAAAAGAAAACTGGCTCCTGCAAATCATAATCAGGCAGTAGATGCAGCAAGGCTTTTAGATATTCCACTTTTGGTAATCCACACAGTCTGGGATAATTTGGGAAACAGATTCATGCAGGATTATTTAAGCAAAAAGAAGCTTGAAACAGTTGGAGAGGTTTTTGAATATGTAAACGAGATTCCGGAATTTGTAGAAGCAATAAAAGGAAAAGCAGGGCCCAGTATTGTTTCAGGAGGCGAGCATTCAAGAGCCGGAAAAGTAGCTGTCGGTTTTACGGGTGGAACAAGTTCTTCAAAAGAACTTTATATGGAAATGGCCAAAGCAGGAGTAGGGACAATAGTTGAAATGCATCTTCCAGAAGATGCGTTAAGCGAGCTTAAAAAAGCGCATATTAATGTTATAGATTGCGGACATATGGCTGCTGATTCAATTGGAGCAAACTTATTTTTGGACGAGTTGGAAAGAAAGGGCGTTTCGGTAATCCCATGCTCCGGACTTATCCGCGTTAAAAGAAAATAAAATGATTGGAGTAACAGAGCTTCGAGCAGGTACAATTTTTGAGGAAAATGGAAATCTACTTCAAGTACTCTCATACGAGCACATTAAAATGGGGCGGGGAAGCGCCAATATAAAAGTAAAGGTAAAAAATTTAAGAAGCGGCTCAGTTACAGATAAAAGTTTCATAAATGGGGCAAAGGTAAAAGATGTAACTGTTGCAAAAAAAGAATTGCAATATTTATATAAAGACTCGAGTTGCGCTTATTTTATGAATGGCTCAACATTTGAACAAGTAGAAATCCCATTAAATATTATCGGCTCAGATATTTATTATCTAAAAGAAGGAGAAAATTTTAGTATTAGCTTTTTGGGAAACGAGGCATTAGCTATTAATCTTGCTCCAAAAATGATATTTGCAGTTGAGGATACGCCTCCTGGGGTAAAAGGTAATTCCGCAACTAACGTTTTTAAAGAGGCAAAACTTGATAATGGCGTGACGGTAAAAGTTCCTTTGTTTATTAAGACCGGGGATAAGGTAAAAATAGATACAAGAACAGGTTCCTACAGTGAAAAAGCGAACTAAATGAAAAACAATCTCATTTTAAAAGCGCTGGCAGTGCAACCCTTTTTACTTCTTATTCTTTCGGAATTTTTCTCCCAGTTTTCAATGAATCTTTTCAACTTCATTCTTCTGATAGTGGTTTTTGCTGTTGCAAAATCCAACTTGGCAGTCTCAGGCGTTGTTATTGCCTTTACTCTTCCTGCGATCTTATTCGGAATACTTGCAGGCGTCTTAGTTGATAGGTGGAATAAAAAAAATGTCCTTTTTATGAGCAATGTTTTGAGGGGGTTACTTCTTCTTCCATTAATATTTTTACAGGGCGATTTACTTTCAATTTATTTAATAACGTTTAGCGTATCGTTGATAACGCAATTTTTTATTCCTGCAGAAACTCCTATAATCCCTGTTTTGGTAGGTAGAAAACTCTTGCTTTCAGCCAATGCAATATTCGGAATGACTATGTACATCTCAATTTTTCTTGCATATGCGCTATCCGGTCCAATACTTTATATTTTCGGAAAAACAAATGTGTTTGTATTCACAAGCCTATTATTTTTTATCGCTGCACTTTTTGCTTCATTGATACAAGTCAAAAGTAAGTTGTCAAATGAGATTACCCCTGTTGCCGTTGGTTTTGCTAGCGAGATCAAACAGGTTTTGACATTGCTCTCTAAGACTAAAAATTTATATCATGCGCTTTTCGCATTAACACTTTCGCAGGTGCTTGTATATGTGTTGGCTGTTATTGGCCCTGGATATGCCGAGAGAGTCTTAGAAATAGCTATAGAGGATTTTCCAATTCTTTTTATCACCCCTGCTGTGGTTGGAATTGCATTAGGTGCTTTGGTGATTGGAAGCTTTTTTCATAATTTTGATAAATCCTCTCTTACAAAGTTTGGTTTACTTATACTTGGAGTCTCAATACTTCTTATGCCATTTGGAGATAAATTCGAGACAAGGCAAATTGTACAATTTGCAAATATGTATCTACCTAACATTATTAAGATAAACGCACTTCATATATTAGTAGCACTTGCATTTGTTATAGGTTTTGCAACTGCTTTTATATTTGTTCCTGCAAATACCACATTGCAGGAGGAGTCCACCGATGAGAGTAGAGGAAAGATCTACGGAGTGCTAAACACAATGATCGGAATACTTTCATTTTTCCCTGTACTATTAGTTGGTATTGTCGCCGATTTAATTGGGGTAAGGAGCGTAATTACAATTATTGGAGCAATAGTGCTTTTAGTCGCGTTCGTTAGAATTTTTGTAACAGATAAAAAATGATGTATTTGTATTTCTTAACATTAATAATTTGCTTTGTAATTTTTTTATATAATCTTTATCTGGTAAGCAAAGATGATAGTCTTTTAATACGAAGAGACGTCTTGATATATAAGATGTTTAATCTCTCAATAATTTCAGCCTTTGCCTCCTTATTTTTTTCAAGACTTTTCCACGTAGTTTCATATCCTAATTCTGCATTCAATAACGTTCTTGGTTTTATTGCGTTTACGCATATTCCAGGACTTTCGTTAATTGGAGCAATTGCAGGTGGATTATTATTTGTTGCAATATATTCTAAATACAGAAAATATCCGATTGGAAGAGTTATCGATTTATTTACAGTTGCATTTTTAGGAGTTTTACCAATTGCATATATTCTTTTTTTTATTCTCAAACTTGGGAAAACAGACACATTTTTTAATATATTTTTGTTTCTGTCTTTTGTAATCAGTTTAGTATTTATAAAAGGCGTATATAAACTTTCAGAAAAAGGGGAATTAAAAGACGGAAGCTTTAGCTTAATTTTTCTAACGGTTTTTTCCTTGCTTTATTTTTTGGTTAAACTTTTTTCTAATTTATCTAACTTCTCATTTCTTAGGATAGAAAATCTTTTATCCTTTGTAGTTATATTTTTATCAATTGTACTTCTTATTAATCAGGAAGTGATGAACAAACTACTTAACAAGAAATGAATTTAAACATAATCTACGATGACGAGAGTATTTTAATAATGGACAAGCCTGCGGGTATTACTGTTAACCGCTCGGATACAACCACTAATCAGTATACTGTCCAAGATTTTATAGATGAAAAACATCTGGTTTCTAAAAACGCAGATAGAGATTCGGATTTTTACAAAAGATCCGGGATTGTTCATAGAATAGATAAGGAGACTTCTGGGATTTTAGTTGCGGCCAAAACAAAGGATGCATTTGAAAATATTCAGGAGCAATTTAAAGAAAGATCAGTTGAAAAAACCTATAAAGCGCTAGTTCACGGAAATATAGAAGGGGATAGTGGGAAAATCAATGTGCCCGTTGGAAGACTTCCTTGGAATAGAAAAAGATTCGGAGTTTTGGCTGGGGGAAGGCCTGCGGAAACCCAATATAAAGTTATTGATAGGTTCCGGACAAGTGGGGGATTAACTCTTCTTGAGTTAAATCCTAAAACCGGAAGAACACATCAAATTAGAGTTCACCTAAAGTATTTTAACCACCCCATTTTTTCCGATTCCCTGTACGCAGGACGAAAAACAGCAAGAGAGGATCGCAAGATTTTAGGAAGAATTTTTTTGCATGCCTCAAAAATTTCTTTTAAGCATCCAAAAAACGGTAAAAATGTTAACTTTGAATGCTTTCTGCCTGAAGAGTTAAACTCATTTCTTGTAAGCTTGCGGAGTTGACTTTAGCCTCGAATTTTGATTTGATTATACATATGGGAAGTTTCGGTGGATTTTATAAGGGCGATAAAAAGAAGCCTAAAAAAGGTAATAAGAATAAAAGTCAAAGCTTCGGGCTTTCTTCCCCCACATATACCATGCCCGAGATAATCTCCAGAAAGAAGAAGGATTTCTAGTTTTTATGCAGCGAATAAGAAGAAAAGAGCCCAAAAACAACTTAAAGCTTGCGACTTTGTTTTTTGCTATATTCCTATTTTTTATTGTAATTTCAGTTTCATTTAGATTCGTAGTTTTAGTTAAAAACAGCAGCTTTGATGGGAAAAATATTTATAATGTTGAATTTGTAGATGGACAAAAAAGAGTATATGCTTCATTTTCCCCTAAAGAGAAATCGATATCTATCTTAAGAGCTCAAGAAAATGACGATGTTTTTGCGCCCGTTGATGGAATAATAAACTCAAAACTAGATAGTCAAAAAATTACATCAACTCTTGTATCTCAGCTTATCTCGCCTTCGTCCCACAAAGATATGACCGTGATAGATCTAGTAAGGATTGCGCTTTTTTCAAGGTCAGTCCCTGAAACTTCGGTATACGAGCGAAGTTTTGTAAGTCAAGCAGAAAGCAAAACAACATTTCGGGACCCCAAAATTATTGAGGAAGCAAAAAGCATAGAGATAATTAACTCAACGGAGGTTGCGGGCTTAGGAAATAAATTGGCAAATTTTATATCTAACCTAGGAGGAAATGTAATATTGGTTAAGTCCGAAGATTCGAAAGCAAGCTCCCAAATTATGTATTACGGCGAAAAAAGTTATACGTTAGAAAGGTTAAATAAATTCTTAGATTTTAAAACTTCCAAGCTTTTGAAAAGGGAAGTCGCAGATATTATAATAATAATAGGGAAGGAAAATATTAAAGGTTTTCAATTTTAGCATGTTTGAAAATATCATAATTGTATTGTTTTTAATTTCTTTTTTTCTTGCTATTAATTCAGCAAGAAAAATTGGAGAAAAGCCTAAAATAGGAGACGTAAAGAAGAGTCTCGATAAGCACAGGGTAATTTTTAAAGGTCAATCTTCTTCTAAGTAGGATTCTTCTTTTGCATCATCGGAGCTAGGGCTTTCTTCTTCTTTTGGTCGAACGCTTCTTTGTTTTGCAGAAAAAAGTGCGGTTTCGACAGTTGATGTAAAAGATGGCTGCTCTTTATAACGCGCACCCTTTTTTACCTCCTTAATGAAAATGGCTATTTTATGTGGACTTTGAGACTTTACATAGGCTTCGTATAAGCCGTTGGCTTTTATAAACTTTATTAACCTTTTTCCTATATCATCAGGCAAAACGCCGATATACTGTTTTCCATCGAGTACAAATAATTTAAATCTTTTTACGGAAAGCTCCAAAACCTGCCCAGTTCTTAGCCGCTCAATTATTTGGGGCTGAGCAATATTTACTAATTCGACAACCTTAGTTTTGCCTGGTTGTTCTAAAAACTGATTGTTTATTTTATATGAAGATGTGGCATTCACTGTTTTTTTATCCTTAAGCTTATTTAGACTTCTTTGAGCGATAGGATTTAAAGGATCAAGCTTTATGACCTTTTGATACATACTTTTTGCATCCTTTGTTTTACCTACAATAAGGTACGCAAGAGCTAAACGGTTAAGCGCATCCGTGTCGCTTGGGTTTTCTTTAATCAGGTCCTTATTAAGTGCAATCGCGTTTTGCCAGTCTCCATTAAGTGCGGTTTGAATTGCTTGATTTTTGAGTGACATTTTAATGAGAAATTTTACGTGCATTTATTGCAAATGTCAAGGGATAAACGATATAATTAATCGCTAAGTTTATGAGCGGACACTCCAAATGGTCACAAATTAAGCGTTCAAAAGGATTGAAAGACCAAAAAAAAGGACAAACCTTCACAAAGCTTGCCAATGCTATAACCATTGCAGTAAAGCAGGGTGGGGCAGTGGCTGACCCCGAGCAAAATTTTCGATTAAGGCTTGCAATTGATGCTGCAAGAACAGCAAATATGCCTAAAGAAAATATAGACAGGGCAATAAAACGCGCAATCGAAAAAGATGCAGGGCAGTTGCAAGAAGTTACGTACGAGGGATTTGCGCCGGATGGCATTTCAATAATAGTTGAGGCAGCAACTAACAATCCAGCTAGAACCACAGCCGAAATTAAAAGCATTTTTAACAAAAACAATGCGTCCTTTGGCCAGCCAGGATCTGTTTCTTATCAGTTTAGACAGATTGGAAGAATAGTAGTATCCAAAACGAATCATGTGTTCGATGAAATATTTAATATCGCTCTGGAGCAAGGAGCAGAGGACATAGACGAAGAAGGGGATGAGGTTTTAATTTATACTAAATTTCAAGACCTTTCTGGCATAAAACAAAAACTAGATGAGGCAGGTTTAATGGTAATTGAGGCAGATGTGTTTAGAGAGCCTCAAATAAAAATGGAAGTTAATGATCCTATTCTTTTGTCTAAAATTGAGAATTTTGTAGAGCTTCTAGAAGGGCAGGATGACGTACTAAGGGTTTATACCAATCTAGCATGAATAATTTACGGCTTAAATTAAAGCGTTTTCTTCGTTTTTTTACCAATAAAAGACAAAAATTTATAGCTTTTACTCTTCTTTTATCTTTAGGTCTATTTATTTCAGAATACATACTTGGAAAATCTGCAGTTGTTATGGTATTCGGCGTTGCACTTTTAACTTCTGTTTTTTTGTTCTTCTCTTTAAGAGGGGATTTAAAGGAAAATTTTTCGCCGCAGGTTTTAATTCTTCCATTTTTTTATAGTCTTGCAATAGGACTTTTCTATCTATTGATCCCCGCAAGATTTCTAACCAGAATAGGTATGACCATTTTGTACGCATTTGGCCTTTATTCGCTGTTTTTATCCCAAAACATATTTATAGTCTCAGCAATTAGAACTATTCAGCTTCTATCAGGCGCAAGAACCGTATCGTTGGTTTTAACTCTTCTTTCTTATTTCTTTTTATCCAACGTTGTTTTTTCGCTACATCTTAACTTCTTTTTTACAATTATTCTAGTTTTTTTATATTCGTTCCCCTTAGTTTTGCAGTCGGTTTGGACTTATACGCTTGAACAATATATGTTTTCCCAGTTATTTTGGGTTAGCGCTCTTACAGTTTGTTTGGTTGAAGTTGCAGCATTTCTCTGGTTTCAATTCAGCACTCCTACTGTAATTGCACTTTTTCTTACTGCAATTTTCTATGTGACGTTGGGTCTCTCTCACGCGTGGCTTGAGCGGAGGCTCTTTAGAAGCGTAATTCTTGAATACTTTTGGGTAACTGCGATATCTTTTATATTTTTAATTTTCTTTTCAAGTTGGTTTTAAAATTTTTAGATACCGCACTAAGAGGAGGGAAGTGGGGCATCTGCAATCCTTCGGGAATTTAATAATTTAGGCTCAAATGATATAGTTTGATACGTCCTATATAAATTATTATAGGTCTTATTTATAGATAAAATTATATAAAATGCTTAGGTTTTCACAGCTTTTAGTGCGGCTTGAGCGGACTTTTCACACATTCGACTTACTCCACTTGCATCAAGCAAGATACGAATACCATTACAATTACAATGCAAGCGAAAGAAAATGCAAGCGAAAGAAAAAAATACGAACGCCCCTTACGGTACTCTATCGTTCGGTAGTCATATCCAACTACTATAAATTTAAGTACAAAACTATTCATTTAGATTGATTTAATAGTCTGATTTAACTTCTAAGTATCAGTCGATGTAGTAGGGTAAATAGAATTGACGACGAAATATAATAAATATATTTAAGAGTGTGGTGTAATTGCAGAGTCTCCATAGAGAAGTAAGTGCTTACAGCTCTCCAAGGTTTTATGGGAAAAAAAGAAATAAAATGACGCTAGGAAAGAGGAATGCCTTATGTCGCACAATAATACTTTTACGACGTACCCTAGGCTCAAAGCCTGGGAGAAGTGCTTCTAAATTCAATTAGATTTCGCAAAATAAATATCAATTTACTTCTCTGCTGGTTTGTTTCTCTATTTATATACACTATTTTTATCTTTATCAATAAATTTTCCGCTCCCCTACTATGGGTTTATTAAATCGTAAAAAAATCTGAGGCTAATTGAGGCTAATTTTATATTACTATTGTACTCTCTCGAGGCTGGAGTAGCAATTTGATATAATCCCAGCATGACAAATTTACCTATAGGAGTACTTGATTCCGGCCTTGGAGGGCTTACTGTTGCGTCTGAAATCATAAAGCTTCTTCCTAAGGAGCAAATAATATACTTTGGTGACTCTAAAAATATTCCGTATTCGAAGAAATCTAAAAAGCGAATATTCCAACTTTCCAAAAACATTGTTGAATTTCTTATTAAAAACAAGGCAAAGATAATTGTAATAGCTTGCAATACAATAACAGTTTCGGCAATAAACGACTTAAGAAAGCTGTTCCAAGATATTCCTATTGTAGGTACTGTGCCAGTAATAAAAACTGCAGTCAAAGCGACTCATAACGGCAGAATAGGTATCTTTTCTACCAAAAAGACCGCAGAAAGTATCTACCAGAGAAATCTTATTAAAGAATTCGCAAAAAGCGTTAAGGTATTAAATTTAGGCTCTGATGAAATAGTTCCCAAAATTGAACAAGGGAAAAGCATTAAGACAATCTTAGAGAAAGAGCTTTTGCCTTTTAGAAAAGCAGGAGTTGATACGTTGGCACTTGGATGTACGCATTATTCATTAGTTAAGGAAGACATTAGGAAAATCATGGGTTCAAATGTCAAAATCATAGACTCTGGAGCTGCTGTCGCAAGGCAAGTGAGACGGGTTCTTGAAGCAAATAACTCACAATCAAAATTTTCAGAGCCCAATGAATATTATACAACCGCAGATACAGTGCAGATTAAAAAAGTCATCAAGTTGCTGGGCTTATCCGGATTTGTAACTCGAATTTAATTACTTATTTTTCTTTTCTATGTGAAGATTGGATATGGGTACCGCGCAAGCCGGAAACTTATCTGCTGCATCAGTGACAGAATTGCCATTTAGGTCTACTAAAGGCACAGAGCCACAGTCAAATGCACCCCAGGTCTCTTCTTTATCCATAGTCCCAGGTTTATGTCCTGGAGTCATAAGGAGATGGTGAATCTGAGTGTCTAGGAATAAATACCCAATTGGGAATACCGGTCTTCCCCCCGAATGGTCGGATGCGAAGGGATAGACAGCTACTCGCTCTTGAACGGGATTATTGGTTGTAATTATTGCTTTGTCTACAAAATATTCACCCGGCAAAAGTTCTTCCTGTCCACGGATTCTTTTTATTGTAGCTTCTGTCCAGGGGTTATGCTCTGGATGAGGACCGAACATCCATTCGTCGAAAGCTTGGGTAACAGTATTAGTTGCCGCTTGAGCACCCTCCACAACCCTATTTGTCACATCTTTACCAACCGGAGTCTGGGAAATTGCTGCGGCCAATGTTACTGCTGCAATTCCCTTGCCTAGTTTCGTTTCGGTAACAAAGTTTTTTGCATCAACAACTGCGTTTTTTACAGAAAGAGCTCTTCGTTTCCATTTGCCCTTGTTGGCTGGTTTTGCCATCTCAATCCGATCTATTACCTGAGGGTTTTCCCTTCTTATTGCCATTGACCTATCACTCATATATTTAGCTTATCATTGTATAATAAACTTATCAATTAAAAGTTTCTCAAGATCCTGATTTAGTCCATCATAGCCAAGCGCCCAAATTCCAACGCCTGCGAGCTGTTTTTTGTTTATATAGTCGTATTTAAGAGCAAGAGAGCGGACATTATCGAAATGTACGGTTCTAGCCTCGCCATTTTCATCGTAAGAATAGAAAGGTGTTTGGGACTCCTCGTTCCAGCTTATTTTTAAGCTCTTGCTTATATCTGCAATTTCCGCATAAGGAAGAATTTTAACGCCACTTTCGGAAGTTTGGTTGTTTGGCCAATCATATCCATAATAAGGAACCGCAAGGATAAGTTTTTCTGAATCTACCCTCTCAAGGTAATTCTGAAGATAAGTAACTACACTTGTTTCCCCTCCCATCGCAGCGATTGGACCGGCCCCTCCGGCAGGCGTGTGCATATCGTAGCCCATTATTACAAAGTAATCAAGATTGTCTGAAAGGGCTTGAAGGTCAAATAAATCGAGCTTTCCGCCTGACACCAAATATGTATCAATTGATAGCTTTGCATTCGGGACTTGTCGCTTTAATTCTAAATTTAGGGCATAGATAAGATTGGTAAATCCATCGCGAACTGTAGGATCCGGTTCTCCAACGTATTCAAAATCAATATTCATTCCGTCTAAGTTTTTAGAATTAATAAGAAAAAGCGCGTTCGAAATAAAGTTTTGTTGATATACGTCGTTTTTAGACAGTTTTTCAATTTCTGCATTATCAAAAGACTTAAATGTAAGATAAACTTTCACTCTTGCATTTTTTGCTTTTCGGATAAATTCATCGAGTCGGCCGTCACGCCACATCGTCCAGCCAGGATCTTGCCCTTCCCCCGTTACCTTAGCAATCTCACCCCTGCCAGTGACAGTAAGTCCGAAAAGCGAAACCGAGGTTAGATAAGAAACATTAATCTTATCTTGCTTTTCTAGCATCCAATAAGGAAAAAATCCCAAAACTTCTTTTTTAGGCCTTCCAGGAACAGCAAGCTTGCTTGATTCATTTGAGGGTATAGAAAATACTTTGTCCGCATTTACTTCTTTTGTGCTTGCATATACTACGGGGAATGGGTTATGTTCGAAAGCCTGTTTTTTGGCTAAATTCTCATTTGTTAGAGTAACATTTTTTGGTTTAGTGAAAAGTAGGCTTTGAATCAGTGAAATGTAAAAAACAGCAAATATTAAGACCCCAAGGGTTATAAGAAGATTCTTTTTGTTAAGCTTTGGCAGCTTTTTGTTTTTGGGAGTTTTGTCTTCAATTTGTCGAATTGCTTCTTCAAATTCCTCCTCTGTGCCACCCATTGCAGTGGCGTCGTCTTTTATTTGGTCCAGTGTTTTTTTATATTCAGATTTTTTGGAGATATACTGTTTAATTATTTCGATATAGTTGTCTCGCATTGTATATATTTAGTATGAAAGAAATTGAGGCTAGTTGTCAACCTTGACAAGCTTGGGCGTTTTGTTCATACTAAACTTAACGTCGTAGATTGTTTATAAGATTGAGTTCAGAACGCGTCGCAAAATATGAGTGAATTATTAGGCCTAATAGATCAATTCTTAGAATATCTCGAAATTGAGCGTAATTGCAGCAAGCTTACCATACGCGATTACAAGCATTATCTTTTAACATTTGCAAAGTGGTATGGTGAAAAAAGTATCGAAAGCCTAGATTTAGCAACTGTTCGAAAATACAGAGTGTTTCTTGCCAATCGGCAGGATGAAAAAGGCTTAACTTTAAAAAGAATTACCCAAAACTATTACGTAATTGCCCTGCGTTCATTTTTAAGATTTTTAATAAAGAACGATTTTAAAACATTAGAGCCTTCAAAGATTGATTTGCCAAAAGCCGAGAGCCGAAATCTTAAATTTTTAAACAAAGAACAAGTAGCCCAGTTAATTGCAGCAGTTGATGTATCTAAGGAAGAAGGATTGAGGGATAAGGCGATTTTGGAGCTACTCTTCTCTACCGGACTTCGTGTTTCTGAACTTGTGAGCTTAAATCACGAACAAATTAATTTAGACAGGCGCGAGTTTGGCGTTATTGGAAAAGGAAGCAAGCTTCGATTAGTATTTATTTCCGATGATGCTGCCGATTGGATCCAGAAGTATTTAGGCGAGCGAAAAGATAAGTTTAAACCGCTGTTCATTCGCTATAGCGGAAAAGTGATTGAAGACGATAATGGCGAGAAAATGAGGCTTACCGCAAGATCGGTTGAGCGCATTGTTAAAAAATATGTACGCCGTGCAAGAATTCCTGTTGATGCAACAGTTCACACGCTTAGGCATAGCTTTGCGACTGATTTATTAAATAACGGAGCAGATATTCGAAGCGTTCAGGAAATGCTGGGGCATAAAAATATCGCAACAACCCAAATCTATACTCACGTTACGAATCCCCAGCTTCGTGACACCCACAGAGCCTTCCACAGCGGAAATAAATAAGCTTACCAATCTGTTTTTTTGTAAGCCTTTGAATCTTTAATCTCTTCCAGGTATTTATTTATATTCAAATTATTGAAATTAATAATTTCAGGCAATTCTTTGGAAGTTATGTGTTGAATATGAGAGATTGAGGATTCTTTATTTTCAAATTTAAAGTGCTTAAGGCTCTTTTCCTTAGAAATCTCCTTCATTTTAAACTCATCCATGGGAAGGTTTTTGTAATATTCTTCTATTGGGCTAGCATAATGTTCAAGCTCATAGCTATAAGCATCAAACAAGGTCTTCTTTTCGGGAATATCAAAGATAGAATAATCCTTCCACGGAATTTCCTGAGTGGGAACCGGTTCTTCGAGTAGTTGTGGCTGATGAGTGGTCGAAGGGATATTGGGTCTTTCTTCGCTTACAAATTCATAATGTCCTTTCGCTTGGTCATATACGTAAGTTCTTATGGTTAAATTGACCCCAGTATAGTCCTCTATCCTTATGTTGTTTCCGGTTCTTTCTGCAATAAATAGAGCTTGTGTTTTGCCCTTGCCTTTTTCATAAATCCTTACCTGTTCAATAGAGTTAGGATTTATTCCACCCGCAATTAAACCTTCTTTTTCATGCGTGAAGGTACCTACATTAGCAACAGGAAGACCGTCAGCATCCAAAACTCGGAAAGACAACATAATTCCTTCCCTTGGTGCTTTTAGTGCAAATAAAACTCCATATTTTGCCAATCCTCCTGCAAAGCTCTCGCTAACCGACTTGCTGAAGCTAGTGCTAACGAAAGGAGACTCCCAAACGCTTTTCCCACCGCCAACATGCCCTCTTATAGCTTGGCTCAGTTCCCTTACATCGGCTCCATATGTATTATTTGTTGGATGCTTTGTCTTTAAGTAGTGTTTTGCGACAACCTTATTGTAGTAAGCAGCAGACTCATTTATTTGTTGTCTGCTTGAAATATCTCCGGAAAGCGGCGACATGTAAGACTTTCCAAGCGCCCTGTATCCAGTTCCCACACCTGTGTATTGCGTAAGTAATTGTAATAATTGCGAATCATCTACATTTTCAACGTCTAAAGATCCTCCTCTGAAAAGATTAACGTCAGTAAAGAATTCATCTAACGCTTGTTGAGGTAATACTCCCTGCTGAGACTGTAATTTCATAAAAGCATCAGATATTAGACCGCCTTGGGTTATTTGTTTATCTCCAATTTTAGTAGTAGATTGTAAAAACTTCTGAAACTCAGAAAGCTCGTTAATAAATTGAGTAAAAAAGCTATCGAAGTCTTGATGATCTTGCATTCCGTTATTTGAAAAAAATCTCGGGGGTTTACCTATGTATCTAAAAATATAATCATAGAATGCTTTTTCAGGGTAAACGCCCAGCACAAAAGCTATATCTTCTATCCCGCAGGCTTCTAGAGCTTTAAGTCTTCGTTTTGATTCTTCATATTTTTTACTTCCGTTTCTAACTGTTTGCGTCCACTCATCCTCGCTTGTTGTTATATCAGAACTTGGATTATCTATGGCACTTGGCGCAGCGCCAGTCTTTTCTAAAGACCAATTCATCAGTAATCTGGAGGTAGTACCATTTGCATCAAGAAAGGGGTGAATAGATATTATTCTTCTTTGTAAGATTGCTGCTAAGCGGTGTGGATCGGCATTGGGGTTTTTAATTTCCGCATTGTACCAAGTGCAAACTTCTTCGAGAAGCTCTTCAATATACTGCCGTGTATTTTGTCCGTCTTTTGTAAAAGGATAATGGATAAAACCTGTATTCGCACCATCTGTTGGCTCGAAAACCAAATGAGGATTCTGTTTTATGCTCTCAATTTGTTCGTTGGTGTATCTTACAGCCTTCGTAGGATCATTATAGTCTCCCGCTCTTACATTGGAGTTTCTTATTTTCCCAGCAATTTTTGGCTCAACGGGGTTTGCTACCTTTTCATGAATCCTTTTTATTAAATCTACGGATAATTCTTGACTTATACTTTGCCTTGCTAAGGCCCTTGCATCAGTATATCCTTTCCAAGCTGACCGTCCGAATAAAAGCTCTGGAGGTGTTTGTTCTCCTGTTATTACTGCCACATCCAAAAACTTTTTATCGATAAACAATGATGCCTCAAGAGCTCTTTGTCCAGCAGTTTCTAATCTTAGTTCTTTTTCGACACTTGTCCTGCCCTCTTTAGGCTTTGCTTTGTCTTCTTTTACCCTAAAATCAAAGGGAAATTCCACAATTAAATTTTATCATAAATCTATTTGCGGAATTTAATCTTCCACAGCGGAAATAAGTAGTTTGATATAATTGTTTCAATGCAACTAATTTTAGGTGTTATTTTAATTTCAATAGGGATTTATTTATCCCAATATAATATTCGTCCTTTCATCGATTTCAATTTCCACTTAGCATGGTTTGGTTTTCTTCTTGTGTCGGATAATATAGCTTTTAGGTTTTCCGGCAAATCCATTTTTTCAAACTGGAGAAACTTTTTAAGCTTAGCTTTTGCAAGCGCATTCTTTTGGTGGTTTTACGAATGGGCAAATATATTTTTGAAAAATTGGTTTTATCCGACTAAGCATTTATACGAACAGACAGAGTGGGGCATTTTGTCTACGGCTGCATTCGTAACCGTTCTTCCCCATTTGGCTATTTCAACAAATATTATTTCAGGTGTGTTAAAAAGTAACATTTTCTTTGTAAAAGCGAAAATAAGTTCACAGCTGACAATTTTATTAATGTCCCTTGGTCTAATTAGTCTGGCACTGGTTATTTATTTGCCAATTTATCTTTTTCCTTTGATTTGGATTGTGACGTTTTTAATTCTTGATCCATTAAATGCAATACAAGGCAGAAGAAGCCTTATTCTTCAGATATTGAAAAAAAATTATAAACCGTTGATAGTTTTGGGAATTGGAGCTATTTTTGCAGGATTTTGGTGGGAAACGATCAACTTTCTTATTCCAAAATGGACCTATCCGATTGTTCCATGGTTTTGGGAACTTCCAGCCCCTATCACTACAAAATACGCACAAATGCCTCTTGCAGGATTCCTAGGATATATACCTTTTATATATTCGGCTTTTGCTTTTGTAGAGTTTTTACAGATAAAAATCCCCTGGCTTAATAGCAAAAATAAGTAAGCAAGAAACTAGTAGGTTTCGTAGTAGATTGTTACGCCAACTCTTACTGTATTTTCCCCCGGAGTTACATTTGTGGTTGGTTCTTGGTCTACGACTTCACCTTTTTCAGCTGCACTTAAAGGATAAAACGGAGGATTATTGCTGCTAGATACCACATTTATTATTTTTCCCAAGCGTACACCCGCAGAACTGGCTAAAGTTTGGGCTTTTTGTTTTGCATTTGCAACCGCTTCTTTTGTAGCTTCCTCTTCCAATTTTTTTTGTAAATCATCGCTGAAAGTAAAATTAACTCCACCTACTAAATTTGCCCCATCTGCCGTTGCAGTATCTATTACTTTATTAATCAGCTCAATTGGTTTAATTTTAACTTCAATATTATGTGTTACGCTATATCCTGCTTGCCCTCCTCTAGTTGGAAGTAAAGGCTGGACTTCGTAATTTGGGTGAACATTATAGTTCGTTGTTTTAATATCTTTGTCCTTTATGCCAAGTTTTTTTAAATCGGCAATTATTTTATTCGCGACTGTATTTGCCTGTTTTTGAGCTTCATCTACAGTTGAGGCGTTTTTTGTAACACCTAAGCTGATTGTTGTCTGGTCGGGCACTGCAGTTGCCTCCCCTTCTCCGCTACTTGAGAAAAGATCGGTTTTGGTCGTGTTGACAGAATTAATATAAAAAGGAATTGGGCCGGCAAGCTTTGTATAGATAAAAAGAAGAAGGAAAAATCCTGCAATAATTACGAGTGGTTTTTTGAACTCGTTCCAAAAACTCATCACCTTTTTATTATAGCAGATTGAGCTTCGGTAGCTTCTACAAGGTTTTTCATAAGCATTGTTACATTTACCGGTCCCACTCCACCCGGCGTTGGAGAGTAAAATGAAGCAATATTTTCAATCTCATTTTCATCATAATCCCCTTTTAATTTTCCGTCTACTACATGCATCCCTACGCCGATTAAAATAACACCCTTTTTAATATTATTTGAGCTCAAAATCTTTTTTCCAACGCTAGAAATAATTATATCTGCGTTTTTAAATATTTCATCCCCATTGGCAGTTTTACTATCTACAATTGTTGTTGTTACTGCTTTCCTGGCAAAAAAATTAATAATTGGTTTTCCTGCGGTAACTCCCTTTCCTGCCAGGACTACATCTTTATCTCCAAAATCTACTACTGCTGCCATTTTCAAAAGCTCGAAAACAGCAAGTGCGACGGGAGAAGAAAATGTGGATTTGGGGTGAAAACCGTCAACGTCTTTAGGAAGATTTACGGAAAGTGAGATTTTTTCCGGATCTAACTGCTTTGGAAGAGGCCTTTGTACAATTATTCCATTGACCGTTTTTTCCTTATTCAATTTCTCAATAAGTTCATAAACTTGTTTGGGCGCAGCATTATTACCAAATCTTTTTATTGTTATTTTGGCTCCAATTTGATCCGCACGAAGTTTTTTTTGCTTTAAATAGCTTTCGGTCTGTGTATCTTCTCCAAAAGTGATGATGTAAAGATGAGGAGTAATCCCGCCTTCTTTGAGTCTTTGAACTCGAATTTTTAGTTGATTAATTAATTCCAGGGCTATTAATTTACCATCAATTTTCATTTACTGATTATACTAGAATTCTTCGATGCAGGTGGCAGAGGCAACGCTGTCCCCAACCTTACTGAAGCGCATGAGTATTACGCCTTGGGTAGAACGCGATAGCGCAGGTATTGAGTTAATATCCATTTTTACGATTTGTCCCTTTCTTGATGTTACAATCAACTCTTTTGCACCTAGAGGAATTATTTGAGTTGCTGCAATTTTGCCTGTTTTTGCAGTTACTTCTGCTACTTTGACACCCTTTCCTCCTCTTCCCTGTTTTGGAAACTGGTCTATAGCAGTTTTCTTTCCATAACCATTTTGCATAATTGTTAAAACATATGGCTTCTCGCCTTTTGTAACTACGTCCATTTGAATTACTTCGTCATCTTTTCTAAGTAAAATTCCCCTTACCCCCATTGTATTTCGACCCATTGGTCTGACTTGTTTCTCGTTAAATTTAATGCTTTTTCCGTCTCTTGTAAACAGGAAGATTTCATCGCCTTCTCCTGTTAAATTACTCCAAACAAGTTCGTCTCCTTTGTCTAGTTTTATCGCTAAAATTCCGCTTCTTCTTATATTTTCAAATTCCGAAATTTTGCTCTTTTTTATTGTGCCATTTCTCGTTGCAAGTGTTATGTAGGAGAAATTATCGTTTTTGCCATAAGTTATAAATGATTCTATTTTTTCTCCTGCTTCTATGTTTAGTAAATTTACAATTGCAGTTCCCTTACTCGTTCTGCTGCTTTCTGCGATTTCGTATACTTTTGTCTGATAGACCTTGCCTTTATTTGTAAAGAATAAAAGGTTGTCATGGGTTTCGGCATATGTAATATTTAGAATTGTGTCTTCCTCTTTGGTTGTCATGCCGATTATTCCTTTTCCTCCTCTTTGTTGAGTTCTGAAACTTAGAGTAGATTGCCTTTTAATATAGCCTGTGTCGGTTAGAGTTATTACAGTTGGTTCATTTTGAATTAAATCCTCCTCAGAAAATTCCCCGACTTTTCCTTTGAATACCTTAGTTCTTCTTTCGTCGTTGTATCTTTCTTTTAATTTGGTTAGCTCGTCTTTTATAACAGCTAACATTTTTACCGGATGAGCAAGAAGGTCTTCCAAATACTCTATTGTCTCTTTTACCATTTTGTATTCGTCTTCTATTTTTTGCCTCTCAAGTGCTGCCAAACGCCTAAGCTGCATGTCTAAAATTGCAGTTGCCTGTATTTCGCTAAGCTTAAACTTTTTCATTAAATTAGCTTTTGCTTCTTCCTGGTCTTTAGATGCTCTAATAGTTTTAATTACGGCGTCTATGTTATCTACGGCGATTTTTAATCCTTCTAAAATATGCAGCCTTGCCTGCGCTTGTTTTAATTCAAATTCGCTTCTTCTTTTTACGACTAAATATCTGTGCTTTAGAAATTCTTCTAAAATTGTTTTAAGATTCAAGGTTTGCGGAGTTCCGTCAACTAACGCAACTATATTTGCAGGAAAAGTGGTTTGTAAGCTTGTTTGCTTAAACAAATTGTTTAATATTTTTTTTGGCGTTGCGTCTCTTTTTAACTCAACCACTATTCTTATCCCGTGTCTGTCAGATTCATCCCGCAAATCCGAAATTCCGTCAATTTTTTTCTCTTTTGCAAGTTCTGCAATTCTTGCAACCAGGAGTGCTTTGTTAACCTGATATGGAAGCTCCGTAATAATAATGGCGGATTTTCCCTGTCCGATATCTTCTATTTCCGCCTTGCCCCTTATAATTATTCTTCCTCTTCCGGTTGTATAAACGTTTTTTACTTCAGCCCAGTCGTAAATGACACCAGACGTTGGGAAATCCGGGCCTTTTATAAATTCTAAAAGCTCATCGACTGTAACATTGCTTGTTATTGAAAAAGGCGCAAGCTCTATTTTTGCTTTACCTATTAAATGAACCAATCCGTCTACCACTTCGCTTAAATTGTGGGGTGGAATTTTGGTTGCCATACCAACGGCAATTCCCTCTGACCCCATAAGAAGTAAATTTGGAAGCAAGCTTGGTAAAAATACTGGCTCCTTCAGTCTTGCGTCAAAGTTTGGCATATAGTCTACGGTTTCTTTTTCAATATCCAAGAGCAAGTCAGCAGTAATAGCTGCCATCCTCGCTTCTGTGTAGCGCATTGCAGCCGGTGGGTCGCCGTCCATGGAGCCAAAGTTTCCCTGCCCATCTATTAGGGGGTAGCGCATTGAAAAATCCTGCGCAAGCCTAACTAGCGCGTCGTAAATCGGTACGTCTCCGTGAGGATGATATTTTCCCATTACTTCTCCAACTACTGTTGCGCTTTTTGAATATTTTGCAGCATGTGTAAGTCCTATTTCATGCATTGCAAAAAGAATTCTTCTATGAACCGGTTTTAAACCGTCTCTGACATCCGGAAGGGCGCGGGAAACTATAACGCTCATTGCGTAATCCAAATACGCGCGTTTCATTTCTTCCGATATTTCTGTTTGTTGAAGTTTACCTATATCTGCCATGTCGTCAAAATTTTGCCTTGTGCCTTCATGCTCAATTTTTCGCATTTTGGCTTTTCGGCAAATTCCTCCTCTTCAAAATCTTTTAGATTTTGAGAAAAAGGCCACCTCTCAATTAAATTAAGAAGGATGCAATTAATAAAGCAACAATATTTAAAACTTTAATCATTGGGTTAATTGCAGGTCCTGCCGTATCCTTGTATGGATCGCCAACCGTATCTCCTGTTACGGCAGCTTGGTGAGCAAAGCTTCCTTTGCCTCCCAAGTTTCCTTCCTCTATATATTTCTTAGTGTTGTCCCACGCTGCTCCGCCCGTTGTCATAGATATTGCAATAAATAGTCCCGTTACAATGCTGCCAATTAAGAGTCCTCCCAATGCTTGGGGACCAAGCAAAAATCCTACAGCAATAGGTGCAATTACGGTTATAGCGGTTGGTAAAATCATTTCTTTAATTGCTGCTTTTGTAACAATATCAACTGCTTTTCCATATTCTGGCTTTACTTTCCCGCTCATTAGTCCTTTTATTTCCCTAAACTGTCTTCTTACCTCGTCTACTATTGCAACGCTTGCTTTTCCAACAGCTTCCATTGCGAGTGCAGCAAATAAATATGGAAGTGCCCCTCCGATAAAAAGCCCTATCAATACTGTCGGGTCTGAAAGCGAAAAAGTAAATATTTTTGTCCCTTTAGCAAGTTCCTGTGTATAGCTTGCAAAAAGTACTAAAGCAGCCAGTCCCGCGCTTCCAATTGCATATGCTTTTGTAACCGCTTTTGTCGTGTTTCCTACTGCATCTAATGGGTCTGTTACGTCTCTAACTTTTTTATCAAGTCCTGCCATTTCTGCAATTCCGCCGGCGTTATCTGTAATTGGACCGAATGCATCAATTGCAACGATTATTCCTGCCAAAGAAAGCATGGACATGGCGGCAACCGCTACTCCGTAAAGTCCGCCCAGCGTATATGAAACTAGAATTGCTCCTGCAATTAATAAAATGGGGGCAAAGGTTGATTTCATTGAAACTGCAAGTCCTGCAATTACATTTGTTCCGTGTCCGGTAGATGAAGCATTTGCAATTGTTTTAACCGGAGAAAATTTTTTAGATGTAAAGTATTCTGTAATTACTACCATTCCAACTGTAACTACAAGACCAACTATTAAAGTATAAAATAAGTTCATGGAAGGAATTCCTAAGTTGTTTTGGAAAACGTACTGAGTTAAGATCCAAAAGCCCGCTACAGAAACTGCAATTGCGACTATTAATCCTTGATACAAGCCTTTCATAATAGAGTTCCCTGAAATTTTTACAAACCAAGTTCCTATAATGCTAGCAACAATTGATACCGCTCCTATTAACATCGGGAAAAATAAAACATTCGGATTATTGGGAAACAAAAGGCTTCCCAAAATCATTGCAGCAACCGCGGTGATTACATAAGTTTCAAAAAGGTCAGCTGCCATTCCTGCATCGTCCCCTACATTATCCCCCACTAAATCAGCTATAACACCAGGGTTTCTTGGGTCATCTTCCGGAATTCCTTTTTCTATTTTTCCAACCATATCTGTTCCAACGTCTGCTGATTTTGTAAATATCCCTCCCCCAAGTCTTGCAAAAACAGAAATTAAACTTCCTCCAAAACCCAAAGCAACCAATGGAGCTAAATCACCAGGCGTATATGTTTCGAGCACCCAGTAAAAACCTGCAACAGAAAGAAGCGCAAGTCCTGCAACCAAAAGTCCTGTTACTGCGCCTCCTTTAAAGGCTAGGGAAAAAGCAGAGGGAAGTCCTGTTTTTGCGGCTTGAGCTGTTCGAATATTGCTTCGAACAGCAATTGCCATTCCGGCAACGCCTGCAACTGCGCTAAGAATGGCGCCAACGGCAAACCCTATCGCGCTAAAAACACCAAATGTAAAATAAAGAATTGCAAAAACTACGATCCCAATTACGGCAACCACGCTATATTGCCTTTTCATATATGCGTTTGCGCCCTCGGCAATTGCGTCTGAGATTTCGTTCATTTTTGCGTCACCTTTAGGTTGTTTTAAAACTGTATATGCGAGGTATGCCCCATAAGCTATGGAAAGAAGTGCCGCGGAAACAGATAGCAATAACTTATTGGCTAATATGAAAGATAAGTCCATGACAACCTTGTAATTATAGTGGAAAGATAGCTCTATTTCAACACTTTTTCAAGCCCAATTTTAAGCTTTTGAGGGTTTTTGTAAAGCAAAGATTTTATTCCGGATTTTTTTGCTCCTTCAACGTTTTTAATTTTGTCGTCGATAAAAAGAATTTCTTTTCGGTCTGCACCACTCTTTTGAATCAACAAATTAAAAAAGTCCGTATTTGGTTTCTGCATTTTATGTTCGGAGGAAATTATTATCTCATCAAAAAGTTTTGCAATACCGTCTTTTTCTAAAAGCTCTCGGAGTATTTCTCCTACGAAGTTTGAAAATAAAATAATTTTGTAATTATTTTTAAGTGATTTGATTATTTCTACTACGTCTTTATCTGCAATATAGTTTTTATAGAATTTTTCCCAAATTTGATGCGCAGGGACTCCGGTCATTTTATACAAAACTTCATAAACTTTTTGTCTTTTTGCTTCCCCAACATTCCATCTTTGTGAATGGTTTTTGTAATAAATATATTTTTTATCGGTTGGGGTTAGATTTTGTTTCATCCATTTTGAAACAGGAGAAGGAGCAATAACGTCTGTATAATCAAAAGCAATAACTTTAATCATCTATTTTCCAAGCTTCGCCACAAATACCAGCAGGCAAGGCTTCGGTTTGGTTTCCACTTTTCTGTGAGCTTTAAAATTTGCGCCTCCTTTTCAAGCTTGTACAAATTTTTAATTGCGCGTCTAAGTCCTGCGTCGCCAAGTGAAAAAACATCGCTTCGCTTAAATGTAAAAATTAAAATCATTTCTGCAGTCCATTTGCCTACTCCTTTTATTTTCGTAAGCTCCGAAATTACCTCCTCATCGCTCATCTTTCTTAATTTTTCAACATCAATAGTTTTGTCTAAAAATGCTTGCGCAACATTTTTAATGTATGCTGCTTTGCTATAGCTCATTCCTGCGCCTCTTAGCTTTTCAATATCCGTGTTCAAAAGAGTCTTCGGGCGGGGAAATTTCTTTCCTTTGTACAAAGATAAAAATCTATTAAATATAGTGTCCGCAGCCTTTCCTGATAATTGCTGGCCAATTATAGATTCAATTATCTCCTCGTATAAAAATTCGCTTCTCTCTTTCCTATTCGGAGGTGGCCCATATTGCTCAACCAACTTATTTAAAATTTTATCCTTAAACATGAGGAAATTATATCAGAGTTTTTATTTGTCAGAGAATGTGTACGTGTCGGGATGTGACGCCAAACATTCTTCCATTCTCTTAGGAGAAGGAATTGTATCTGCTCCTTCTTTCGGAATTTCTGTTACTCCTAAAAATAAGGAGGCAACATTTACCGCAATAAAATCAGCTCTTAAACTTTTTCTTAATGTTTTTATATCACCTACAGCAACTTCCCGAAAATTAAAATTGTTAACGCCAACATTATGAGCTAACGCTGCAAGTCCCAACATAATTTCGGCTTTATCGCTTAGGGGTTCGATAAAAAATCTTTCTCCAGCCTCAGTTTTTTCTAGCCCAGGCTTGTAATCCATTACAACTCTAAAATGAGTGGTTTGTCTAACTACCCTTCCTGCTTCAAATCGAGGAAGCAGAGATTCTTTTAATGGCTCAACGCTACTCATAGGGGCAAATTATACAAAAAGTGGGGTTTGAAGTCAAAATAAGCTACACATCCAGCGTAGCATGCTTGGCGTTGCTTTGGATAAAGTGTTTGCGGGGCGGAACTTCATCTCCCATAAGCATGGTAAAGGTTGCGTCCGCTTCTTCCGCGTCATCTATATTTACCTGTTTTAAAACTCTATTTAAAGGATTCATTGTAGTTTCCCAAAGCTGATCCGGGTTCATTTCTCCCAAACCCTTATATCTTTGAATATTAATAGTTGCCTTAAATCCGCTTTTCTCTATTTCTGAAACTTTTTTATCTTTTTCTTCCTCGGTATATGCATACGAGCTGTCTTTTCCCGCAGTTATTTTAAACAAAGGCGGTTGCGCAATATATAAGTATCCTTGTCTTATAATTTCGGGCATGTGGCGGAAGAAAAATGTCAGAATTAAAGTTTCGATGTGCTCTCCGTCTACATCTGCGTCGGTCATGATTATAATTCGGTGATACCTTAGCTTTTCAAATTTAATTGTTTCCCCTATCCCCATACCAAGTGCAATAATTAAATTCTTAACTTCCTCGTGTTCTATTATTTTGTCCAAGCGCGCTCTTTCAGTATTCAAAATTTTACCTTTTAAGGGAAGTATTGCCTGGAATTTTCTATCCCGTCCTTGTTTTGCAGACCCCCCTGCGCTGTCTCCCTCAACCAAATAAATTTCGGAAACTGCAGGGTCTTTTTCCTGGCAGTCTGCAAGTTTTCCGGGTAACGTACTTCCTTCCAAAGCCCCTTTTCTAAGAATCGCTTCTTTTGCGGCTTTTGCGGCGAGCCTTGCTTTTGCTGCCAAATAAACTTTTTCTAAAATCCTTCGGCCGTCACTTGGGTTTTCTTCAAAATAAGTGGAAAGCCCGTCTTTTACAACGCTTTGTACAACAGGTTGAATTTCCGCATTTCCTAATTTTCCTTTGGTTTGTCCTTCAAACTGAATTTTGTCCTGAGGCATTTTTACATAAACAACCGCGGTTAAACCCTCACGCGTATCGTCTCCTGTGATTCCTTCCTCGTCTTCTTTAAAACTTCCGATTTTCTTTCCGTAGTCATTAATTGCCCGGGTTAGGGCCATTCTAAAGCCTGTTAAATGAGTTCCTCCGTTTACCGTATTTATAACATTTACATAACTCTCTACGTTTTCCGCATACCCGTCGTTGTACTGCAATGCCATTTCTACATTTACATCCCCGACTTGCTTATCTACAAAAATCGCTTCGTGAAGCGCAATTTTGTTTTCGTTAATTTTAGAAACTAATGCCGTAATTCCTCCTTCAAAATAAAAATTAATTTCCTGCTCCCGACCCTCTCTTTTGTCCATCAAATGAAAGTAAAGACTCGGCACCAAATATGCACGTTCTCTAATTGCTTTCTTAATAGTGTCAAATTCAAAATCAACAGTTGAGAAAATTTCTTTGTCCGGCATAAATGTAATTAAAGTGCCACTTCCTATACCATGAACAAAGTCGTGGTCCAGTCTGCTTTCTTTAACAACCTTTAATTCTGATTTAACTTTGCCCCTTGAATATTCTTGTGTATAAACCTTTCCGCCTCTTTCAACTTCTGCCCACATCCATTCAGACAGCGCGTTTACAACAGATGCTCCAACACCGTGCAAGCCTCCTGAAATTTTATAAGCGCTACCTCCGAATTTTCCTCCTGCATGAAGCTTTGTCATAACAATTTCCAAAGCACTCTTTTTATACTGAGGCATTATGTCTGTTGGAATTCCCCGTCCGTCATCGACTACTGTGGCGGAGCCGTCGTTGTTTAAAATTATCCAAACATTCTTTGCAAAACCTGCCAAAGCCTCGTCTACTCCATTGTCTATTATTTCCCGCAGAGTTTCGTGGAGGCCTACTACGTCTGTTGATCCAATGTACATTCCCGGCCTTTTTCTTACCGGCTCCAAACCTTCTAAAACCTGAATTTGCGCCGCGCCATAATCCGTTTTTGGAGCTGCAATTTTTTCTACCTGTTCAACGACCTTTTCTATTATTTTAGACGGCTTTACAGTTCTAACCGAGACTTTTTTTGCCGCTTTTGGAGCTTTTTTAGTTGCTGATTTTACTTGAGTTTTTTTAACCGGAGTTTTTTTTACAACTGACTTTTTTTTAGCAACTATTTCTCTTCTTGACGCCATAACAACTCAGTTTATCAAATTTAGACAGGCTTTTCTAGTATCTAAATTTGATCCAGAGCACTGTCGAATGGAGCAAATTTTATGAAGGATTTCTAGAGGTTAGGTCTTCCCAATATTTCTTAATATATTCTGATTTACCTATAAATTGTTTTGTAATTTTTTCAACATCCTTATTGATATTTGACTCATTTAAAAAATTTCCAACATAAGTAATTACATTTACCCCTGTTAATAATAGTATCCAGTATACCCTGAGCCGAGGTGAGTCACCTCTCTTTAGCTGTAAGACGTCTTTTAACAAAAGAATATTTCCATGCAATAGATGTGAAAAACTAGAATTAACAGACATCACGTTTATTTTTCTGAAAATTGACAATATTTCGGTTTCTAAAAATAAAGTTTCTTGTAATGTATTAATTTTTTGTCGAGCAGTTCTTATTTTTTCGTATCTAGCTAACGGATCAGCTTTTTCTATTTCAGGAATTAGAATTTTATAAAAATCTAATTCTTTCTTGGTTAGTAAATTTTTGTATTCTTTCAAAAGTTTTATATAGTGATTTTTATGAAGAGGAATGTCTGAGATCATTGCGTAATCAGCTAACATGAGTAATAGTTTAAACTTTTTTATTTTTTGGGGGTTTAGTTTTTTATTAAATAATATTTGAGTACGCTTAAAACCCATTTCATGTATTGTTCTTATGGCGAATTGAGTCAACGGTTCGTACCATCTTTCATACATTTTTTTATGTAATTCTAGGAACATTTCTATAAAAGTTGTTTCGTAACCATCAAATAAAATTTTATGTTCCATTTCAGAGAAAGGTCTGTATATACCGTTGACTTTTATTAATCCTCGTGCAATATCTGATTTTAATTGAAGCCCATAACCGCTTTTTATAAGATTGTCATATTCAGTTTCTAAAACTTTAATAATTTGCGCGATGATATCATCTATTTCTTTAAATACATCTTTTCCCATGGAGAAATTATATCTCTTCCTATTTTTAAATCAACTTGATAGGATTATACAGTAGTGTTTATACTACCCCCATTTTTGTATTCTGAGGTGTCGAGCATCTTACCGCTATCTAGTTTTACCTTTACGTTATTAGGATTAGGAAAATGATCTTCAACGTGAGTTCCATATGAAATAAAGTCTAGGTCTTGAGCAGTTTCCCAAGGATAGACATGATAATATAATTTCTTTTTATGTTCAAAAAGCATTAATTTACCATTAAACCACACTAGCTCAAAAGTTTTACCAATATTTTTTGTTGGATATTTATTTTTATAATTACTTACTACTTGGGGAAAACTAATAATCAGCCTTAATACAATTATCCCTAGCGATACATAGATAGCAGTCATTCCAAGGTTATAACTGATTTCTCTCAAATCAAATTTACCAAGATATTTGTAGGGTAAAGTTCCGCTTAAGTTCCAATGATCAAGTAGCCAGGAGTTAAAGACTAGCACAACGCCTATTTCTATAAACGTTCTTAAACTTTGAGGAATTTTTTCCCATTCATTTTGAATTAAATTCCACATGAAGGAATTATATTACTATTGCAGCTCAAAACCAAATTTTCGCTTGACTTTTAGCATTTAAGTAGTATTATTGACTTATTATGCCAGTAGAAAGAAGCGTACAGGGAAGGGTTCTTTCAGCTTTATATCGATCTGCCGGTGGAAAAGAAGCATTTGGCAAAATGGTTCAAGGACAAATTGACGCTGTTGATCGAGGAGAAGGAATCACAGCCAGCGAATATCACAGGCAAAGAAAAGCAGGATTACGACCGCACAGAACTTCTGCATAAGAATTTCAAAACCAAATTTTCGCGGTTATTTTAATGTCCTTCTTCGCGGACTAACAAAATCCATAAAACGTCTATAAGTAAATTCTGATAATTGTTCATTTCTTGGAATTCCATGAATTTTCGCAAGTTCCGCCACTATATGCTTGTTTGTCTCCCTTAAGTTTAGAGTTTCAGCTACCGATGGAAGAATGTATTTTCTAGCTGCGTTTCCATCTTCTGTTGAAAAATCTGAGTCTACAAATTTTTGGTAAGCTTCAAGTTTTTTGAATAATCTTCCAGGATTTATATCTTGGAAGTTGTCTTCACATACAACAGTAATTGCAGGATGATATGGCCTGCCACTTTGAGCGTGCGAAGACTTAAGTTGTACGTAATAATCTATACTTCTGTCAATATTTCTTATTTGGATATCAGCTCCTCTTTTTAGAACGGGATGGCCCAAGTGTGGCATATCAACATAATAATTAGTAGGAAAAACCATGGTTATAAAATCTTCTTCAGCAGCTAAAAAAACATGAGAATCTAAAAGCCATACGTATTCCATAAGCTTGCCTTTTAATAAAGATTTTGGAACATCTTTGTTTTTTAGTGGACTTCTATCTGTTAAAAACACAGTTCTAAGATCAGATATCATACTTTGAAGTAATTTCTTTTTTAATATTTTTTGTATGCTTACTTCATCGCCTTCTCGTCCTTGCATTAAGTCCGCTAGAAGTTTCCAGTGGGCGTCCAGCCCAATCATTAGGGTTTCAGGATCTTTTATTTGATCATTTTGCAATATCGAATTTCCTATTGCATCAAATATTACATGAGACGTCTGTCCTAAAAGCTCTTGCCGCCCTCTTGTGTTGTTAAATACGGGATCATTATTAAATATAGTATTTATACCCATTTGTTGAAGTAGTGGTTCGGCCAATCTTAGATTTCCGCTGGATTCCCACATTAATTCTGCTGCTAAAAAAAGGTTTCTATAAAAATCTATTGGTTGCTCTGTAAGTAGTTTTTGTTTGAAGTCATCCATTGTTTCCGGTTCTACGCCGCAAGCTGCTAATAAAATATCTGCTGCTTTTCCATAGGCGTAAGATTTCTGAGTCATCTCGATAGGAAAATTAAGCACCGAAGATATATCCCCGTTCAAAACTTTCAATGCAGGCTGTTCTACAAAAGGATCCTGTACTAAATACCATTCAAATATTTGATCAGGACGGGCAGTTCCACGCAAAATTTTTCCTTCCAGAGTGCGTATTCTTCCTGAATTAACTTTAATATCTATTTTGCGCCTATCAGATTCAAGTTGTTTGAGCGTGGTGGTACCTGCAGGACCCTCTTTTCTGTCTACAGTCATTAATATAAATGTAGCTTAAATAAAATATATTTTCAAAACCAAATTTTCTGGGTTATCTTCTTGGTTGTGTTTTTTTTCGAGGTTTAGGCTGTCTAAGTTGATCCCCCCACTTTTTGGCAAGGCGAAGTAATCCCGGAGTCATTTCAGCTGATTGTCCTGGAGTACATGTTATTTCTCTTTGTGGCATATCATGTCCGCGATACGGCTCTCTCGCTTCTTCTGCCCTAACCTGTTTCATGAGCTCATCTATTGGTGGGAAGATTCCTCTTTCTCCTTGTTGCGCCATAATGGGATTATATAACTAACTAAATAAATGTCAACATGTATCCTAAAACCAAATTTTCGGGGTTATTTCGAGGCTTATCCAAACTAAAACCCCCGCAACGGGGGTTTTAGTTTTAAGAAGTAGGGTTGCTATTTTTTGCTCCGCCTACTTCTTTTTGAAGATTTTGTCCGAGCCCATATCTCTCTAGCTCTCGAAGAGCTCTTGCATATACCGAATATGGCACGTAAATTTCTCCCATCCTTGTGCTCTCTGAGACCTTGTGAATAGTGTCCTCAAGGATTGGGGTATTGAATGCAAAACGTGCATATTCGTGATGCTCATATCCCATAAGTGTACCAACAATTGGAATAGAGTTTTCTCCATGATAAACTAGGACTCCTTTTATAGGTTCCTCTAACATATGAAATTGTTCATATGCTGGTTTTAATTTTTCTGTCATAATTTCTCACCTCCTTTCGGCATTTTGCCACAAAAAAACCGCCTCTTCGGCGGTTGCTCCTAATTTATTTATTTTTTACGCAAAAGAAAGCACACCGCCTACGAGGGAGGTGTTTCTTCTTACTAATTTAAAAAATTCTATTTTCATGATTTTATTATACTTTTTCTGCTCGCAAAGTCAAGTTCAAAACCAAATTTTCGGTTGACAATTTTGGTTTGTGGTTTTATACTCCGCTAATGGGAGTTGAAAACAAACCAGCTCACCTGCCCAGAAGCCGAGAATTTAACCGAAAGGGCCCATCTTCATTTGCCACTTTTGTTCCTTGGGAAACAATTCAAGACGCGCTATTCAATTATTGGGAGCCTTCTTTAGGCTTAGACACTGGAAGATCGGATATGCCGGCGACTGTTTATATGACGCAAATTGATAGATATTCAAAAGAAGGCGCACTAAATATTATAATAATCGAAGATCACAGACGTGCTAACAACAGAACAAGAGTAGACTGGTATTTCGGAACTTTTAGGGGTAAACATAGTGGCCAGGTTGAAACGGACGCAGAAAAAAAAGAGTTTTGGGATAAACTAGGACATATTTATTCTCGTCATCATAGGATTGCTGGATCGGAATTAAATTCCCTTATTCGCCACGCTGGACAATTAGATTCAGAACATCCTCTAAGCTGGGATTAACTTCTTCAAACCAAATTTATCGAGTTTTTTCTTTTAGGGGTCTTTGATAAAGCCTATTGGACGGTGAGTCTTGGGTATATACAGGATTTCGTATGCCGTGAATTTCTCCCGAAGCCTCCAATTTGCTAAACGCATTATCCCACCATGGTTGAAAAATGATATTGAGTCTTGAAGGATGCTTCCTTTTTGCCCTTTCTATTATTTGATCTGGGGTTGCGCCTCTTATCCCATCCGCAGCCAGTAAATCGATTGCTTCCAAAATTTTCTGTGAGTGGGACAACTTTGGTGGTTTTGCAATTGTTGTTTCTACTCCTGCTGCCATATTGATGCGATTATATCATATGTTTTCAAAGCTGCAATTTATGCTATAATCCCCCATTGTGAGAGTTGAGAGAACTGAAATGTTAAGACCAACCCAAGTCTTTTTTCCAGAGGTACAGTTTAGTGCACCCTCCCCTGTTAAATCCCCAGAGCTAATTCCCGTTGACAACCCTGATCCCATAAATTTAGAACATTTGCCTGTTGTAGTCTTTGAAAGAATAACAGATATTACTGGGCTTCAAGAAGCAGAAGATGATCATGTAGAAGAGTTAGGTTGGAGCAGAAGAAGAGTGATGGCAGATTACAGAGACGTTCTCTCCCTAATAAGCCATGAAAGCGGTGTATATCTTCCAACTGCAGGTAGACAGGTACTATTTGTTGATCAGCGTGAGTTGATGCCAAAAAATCCTTTGGAAAGAGAATTTATGATGGCAAGATACGGCAAAGACATTTTCAGAACTATAATTGGAGATTGTAAGAGACGTTCTGGGGGCATGTTTAGAATAAGGTTAGGTTTTAGAGGACAAGAAGAAAATACAACAGAAGAAGATGTAATATCTGTTCTCGCTCATGAGCATGGACACACGTTGGGCGAGCATCTAAAAGATCCAGTCTTTGAAGAAATGAAAGCAGATGCATTTGAAGCACTATTTATGTCTGTTTATTTAGGCACGGATTACTATTGTCTGGAGGGGGAGAGCCCGGACAGAATTCACGATATAGCAAGGCATAATATCGGACTTTTGCAAGCTAAAGACATAAGAGAAGAAGAAATGCTTGCTCATTTAACGAGTCAGCCTTTCGGAAGATTTGAGCAGGATGACTATAAAAAACGGCTTCAATAAGCCTACCTTTTCTGCGAGGCGTGACGAATACTAAAAAGACGCTCTGGCCTTGGTAGCGGCATACGACTTAACGGACCCCAAAGAGCATCTTCCATTTTTAATCTGTAAATTTTGTCCAGTATTGGGTTATCGTTTGCAACAAATCTGTATTTGCTTTCGTGTAGTTTTTTGGGGGTTTAAATGCCATTCAATTTTATTATCAGCTCTTAAACCAAACAGTCTGTCTCTTTCCACAAGTTGGTATTATATCAAATTGTGGAAAACTAAAGTTCTAGGAATAAATTTTCCAAAGCAAGGCGCAAGTTTACATTAGATTCCTTTATTTTTTTGTAGTATTTATTTAAAACGTCAATTTTCTTTTTATATTCGCTTGATAGCTCTTTAACCATGTTGTTTCTTGCAAAAACTATAAATTTCTCTAAAAAGAGTATTGCTTCGTTTTTATCGCCTGCCATATCCTGTGCCAGCTTTAATCTATATCCAATAGTTTCGCTTTTTAAGTTTTCAACAATTTCAGAACATAATTTTTCATCTTCCTCTGTAAATTTTATTTCTCTATCTAATTGCACCAGTTTCGTCCTTGAATTTATTGTGGAGAGAAAATAATTCTCAGAAGCTAGTAAAAAAATAAAAGTAGAAAATGGCGGCTCTTCTAAAACTTTTAAAAATGCGTTTTGAGCCTCGACTGTTGCCCCCAAAAAGGCCTCTACCACAACTATTTTCTTATCGCCTTTTATTGGTTTTAAAAATATTTTGGAGAAAAGGTTTTTTACATCTTCAATTCCTAGAGCTTTTTCTGTTTGCAGCGTATAGATATCAAATTTTGAAATTTTTTTCTCTTTTGCAAAATCTAGTACGTAGTCCTTTGCTTTTTGTTTATCTTTAGAAATTATTAAAAAACTCTGCATCTAACTTTTATCTACAAGTTTGGTAAGCCTATCCGCCGCCCTTTTATTTAACTTTGCCAATTGTTGCTCATCCATGCTCGTATAAACGATATCTCTTCTTGTCAGCCTTTCGTTAATCCAATTAAACCATTCATCTCCATATTTCTGCTTTCCATATAAAGCAAGCGCAGATGCGCCACTCGGACTAGGTGAAAACGCCCACCAAAGAATTGCATGCTCTAAATCTTCTTTGGTATCGGGAAGAATCTTTACATTTATTTCCTTATCAGTAGTTCTTTTTTCAATTTCCGCAGCAGTAAGTGCAGTTTCTGCAAAAAAAATCATACTAGGGTTTCCTACAGTTTTGTTAAAGATTATTCCTGCAGCGTTTACATTTTTAAGTTCACTTTCATCTATTCCGGTTTCTTCTTTAAGTTCTCTTCCTACTGTTGAAAACGGAGCCCAAGCGTCTTCAGCACTTAAATCAGTCGATAGGTTTGGGTATCCGCCCGGGGCGCTCATGGCTCCTGGTTTTGTAGCAACATTAAAACCACGTTGCGCGATAATCAGCTTTCCGTCTGCAGTTTTTGTAAGTACATTTGTTCCTAAAATCTGCGGAGCGTATTCTCCAAATCTAGCTTTTACAGACGCGTCTTGCATCGCAATTAAATCACTATATTTTGCCGGGTAAGTATCAATTTCTAATTGTCCATCTATTACTGTTACAGTTTTTATAGCCAGTTGAGAATTATCTGTCATTGGTGGTTTGCCATTTTCTATCCTTTGTTTATTTTTTTCTTCCCACACTCTTTCAGTTTCAGTAACAAGCTCTACGGGTTTATGTGGAGGTGGAACTAATTTTGCATTGACTTGCTCTTTGCTAAAATTTCCCGATGCAAGAACTTCAAAGTATGGATTTGAAGGTTGATTTTCGGCCGCTTCTTTGACTTCCATAATGTTGACATTATATCTAAAATTCCCCTACTATAATAGTAATGCCCGATTTGCAAGCCGTAACTACAGATTTAACTCAAGATTCAAATACCTTCACCTCGCAATCACTTGCTGATATATTGTTTGCGCAAAAATTCCTTACCAAGCAGCAGTATGATGATGTAAAAGTTAAAAGCGCAAGTAAAGGTGTTTCAGAGGACACAATGATTGAGTCTTTGGAAATTGTACCCGAAGATAAATTATATCAGGCAAAAGCTTTAATTTTAGGAATCCCATTTGTTGATATTAACAACGTTTCCTTTTCTCCCGAAGCCTTAGGAAAAGTACCTAGGGCCGTAGCAGAGCGATTTTCCCTAATCCCCTTCTCTTTTGATGAAAAAGATAAATCGCTCTCAATCGCAATGGGAAATCCGGTTGATTTGGAAGCAGCCACTTTTGTAAGGGAGAAAACCGGTTTAAATATCAAATCCTTTGCGGCAACGCCGTCAGATGTTACTAGGGTCATAGGACAACAATATAGGCAAGAGTTAGTGGGAGAAGTTGGCGAAGCCATTAAAGAAACTGAAGATTTGCAAACAATAAGAACAATTGATTCCGAACAGATTGCTCAAATTATTAAAGAAGCTCCAATTGCAAAAATTGTATCAACTATTTTGGAATATGCTGTAACTTCGAGAGCTTCCGATGTTCATATAGAGCCCCAGGAAGACAGAGTTAGAGTAAGGTATAGAATTGATGGCATTTTGTATGACAGGCTTTCGCTGCCAAAAACGGTTCAGGAAGCAGTTCTTTCAAGGATAAAAATTTTATCTGAAATGAAAATTGACGAGCACAGAAGCCCGCAAGACGGAAGGTTTAATTTTAAAGTGGAAGATAAAGAAGTAGATCTAAGAATAAGCGTTTTGCCAACAACACATGGTGAAAAAATCGTAATGAGACTTTTAAGAAAGAGCGGCGGAATACCCACCCTGGAGGAGCTTGGTTTAACTGGTACAACTAAAAAAACTTTGGAAAATGCAATCTTGCGGCCGCACGGAATTATTATAGTATGCGGACCTACAGGATCTGGTAAAACAACAACGTTGTATTCGGTGCTTTCTAAGCTAAACACTACAAAGGTTAATATTTCAACGCTTGAAGACCCGGTTGAGTATCAAATATCAGGAATTAACCAAGTTCAGGTAAATCCCGCAGTTGGCCTTACTTTTGCAGAAGGTTTGCGATCGTTCTTGCGACAAGACCCAAATATAATATTGGTTGGAGAGATTCGAGATCAAGAAACGACCGAGCTTGCAATTCAGGCTGCTTTAACGGGCCATTTAGTATTCTCTACCCTTCATACATCTTCTGCTGCAGGAGCACTTCCCCGCCTTTTGGACCTAAAAGCTGAAACATTTTTGCTTGCCTCTACTATGAATGCGGTGTTGGCGCAAAGGATTGTTCGGAAAATCTGCCAAACTTGCAAAACTGAATACGACCCGCCGGCTGCGATGGTTGAAGAAATGAAAGTAGTTTTGGGCAAGTTTTTTCCTAAGGAGAGGAACAGTAAGTTTTATAAAGGCAAAGGATGCGATGAGTGCGGCGGTACAGGATATATTGGAAGAGTCGGAATATTTGAATCGTTAAATATATCTGAGAGGATTGGAAGTTTAATTTTGCAACACGCGGACAGCAATGCAATAGAAAAACAAGCGATAGAAGAAGGTATGATTACAATGAAACAAGACGGTTACTTGAAAGTTTTACAAGGATTAACCACAATAGAAGAAGTACTAAGAGTAGCACAGGAATAAATTAATAATTTAGAGTTCTGAATTTAGAATTATGGAGATAGGACAGTTATTAGACCAGACAATTAAAAACAAAGCTTCTGATTTGCATTTGCTTGCTGGGATTCCTCCTACTATTAGAATCGATGGTGTCTTGCACCCTCTTACTAATTACCCGGCTTTAACAAAAGAACAAATTGAAGAAATGGCTTTTTCAATTCTTAAACCCGACCAGAAAGAGCTATTAATTCACAACAAAGAACTTGACTTCTCATTTGGTTTTGGAGGAGGAGCGTATGGAGACTTAGGAAGGTTTAGAGCAAACCTTTATTATCAAAGAGGGGTTTTGGCAGGAGCATTTAGATTTCTTGAGCCAACTATTAGAACTCTGGAGGAACTTAAAATTCCAAAAACAGCTCACAACTTTGCAGCCCTAAAGCAAGGATTTATTTTGGTAACTGGTCCAACGGGCCATGGAAAATCGACAACAATTGCAGCCTTAATTAATGAAATAAACCTAACCCGGTCCGCACACATTTTAACGATTGAAGACCCTATTGAATATGTCTATCCCAAAGGAAAAAGTATAATTTCACAGCGAGAAATGGAAATTGATACTCTGTCTTGGAACCTATCTTTAAGAAGCGCTTTAAGAGAAGACCCCGACGTTGTATTAATCGGAGAAATGCGAGACCCAGACACAATGGCAGCTGCAATTACCATAGCCGAAACAGGCCATTTGGTTTTTTCTACACTTCATACAAACTCTGCAGCCCAAACGATTGATAGAATAATAGACTCATTCGCCGCCAGCCAGCAAACACAAATTAAAGTACAGCTTGCTTCGACATTAAAAGGCATTGTTTCACAAAGGCTAATCCCCATGATAGATGGCGGAAGAGTTCCTGCAGTCGAAATTTTAATAGGAAACAATGCTGTTGCTTCAAACATCAGAGAAGGCAAAACTCATTTAATAGATTCAATTATTCAAACTTCTCAGCAGCAAGGAATGGTGACGCTTGAGTCTTCGCTTGCGTCTTTAGTCTTGTCCGGCGCAATAAGTTTGGAAACCGCAAAATCTTACGCTTTAAGACCGGAAGAGCTTCTGCGACAGACTGGTTGATATGAGATTACGTTATAAGGCTGCCACAAAAGATGGAAAAATAACTCAAGGCTTACTTGAAGCAAAAGATATAACATCCGCAGCTGCTTATCTACGTGGAAAGGAACTTCTTCCGATTTCTATCACCGAAGTTGAAAACCAGCTGAGCAATTATATCCCCTTTTTAAACAGGGTAAAAACTCAGGATTTGATTATTTTTACAAGACAAATGTCATCAATGCTTTCAAGCGGACTGACTTTGCTTCGCGCACTTGAAATATTAAAAGAACAAATCGAAAATGCTGCGATGACGGAAGTCGTTACTGCTATTATAAACGACGTTTCGGAAGGAAGAACATTTTCCCAGGCAATGCAAAAACACCCAAAAGTATTTAGCCCGATTTATGTTTCCATTATCCAAGCTGGGGAATCATCCGGGCTTTTAGATAGGGTGCTACTTAGGCTTGCCGATAATTTAGAAAAGGAGGCAAAGTTAAAATCCACAATAAGAGGTGCCTTGATGTACCCGGTAATAGTCATAGTATTAATGATAGTTGTTATGGTAGTTATGATGGTTTTTGTTATTCCGCAGCTTACTGTTTTATATTCAAACTTAAATATAGAACTTCCACTTCCAACCCAAATACTTTTGGGCATGTCCAAAGGCTTTGCGTTTCTTTGGCCGGTGATTCTAGTTGGGGCAGTGCTTGGATACATAGGGTATCATAAATGGGCTGCAACAGTCGGAGGAAGACTTATAATCGATAATTTAATCCTCAAGCTTCCGATATTTGGTGAGTTAATTAAAAAAACAATACTTGCGGAATTTTCTAGAACCTTCGGTCTTTTGGTTGGCACCGGAACTTTGGTGGTTGAGGCCTTAAACGAAACGGCAAATATCGCAGGGAACGTACATTATAAGAATGCAATACTGGCAGTTTCAAACCAAGTTGAAAAGGGGGTTAGTGTCGGACAGTCTATGTCCTATTCTCCCCTATTCCCCCAGCTTTTAGTACAACTTGTAAAAATTGGTGAACAAACAGGCAAAATGGATGAGAACTTGCAGAAAGCATCAGAGTACTTTGAAAGAGAAGTAGATCAGACCGTCAAAACCCTAACTACAGCTATGGAGCCTTTTATTATGGTTATTTTGGGAATTGGGGTTGCTTTTTTAATCATTTCGGTTATTACACCAATATACAGTCTAATTTCAAACATCCAATAGATTTAAACTGGCTATTGACAAGGAAATTCATATATGATTATCATTAATTATATGAGAAAACTGCTCGCTCGCTTTAAGGGAGTAAAAGGCTTTACCCTTATTGAGCTCCTCGTAGTAATTGGAATTCTTGGAATTTTAGCAGCAGCATTAATTGCCACAATCGACCCCTTTGAGCAGCTTAAAAAAGCTCAAGATGCAAATGTTAAGAATCTTGCTGTTGAATTCGTAAATGCAAATATTAGATACTATACAACTCATAACAGATTACCATGGGCAACAGGCGGCTCAGCTACTTGCATTGGATCTGGTTTTCCAAGCGGAGAATTATTAGATACATCAAGAATGGTGGGTTGCACTACTGATCTTGTTAATGATGGTGAGTTGAAAACTGCTTTTAGTAGCTCGGCTAATTTAGATGGGGTTGCAGTAACTTCAACTTCCTCAAACAATGAGGTTATAGCTTGTTTTGCTCCGCAATCCAAAGCACAAAGAAGCGATGTAAATACAAAATATACTATCACCGGCACACCGATTGCTAACCCTTCCGCCACTTGTATTGGACAAGGATCTGGAACTACAGTATGCTACTGGTGCATCCAGTAACCTTCAGAATGATATAATTACCTCATTGTGCCATTTGTCGTCTTGTTAGCAATTCTTGGTCTGTTCGTTGGATCTTTTCTGGGAGTTTTGGTTGATAGAATTCCCAAAAACAAACCCTTTTTACTTGGACACTCTAGGTGTGACTTTTGTAAAAAAGAACTTAGGTGGTATGAGCTAATACCTGTTTTGTCTTTTATTATACAGAGTGGGAAATGCAGAAATTGCGAAAAGCCGCTCTCAATCTTTTATCCGGCCATTGAACTTACTACAGGCATATTATTTGCGTTTACCTACTGGCTTACAATCTACTACCTACAATCTACTACCTACAATCTAATATTCTACTTATTTATTATTTCCAACTTGATTGTCGTTTTCTTTACAGATTTAAAATATGGAATAATTCCCAATAAAATAGTTTTTCCTGCCGTTTGTGTAACAGTTCTTTGGCTAATTGTTAATCACCAGCCATTAGTAATTAATCATTTACTCACTGCAATTGGGGCTTCCCTATTTCTTATCTTAATTTCGGCAGTTTACTATTTTGTTAGGAAAAAAGAAAGCATGGGCGGAGGAGATATAAAATTTGCCTTCTTGATGGGGATTATTCTAGGCTTTCCAAACATAGTCATAGCTTTTTATATAGCGTTCTTGACAGGTGCATTCTACTCGCTCATACTTATTTTATGGGGAAGATTAAAGCTAAAAGACGCAATTCCCTTCGGCCCTTTTTTAGTCTTAGGAACATTTATAACGCTTTATTTAGGAGAAAAAATTTTGTCCTTGGTTTCACGTTGGTTGAACTTCTAATTGCAATCGGGTTGTTAGGCGTTTTAGTGGGTTTTTTAATATTTACACTTAATCCATTTACCCAGCTTCAGAAAGCAAAAGACACAAAGAAGCAAAGCGATATTAAGCAAATCCAAACAGCTGCAGACACTTACTATAACGATATTAACTGTTACCCTCTGCAGCTTACGTCTACCTACCTAAATCAAAATTATATAAAAAATATCCCAACAGACCCTGATGGCGGGAGTTATATTTACGTCGTTGATGACAGAGTTAGTTGTCCGCAATGGAATGTTATTTTTGTAAAGCTTAATAAGTCTTTAGTCACAAGCGTTAACTGTCCACTTGAGCAATTATCAAATTGTCTCCCAACCAACTACAGTTCTCTGGGTTACAATTACTGTTCTGTATCGGGCCAGGTCGATTGTAGCTTTATAAATGGCTTTAGTCTGCCCATAGTAACTCCTACTTCCGGTCCCACTTCAACAAATACCCCAACACCAGATGCTACTTCAACAAATACCCCAACGCCGGGTCCAACAAATACTCCCACCATAACGCCCTCTACTTCCCCCACCCCGCCGCCATTTACTTGCACGGGAACCGTTTATGCAAAACCTCTAGGGTCACAAAATTGCAATTCCATAAGTCCGGTTACGCAATGTGATTTTGCGGGAGGATCTCTTACTTGTTATCAAAACAGATCTGGAAATACTTGCATTGAACCGATTTGCACAAGTTATCAATAGTAATATAATAAATATATGAGATCTGCCCGTGGATTTACACTTGTTGAGTTACTCGTAGTTGTTGGGATACTTGGGATTATGTCGGCAGCTCTAATTGCAACTTTGGATCCTTTTGCACAATTTCAAAAAGGAAGCGATGCAAAAAGAAAATCAGACCTTTCACAAGTGCAGAAAGCCTTGGAGTCTTATTATCAGGACACGGGCAAATATCCGATTAATAACCCTGCAAATGATTATCGTATTTACGATGACAGAGTCGGACAGAAAAATATAATTGATTGGGGTGCAAGCTGGGCGCCTTATATGAGCGTACTTCCAAAAGATTCAAAAACAACAAATAATTATGTATACGTTGACGCCTCTGATGGACAATCTTACTATCTTTATGCTAGCCTAGATAAAGGAGGTAAAGATCCACAAGCATGTTTCTCAAGCGGTGCTAAATGCACAAATGCTCCTGCAGCATGTGGAGGAGTTTGTAATTACGGCGTTACGAGTCCTAATACATCACCATAGATAGAATTATGAATTTAGAATTAAGAGTTTATAATAGGAGCCGAGGTTTTACATTAATAGAGCTTCTAATTGTAATTGCGATAATTGGGGTATTGTCAGCTCTTTTAATGGCAAATTTTATCGGAGTAAGGCAACGCGCAAGAGATTCCCAAAGAAAAGCAGATTTACGCCAAATACAATCGGCACTTGAGCTTTATAGATCTGATCTTTCCAGTTATCCAAATACTGTTACTTCTGGGCAAGCACTAACTTCCGGGGGAACTACATATATGCAAAAAGTGCCAACCGATCCCTTAAATAGCGGACAGAGTATATATAGCTATAGAATAAATGGAGCTGGTGGATGTACAGCGGCTTATTGTTTATATGCTTGTCTTGAAAACACAAGTGATGCTCAGAAAGATCCATCAAATAATTCAACTTATTGTACGGGTGGATCTACTAATTGGTCATTCACCGTTACTAACCCATGATAAGAATTCACAGCTCAAAAGGCTTCACTCTGATTGAGCTAATTGTCGCCTTTTCAATTATTTCCATAATTTCTGTTGTGGGATTTGCATCGTTTGTTACATATAGCAGAACTCAAGCTATTGACAACGAAGCAAATCAATTGGTTTCAACGCTTAACTTAGCAAAAGCTAAAGCCCAGTCGCAGGTTAAACCAAGCGATTGTAGTAGCAATGACATTTTAAAGGAATACAGAGTTAATATAAGTAACAACGATAACAGTTACAGATTATACGTAGTTTGCGTGCAGGCGGGTGGAATAGATCTAAAGGTTGATGTGCCAATAGAGGGAACGTCAAATATATTACATTCTTTTCCGTCTCCTATTAGCGTAAATACATCAACAGCGGATATTTCCTACAATGTATTGTCGGGGGGAATAACTCCTGCTACCATTACACTTACTGGAGCCTGGGTGGGGCAAAATATGACAAGAACAATTACTATTCAAAACGATGGAAATATATCTGTCACAAGTCCTTAGAAGACAAATTGGACAGGGCTTAATTGAAGCATTAGTTGCCCTTGGCGCTGCTGTAATTGTAATTTCGACTATTGCTGTTGCCGTAATTACTGCTGTAAGCAACTCTGATTTTTCAAAAAATCAAAACTTAGCAAAAACTTATGCTGAGCAGGGTTTGGAGTCCATAAGAACTCAAGCCCGTAATGACTGGGCTAGTTTTTCTACTCTAGCTGTAGGTCAGTATTGCATGGCCGAGGGAGTATCCGAGGTTTCGGGGGGGCCCGTTACGAGTTGTAATAAAAATATCAATAATTTATTTGTAAGATCAGTTGATATCAGCACGTTAAATTGTGGCACAGGCGCAAGGAAAGCTACCGTAACAGTTGCCTGGTCAGATAGCAAGTGTGCAAACGACACTGATTATTGCCACAATGCCCTACTTGAAACTTGTCTAAATAATATTAATAGCGTCCCAACACCATGATTAGAATTAAGAATTTAGAAAAAGGTTATACACTTATTGAGCTTTTAGCTGTAATGATAATTTTAATTACCGTCGGAGGGATTGTAACGGCAATTATTACTTCTTCACTGCGAGGCGGCAATAGAAGCGTAACTGTTAATGAGGTGAGACAAGAAGGAAACTTTGCCATAACTCAAATGGCAAAAATGATAAGGTATTCCCAAGGATTTGATGGTGCAAGCGTAAATGGGAGCTCTTATGATCCCAATTGTATAGTAACTCTGCCTCCGCCTCCCTCCCCTACGCCTACTCCCATTAAGTATAAATATTTAAAGTTTACGAATTTTGACGGAGGACAAACTGAGTTTATATGCAAAGATAATGCTTCAGATAGTCCAAAAACAATTTCATCTAACAGCGCAAATCTTATAAATGCACGAGAGGTTACCATCGACCAAGGTAGCTGCTATTTTATATGTAGGCAAAGCAATACTGCCTTACCTCCCTCAATAGATATTTATTTTACACTTTCCGCAACCGGATCCTCCAGTTTTATCGAAAATAAGTTATCGGTTCCCTTCTCTACGTCTGTAGTATTTAGAAACAGTGGAGATTGACAAAACTTCGATTTTGTTGTTACTCTATAAGTAGGCAATTATGCTCAAACGACAAATACTAAACAGTAAAGGCCAGGCCTTACTTATTATTGTTTTGGTAATGGTTGTGGCCTTAACTATTACCCTTTCTGTTATATCAAGAGCAGTTGTTAATCTTAGAACCACTCAGGAACAGGTCGACTCACAGAAAGCTCTAGCAGCAGCAGAGGCCGGAATAGAGCAGACTATAAAAAGCGGAACCGCAATAGCCAATGGTAGTTTTACAAACACAAAATATAGCACAACTATAAATGATGTTTCTGGCTCCTCATTCCTAGTTAACGGTGGTGTTGCAGTTGAGCAGGATAAAGGAACCTATATCTGGCTTTCTCCGTATACCGGAGATGCGACCCAATGGAATCAGAAGTGGAACGGAACACTTTATATATATTGGGGGGAATCAACAACGCCCCTCAATAATGCTGCTTTAGAAATAGCAGTTATATCAGGGGCTGATGTTGCCTCGGCCAATATTAAAAGATATGCAATTGATCCCGCAGGCAGGGGAAATGGATTTAGTGACCCTTTTGAGTCAGCAGGATATACAGTAGAAGGAAAGACGCTTAGATACAGAGCAGCAGTTACCGTAACCAATGGAATGCTAGTAAGAGTGATCCCTGTTTATAAAGACTCATTTATGGCTGTTACTTCCGCAACACCTTTGCCTTTACAGGGAAAAATAATTTCAGCAACGGGATGTGTTCCCGATTGCACATCAAGTTCGCAAGCCACTCGTAAAGTAACAGTCTTTCAAGGCTTCCCAGAACTTCCTGCCGACTTTTTCCCATACTCATTACTCATTCCCAGCCATTAATGAATAAAAAAATATTTGGATTAGACATAGGGGCTACATCCCTAAAACTTGTTTGGCTCGATAAAGAGGCAAGTGGTTTTATTTTAAAAGCAGCCTTAATTGCACCCGTTCCGGCTCGTGGAATGCTTTCCGAAGCCCCGTTAGATGAAGAGGAAATGGCTCAAGCTTTAAGAAAAGCCGTAGAAACCGCTGGCGTGCCTACTAGACGAGTAAATATAGCCTTGCCAGAAAACCAAGTATACACAAAAGTTTTAGAAATGCCCGTTTTGTCCGATAAAGAGATAGCAGCAGCAATTTACTGGGAGGCCGAGCAATATATTCCAGTCCCTCTTTCTAATATTAAGTTAGTTTGGGATGTATTAAAAAGACCCATTGCTAAAGTTACGACTGATAAGATGCAAGTCTTGATGGTTGGTGCCCCTACACTTCTTGTAAATAAATACCAGAAAATTCTAACACTGGCGGGGCTTGAGATAAACACAATGGAAACGGAAATCCTTGCAACAATTAGAGCATTAGTTCCTAATGAGAATTTCCCAACGAGCCTTGTAGTTAATATAGGAGCAATTAGTACCTCAATTGCAATAGTTAAGGCCGGAATAATAATATTCACATACTCTATGTCAATAGGAGGAGCAGCAATAAATAGGGCTATAGCAACTGATTTTAACCTTACCCCTCAGCAAGCAGAAGAATACAAAAGAGTTTATGGGGTTTCCGGAAAAAATTTAGGAGGCAAAATTGGAAAGTCCACTGAACCAATTTTAAATTCTATACTAACCGAAATCAAAAAATCAATCGCTTTTTATGAACAAAAGTATAAGGAGGGAGATAAAATAAGACAAATTATACTTTCAGGCGGAACCGCTAAGCTGCCAGGCATAGAAATCTTTTTTGCTCAAAACTCAGGAATTGAAACAGCTATTGCCAATCCATGGAAATCCCTGTCTTCCCAACAAATTCCTAAAGAGGTTCTTCAGAACGCCTCCGATTACCCTATCGCAGTAGGACTGGCGATGAGAGATTATGAATAGCAGTATTAATTTAGTATCAACCCGCAGTGACGCTTTGGAAAGAGAACAAAGGTTGCTTTTGATTCTACGAGTCATAGCTGTAGTGCTTCTTGTAGCTATTGCGTTTTTTTCTATCGCAGCTTTTATAATTACCACTCAAATTCCAATATCTAAAATCAAAAGCGAACAGGCACAAACACTTTCTCAGATTAGTGCTTCCCCCAAAAAGTTATCAAGCTATTTTTTAATAAAAGACAGACTGAATAACATTAATTCTTTACTTGCTTCCCGAATGGATTACACCGCATCTATAGATTCAGTATTTTCAAAGATTCCGGAAAATGTAACTGTCGATTCTATGAGTATCGAGTCTAGGTTGATACAAATAGAAATGTCCAGCGCTTCTTTGCGCTCAATTGATGAAGTAATACATTCCCTAGTCTCTCTTGGGTCTGATGGAAAAGTAATTAAGTCTGTAAAACTAGAGTCTCTAACTTTAAATGCGCAGGCAGGTAGATATTCGGTAAGTTTCTCAGCGGAGGTATTATAATGGATTTAAGTAAAGACTTAAAAGATATTAGATTTAATGCAGATTTATCTACATTTTTAACTGTTTACAAGCAATATAAGAATTTTTTCTTGCCATTTGCTGTGATCGCTGCTTCTTTAATTCTTTTTTTTATAATTTTGATCCCGCAAGTGCAGGGAGTTATTTCCGCAAAAGCAACTGAATCGGAGGAAATACGAAAACTCGAATCCCTAAAAAATAGCAACAGCAACCTTTCACTTATGAACGAGGAGGAGCTGACTAAAGACTTGACAGCTCTAAATAAAGTTCTTCCTGGAACAAAGGATTTTGCAGGTATTATAAATTCCATTTCCTCAAATGCTGCAAAGTCGGGCGTATCTGTTGGGAATTTTGAATTCACCGTTGGAGATTTGAACGAAAAAGAGCAGGGAGTTACATTTCCTACAATTCAGATAACATTGAGTGTTTCAGGAACGGATAAAACAACTGTAGATTTCGTAAAAAATCTGTACAAGTCTGCTCCAATTGCTCAAATTAATACGCTGAAACTAGGCAGTGGGAATACAAATATGAAAATCCTTTTTTACTATAAAGCACTTCCGCAAGTCAGCCTTGACAATAGTCTTCCCGTCGTTTCTTTTTCCCAGAAAGATAAGGATTTAATTACAAAATCAAATATGTGGTCAGAAGCAGTTTTTGAAGGCGTTCCAATAAGTATTGATTTGGAAAACTTTTCTACTGATTCAGCAAGAATTAACCCTTTCCAATAAGATCAGGCCTCAGTTTTTTTGTAATACTTATTGATTTTTCTTTTCTCCACTCAGAAATCTTTTTATGATTTCCGGATAATAAGATATTGGGAACTTTTTGTCCATTATATTCATTTGGTTTTGTATATTGAGGATATTCTAGATGTGGAGAAAAGGATTCATTTTCCAAAGATTCTTTTTTTATAACACCGGAAACAAGTCTTCCAACGCTATCAATAATAAGCATTGCTGGTATTTCTCCTCCTGTTACTATAAAATCTCCAATACTTAGTTCCTCGTCCGCGTATTTTTTAATCCTTTCGTCAAATCCTTCGTAATGGCCGCAAACAATTATTAAATGTGAAAAAGATGAAAGTTCTCTTGCAATTTTTTGGTTAAATTGTTTGCCATGTGCTGACAATAAAATAATTTTTTCGTATCCCCCATTTTGCTTAACCGATTCGATTGCTTTTTGGACAACATCAACTCTTAACACCATTCCTGCTCCACCACCATATGGAGTGTCATCTACAAGCTTATGTTTTCCTATTCCAAAGTCCCTCAAATTAATAAAATCTATTGTCATAATTTTTTTCTCAGTTGCTCTTTTTATAATAGATGTATTAAACATAGATGAAAACATCTGCGGGAAAAGAGTTATAACCGATATTCTCATTGAGGATTTTCAGCTAAATTCACAAAAACTTTTATATTCTGCTTCATTGCGGCAATTTTCATAACATTTCTTAAAGATTTTATAACCTTACCACCTTTTCCTATTACTTTTCCGATTTCTTCAGGGTCTACTTTAATAGTCAAATTTACAACTCCCCCCTCGGAAGACTCTTCAACTTCTACCTTATCCTCTTGTTCTACGATACTTTTTACCAGAGTAACTAATTTATCTTTCATTTACCAATTTTTCAACCGCAATGGAAGGCTGAGCTCCTTTAGAGAGCCAGTATTTATATCTTTCTATATTGATTTCTTTTTTTCCATTTTTGCCTTTTTCATACCACCCAAGAAGTTCCACCGAATCTCCATCACGCCTTGACCGTTTTTCTTTAATAACTATCCTAAATTTTCTTTCACCCTTTTTGCCCATGCGGGAACTTCTTATTACTAGCGACATGTGTTTAATTCTACCATTATTTGAGGCCTACCTCAAGCGCTCTAATGCTTTTTCAGCTGCGCTTTCTTCTGCTTCCTGTTTAGATTTTCCTTCTCCTCTTCCCACAATACTACTTTTTATAAATACTCCTACAATAAAAGTCTTTGAATGCGCTGGCCCTGTTTCTTTTAATACTCTATACATAGGCGAGCCCTTTTTCCTTGATTGAGCATACTCCTGTAAAAGACTTTTGGGATCTTTGAATGAGCTTGCTTGAGCCAAAAGTACTATTTTTCCCCCAAAAATCTGGTTAAGGAAAACATCTACAGCCTCAATTCCCTGATCCAGTAATAATGCTCCGACAAATGCCTCAAAAGAATTTGCAAGAAGTGACTGGTTTTGTCTTCCCAAAGACTCTTCCTCTCCTTTTGAAAGTTTTAAATACTTTCCAAACTCCAACTCTTTTGCAATAAGAGCTAAGCTTTTAGTGTTGACAAGCAAGGACCGCATGTTTGTTAATATCCCTTCGTTAAATTGTGGGTATTGCAGGTAAAGATTTTGTGATATCAAGAATGAAATAATACTATCACCTAAAAACTCAAGCCTTTCATTTGAAGAAATATTTTCCTTTGTCTCATTTAGAAAGCTTCTGTGTATAAAAGCCTGCTCGAACAATTTCTTATTCCTAAACTGTGGAAGTTTAATCATTTTACTAATTTGCCTAATGCCCCATTTATAAAAGCAGGACTCGTTTCCCCTCCATATTCTTTTGCTAGCTCTATTGCCTCATCAACTATAACCTTTGGAGGTTCTTTTTTTTCCATCTGTAATTCATAAATTGCAAGCCTAAGTATTGCTAAGTCAACTTTATTTATTTTATCAGGAGGAAATTGGGGGGCAATCTTTTTTATGTACTTATCAATTTTACCTTGACTCTGTATTATTCTTCCGGCCTTTTCTCCAATTTGCTGAGCATAAAAAGTTGTTTTAAATAAATCTTCTACCACCTTTTGTCTTTGTATATGTCTTGGGTCTTGGGGATTTCTCATTAAGCGCTCGTCGTGCTAACTGCTTGTTCTTTCTTTTTTTCTTTTTTTACAATTACCTGTTTGCCCTTATAATACCCGCAATTTTTACAAATCGCATGAGGCTTAATAGGCTCATGGCAGTTTGGACAAAAAATGTAAGATGAGACCGCAAGTTTTATTGCCGCTCTTCTTTTTCCCTGTCTTTGCCGTGAATGTCTTTTCTTTGGCTCTTGTGGCATTTCGTCTAATCTGCGCTTTTATTTTCGTTTTGACAGAGTCAAAACTTCAACTTTTCGCTTTATTCTCCTCCTTCAAAATGCAAAGCATTTTGAGTTCTAGAATGATATTATATCCGATTTGAGCTTAAATCGCAATAAGTTAGTCTGGGGAGACCTTTTTATCGCCTAGGGTTATTTGTTCTGTTAACTTTGGATACTTGTGAAGTTTTTCAAATAAAATTTCAGCTTCCTTTTTAGTTTTCGCGATAAGCTCAATGTCTGAAAAGCTAGCTACTTTTAACTGAAAAGTTCCGTGTTGCGTGGTCCCATAAATTTGTCCTGGGCCTCTAAGTTTTAAATCCAGTTCCGCAAGCTCTGGGCCTGAATAAATTTTTTCCATAGATTTTAATCGCCTCAGCGTTAATGGATTATTGCTTGATGTAAAAAGAAGACAGTAAGATTGCCTGCTGCTCCTTCCCACTCTTCCCCTTAGCTGGTGTAATTGAGCCAAACCAAACCTTTCCGCCTCCTCGATTAGCATAATTGTTGCCGCAGGAACATCTATACCAACCTCAACAACCGGAGTTGAAACTAAAATATCTATCTTTTTGTTTTTAAAGTCATTTAAAACGTCATTTTTTTCGCCTGATTTAAGCTTCCCATGTAAAAGTCCTAGTTTTAAATTAGGAAAAACCTCTTTTGATAATCGCTCGAATTCTTTTTTAGCTGCCTTAACTGTAATCATATTTTCTGACTCCTCAATAAATGGACATACTATAAAAACCTGGTCTTTTTCTCGCTCTATCTTTTCCTTTATCCATTTATATGCGCCTTCTCTTTTAGAAGGAGGAACAAGCCAGGTTTTGATGTTAATTCTTCCCTTGGGCATCTTATCCAAAATCGAAAGGTCTAAGTCGCCATACATAGTTAGTGCAACTGTACGCGGAATTGGAGTCGCAGTCATTGTTAAAATATGAGGATTTTTACCCTTGAGCCTCAGTTTTGCTCTCTGCTCTACCCCAAATCTTTGTTGCTCATCTATTACAACAAGTCCAAGTTTTTTAAACTGCACTTTTTTATAGATTAAAGCATGTGTCCCGACAGCAACGTCAAAGTCGTCTATTTTTTTAGAGCCTGAGGTGAATAATTTGACTTTTATTTCTAAGGGTGAAAGCAGATTGTCTAGTGTTTGGAAATGCTGGGAGGAAAGAATTTCAGTTGGAGCCATAAAAGCAGTTTGAAATCCATTTAGGAAGGATGCATATGTTGTAATTGCGGCAACAATGGTCTTACCGCTTCCTACGTCTCCCTCTAAAAGCCTGTTCATGGGAAGATTGGAAGATAAGTCTCTTAAAATTTCCTCAACTGCGTTTTTTTGGGCATCGGTTAATTCAAAAGGAAGTATTTTAATAAGCTCATTAATCTTATTTTTGTCAATTTTCCAAGGATTAACTTTATCTTTTTTCCATTCTTTTTTTCTTTTTAAAGATAACAAGTGTAGTTTTAGCATTTCATCAAATGAAAGTCTTTCTTTTGCTCTTTCGACTTCTTGCATACTTTTGGGGAAGTGGATTGAGTTTATTGCATATGATAGATCGCCTAAGTTATTTTTTCTCAAAGTCTCCTTTGGTAAATAGTCTTGGAGGTCTTTAAACTGGTCTAAAACTTTATAAACCTGCCTTCTTAACCACTTAGATGATATTCCTTTAGTTTCAGGATAAATAGGCACAATTCTACCTGTATGGATAGTTTCATTGTCAACTACTAATTCATAGTCCGGTGATTTCATTATCAATTTGTTTTTATCCAACTCTATCTTGCCGGATAGCGATACTTCATCGCCTACTTTTATAGCTTTAGGAATATAAGGTTGGTTAAACCAGATAACATCAAGCGTTCCAGTGCCGTCGGTTACTTGCGCCTTTTGTAGGGTTTTCCATCGCCTTAGGTATCTATTTTCAATTTTTTCAATTTTGCCTTTTACAGTTATTAATTCTTCTGCTTGGACTTGTCCTATTTTTGAAATTAAAGAGTAGTCTTCGTATCTGAATGGAATATGGAGCAAAAAATCATAGATTGTAAAAATTCCAAGCTTTGAAAGCCTTCCTGCATACATTTTGTAAGATCTTGATACGAGCCCTACAGGGGTATTTAAATCCATAATGTATAGATTTTATTGCGGAGGAGGAATAAAGGCAAGAACCGAAGTTGCAATTAACGCAAGTGCTGCAACTATTATAATAATCTTTCCAATCCACTGATGTTTTCTAAAAAATTCCATATGATTATTGTATCAAATTATTTCTCGATCCTGAAAGGTGGTTTTTTACCCACTCTAACAATAGACCCTATCTTAATTGGTTTTTTTGCTTCGGAAAGATCAATTCTTTGCCCATCAAGCTCAATTCCGCCTTGATTTATAACTCTTTTTACTTCCGAAGCACTAATATTAGCCCATTCAGAAATTGTTCTTGCGATAGATGCTCCACTTGTGGGTGTAAATGTATTGAGTTGCAGAGGCATTTCTTTTTTTTGAACTAGTCTCTCAAAATCTTGCTGAGCTAGGGTGGCCGCTTTCTCGCCATCTAACCCTCGAACTATTTCAAAGGCCAACTGTTTCTTTATATTTATCGGATTCTCTTTCTCAAGTCTTTTTTCAATGTTTTTAATATCTGAAAGGGGCGTGTTTGTACTCAAAGTAAAGTATTGAATAATTAAGTCATCATTTATCGACATAATTTTTGCAAACATGTCAGTGGGCGAATCATCCAACCAAATCGCATTTCCAAATGACTTGCTCATTTTGCGACCGTCTGCTCCTTCGAGAATCGGTGTCGTTAAGACAAAAGATTCTTTATTTTTCAAATTTTTAAGTAGTGTTCTTCCTGCCTGCATATTAAAAGTTTGGTCTGTCCCACCAATCTGGATATCGGTATCAAGCATAAAGCTGTCGTAGCCTTGCATAACCGGGTATAGAAGCTCATGTAGGCCAACCCTTTTATTAGCCGAGAGTCTTTTTTTAATCAATTCTCTTCCTACAAAATCGCCTGCGCTAAAATGTTGCATTAGTTTTAGTATGTCTTCAAAAATTAGTTTTTTTAGCCACTCGCCGTTGTATTTAATTTTTACTTTTGAAAAATCCAAAACTTTCTGCGCCTGCTTTTTGTATGTTTTAAAGTTTTCGGAGATCTCCCCCCTAGTAAGAGCCGGTCTTTCCGATTCTTTATCTGAAGTGTCCCCAATTAGTGCCGTAAAGTCACCAATTAAAAATGTGACATTGTGTCCTAGCTTTGCAAATTGTTGAAGCTTTCTAAGTGCTACTGCATGACCAAGATGAATTTTTGTGGACGTTGGATCAATACCAAGATATATATTTAATTTTTTTTCACCTCTTAATTTTCCCAACAAAACATTCTTATCAGGAATGATATTTGCTACCCCTCTTTCTAAAAGTTCTGCCGCTTTATCCATAGCTTGAGTATAGCATAGGAGGTGCTTTTTTTGGTATAATTTAGCTAGTAAATGTTGGATTACTCACGTAGGGCACGAAGAAAAAATTATCTCACTTTCAGCTTCCCCAGATTTAATTTAGGAAGGAATAATTATTTAAGAAATACGCCTAAAATTACAGTGGCAAGCCGACTTGCTAAATATGCTTTTTTTGCAACCATCGGATTTGTAGTCATTCTTATGTTTTTATTTGTATGGTATGGAAGGGATTTGCCTGCTCCGGGAAAGCTTATCGAAGCTCAGGCTAATCAGTCAAGTGGTATCTATGATAGAAATGGTGAGTTGCTTTATTCTGTTTATCAAAATCAAAACAGAATATATGTAAAGCTCAAAGATATCCCGAAGTACTTACAACAAGGAACAATTGCAATTGAGGATAAGGACTTTTACACAAATCGTGGATTCTCTGTCACGGGTTATATAAGAGGGCTTATTATAGATCCAATACTCAGGCAAAGGATTACAGGAGGCTCAACGCTTACCCAGCAGCTAGTAAAAAATGCTCTCTTAACGTCGGAGCGTACTATCCCTAGAAAAATAAAAGAGCTCATGCTTTCCATTCAGGTGGACAGAAAATATACGAAAAATCAAATTCTTGAGATGTACCTCAATAGCGTACCGTATGGTGGAACAGCATTGGGTGTTCAGACAGCTTCCTTAATATACTTTAATAAAGACGTAAAGGACTTAACGCTGTCGGAAAGCGCATTTCTTGCTGGTCTTCCGCAGGCTCCAAGTATATATTCGCCTTATTCGGGTAATAAATATTACATAGAAAGGACTAAAACCATTTTAGACCAGATGGTTAAGCAGGGATATATTAATCAAAAACAAGCAGACGATGCATATAAAGAAATTCAAGATAAAAAGTTTACTCAAACAAATATCGGAATAAAGGCACCACATTTTGTTATGTACGTAAAGCAGCAGTTAGTTAAGCAATTTGGAGAAGCAGCAGTTGAAACAGGTGGCTTAAGAGTTACCACGACTCTGGATTATAAAATTGAACAAGAAGCTGAAAAAATAGTAAATGAAGAAATCAAGAAGCTTAAAGGTTTTAAAGTAGGAAACGGCGCTGCTGTGGTAACTGATCCAAAATTAGGTGAAATTTTAGCAATGGTTGGTAGCGCAGATTATTTTGACACCGATAATGATGGAAATTTTAATGCAGCAACAGGCTATAGGCAACCTGGCTCTTCTTTAAAGCCGATTACTTACGCAGTGGCTTTTTCAAGAGGTTATACCGCCTCTACTCTGCTTATGGACACCAAAACAAATTTTAAAGCTAATGATTCGGAGAAAGATTATATTCCTGTAAACTACGACGGTAAATACAGAGGTCCCGTGCTGGTTAGGTTTGCTTTGGCTAACTCTTTGAACGTTCCTGCAGTTAAAATGGTTGCAAGGGTTGGCGTAAAAAACGTTATGCAAAAAGCTTATGAGATGGGAATAGAAAACTGGCAGCCGACGGAGGAAAATCTAAAAAATGTCGGCTATTCCCTGGTTTTAGGAGGAAGAGATGTAAGATTGGTTGATGAAGTCGAGGCTTATGGCGTGTTTGCAAATAATGGAGCAAAAATGCCAGTAGTATCAATACTTGAAGTAAAAGATGCGAAAGGAAATACTATTTATAAATACAAACCTCCTTCTTCCCAAAGAATTTTTTCAGAGGAAATCTCGTTTCTTATTTCACATATACTTTTAGACAATAGCGCAAGAAGTCCAACGTTTGGTACCAATTCATACTTGGTTGTATCAGGTCATCCAAATGTCTCTGTTAAAACTGGTACTACGGACCAAAAAAGAGATAATTGGACAGTAGGATATACGAGGGATTTCGTGGTAGGCACATGGGTAGGAAATAACGATAACTCCCCAATGGGCAATATTGCATCTGGAATCACCGGAGCAGCACCAATCTGGAATAGGATTATGGCTCATGTTTTAAAAGGTAAACTGGATGTTGCACCCAGCAAGCCTGATAACGTCGTTGCACTTCAAGTAGACGCATATGGAGGCGGGTTGCCCGTTGAGGGGCGTCCGACCAGAAGCGAATACTATATAAAAGGTACAGAGCCAACTAGCGCCTCTAGTATATATAAGAAAGTTAAATTATCAAAACAGCAAAGTGGTAAACTTGCCAATGAAAAAGAAATAGAGCAAGGAGATTATGAAACTAAAGATTATATTGTATTTGAAGAAGACGATCCAATATCAAATGATGGAAAAAATAGATGGATGGAAGGAATTTCAACATGGCTGCGCGAAACCTTTGCTGCTGATAAGGCTGAATATTATCCTCCTACAGAAGTTTCTACTTACGATCCGGGGGAAAGTAAAAAAAAGGATGAACCGACAAGCACCCCAACTCCCACAGGCATTCTTCCAATTAGCTTAACGCCTACTCCCTGATTTGGACCTGCAGGCCTTCTTTTAAATGGTTTATAATCTTCGCTCGAATGCTTGCTACGTCGTCTTTTGTTAAGTTTTTTTCAAAATCCTGGTAAGTTATATGAAACGTCCGGCTTTCGTTATATTCATCTTTTAAATATACGTCTGAAATTATTCTGTTTACGCTTTGTATCTCGTTTATCAAGTTCTGGGTGTTTAATGTGCTAATTACTGAAATATCTTCGTGGATTGCCGGAAATTTTGCAAATGGTTTGTAAGTTTTTTTGACATTGGTAAATTTTAAAATAATTTCGAAATTTAGCTCAAAATCAATTAAGTTGGTATCTAAAACTTCTATTTCTCCCAAGTATTCCTTACCTAGGTAGATAGACGAACCAGCTCCTGCTTTTTTGGTATTTTTAAATATTAAATCCTTAACTCCAATATCTTTTAAAACCTCAATTATTAACCCTTTCACTTTATAGAAATCCGCACTCTGCTCTTTTAATATTCCTGCGAAAAATAGAGTTTCTTTTGGCAATTCAGATTTTCTTTTTTCGTATATATTACTTATTTCAAAAATTTGGATCAAATCTCTTTTTTTGTTTTCCTCCACTGCCTGTAAAAGGCTTGGGACCAGTGAATTTCTTAAATATGCCATATCAATACTTAAGGGGTTTTTGATTTTTAATGCACTCTCAATCGGCCCTTCGTACTTTTCTTCTGAAACTAAAGAATATGTATAAGCTTCAGTAAAGCCCAAATATTTCATAGCGTTTTTAACTCTTTGCTCAAAGTAAAATGAGTCGTGGTATTTATATGATTTAGTACTAAAAAAGCCGGGTATCACAGAGGGGATTTTATGGTAGCCATAAATTCTTGCTATTTCTTCTATAATATCTTCTTCAATCCTTACATCAGCACGAGTTACGGGTATTTGAATTTCTAATCTATCTTTATCCATCTCTACTATAAAACCGAGTGAGTCTAAAATCTTTTTAGAGACATTAAGTGGAATTCCAGCTCCAATAACATCAGATATTTTTTCATTGGAAATGCTGATTTGCCTATTTGTTGTTTTATTTGGGTAGATATCTAGTATTTCAGATTCAATTTTTCCGTCTGCCAAGTCCTGATAAAGCTCTATGCCCCTAAGAAGCGCTGTCATTGCAATATTTGGATCAATTCCTTTTTCATTTAATATAGCTGCATCAGTTCGAATTCCTAAGTTCATTGATGTATTTCTTATGTTTGCTGGGTTATTGTTATCAACAAAGAATAAAATTCTTTTAGTTTGATCTGTAACAACAGAATTTTGCGTCCCCAATATTCCTAAAAGATCAACAATTCTTCCATTTTCGTCTTTAGCTATAATATCATCACCCAAAAGCGTATATGTTTTGCCATCTAAAGTTGTCAATTGTTCACCCTTTTCTGATCTTGTTATTGTTAGATAATTCGTATTTAGTCTGTCTAAGTCAAAAACGTGCGTTGGATGCCCTACCTCGCGCATTACATAATTTGTAACATCTATAACATTGTTTAAAGATCTAATACCGCACGCTTCTAGCCTGTCAATGAAAAGCTTAGGCGATCTGCCGACTCTAATTGCCATGATAATTGCACAAATTCTGTTAACAATTTTTGAGTCACTTTTTACATCAATTGGAAAAGAATTCCCTTTGTTTATAGTCTGATTAATCGATATTGGACTGAATTTAGATTCAATACCATGACTTATAAGCGCGGCGTTTGCTTCTCTTGCTATTCCACTAATTGACATTAAATCTGGTCGATTGGTGGTTACTTCGATGTCATATATTGACTCATCATTTCTTTTCCTTATTTTCTCAACAGAAACGGAGGATGCTGATAAAATTTCAGCAATCATCTCGTCGCTTGCTTTCGTAGCTAAATGTTCTCTTAGCCAAGATGTTGGAATTAGAATATTCATTTATACTTTAAAACTGTTCTAAAAATTCCAGTTTGCTTGAGTAAACTAGTCTCAAGTCATCTATATTTAGGTTTTCCCTCATAAGAAGCACCCTTTCTACTCCCCATCCTGATGCAAAGCCTCTGTATTTTTGCGGGTCAATTCCTCCATTTTTCAAAACATTAGGGTGAACCATACCCGCTCCACCCATTTCAAGCCAGCCTTCTTTGCAGAGCTTGCATCCTTTTCCTAAGCAGACTGTACACGTTATGTCTACCTCAAAAGATGGCTCAGTAAACTCAAAATGGTAAGGGCGTATTCTAGTTTTTATGTTTGGTCCAAAAAATGAGCGAACAAAATACTCAAGCGTACCTTTTAAGTGTCCAATCGAAAGATTTTCCGAAACAGCTAGAGTTTCAAACTGATGAAACATGGGGGTGTGGCCTACATCGGCCTGCCTTCTGTATGTTTTAGCAATGTTTAGCATTTTTATCGGGGGTTTATTAGAAAGCATTTCTCTTATTTGTCCACTTGACGTATGTGGGGTCAGCAGCATTGGTCCGAATTTATCGCTCTGTCTCTCGTCAATAAAAAACGTTTCCCAGTCATCCCTTGCAGGGTGATTTTGGGGAAAGTTTAAGGCAGTAAAAGAAAACCAGTCCCATTCGACCTCAGGATATTTAACTCTTGTAAAGCCGATGCTTTTGAATATATCTGTGATTTCCTCAATTGCTTGGGTAATTAAATGCAAATGTCCTATCGGGGCTGCTTTTCCCGGGTTGGTAACATCGATTTTTTTAACAACATGACTTAGGCTCTTTTCTTTTAGATTTTGTTTTTTAGACTCAATTGCTCGCTCAATTGTTTCTTTAACTTCATTTGCAAGCATCCCAACCGCTGCCCTTTTATCCTCTGGCACTTTTTTAATATCCTTTATTGCTATAGTAAGTCTTCCATTTTTTCCTAAGAATTGCAGCTTAGTCTCCTCAATGCTCTCAAGCGACTCAGCCTCTAGGATAAAGGACAGCGCGGCATTCTTAATTCCTATTAGTTCTTCTTCCATTAGATAAGGATATCAAATTAGAGGCTATATTTCATTACTAACTTTTACTCATGGGAGAGCTATTTTACAGAGGTGACTATTTTTTTGAAAGTTTCCGGATCATTAACTACTAAATCTGCCAAAATTTTTCTGTCGAGCTCAATCTTGTCATTTTTAAGCTTGTTTATTAGAGCACTGTAAGAAATCCCTTGCAATTTTGCCGCTTCTCCGATTCTTGTAATCCACAAAGCTCTAATGTCCCGCTTTTTAATCTTTCGTCCATGATACGCATATGCACCTGCATGCAAAAGAGCCTCCTTGGCTGTTTTAACAAGTCTGTGTTTGGTGCCCCTATACCCGCGGGTTTGTTCAGCTAGTTTATTGTGTTTTCTTCTCGAAACTATTCCTCTTTTAACTCTCATGCTTCTCCTAACATTTTTTTAATTTTTTTTGCAAACGTTCCTTTTAAAACTCCCGGTTCTTTTTGTCTTCTAATTCGCGATTTTCTTTTGTTAAGTTTCTTATGACTTCCGTATTGGTGACCGAACAAAACCTTACCTGTTTTGGTGACCTTAAATCTTCTAGCTACTGATTTTTTTATTTTCTTTTTCATTTGATTTTTGCTTTTCAGGGGAAAGTACTGTAATCAACTTTCTTCCTTCAAGTCTTTTCTCTCTGTCCACTTTTGATGTATCGCTTAATTTTTCAATTACCCCGTCCAAAACTTTGTGTCCAAATTCAGGATGCGTAATTTGACGACCGCTGAAATAGACCACCAGCCTCACCTTGTTACCATCTTGTAAAAAGTCTCGGGTTCTTTTTGTCATCACCGCAAGGTCGTTCTCGCTCATAAACGGGCCTAAGCGGACCTCTTTAGTTTCAGTTGACTTTGTCTTTCGTTTTTCCTCCCGTTTTTTCTTTTCCTCCTGATACAAAAACTTTTTATAATTTATTATTTTTGCAACCGGAGGATTAGCCCTTGGTGCGATTTCAACTAAGTCCGATAAATTTTGCTTTGCGAGTGCAAGCGCGGCGACTTTTGTCATTACGCCGATTTGCTTTCCTTGCGCGTCAATCACCCTTAAGGAATTGGCAAATATACGCTCGTTAACTCTATAGAACTTACTATCCTTCTTTTGATTATACCTTTTTATCAATTTCCTCTTTTATTTTTTGAATAAATTTAGTCAATTCAAGCTTACCCAAGTCTTTTCCCTCGCGTGTTCTTATCGAAACACTCTTTGACTCAAATTCAGACTTGCCTATTATAGCCAAATACGGAATTTTTTGCAAAGCAGCGTCTCTTATTTTAGCTTGAAGCCTTTCCGACCGTTCGTCCACTTCAGCCCTAATGTTCTCCGCCTCCAGCTTTTCCTTGACAACTTTGGCGTATCCTAATTGTTCGTCTGTGATTGGAAGTATCGCAACCTGAACCGGAGAAAGCCACAAAGGAAAACCTCCCTGATAATGCTCGACTAAAATTCCCATAAACCGCTCGAGAGAGCCTGTAATTGCCCTATGTATAATAACCGGTCTTTTTGGTCTACCATCTTTACCTATGTATTCAAGCTCCATTTTTTCAGGAATCTGGAAATCGAGCTGAATAGTAGCTAGCTGCCAATCTCTTTCTTGTGAATCTTTTATATGAATATCTATTTTAGGTCCATAGAAAGCGCCGTCTTTTTCTTTAATGCCATATTTTACTTTTGCTGCTTTAAGCGCTTGCTCCAAATCCTTTTCAGCCTCTTCCCAAAGCTTTGAATCACCCATTGCTTTATCAGGTTTTGTAGCCAACATGAATTCAGACCTAAAGCCAAATAACTTATAAAATTTTTCTACAAAAACCAAAAGATCCTCTATCTCTTTTTGTATTTGGTCCGGTCTGACAAAGTGATGTGCATCATCAATTGTAAATTGTCTGACTCTAAATAGGCCTCCCAATACTCCGGAAAGTTCGTTTCTATGAAGAATGCCAAAGTCGGCAAGCCTTATAGGGAGCTCTTGATAGCTTCTAACTTTAGAGCCATAAATCAAACAAGCCTCTGGGCAATTCATGGGCTTGAGTGCATATATTTCTTTCTCTTGCTCCAGCTTAAATATATTCTCACTGTAAAAATCCCAGTGACCAGACTTTTTAAATAAATCGCTTTTTACCATAACGGGAGTGAATACTTCATCATAGCCGTTGGACAAAAGTTCACTGCGAAGATAATCCTGAAGGCTGCGGTAGATTAAATATCCTTTGTGGTGCCAAAAAACTGCTCCCGGGGCAGTATCGTGGAATGAGTATAAATCAAGTTCAGCTCCTATTTGTCTATGATCTTTTAAGTTAGGCATGAGCGTATTTTATCACAAAATTTATCTGAGAAGCTCGGGGTTTTTAGAAAGAACGAATTTTATTACATCTGCAACAAAACTTCCAACAAACGGCACTAGATTAACATTTTTTATAATTATTCCTAAGGTAGTCAAAACAACTGCAAGTCCGACTGTTGCTCCCAGTCCCCAGGATATTCCGCCGATAAAATTATTTATAAAAATTTCTTTTTTGTTTTTATGAAGTCCTTCGTGTTTTTCCATATATTAAGCTTATCAGAGTCCAAGAATTGGTGCAATTTCCTGCATCGCCTCAAGGTTAATTTCAATAAATTCCTCAAGCTCAATTCCGAGTTTTTCTTTGCATCTCTCGATAGATTTTCTGTTTGCCCCTTTTGCAAAATTTTTTTCTCTAAATCTTTTCATAACGAATTCCGCATTTATGGAAGAAAGTTTTTTATCTGGATGAATAAGAGCAGATGCAACGATTAAGCCAGTGAGCTCGTCACAACATGCGATGCTCCAATCAAGTGCTGATTTAGGCTCCACTTTTGTATACTTTGAATTGTGAGCCATAATCGCATAAATTTGTGGTTCGCTAATTTTACCAGTTAATAAATCTTTAGAAATTAGTCCGTGTTTTTCCGGAGCTTCCTTAGCCATTTCATAATCCAAGTCATGCAGTAACCCAACTAATCCCCAATTATCCAAAACTTGTACGCTGGGATTTTGCAGCAGCCTTTTGCAAAGCGCCCGCATGACAGCCTCCGTAGCAAGCATATGCTTTATTAAATTTTGATTGACTATGTGCTGCGAAAGCAAATTGTAGGCCTCGTCTCTTGTCATAAATTCCAAGGTTTTATTGCTGTTGTATGCTCGCCCTTGCCTATTGCAACTCCCGCAATTCCCGTTTGTGTAAATAAAAGGATGTCAGGACGATCTCCTATTCCTTGTTCAAATATTTTTTCCTGCCATAAAGCATCTTCGAGATTACCTAGATTTCCATCAGTATTCGGTAGTAGATTAAACCTGTAAATTAAACGTCCTTCTCCAAACTCAGTAGGTCCTCTGAATGGAAGCTGAGGAGAAACGGCTTTCAAGGCGTGTTTTAGAAAAGTAAAAACTTCTTGTGCCCTAAGCTCATATCCAGGCACCATTCCGGTTCCCCCATATGACATTGCCCATGCAGGTTCTCCATTATAGTAAATGGTCGTCATACCTGGAGCTCTGAAGTATTTTGTATAACTGTCTCTAAGGTAAAATCCCTTTTGCGGAATTATTCCAGGTTCTTTTTGGGGAGGATATTCAAGCTCTTTATAACCTGGTCTTTGGGGTTGCTCAACTTCTTTTCCTTCTCCCGCCCATGTCGCCAGGTTAGCTTCGACAATAAACTCGCTTAAATCCTTGAGCCAAAGCAGTTTCCTTTTTTCTTCTTCTGCATTAATCGTTTCAATTGCCATATAATCACATTACCCTACTTTAGTAAGGGTTACAACTATCTCCATTCCTGCACTTTTCTTAAAGCGGATTTTTCATCAGAAAGATTGTGTTCTTCTAAAACTTTAAAACCTGGTAAGCCCCTCGCTTCAATTATTAGTTTTGCTTTTACCACGAGGAAATTATCTGGTTCTTTTCGGATAATGTAAAGTTCATAACCACCATCTGTAGGAGTGGCCCATTCTTTATATTCAGGTAGATTCCAGGTCAAAAATATTTTTTTCATTTGTGTGGGCCCGAGAAGAGTCGAACTTCTGACCTTTGCAATGTCAATGCAACGCTCTAACCAACTGAGCTACGAGCCCGCGACTCGTTTATTTTAGCAAAATAAGTGTGTTCAAACAACAACGTTTGTATTTTATATCAAGAGGTAAATTAGCCTGTTTGTTGAACCATGTAGCGCTCGGCAGAAAGACTAAAGCTAGTTCCGTGTTTTTTAGCAAGGCTCCAAAAGTCTTTCTTTGATTTTTTTCCAGCCAAAGCTGACATCCAGTTTGCAGAACTTTCGATTCTAACTCGTGCAGCCTGAATAGTAGACAACATCCACTCTACAAAATTCAGGTGATAGTTTCCTGGTTTAATGTTTTCTTGAATAGTTTCAGCTGCAACCTGTCTAAATTGAACTTCCAGTTCTTTGGATTTTTCGGTGATTTTTTTGAGTTCTACCTGAATTTCTGTAAGTCTTTGCTTAATTTCCTGATTGTCTGCATTTACTCTTATTGTTTCCGCATGGAGAATTTTATCCACGTATTTCATATCCGGATCGCCCTCAACTCTCATTTCTTTTATTTCGACCTTCTTTGAAGCAAAAGAGATTTCTTCTCCCTCTTGTAGTTCCCCGGTCAGTTTTTCCGCATCATGAGCTTGTTTTTGAGCCTGCTCAGCTTGTCCTAAAGCCTGCCTCATAAATGTCTTCCATTCTTCATTTAACTCGTTGGTTGTAGTTTTAGCAGCACTTGTCAACAGCTCTGTGCCGATTTCATCTAGGTTTTTTTCTCTGACTGTTTTTAAAGGATTTTTTAATGCCATATGCAAGTCTTATATATCACAAGTTACGTAGGAAATCAAGCGTTTTTTGTTGCCTTATAATACTTGCTACGAGATATTTATTATTTGTAAGATTTTTTCTTTCTTCATCTGTTTTTGCAGCCTTAATTGCTTCCTCAATTTCGCTTTCCTCGACTTTAATGTTTTGCTCGCTTGCGATTTGTTGCAAAGTAAACTCTATTTTTATATCCGATTCAGCTTTTTTAGCATAGTCTGCTTTTAGTGCCTCTATGTTTTTTCCGGTTGAAGCAAGGTATTGATCAAGGGTTAGACCCAGTCTTTTTATCTCATCTAAGGTTTGAGCAAGAAGTCTCTCTGTTTCTTGCTCAAGAATTACTTTTGGCACAGTAAGCCTTACGCTTTCAAGAAGTGCTTTTGATATTTCATCAAAACTAACTGTTTCTCTTTCCTTTCCTGGGATTAAAATTTTTGATTTAGCGGTAACTTTTTCAACTTCTTCTTTGTAGTTGCCCAACTCAATTTTAGGCATCTCACAAGTAAGAGCTACGATTTCCCAGTCCTTCTCGTCTTCGATTTTTTGGACACGGACTCTTGGAGAAACTATCGGATTAATTGCGTTTGTCTTTACTGCATCAGCATATGCGGCAGGAAGGATTTTGCGAAGAATGTCTTCTCTAATGTGTCCTTTGTCTAGACTTTTTTCAACTAAATCCAATGGCGCCATGCCTTTCCTAAAGCCTGCAAGATCAGCTTCCTTTGCGTGATCAGCAATAACTTCATCTTTTGTTTGTTTTATTCCAAGCCAAGGGACAACTATTGTAAGTTCAATTGTTCCATCTTGCTCTCTTTTTATTTGTGATGTTGTCTTCATAGTTTTGGTGCGGACGAAGGGAGTTGAACCCCCACGCCCTTGCGGGCACAAGGTCCTAAACCTTGCGTGTCTGCCGTTTCACCACGTCCGCGCATCGCGAAGAGATGCGTACATTATAGCTCAATTAGAAAGAAAGCGGAAGTGAGCTTTTGGTGTCCCTAAGTGTAAATTTTTGTATCTCATTTAAGTGTATATTTACGCTGTTTGGCCACGCTGCCGAAGAAGCGTACATTCTTCCAATCTCGTATACATTTGAAGCGCCCCATTTATTCATGTACTTATTTCTAAGACCTTCGGAAATGGTGTATATTCCTTCTTTCCAAGAAGCAAATCTAATTACATTATCTCCATAAACTCCCCATCCCCATGCATTATAGGAATTGTATGGAATAGCCAGACCATAAGAAGATTCTACTCCTGCAATTGCGGCAACTAATCTCCAGTCCAGGCTGTGTTCGTCTGCGTAATTTATAAAATCAGAAGCGTTATAGGCAAGCGGAGAATTTCTTTGTAAAAGATATGCTCTAAGTATTTGAACACGGTTATCAAATACGGAGCTTACTTCAATTTTTGAAACAATCTTTGCAGATGAGGCAGAAGCCTTTTCCTGCGCAAAGGTTGTATTTGGAAATGTTAAGATTATTGCCGCAAGAAATGCGAGCAGTATTCTTTTCATATTAATGAGGGCGTTTTTGCCCAAAAAAAATCCTAACGTATGTATTTGGAAGGACATACCTTAGGATCTAGGAGGCATTGTATCACACAACTATAGGTTTGTCAAGGGGTGTACTATGGGCTAGATTTGTAGACCATTCATAAGACTTGCTACGTTTTTGGCCCAAGTTCCGTCGTTTGAAGGCGTATACTTACTCATTATTTCGTCAGGCTCAACTAGTCCTTGGTCTATGTAATTCTTGGCAAGGGTCTTTGTAACAGTTTCAATTGCTTCTTTATAGTTTGAGAATTTTGTAACTTTCTTGCCGTAAATCCCAAATCCCCAGCAGTTAAAAGAATCTTTGGGCGCCTTTTTACAAAGAGTTGATTCCTGCATCGCAATTACAGGGACCAGTCTCCAGTCCAGGCTATATTTATCTGCTGTTTCAACAATAAATTCTGCATATGGAGCAAGGTCAGAGTCGTATTTTGTCAGAAAATCTCTTATTCTTTCTACCCGGGCATCTTTTTCTGCATTATCTAATAAGTAGGCTTGATTTGAATTTGGAACAGCAGCGTATGCTACTTTGGGCGATTTTTGGAATGATAGAAAAGAGCGTTCTGAATATGAGCTGAGATAGCCGAAAAATAGAATGGAAACTATTAAAAGTGCCGGAGTAAGAAAGAAGAAGCAGGCAGAAATAAGTATCTTTCTCATGTATCCCTTAGAATGACAAATTCAGATGTTTTTGTCAAGAAATTTGGGGCTATGAGCGGGAGACGGGAATCGAACCCGCTGCCTTTTCCTTGGCAAGGAAACATTCTACCGATGAACTACTCCCGCGAACTATTGGAGTATAGCAAAAATGTACCCCAGGCTCAAGATAACAACAAGGGCATTTACGCGTTTTATTGGTGAGGAGTATAAATATGGTTAGATATGGTAAGAAAGCTCAGCAAAAAGTTGAAAAAGCTATCCACGAGTATAAACGTGGTGCGTTAAAGAGTGGAAGGGGTGGAAAGGTTAAGAGTAGAAAACAGGCTATCGCAATTGGACTATCTGAAGCTAGAAAAGCAGGGGCAAAAGTACCAAAGAAGAAAAGTTAGGCTTCAGAAACTTCGAATACTATTCTACTTCCATTAACTGAAATACTTAAGTCGGTAACATCTGCTCTGCCGAATTCATCTTGAAAAAACACTCGAGAAAGTCTTTGCGGGATAATCTCTCTTATTAAGCTCCAGTTAAAGACTCCTCTTTTATCACCTACGAGTAATTTCTCGCTTGTTTTCTCCCCGCTCTTTGTTCTAACAACTTCCCCTCCGACTTTGCCGGCAAGCTCATCAAAGTTTACTCTAGTTGTTCTTTCTCTCTCGAATTGCGATACTGGCATAATATAAGGATGATATTCTACACTAAATTTGTCAAGAGTCAAGAGCTCTTGTATAATATTAATCCAAGCTGAGGTAGCCAAGGTGGTCAAGGCACCTGTCTGAAGAACAGGCTATGCGTGTTCGACTCACGCCCTCAGCACACGCGGATGTGGTGAAACTGGTATACACGCAGCCTTGAGGTGGCTGTGCCGTAAAAAGCGTGGAGGTTCGAGTCCTCTCATCCGCACCAGGGCTCTTAGCTCAGTGGTAGAGCACTGCGTTTACATCGCAGGTGTCGGGGGTTCAAGTCCCTCAGGGCCCACAAATGCCCAGGTGGCGAAACTGGCAGACGCGCAGCGTTCAGAACGCTGTGTCCGCAAGGACTTGGGAGTTCGAATCTCCCCTTGGGCACTATTTACGCACAAATAGGACAGCATTTGGTATCCCGCGACCAGGGCCAAGAATATAGGAGCTGTTATACATTAAAGCAGTGGAACCTCCTTGGTCCAAGCCCATCGCATTTTCCAAACCTAAGGCTTGCAAAACCTTTGCAGTTTCTCCTGCGGTTGCATTTCGTACGAATCCAATATAAACCGTGCTCCCTTTATTTCCGATAAATGATTTAAATCCCCTCACTCCCCCTTGTGCTACAGCATTTCCGCCGCTTACGTATAATGGAAAGTTTGAGATTACAGCATCTACACCAGTGTCCCTTCCCCATTCAAGCGCTTGCCCGACAAACCTTACAGAGTTGCCATAAAAGATTACTGCAGGGTTTGTGCTGTAAACATTATTGGAGGAATTAAAATAATATTTGTTTTTATTCATAACCAATAAATCGAACGAATTAACTTTGCCGGCACATGATGGATATGAAGCCGGACAGAAATACGTACCATTGATACCCGCAAATCCTCCACTCCTTGATACATAATCTGAAAGCGGAAGTACTGGGCAATTATCGAAGCAATCAGAATCAGATGCAGTGTCAACGATTACTCTGGTTGTATTTAAATCCGCAGCTATAATATCCACGATAAAATTTCCTTCTGATATTGCAACAGTTTGCCTGTTGTAGCCAGATCCTGGAGCTACATTATTTATTACAACAGGAGGACTCGTTGGCGCAATGATATTGGACGGAATAGGTTTTAATGTAGGGCTAGGTGTTGCGGTAGGCGTTTTGGTAATAATTTTAGTGGGGACTATATCGAGCAGAGGCTTAGGTGCTTGGTTTATTTTATAAGTGTTTTTAATAACAAATGGTATTAAAATTATTCCTGTAAGTAGAGTGGTGATTATAAAAGCGAAAGCAAATTTGCTAATAAGAAGGCTAAAAAACTTTAGGACAGTTTCACGCATAATTCGAATATTATACAAAAAATTTATAGCTCTGTAAGATATTTTGTTTAAAATACGTTATATTATTGTTATGAGAATAGTTTTATTAATAATCTTGATTTTGGTCGGATTAGCATTCTTTGTCATATTTATTAATAAAGACTCCGTATTCCCAAGTCTTAACACGTTAAAACCTAAAAGTGAAACTCCTTCTAAGAATATAACGGTAATCGCGGAACAATTAGACACTCCTTGGTCAATTGCTTTTCTTCCTGATAACTCAATGCTTATTACCGAGAGAAATGGAACAGTTGCTCTGATAAGAAAAAAAGAAAAAAGTGAGATTACGAAGCTTGGAAATGTAAAAGAATACGGAGAAGGCGGTCTTATGGGAATGGCCTTGGACCCAAATTTTTCTTCAAACAATTTTATTTATTTTTACTACACATATAGCGGAAACGGAAATAATACTCTTAATCGAGTGGTTAGATTAACTTATAAGAATGGCTCTTTATCTGAAGAAAAAATCATAGTTGACGAAATTCCTGGCGGAATTTATCACAACGGAGGCAGAATTAAGTTTGGGCCAGATGGCCTGCTTTATATTACAACCGGTGATGCGACGCAGTCCTCTTTGGCACAAGATAGGGATTCATTTGCTGGAAAAATATTGCGGGTTGAAAGAGATGGAAAAGTTGCGATTTATTCATACGGACACAGGAATCCACAAGGAATTGCTTGGGATGAGTCAGGACAACTTTGGGAAACAGAGCATGGTCCTTCTGGAATTTGGCCTAATTGTTGCCAAGACGAAATAAATAAAATAGAAGAAGGCAAAAACTACGGCTGGCCGGAAAGCGTCGGCCAGAGCGTTAGATCAGGAACTGTGGGGCCCGTATTGCAATCAGATAGAAATGTTTGGGCACCTGCCGGTCTTGCATATCACAATGGCTCATTATATTTTGGCGGTCTAAAAGGAGAGGCTTTCTACAAGTATAATATTTCAACGCAACAATTAACGGAGTATTTTAAGAATGAATATGGAAGATTAAGAGATGTAGTTTTGGGGCCGGATAATTTTCTATATATAACTACAAGTAATTTGGATGGAAGAGGGGTTTCGAAATCAGGAGATGATAAAATCATTAAAATTAATCCCGACATGCTTTAATTGTGCCGCGGGAGAGAGTCGAACTCTCACGTCCGTTTAGGGACAAAGGCTCTTAAGGCCCTCGTGTCTGCCATTCCACCACCACGGCTCGTCAGTTCTTGTCCCGCAAAGCGAGGCAAGCGGACAAAATATGACGTAAAACAATTTTACGGCAATGTGCTTCGCTTTTCAACTGAGCAAAAAATTGATAGAATTGAAGCATTGCCGAGTCGTCTAATGGTAGGACAACGGACTTTGGATCCGTTTATTTTGGTTCGAATCCAAGCTCGGCAGCACGGGGTGTAGTTCATCGGTAGAACGCTCGGTTTGGGACCGAGAAGTAAGAGGTCCAATTCCTCTCACCCCGACTTACCGTAAATCAAGATTCCAAGTACAATCCCAGCATTAAGTAAAAGAATAATAATATGCCCAAGAAGGATCCACGTTTTATGGTGCTCTTTCCAATATAAGAGCCAAAGAAAAGACATAACTGTATAGGCGCTCCATGTAAAAAGTGAAAGGCCCGATGCATCCTTTCTTATCCACACATCTAGGAATTGAGGAACAGTAAGAAGTGGTGCTATTAAAGCTACAGCATACATTAAATGATCAAAAGGAGTAACTGGTTTTTTATGTCCGTGAAAATGATTAATCCCTTGTGACATAAAAATATCGTAGCGAATTCTTGAGCAAACTTCAAATGTTTTGTATAATAATTTATCTACGATTAAGCAAAATCGCTGGATTAAGAGTTCCGATTTTGCTATCCTTAAATGGAAATCGTTGGGGAAAACCGCGAGGTTTGTCCCATTTGGCGGGTGTAGTTCAATGGCAGAACACAACTTTTCCAAAGTTGATACGAGGGTTCGATTCCCTTCACCCGCTCATTATATTAAATGTAAATAGCTTGAAGACTTCGTAAAAACCCCACAAAGCAAGACCGACAAAAGCCAATCCACCTATTATTAGTACAAATGGGTGCCTTACTATTTGTACAGTTTTAGTTGGCCAGATAAATAATCCTATATTTAAAATCATGTGCCCAAGCATTACTCCAAGGGCAAATCCAAATAGATTAATCACATTGAATAACGGAACATAACCAGCAAAATCGTCCAAACCCAAAATAAAAGGTATCGTAAATGAAAAAACTGCTAAATTAACAAATGACAGTTTTTTAACCCTCGTTAAGTTCAAATGCGGCACTACAAATTTAAGAATTGGACGAAATAATTTATTTACGAAATTCAGTTGAGACTGAAGAAGATAAACGGGCATTTTTATATCGATAAAACTTTTTTTCTGTTTTAGAAATTCCTCAAGACTTTCTTGAGCCATTCTTAATAACACAATCGATGCTACAAATATCATAAGCATCATTAAGATTGGCACTTCCTTAAATAAAACCCACACAATAAGGACTGCAAATGTACCAAATGCATTACCCACAGCCGTTCCCAGCTCTATTGCAATACGCTTCTTCCATCCGGGGTTTGTGTGCATTAAGTTACCTATAAATATTGCGAAGTCAATCGCTGTTTTTAAATAAATAGCTATTCCGATTAATACGTCCCGTTTATTAAAATCTAGTAGAATTTTTTCAGATAATGGCAATAAATTTAATAAAAGAAGCAAACCATAAAGACATGTAGAAAGTACGAGGAAAGTTAAAATTGTGAGAGCAACGGGAACGATTTGTTGAATAAATATTTTTTTCATCAATAAATTCAACTCGATTATACACTAGCGAGTCTTTTGTTTCGAGGGTATTTTTGATAAAATATGAGCATGGCCCTGTAGCTCAACGGATAGAGCGAGTGCGTTCTAAGCACCAGGTTGGGGGTTCGATTCCCTCCAGGGTCGCACTTCGATTTACTCAGTGTAAGCATGGTGGATGTAGTTCAAAAGCAGAACGCCTGGTTGTGGTCCAGGAGGCAGCGGGAGCGTTACCCGTCATCCACCCACGATGTCCGCAATAAGTTTTGAAGCTAAGTTGTTTAAGATCAACACATGGACCATTTTAAGACTTCCTGAGGATGCAAGCGCGAAACTTCCCTCAAGAGGTATGACCATGGTTTCGGGAACTATCAACGGGGTTCTTTTTAAAACCTTGCTTGAGCCGGATGGAAAGTATGGAGTAGGAAAACAACCAAGCCACTGGTTTAGGCTTGACAAAAAGTTGCTTGATGATGCTAGTGCAGCTGCTGGCGATACAGTACAGGTTACGCTTGAACCGACTAAAGAATGGATTGAGCCGGAAGTCCCAGACGATTTAAAGAAAGCGTTGTTGTCTTCACCCAAAGCCGAGGCTTTATGGAAAGATATTACTCCAAATGCACGTTGGGATTGGGTTCGTTGGATACGAGCTGTCAAAACATCTGAAACTCGCCAAAAACATATAGAAGTTGCCCTTTCTAAGCTCAATTCTGGAGAGAGAAGGCCATGCTGTTTTAATCGTAACCTATGCAGTGAGCCTTATGTATCTCATAATTGGACACTGCTTGAGCCCCAAATTAACTGATTGGTTCCTTACTTTTCAAGTACTCGTTCGTGCCCTTGTTATACTTTCCTTCTGTTATAACCACAGGAAAAGAAACTCCTTCTGGAATGGCAGATTTTCCTACATGAACATGCTCAACATCTGAGCCTGCTTGATGCAAGTGCTGGGCCATAGCAAAATCCGACTCGCTATCGCCGAACGTAATATATTTTTTTGGAAAAATATGTCTTTGTTTTAACCAAGCGACAGCTCTTTGCATAGCAAAGTCTTTGCCCACATGCTTGTTTTGTATATCGGTTGCGATTGTTGTTGGATCAATTTTTAAATCTGTATCCAACCCTTCACTTTTTAAGAGCTGCTTTAATCTTTCCACCAATCTTTTTTGACCTTCTCTAAACATTTCTTCTTGTTCTGGATTTTTCAGATCAATTCCCTCGTTCATTTCAACAGAAATCATCGATACTTTGGTTTCATCAAAAAACATAGTATTTGCAAATTCATCAGATACAATTTCTCTTACTTTTTTTTGTAAACTTTCGGGAACCGATACGCTTGCATCTCTATGCGGTACTGGATCCATAAGCCCCCGTTCGTTAAAACCCATCCAAGCTCCACCTTTTTCTGCAATCATAAACAGGTTTTGCAAGGCTGTGACATCTGTAAGGTTGTGCGCGTGGTATAGCCTTGCTACTATCTTTTCTTGGAGCCAGGAAATTGACCTGCCCGTATTAAGGATTACAGGCTCGCCTCTTTTTAAAACTTGGGCAATGTGCTCCATTACTTCTCTATCGAACAATCTTTCATCCGGTATGGTTAAGACTCCATCGACATCAAAAACCATAACTTCATCAACTGTTCTCTGTAACTCTTTTGTTTTTATTCCCACTCGCTCTAATTCTGAATCAATATCTGGAAGACCTTGTTGCGATGGTAAATAAGCCGGATCATAACCACGAGTATTCCTAGCTGGTTTCCCTTCTGGAACATCATCTACCACCTGGAAATTATATAAGTAGAATCTTTGGACCATTTCATCTATTTCTCTATAATTTCTTTTTACGCCTCCTTGTATTTCCCTTTTCCATTCTTCAGCAACTTCTAACCCTTCTTCCTCGAGAATAATTGCGTATTCGGCAGCAATAAAAGCAGCTAAATGCGTAGGAGGCAATGGACATTTAACTTCGGTCAACAATTTATTTACTGTTTCCTTATCAGCATCAATTATAAGTGCTTGTTCGACAAATCTATGTGTGTCGCCTAACCCTGATCTAAATAAAATCTCCCGTGCACTGAGTTTAGTTTTGGCAGAAAGTAGGAATTCATCGTGGACCCTAACCTTATCTGATGCAAGCCCCGTAATTTTTAGATCTTCTATATCTCTTGGGTAAAGTCCAATTTCTTCTCTCATTTCTTTTGCCCCATTTGCTTTGATGGAATCTGTTGTAACAGCGTCTATTTTCCCCTTATCATTTCCGGTAGTATGTAATTTTGCATCAAGGTATCCTGCAGCACTTGCCCCTGGAATGTCTCCGTAGAAGAAGTTTTTAGGGCTCCTGTGTTGAAGTATAAATTTATGCGATCCGTCTGGTTCTGTAGTAACTAAAATTAATGAAGTGGCTGATGGATTAGCAATTTCTCTTTCGTTTGTTGATATATCTGCCTCACTTATCGCCTTAAAAGTAGGGAAGGTTACAGGCATTACATCAACAATAAGTTGGTTTCCTTCTAATCTTGGGTTTCTTATTCCCACTTTTGGAGCAAAATCAGTACCTGTTCTGAATTGTTTTTTCTCCCTAGCTCTTTCTTTTGCAATCCTTTCGGCAAAAGGCAAAGGAGTATTTGGTGCGTGTCTTAAAAGTTTTTGGTCCGTTACTATCTCTAGCCCATCTGCGCTCCGGGAAAGAAATTTAATTTCAAAAGTATCTGTTACAAATTCCGCTTGTTGATTAATTTTTTGTCTTTCCGCACTTTCCATGTCACCATTATACACGATTTAAATATTGACCTAGATTGTTGTATTTAATTCTATTGATTTTCGTATAAAGTTCTACTATTCTTAACTTATGCTGCCCGTTAGAATTCTAAGAAAGATCCTCAGAACTTATATTTATTGGTTACTTTTATAATTATGAACCGTTTAATCCTTCATATCGATTTTGATTCATACTTTGCATCCTGCGAACAGCAATTTAATCCAAATTTGCGTGGAATTCCTATTGGCGTTACTGCAACAAATGGTCGTACCTGCATAATTGCAGCTTCAAAAGAGGCTAAAAAACTAGGCATCAAATCCCCTAGCGTTACATGGGAAGCATTGCAAATTGTTCCCAATATGACTTTCGTCCCAGCCCATTTTACAAAATACTGGGAAATAACCCAAAAATTTTTAAATATATGCAAAGATTATTCCCCATATGTTGAGCTTTTTTCACTGGATGAGGTTTTTATCGACATTACCAATTCAGAGCATTTATTTGGAGGAAAAGAAGGAATTGTTAAAGCAATTAAAGAAAGAATAAAAAATGAAATCGGAGAATATATAACCGTTTCTATTGGAATTTCTTACAATAAACTTTTGGCAAAACTTGGATCTGGAATAAATAAGCCAAATGGAGTTTTTGAAATTGAAAAAGAAAACCTAGATGAGGTTTACAGTAAAATAAAACTCACAGATGTTTGTGGGATAGGAGATCGAATAGCAATAAGGCTTAATAAATTAGGTATATATAATTTTCTACAGCTTCGAGACATGCCAACGAACACACTTAAAAAGGAGTTTGGAAATGTTGAAGCAGACTTTTTGCAAATGTTAGCTTTTGGAATTGATGAAAGAAGCGTTATTCCATACTTTCTTGAGGAAGAAGTTAAATCTATTGGAAGGAATTATTGCCTGCCTCATAACGAATACGACAAGCGAGTTATTTTTCAAAACGTTTATGAACTTTGTGAAGAAATAGCCCTAAAGCTCAGAAGGCTAAACAAACAAGCCAAAACCGCATTTATTTATCTTGGAGGGACAAAAAATGTACACGCCCGCAAAACAGTTACGGAGTATTTTGAAAGCGGAAAAGACTTATTTAATATCTGCAATCTTATTCTTTCCGAACACAATTTTATTTTAGACTCAGAAGATTATATAAGAAGAATAAGCATAGGGGCGTCAAGCTTAATAAATTCTTCAAATACAACTCTAACTCTCTTTGAGAATGAAAAGAAAACCCATAATCTATTAAAAGCAATTGATAGGCTTAATGATAAATTTGGAGATCATACTATAAGAAATGGTTTTCTTCTATATGCAGATAAGCTTACAACTGTTCCCAATGGATACATGGCTGACAAGTTCGAGCGCACAAAACTTGCCGATACTACGAGGTCTAGTTTTATTTAGGACTTACTTTATTCCAAATATAAATAATAAAAAGAGTTAATAATTCGGAAACGATAAAAATAACTCTTGAAAAAATAGACGCCACCGCAGCCGAAGTAGCACTTAAGAAAGAAGAAAGTAAAAGTGTCATAGCTCCCTCTCTTACCCCAAGACCCATAGGGGTGATTAAGCTAATATATCCGATAAAAAAAGACAAGTTAAAAATACCAACAAAGATTAAAATTTTACTAAAATCTAGAGAGAAAATAGAAATAATAGAAAAATAAGTTCCAATTCCGAATAAAATGAAGGATAAAATACTCCAAGATAGAATTTTAAAGTTTTCTAAAAATGAATAAGTAGGGATCAGAAGATGAATTATTTTCTTGAGTAAATTAAAGTTCAGCGCATAGTAAATATGCTTCCCTAACAAAAAAAGAATAGTAGCTATTGTAGTAAAGGAAAGAACCGTTAACTTAATGCCCGGAGTAGACTCGGAGCTTAATATATAAACTAAAGATATGATAAGAGAGGATAAAGAAAAAAGCACAGATTCCTTAATAATATAAGAGAAAACTTCTCTTTTTGATAAATTATTATTTTCAAAAATTGTAGCTCTTGCTGCAAAACCCCAAATGTTTCCGGGAATATACCTTTTTAACTCTGCGGTAGCCAAGTAAAAAGCATTTTTCCTAAAGGACAAAGTTTTCCCCTTCTCCCCAAGTAAAAGCTTCCATGTATAAGCTTTTAAAAAGAAAAAGAATACGAATAAAAGTATGCCTATTGCCAGTAAAAAATAATTTACTTGTTCAATTGATTTAAAAGCTACGCTTGAATTTGAATAAATAATTCTTGCGACAAAAACAAGGGCAACCAGAGATAACGGCCAGCCGATTAGATATTTAACTAGAGAGTAATATTTATTCATATCTTAAAGCTTCTATTGGATTTAGCTTTGATGCTCTTATTGCAGGTGCCATTCCAAAAATTACTCCAACAAGTACAGAGAATCCAAAAGCGATAAATACCGACCATGGAGTTACGGTTGAAACCAGCAAGCGCGCAATTATTAACGACGCAGCTATTCCTAAAGCTATACCTATTAATCCACCCGTTACAGATATTAGTACTGATTCCAACAAAAATTGTTTAAGTATATCTGACCTTTTTGCTCCCAAAGCTTTGCGTAATCCAATTTCTCGAGTTCTTTCGGTTACTGATACGAGCATTATATTTGCAACCCCTATTCCTCCGACCAGAAGCGATATCGCAGCAATTCCGCCCAAAGCTAAAGATAAAACATTTGTAACGTTTGTAATAGTCTCCGAAATAGATTCTGCAGTTTCTATAGAAAAATCGTCTTTAGTAAGTCTTTTTAAAAGAGTAGCCTCCACTCTTTTAATAGCAAGTGGCATTAATTCCTTGCTGTTTGCAGACACCACTATTTGTCTAATGTATGAAGTACCAAACTGGGATTGGGCTTGTTCAACAGGTATATAAACAATATTATCCCTATCAAAAGTGCCTAAAGCAGTACCGGTTTTATCTGCTACGCCAACAATTCTGTACTGTTTTTCTCCCACATATATTTTATTACCTACCGAATTTTGATTTTTAAAAAATTTCTCATTAATTTTATATCCCAGCACAACAGTTGGGGCTCCAGAAAGCTGTTGGCTTTTTGTAAAAAAAATTCCGTATTTCATTTTTAAACTGGTCACAACCTCCGGGTATTGATAACTGACTCCTCCAACAAAAGCATCCTTTATTTTTATATTTTTATATTTAATAATTGCTGCTTGTTGCAGAAGAGGCGTTACTTTTCCAATTCCAGTTAAGTTCCTTTGCACATTCTCGGAGTCCTGGAGTTTTAAATTAGCAGAAAGAATACCACCAAATACGTTTCCCTCACCACCTGGTAGAACTTCAAATATATTTGAACCAAGTGATGATATTTGAGTTGTAACATAGCTGTTAATTCCCGAGCCTATTGAGACCAAAACAATTATGGAGAAAACTCCAATAACAATTCCAAGAGTAGTTAAAAAACTTCTTAGCTTATTCGCCGTTATAGCTCGAAGTGAAAGTTTTAATAGTTCTTTTATATCCATTAGTTTATTTTTCCATCCTCAAGATGGAGGATTTTTTTTGCTTGCATAGCTATATCTTGTTCGTGAGTTATAAGAATTATTGTCTTTCCGTTTTTATTCAAACTTTTTAAAATCTTCATTACATCTTTACCTGATTTTGTGTCCAAATTTCCAGTAGGCTCATCTGCAAGAATTATTGATGGATCATTTATTAAAGCTCTTGCAATGGCAACTCTTTGTTGCTGCCCTCCAGACATTTGATTTGGCTTTTTGTTTGATTGTTCCAAAAGCCCTAATTCGTCTAAAAGTACTCTTGCCTTTTGCATTCTTTCATTTTCGGGTATTCCAGCATATACCGCCGGAAGACAAACGTTTTCAACAGCAGTTGTTCTTTGGAGTAAATTAAAAGATTGAAATACAAAGCCTAATGATTTGTTTCTTAAAAGAGCCAGCTTATCTTCATCAAATTTAGAAACGTCTGTTCCATTTAAAAAATATACGCCTGAAGTCGGTTTATCTAGGAGTCCAATAATATGCATTAGAGTTGATTTTCCACTACCCGATCTTCCGGTTATAGCCAAAAAATCACCCCTTTTTAATTTAAGATTTATACCATTTAAAGCAATTGTTTCTACCCCATCGGCTTTATATATCTTAGTAACGTCTTTAATTTCTATAATGTAGTCGTTATTTGGCATTTTGAGGAACAGTATTTGGATCAAGCGCTACTTTCTCACCTAAGCTCAGCCCAGATAAAACTTCTGCGTCTATGTCGCTTTCCAGTCCTAGTTTTATTTTTCTTTTTTCAAATTTTCCATTTTTTTCTACATACACAAAGTTATCATCGAATATACTTGAAATATTAACCGTTAAGACGCTACTTCTTTTATCTATGATAATGTCGGCATTTCCGCTCATTCCGACTCGATATTTAGATGGATCTTGGATTTGAGCTTTTACGTAAAATGCGTTGCCACCTGATAAGGTCTTGTGGCTTACGAAATCAATGCTATCTATAGCTAAGTTAATTTCAGAATCCGGAAAGGAGTCAAAAGTTATCTTAACCTCTTGTCCATCTACCACTTTTCCAATATCTGCTTCGTCAACTTCCATTTTGAAATTAAGAGAAGATGGATCGGTAACAGTATAAGTGGTGGCTGTTGTTATGTTTACTCCGGCAACTTTTACATCCGCTCTAGTTACGATTCCGGCAATAGGAGTTGTCAATATCGACTCCCTTCTTGAGAGCTCTTGTAATTCCACGGAATTTATAGCTTTATCTAAATTGTATTGATTATTTTCAAGAATTCTTTTCATCTCATCATTAAGAGCTTGATATGGCTTCCTGTCTTGGTATGTATCTTGTGTCGATTCAAATGTATTTCTCTGAATTGAATAGTCGAGCAGTGATCCTTTTAAGCTTTTTAGTGCAGTTTGTTGGTCTAATGTGGCAATTGTTTGATAGGCCTCGATAAAATCACCTTCCTTGGCTCCCAAATAAACTAATTTCCCGGCAGTTTTAAAAGTGAGGTTTACACTTGTATCAGCATCAACATCGCCTGTCACAGACACTGTTTTAGCAATATCTTTTTTTGAAACCTGTTCGGTTAAAATTTCTTGTCCGTTTTTAGGTAAAAGTAGAAAGGTTGTAACAAGTATTACAATTATTACTGGCACCAGTAATCTCTTGTGGGCAAGTGCAAATTTACGAATTTTTTTAAACATATTTCTACAAAGCGAAATTGTGAGCCGCCGGCGAGTCGAACGCCGAACCGTCTCCTTAAGAGGGAGATGCTCTGCCAGTTGAGCTAGCGGCCCTTCAAAGGTTTTACCTTTTCAGGGTAAACCCGTTTAACTAATTCCAATTTTCTTTCCCTTCGCCATCCTTTGATTTCTCTTTCACGTTTAGCTGCTTTAATTTGATTGTCGAACACCTCATTATACAATAATTTTACCGGTAATTTTCCCAATAAAGACTTCGCTCCCTTTTTTGAGTTGTGCTCATTTATTCTTCTATTTACATTGGTAGTTATACCGGTATATAAACTACTATCTTTACATTTGAGAATATAAACATACCATTTCATGCGTTTACGCTGAGCGAAGCGAAGCGCGCCTGAAGGGAGTCGAACCCCCAACCCCTTCGTCCGAAGCGAAGTGCTCTATCCATTGAGCTACAGGCGCCTAAGTGATATTTTATCAGATAAGCGTACTTAATAAAACATTTCTCGAGGTATGTGGTTGAAGCCTAGAAAAGAGTTTTTTTAAACCACTTTGTTACGATAGTGTAAACCTCATCTCTTTTAGGTTGCAGGCCGTGATCCGCTCCCCCTATTATGATTTTTTCTTTCGGGTCGTTAGCATTCTTGTATACGTCTTCAATAGAAGATATTGGAACAGTTTCATCATTCGAACCGTAAATTAAAAGTAATGGGGAATGCATATTTTTTAGTAAAGAAACCATATCGTAATTTTTAAAATCTTGCCAAAATTGGGCATTTATAGTTGTTATCCTGCCATCATCGTGATGTTTAATTGTTATTCCGTCCGGATTGTATTTAGTGCCGAAGTATTTTTTAAAGACTTGCTTTGGGTTTATGAAAGCCCCCATTAGTACTAAGGATTTTATATGTGGAGAAAGCGCTACGGTTACTGTCGTCCCAAAAGATTGAGCAAGAATACCAAGTCTTAAAATGTCCGTTGACCTTTTGCTTTTCACAAATTCCATGATCGATTCTAGATCGTTTCTCAGTTTGCTAAGACTTGTATTTGAATAGTCCCCTTCGCTTTCTCCACAACCAGAAAAATCAAATAGATACGATCCTATTCCAATATCTGTCAGTCTTTTACTAATCTCAATAAACATTCCATCTTCCTCCTTAAAATAGTGAAATCCATGAACTAGGATAACGACTGGGAATTTACTTTCTTCATTAGGTAGAACTTCAATCCCTACCAATTCTTCCCCCATTTTGTTTTTTATTTTTACTTTATTTTCTCTCATTAGGTTGTATTATTTTGCCAGGTAGTAATGTAGGAAGATCTATGAATTTGAGTTGTACCGAAGTTTATTATTGCCGCTCGGTGTTCCTTTGTTCCATAACCTTTGTTTTTAGCAAATTTATAGTTAGGAAATAGTTTAGACTCTTTTTTCATTAAGTTATCTCTATAAACTTTTGCAAGAATTGATGCTGCTGCGATTGATAAACTTTTTTGGTCACCTTTTACTATTCCTTGCTGCTTGCTTAGTCCTCCCGGTAAATATTTTCTATGAAATCCGTCAATTAAAATAGAGTAATTTGAACTTTTGATATTTTTTAGTAATTTTTTCAAAACCTTTCTAAATACAGCCGAGTTTGCTTTTCCTATCCCGTATTTATTTATATAGGCAATATCAATTTGCTCAACTGCCCAAAATAATGCATATTCTTTAATGAGTTTTGCTAATTTTGCTCTTTGAGTGAAATTTAAAAGCTTTGAATCGTTGATTTCAGCAAGAGCTCCTATTTTTATATTTGAAGAGAAAACAACTGCGGCTGCTACAATTGGACCCGCAAAGGCCCCACGTCCTACCTCGTCAATTCCAATAACATAATCTATGTGGTTACCCCAATACTTTTTCTCAAACTCAAAAGAGGGTTTCTGTGTTTTCATCTGCCTCATTGTCTAAAAGTGGAGTGGAAACTCCCTTTAGCTCCGGTAAATCAGGCGCTATTGCCTTTAGTTCCCCATAAAAGTTTAGAGTGTTAGTGTCTAATTTTTGAATTTGAGATTCCTGTTTTTTCCATCGTAAAATCGTTGCTCTTTTTTCCGCATCCAAACTATCCTTTAATGATTTTATTCCATCAAAATGTGCTTGCATTCGGTGCTTAAATGAATCACTTAGCATGTAATCCCTAATTTGTCCCCATTCCTCATCTGTTTGAGAAGTAGAGGATTTAACAGAATGGACTGTACTTATTAAGAATCTTACATATCTTGCAATGTTTATTGCATGTTCGAAGGTGGTAATCCATACACCGTCTTTCCTATCAAAGCTTCCTACTCCGTTGGGTAAACTTATGGAAACAATAATAGCTTCAGAAGCGTTTATTTTCCCCGCGTCTTCTTTAAGCTTACTTGTCCATAAATTACTCCACTGTTTTGTTCTTTTTGTTTCCCATAAAATCGAGCCGACAAGTTCGCCTTTTAGAATAATTTTTTGCCACAAATCTCCACCTTCAACGCCCTTAGGAACCGGCAAGAATTCATCGGCTGTGAAAGTTGTTTTGAGTTTTTCTTCTAAGTCAAGTTCTAATACCTCACCCTGTAGTTGCTGAGAGCCTTGTTTTGCTTTTCTTTGAGCATTTTCTAAAGCTTTTTGGGTATCATTAAGTTTTTTTTCAAGCTCCAATTTTTCAAGTCTTGTCTGCTTTTGGGCTTGTTCAATTGCTTCAGTCTTTATTTTTGCTGCAGTATTTTCTGCTTCTTCCTCCTTTTTCTGAAGCAATTTTTCTAGTTCTAAAAGTTCTTTTTCTTTTGCCTTACTTTCTTTTTCAAATTCTTCTCTTAATTTTTTTTCCTGCATTGCAATGTACTCTGCTCTTTCTTTCTCAAACTCCGCTTTCAGTTTTTGTCCCTCTTCTTCTCGAACCTGAGCGGATAACTGGTGGATAATAGCCTCGTTTAATTCTACGTTTTTGCCGCAATGGGGACATACAATATTATTCATCCAATTTATGATACTGTGTAAAGGCTTTTTTTTCAACTTGGTTGACGAAGAAAACGTTTCTTGTTAGCATAAATTAGTGAAACCTTTTGTAAGAAATAGTTTGTTTAACGCATTTTCTATTTTTTTCTTGTCACAAATACTTCCTGGTGTGAAGGTAGATGGTGGAATCGCTACTTATTTATTCGGCGGATTTGCACTTACGATACTATTTATATTGCTTAAGCCGGTTTTAAATATTCTCTCCATGCCGCTTAACCTTATTACACTTGGTTTTTTCTCCTTTCTTACCAACGTAATTATTTTTTACCTTCTTACAGTTTTAGTTATAGGGATAAGCATAACCTCTTTTACTTTTTCAGGAGTGTCCTACTCGGGCTTTGTAATACCTTCCATCTATTTTAACACCTTATTTGCTTTTGTTTTGGTTTCATTCCTTCAATCTCTTTGCGTTTCCTTTCTTAACTGGTTAATTGAATAGTTGAAATGAGTCCTCTATAAATATATAATTGTTCCATGCCTATTCTCACAATCCTGGAAGTAGTTGTTGCCTCACTTCTTATTATTTTAATTCTCCTGCAAATGCAAGGGAGTGGGCTCTCATCTGCTTTCGGAGGCGTTGGAGAGTTTTATAGAAGCAAAAGAAGCATTGAAAAGTTTCTGATCGGGGCAACGGTTGTAACAACTATTGCTTTTGCTACTATTTCATTGCTTCTTCTAGTCCCCTGAATTTATGATTTTTTTGAAGCGAAAAAGATTAATTTTCTGGCTTTTGCGGGCATATGTAAAAAGATGGAGACGCACGATACTCGCGTCTTTTATTATTGGAATTTTAGGCTTTTTTCTACTTAGATATGGACTGAATTACTTCATTCCCCTGCTTCCTTTTACTCAAGAAGAAAAAATTGGAGTCGAAGGCGCCTACACTGTTTCGGAACTTCCAAGCTTTATTACTTCCAAAATATCTACCGGATTAACCACGCTTGATGCAAATTATAATGTAAAACCCGGAGCAGCTAACAAGTGGGAAATTAAAGACGATGGTAAAACCTATATATTTTACTTAAAAGATAATGTTAAATTTAGCGATACAACACTACTTACCTCATCGGACATAAATTATAATTTTATTGACGTTAAAGCACAGACTCCAAATAAAAACGTAATTGTGTTTAGGTTAAAAAATAAGTACTCTCCTTTTTTAGTTACCGTATCTAGGCCAATTTTTAAAAATGGTTTGACTGGACTTGGAGCGTATAAAGTTCAGTCTATAAGCCTAAACGGAAACTTTGTTCAGTCAATAAGTCTTCGCTCTTTAAGTCAAGAAAAAAACATAATAAGTTATTATTTTTACCCAACGCAAGATGCTTTAAAAAGCGCTTTCGTTTTGGGTGAGGTTGATAAGGCAATCGGCGTAAATGAAACAAATTTTCAAGATAAAAATTTTGGAAGCTTTAATAATATAAAAATTGATAAAAATTTAAATGATAGACTTTTGGTAACTGTCTTTTTAAATACTAAAGATAAAGTGCTTTCGGACAAAAGACTTCGTGAAGCATTATCCTATGCCACCCCGGATGTTTTTTCTGAAGGAAAAAGGAATTATGGCCCATTTTCTCCAAATCTATGGGTAAATGAAACAAACTTAACAAACTATAACCAAGATTTTGAGCATGCTAATTTACTCTTAAAAGAGTCCGATTCTTACAAGAGTAGTAAGAATATAGTATTAGAATTAAAAACCCTACAAAAATACGAAGATACTGCTCAAAAGTTGCAAAAAGAATGGGGAAAAATAGGAATTAAAATTAATATTAAGTCTGTTGAGTCTTTTCCAACTGAATTTCAGATGTTTCTTGGAGACTACAGCGTATCCAAGGATCCAGATCAATATATCCTGTGGCATTCCGAGCAATCAAACAATATTTCAAATTATAGAAATTTAAGAATAGACAAGCTTTTGGAAGATGGAAGACAAGAATTAAGCGTCAGCGAGAGGAAAAAAATTTATGCAGATTTTCAGAAATATCTACTTGATGATCCACCGGCAATATTCTTATATTTCCCTTACCAATTTACAATCAGTCGAAAATAAACTTTTCCCTAAGCTTTCTGTGATAGGCTATAGCAAATCTGTGTGCTTCATCTCTGATTCTCATAACAAGCTGCAAAGCCTTAGAGTCTTTTGGAAGTACAATTTCTTTTAAACCTTGATTTATAATTACTTCCTCCCTTTTTGCAAGACCGATAAGTGGGATTGATATATTTATATCCGAAAGAGCTATTGATGCTGAAGAAACTTGTCCTTTTCCTCCATCCACAATCACCAAATCTGGATTCGGCCAATCAGCATGGTTAAATCTTCTTTTTAATACTTCTTTTAGCATTTCAAAATCGTTTGCCTTGTTATTATAGAGGCCCTTGATTCTAAACCTTCTATAAGCACCTGAATCCTTCTCACCATTAGCAAAGACCACCATAGAAGCGGTGGAATTCTTGCCCGAAGTATTTGAAATATCATAACACTCTATTCTGTCTAGTTTTATAACTGCCACGTTGTTGCTATTTAAGATATCCTTAAGCTGCTGGATTTCATTTTCTACTATATCCAATCTTAAATTAGGATTTGTCTCATATTCGAATGGTTTATAAAAAGGACTGGTTATAAGCTTTATATATTCAATCTGTTTTTGTGCATTTTCGGCTTTTTCGAAGATTTCTATTCTGCTATAACTGTTTCTTTCCTTTTCAAGATCCCTTACTACCTTTTTAGTTTTTCCACTTAAAAAATCTACTATATGTTTTACTGTTTTTTTATAATTTGGATCTTTGGTAACATTTGGACAAGGGCAAAGGCCTAAATGGTAATAGAGACATAAATAATTGGGATGATTTCTAACCGAAACATATGGAAATATTCTTCGGAGCATTTTAAGAACAGACCTTAATGAATTAATACTTATATAAGGACCGAAATATAAAGAGTTGTCTTCAATTTTTCTTGTTAAAATAACAGACGGGTATTTATCTTTTATATTAATTTTAACAAAAGGATAAGTTTTAGCATCTTTTAAGCTAATGTTAAATTTGGGACTGTGTTTTTTTATTAATCTTTCTTCTAAAAGAAATGCTTCAACTTCAGACCTAACTCTAATTGTCTTTATATCTGCAATTTTAGAAACTAGTTGCCTTGTTTTTTCTCCGAGGTTTTTATCTTGAAAATAACTAGAAACTCTCTTGCGTAGGTTTATTGCTTTCCCCACGTATATTATCTTGCCTTTTGAGTCTTCGAATATATAAACGCCGCAATCCGATGAAAGCGACTGGTATGAGGACAATGAATATGACAACTAAAACACCTCCAGTCAAAAACCATTTATTAAAGAAAAATGGAGAAATGTAAATATTTTTATATGACGATTTTTTGTCAAGGCTTATTCTAATTACATCTGACTCATTTGTCAAAATATCAGTCGACGTGAATTTGAAAGAAATTGTGTTTTTTCCAAACGGAGGAATAGGGGAGACTAATAGCTCCTGATAGCTTGGCTTTAGTTTTTCTGAGAATATATAAAGTTTTTCAGAGCTTGAAAGCACGCCTGATGCGTTTTTAATTTCAACACCGCCGGTTATTGGAAACCCGCTTATATGGTTTTGCATAATATCAATTTTGACATTTAAATCACTATTTGATTGAGTGAATTTTTCTCCTATTGAGACTTTTACATCTTTAGCGTTTATGTTATCCGAAAACTTATATCCACCTGCAGGTACAGGGTATGAGCTCTTGATTCCATTTTTTACGAATGTGAAGTGGTCAAAATCTAAAGTGTCGAAGTAATCAACGCCGTTTGTAGTATTTCCCCACGTTGGATCTACCATTATCCATGAAGATTTTTCGTAGTCATAATATTCCGGCCAAGCATGTAATATATCTTGAACAAAAGATAAAGGTCTCTGATTACTATTTTCTGTATAAGCGTACCCATTTACTGATCTTGCAGGAATCCCCGCTGCTCTTGCTATTGCAATGAATAAGTCTGCAAACTCAAGACATACCGCAGAATCCGGCTTGTTTACGGATCCTAAGGCACCCAGCCTTGGACTTTGCGATTCAACTCTTGAAAAATCATAACTTAAAGTTTTAACAACATAATCGTATATCTGCCTAGGAGTCTTTAAAACCTTAGCCAGATCTTTTATCTTGGCATTATTTACCTCCCAGTAAGTCGTCTCTTTTAGATAGGGCTCTAGTTCGGATTTGCTTTGCTGCTCTTTTTTAGGAGTAATGTACACCTTCGCGCCACCTATTACTGTTACGTCGATTTTCTGTGACGGATTTAATGTAAATTCAGCAAGCCAATTACCATCTTTGTCAATGTATACATTTTGGGGATTGGGAATTATTTTATCCAGCCTTACATCTTGATAGTTGGTAGTTGGTGGTAGGGCTATCTCTGTTCTTGCTTTATATAAATTCTCATTCCTTAAATGATATGTGAGGTTAAAGTTGTAAACTTGAAATTCTCCGAAAGCAAGAGAAATTCCTGATTCTCCTAAATCCGCTCCTGTAAAATTTATAGAACTACCATTTATATCTAGTTTCCTTGATGGAGATGGTTTTATATAAACAGGATTTCCTAAAAATGAAGGATAACTAAGTGAGACGCTAAAATTATCAAGGTCTGCTTTTTTTGAAATCCCCGGAATATTAACATCCCAAACATTTTGAAGATTCTGTGCTATTTGGTTGGTATAAAAAGTAACAGCAAAATTGAGCTTATTTCCTCTCCCAACGACTCTTTCATTAAAGGGGATATGTATTTTGGAACCTTTTTCAGTTTTAGTTATTTGGGGTTCTATTTTTCCATTTGACTCTGTTGCGCTTAAATTTCTTAAGTCGTTAAACCCAACTTCAATATCATATGAGGATGCATAATAATTGTCCGATAAGTTTGTGAGCGTTACTTCAATTGTAGTAAGGGTATCTGCGTTTGAGCCAATATCGTATTTGACTTTGTAATCGGTGCTGAAGTTATCAGACGCAAAAGTGCTTGGTGTAAAAATGAAGAATATAATAGTTAAAACTAAAAAAAGCAAAATTTTCTTCATTAGCTTATTATATATTATCCTAGAGGCTTTTCTTTAAAAACTGTCCTGTGTATGAGTTTTTAGCGTTAGTTATGTCTTGTGGCGTTCCTGTTGCAACCACCAAGCCGCCCTTTTCACCGCCTTCCGGTCCCAAATCAATAATGTAGTCTGCGTTTTTTATAACTTCGATATTATGCTCTATTACAATTACAGTATTTCCTATATTTACAAGCTTTCTAAGTACTGATAAAAGCTTTTCCAAATCGGCAAAGTGGAGTCCAGTTGTTGGCTCGTCCAACAAATATAATGCATTGGAGCCCCGTTTAGAAAGTTCAGCGGCCAGCTTTACCCTTTGAGCCTCTCCGCCAGATAAAGTCGGAGCACTTTGTCCCATTTTAATGTACGAAAGTCCTACATCATTTAAAGTCTGGAGCTTATGTGAAAGCCCTGATACATTCTTGAAAAAATCCAATGCTTGTTCAACGCTCATTCGTAAGATCTCTGCAATATTTTTTCCATTAAATTGTACCTTTAAAGCTTCTTCGTTATACTGTAGTCCATTGCAAACCTCGCAAGTGACATACACATCGGGTAAAAATTGCATTTCGATCTTTATTTTCCCTTCACCCTCACATGCCTCGCAACGTCCACCTTTTACGTTAAATGAGAATCTTCCTGGCCCATAGCCTCTAATTTTGGATTCTTTTGTTTTTGCAAATAAATCTCTTATGTAATTAAACGCCCCTATGTATGTAGCAGGATTACTTCGTGGAGTCCTTCCAATTGGAGATTGATCAATCATAAATACGTTTTTAATATTTTCATGTCCAGACATGCTTTTGTATTTTCCCGCTTTTTGTCTGTGATATGGATTGTTTTTTTGCATTAGTGCATGATATAAAATGTCATTTATTAAAGTAGATTTTCCGCTCCCTGAAACTCCGGTTACAACGATTAGCTTATTTAACGGAAACTCTACGGTTATGTTTTTTAAATTGTGTTCACTAGCTTCCTCTATAATAAGTTTTTTTGTTTCTCCGGATGGTTCTGTAGCCTGAACCGATTTAATTTTTTTCTTACCCGATAAATATTGCCCGGTTAATGAATTTGGGTCATTCATTATTTCCTTTGGCGTTCCATAAGAGATAATGTTGCCACCGTGTTCTCCGGCTGCTGGGCCGAAATCAAATATATAATCCGCCTGTTTCATCATTTCCTCATCATGTTCAACGACCAAAACCGTATTCCCTAGGCTTTTAAGAGCCTTAAGAGTATCTATTAGCTTTTGATTATCACGCTGGTGCAATCCAATTGATGGCTCATCCAAAACATATAAAACACCTGTTAAACCACTGCCAATTTGAGACGCTAACCTAATTCTTTGAGCCTCCCCTCCCGCAAGAGTTTGCGCACTTCTTGAAAGCGTTAAATATTCAAGTCCTACATCCATTAAAAAAGAAAGCCTTTGTTTTATCTCTTTTAAAATCATTTTTGAAATCTGAAGCTCTCTTGAATTTGGATTGCCAAAAAGTTCCAAAACAAAATCAATCGAATCCTCAATTGACATTTCACTGATATCAACTATAGACTTTCCCTGAATAGTAACGGATAATGCTTCCTTTTTTAATCTTGCCCCGTTGCACTCATTACATATTTCATACCTCATAAATTTTTCAATTTGTGCTCTGACAAACATTGATTCTGTAGATGAGTATCTTTTCTTTAGCTCATGAATTATTCCCTCAAATGGCTCCTCAATCAATGTATTTCTGCCCCATCTATTTTCTCCATAAACTTCATATAATTTTTCTCCGGTCCCATAAAGGAGTAGCTCTTTTTTTTGCTTGTTTAAATCTGACATTTTTATATTAAGGGGTATTTCGTTGTCTTCACAAAATGTTTTAAATGTTCGAGAAAACCAGGTATCGTGTGATAATAGATTAAAAAATGGAGTTATTCCCCCCTCTGCAATTGTTAGATTTAAATTAAATACGAGGTCTCTATCTACGTTTAAAATAGTCCCTAACCCGTTGCACACGGGGCAAGCCCCATGTGGAGTATTGAATGAAAAAATTCTTGGTTCAACTTCTGGAATAAATATATTATCAACCGGACATGCAAATTTTTCCGAGAAAAGTTCGTCATTCATTTTCTTTGGCTTATCAGGGATTGAAAAACCCGCATCTTTTATCTCGGATACAATTATTTCCCCATTACCAAGCTTTAACCCTTGTTCAATATCTGAATAAATTCTGCTTTTATCTGAATCTTTTGTTAATACAACAGAGTCAATAACTGCTTCTATTGTATGCTTGTTTGTTTTAATTAATACAAAATCATCGTCAATACTAAAAATTTGTCCATCAACCCTGACCTTTTTGTATCCTCTTTTTTTTAAATCTGAAAAAAGCTGACTATATTCTCCTTTTCTGTCTTTAACAATTGGTGCAAGAATTAATAGTTTTAAATTTTTTGAGTTTTTCTTTTGCAACAATTCCATTACTGCTGTTGTAATCTGCTCTTTACTCATTCTCGTTATTTCTCTCCCGCACTTTGGGCAGTGAGGGTGTCCTATTCTTGCAAAAAGTAATCTTAGATAGTCATAAATTTCGGTGACAGTTCCAACAGTAGACCTAGGATTATGTGTAGTGGATTTTTGGTCTATTGATATTGCCGGAGATAAGCCTTCAATTAAGTCTGCGTCCGGTTTTTTCATAACTCCAAGAAATTGCCTGGCATATGATGAAAGGCTTTCAACATACCTTCTTTGACCCTCTGCGTATATGGTGTCGAAAGCAAGCGAAGACTTGCCGCTACCAGAAAGTCCGGTGAAAACAACTAGTTTTCCCTTCGGAATTTCTAAATCTATGTTCTTTAAATTATTTTCCCGCGCCCCTTTTACGATAATTTTATCCATTTTGCTAAACTAAAATTATAGTCTAATTTAGCTTCAAATAAAAGAGTTAGTATGATATAGTCTTTTTACAATGCTTGGAGAAGCAAATTATTATTCCAATTATCATGTTGGATATAGATCTACAAGAAAGACTACTTTTAAGAAATTTATTTTTTGGGCAGCGGCTTTAATTATTGTTTCCTTAATTGCATTATTTATTCTTAACTTGTTTATTCCTAGCAATAGCAAAAGTTTGAGTATTATTTCTCCTTTGGCAGAAAATGTTAACTTTGAAGTTGTAAGTGTAAATACAGAACCAAGAGAAAATCAGCAACTTACTGCAATAGTTGCGGAAAGCGTAAAAGGAAAAAATGGAACTTATGCTGTCGCAGTACTAAATTTAAAAACAGGAGAAGAATATTATTTAAATAAACATCGGGTTTTCGATAGCGCCAGTTTGTATAAACTCTGGATAATGGGTTACGCATACAAAAAAATCGAAAACGGTTTGTTGGACAAAAATTTACTTATCTCCGATAGCATTGAAAATTTAAATAGAATATTTAACATTGCTTCTGAATCTGCAGAAAAAAACATAGGCGGCATATCTTTAACTGTGAAAAATGCTTTAGACCAAATGATTTCAAGGTCCGACAATTATTCAGCTCTTCTTTTATCCTCTAAGCTTGGGCTTTCTAATGTGAAAATATACTTAAACGAGTATGGTCTAAGTAATTCTAATATCGGAACTAAAGATTCTAATCCGACAACAACCGTTTACGATACTTTTCAATTTTTATACAAATTGTATTACGGCGAGCTTGCAAATCAAGAATACACAGACGAAATGTTATCTATTTTAAAAAAACAAGTTATAAATCAAAAACTCCCCAAATATCTACCGGATTCGTTGGATATTTCTCATAAGACAGGAGAGTTAGGTAAGTTTAGTCATGACGCTGGTATTGTTTATGCAAATAATGGCCCTTATATAATTGTCGTGTTAAGCGAGACGAATTCTAAAAATAACGCAGATGAAACGATTGCGAATATCTCCCAAGAAGTCTACAACTATTTTGAAAAGTGAGCCGTGCAGGATTCGAACCTGCGACCAAGAGCTTAAAAGGCTCCTGCTCTACCGCTGAGCTAACGGCCCGCCCGCAAATTATATCAAGCAACCTTAGCACTTGACAAGCCAGCTTAAAAGAATATAGACTGATTAAAATCGCGAAAGGAGGTGAAAACATAATGGATATTGGAGCAACATTATCTGCCTCGTTCAACAGCGCCTTCTATGCCACGGTAAACTTCATTCCAAGATTTCTAACAGGAGCAATAATCTTACTTATTGGTGTCATTATTGGATCATTAGTTAAACAGGTTATTGTAAGTGTTTCTAAATCTTTAAAAGTAGAGGCTTACCTTCGAAGGTATGGAGTACCCGAATTGGGCGAATATAGCTGGACGAATATTTTGGCTGAAATTGTAAGGTGGTTTGTAATAGTCGTTTTTCTTATTCCAACTGCAGAAGTATGGAATATGCCAAGGATAATTACGGTTTTAAACCAGTTTTTACTTTACATGCCAAATGTATTTGTGGCTGCTGTTATTGCAATAGTAGGGTTTGTATTTGCAAGAATAGCCCACGATTTAGTTTTGGCGTCTGTTAAAGGAGTAGATGCTCAAGCAGCAAACACCGTTGCCTCTGTAACAAAATGGGCAATAAACATATTTGTCATTTTGGCTGTGTTAAGCCAACTTGGAGTTGCAACAGATTTAATAAGAATATTGTTTACTGGTCTGGTTGCAATGTTTGCAATTGCAGGAGGTATCGCATTTGGACTCGGCGGACAAGATAGCGCAAAAGACGTAGTAGAGGGTCTTAGGCGAAGGTTAAAATAGATAGTTTGCCTTAAAAGTTAATTTTAAGGTATAATATCTGTCCTGCCGCGTTCGTCTAGTGGCCTAGGACACCTGGTTTTCAGCCAGGGAATCAGGGGTTCGACTCCCCTACGCGGTACAAGAGCTCATAGTATTGACATTCGCTTGTTCAAGTATTATAATTCCTCAATCATGCCAGAAAGATTGCCTGAAAGAAATCCAAATGAAATTTTGCCACATACAAGTACTGTAAGTCTTGAAAGAGCTTTCGCTCTTAGAGAAGTACTTGGTCGTTTTGATCTTCCATTTAGAATAGTTGCTGATGAAGGAGCTCCATATCCTGATGGAAATGCCAGAGTTCCGAAAGGTGCAGCTTTTGTTACATACGATACGGGTGATATTCCTACAGAAGCTATTGAAAGAATGGTTGAAAAAATTGCACCAACTCCAATGTTAGACGGAAGAAGGTAAATCTAATCAACTATTTCCACTCCCTATTGGTAGCTAAGCTGTAATGCTGAACTGAGGCTAGGATTCAATATACGATCCCATGTCTGATTGAAGCTCGTATCTGGTTCCAATTCCTAAACATTTGGAGTACATAGATCTTGTGAAGTTAGATTAATACAACAAGCTAAGCAACTCTCTCGTATCTATCATTATTGTAGGGAGGAAAACACACTTCAGATGCAACTAAGGGAAATTCTGTATCTGCTTGCCACTGCATTATTTCGCCAATCCTCACATTTAATGTAAAATTTAGCGTGTCTTGATCAAACGAATAACTATCAATTGTCCCATCGGGTTTGGTAATAATAAGCTTACCCTTGCCCGACATGTATCCCTCAATTGTTCTATCTCCATCTAAAACTCTTTGTCGTGGTGTACTAAAACCTGGCTTAACCTTAATTATTCCTAAGTCCTTGGTATCGTCTCCCTCAAATCGGTAGACGTCACATTCTACACCTTCAGCAACGTGCTCAGTATCCTGGTATGATACCCTGAGAGGTTCTCCATCAAATGTAAAAGTTTGTAGTCGGTCATTAGCTTGTTCTTCATTGACGCTTTGGGTTAAGACTGGATCTACATCTGTATATAGACCTATTCTCTCCACAGCTCTTCTACAAATTTCCTCGTCTTCTTCTTGAGTCCCTCCACTAAATGCCATGGCTCCAATAAATTGTGTTCTTGCTTCATCGGCGAACAAAGCAATCCCTCCACCAAAAAGACTTCCCAACTGACCACCGAAGTCTTCTCTTGTTTGACCTTTTTCTGCCATTCTTTCCCGTTGAAGTCTTGAAGATCGCCTAACTGCTAAAACTGTTTTTATTTTTGCCCTTGCAACTTCAACGTTAAGAAGTGTTGCTGCACCTTGAACTTGCGTAGTCTCTTCCATGCCAGTTCTACTATAAACTGCTAAAAAGCCTGGAACACCCATTTCTCGGGCAACTGCCAATCCTTCGTCTCTTAATCTAATAGCACCATCCTCATTTATGGAACGAATTTCTACGGTATATTTTGTTACTGCTTCAGCCCTTTCTGCATTTGATCGTTCATTCATAATGGTGGAGTATAGCAAATGAAAATAAATATATCAACTATAGGTTGAGTTGCTTATTAATTCCACTCTCTAATGACGGTTAATAAACAGAGCAGGATTAGCCTCAGGTTGAAGTATGTTTTTCCACTTCTCTAAAGAGCCACGAATCTGGTTCTCCTCCGAAAAAACTCAGGATCATGACAATTCTTAAACACTTGGGGTACTCGTAATCCCATAGTTTGACATTCTATCTTGTATTTGGTATTATCCCCTACATTATGGGAGAAAGAGGACCAAGTTTTGAATCATTTGAAAGTAGACATAGTCCAGAAAGGGAGCCGCACAAGCCCGAATTACAGCCAGATGTTATTTGTGAGGCAGAAGTAACAGTCGCCAGCAAGCCAACAACAAATAATCTCTTATATCTTTATAATGCTGTCGGGCTATTAAATTGCGATTCATGTCCACTAAGGGAACATTTGTCGGGCAGAGGAGAAACGTCTGACGATGCTATAGAGATGGCAAAAAATAGAGCAAGGTCAGTAGTACGAGACAATTGTATGAAGTGGAAAATACTATCTCAAGCAACCGTATCCTACACGGAGCCAATGCCCGATTCGTTTCTTCCGAGAGATCTTCAATAATCCCAATTCTGAAACATTTGGAGTACAATGCGGTTATGTACGAACGTTTTTCTGATTTATCATCAAGAGCAAGAAGATGTATTAGGCTTGCTATTAGAGATGAACGACTTACAACTCCCGAGCAGATAAGTGAGTTATCCGATACGGAGGTGATGTGGAGGGTAACGGGAAACGGACAGGTACATGGAATTGGCAAAAAGACACTTGCAGAAGTAAGAGAAGTATATCCAAGGAGTCCAAAGGTTGATGTATTCTAATATTGGTCTAGTTTGACCTATTTTTACCCTATTGACAATGCATAAATTGCTATATATAATGTTTTTTACCTTCAATACGTAAGTATAAAAAGGCAGGAGATTAATAGCAATATTAATCGCCCCGAAAAGACCCCGCAAGGGGTTTTTTTGCGGCTAAATTGCTTCATGAAGTACTTTTTTTAGCTCGTCTAAACTATTGTCATTATATAAAGATAAAAAAACAATCTCCTTTTTCATTCTTTTAAAGGTAGCTTCCAATTCTTTTTGTTTTTTTTCATCAATTAAATCTTGCTTTGTCAAAACAACCATCTCTTTTTTATCTAGTAATTCTGAATTAAACTCCTCCAATTCTTTTCTAATTGTTTTATAATCGGCTGTTGGAGTCTGAGAGCTAGAGTCTATGCAATGGACTAAAAGTCTTGTTCTTTCTATGTGTTTTAAAAATTTATCTCCCAATCCCTTACCGCGAGAGGCTCCTTCTATAAGACCTGGAATATCGGCGATTATTTTCGAATCAAAAACTCCTAAATTTGGTTCAAGGGTCGTGAAGGGATAATCTGCTATTTTAGGGTGAGCATTTGTAAGAACTGAGAGCAAGCTGCTTTTTCCGGCATTGGGAAGCCCTATTAATCCTATGTCGGCAATTATTTTAAGTTCTAACTTAATTTTCTTTTCTTCACCAATCCCCCCTAACTCTCTATATCTTGGAGCTTGCGTAGTTGATGATTTAAATTCATTATTACCCCTTCCACCCTTACCACCTTTTGCGATAAGGAATTTATCTTCTTCACTATTGATTTCGAAAGAGTTACCGCTTTCTAGATTAGTAGTAATCGTTCCAAGTGGAACCTTAATAATCTTGTCTTCTGCATTTTTGCCGTACAGGTTATATTTCCCTCCATTTATTCCGTCTTCTGCCCTTACTACTTTTTGATATCTAAAAGTAGTAAGAGTATCTATATCACGTGCGCCAACAATGTAAACATCTCCCCCTTTGCCTCCATTTCCACCATCTGGACCTCCTTTTGCAGTTTGGGCATTCCGTTTAAAACTAATTGCGCCGTTTCCGCCATTACCGGCTTTAATTGTTACTACTACTTCGTCTATTAACATAGTCTAATTTTACCATTTTGCATGTCTTTGATGTAAAATAATACCCATGAAAAAATTTTTCTTTTTAATTTTGCTGTTAATGCTATTAATTGCATCGACTAGTGCATCTTACGCTACCTATGATCCTACTTCTTTACCTAATAATAAATATGGAATTCACATTTTATTTCCAGAGGAAGTCTCAGAAGCAGCAGCCTTAGTTAACTCATCGGGAGGCGATTGGGGTTATGTAACGATTCCAATAAGAGCGTCCGATAAAGATCTGGAAAAGTGGCAAAAATTTATGGATGAATGTAGAAGACTTCATCTGATTCCAATTTTACGCATAGCTACAGAGGGTGACTACTTTGTTGAAGGATCGTGGGAGATTCCTAATAAATATTACGTTATAGATTTTGCAAATTTTCTTAATTCCTTAATCTGGCCAACGGAAAATAGATATGTTGTCATTTTTAACGAACAAAACAGAGGAGATGAGTGGGGAGGAGTACCTGATCCAGTAGCATATGCGGATATATTAAATTACGCGGTGAATATATTTAAAACAAGAAGCGATAAGTTTTTTATAATATTTGGGGGCTTGGACAACGCTGCTCCAAACGTTGCCGGTGAATATATTAGTCAGCTTAATTATCTAAGACAAACAGAGGAAGCGATTCCCGGTGTTTTATCAAAGATAGATGGCTTAGCGGCTCATTCTTATCCAAATCCGGCATTTTCTTCTCCGCCAAGCTACAGGGGTCAAAACGGCATTTACTCCCATTATTACTTGGAAGAAGAATTTAGCGCGATTACGGGTAAGAAAATACCAATTTTTATTACCGAAACAGGATGGACAATTCATTCTACCCTAGAGCCTACACAGGCGCTTTATTATAAAACTGCATTTGAAAATGCTTGGAGTGACCCAAATATTGTAGCAGTTACCCCTTTTTTGCTTCGAGCAAACTCTGTGCCATTTGATCAATTTTCTTTTATTAGAAATGGAAATAAAGCAGAATTGTATCAAGCGTACCAAAACTTTTCCAAAACAAAAGGAGAGCCCAAATTAGAAATGAGCAAACACTACTCAACATCAAGTGTTGATATTTTCAAAATAAAAGATTTTTCCGAAAGTTTTAGAAACTCAATTAGAATTTTGGATAATAATGCAAAAATTTTCTTCAAATGGCTGCTTAACCTTTAGCTCATATGGTATAATTTAGACCATAAATGAATGGCGAGCTAACAGACGAGATTTTCCAAAGTAAAACCCACGGACTTCTTTCAATATCAGGGATCATCGACAGAATAAAGTCCTTTTTAGAAGAAAATCCAGATGCTGAATACAGCCTTGTTATAGGTACGGATTCCCATGAAAAGAAAATACTAGGAAACGGAGGAAGCAGTATTAATTTGGTTACTGCAATTCTAATACATCGAAAAGGATTTGGTGGAAAATATTTCTGGAGGAAAGAGCAGCAAAAAAATATTCATACTTTAAGAGATAAGATTTATAGAGAAACACTTACCTCCCTGACTTTTGCTTCTATTTTTGTCCCATTATTTAAAAAAACTCTAAACGGTTCTGCTCCGAAATACAATCTTGAAATTCATGTTGACGTTGGTGAACATGGTGATACAAGAGAAATGATCAAAGAAGTAGTAGGTATGGTAACAGGAAATGGCTATGTGGCAAAAACAAAGCCCGATGCCTACGCTGCTTCATACGTTGCTGATAAACATACCTAGATGAAAAGTCAGAAGTTGGAATGGGAGAACGCCCCCGACGTAAAGAAAAAAATAAAGAACATTCTTGCTGTGCTCGATATGCCCCATATTAAACTATCTAATATACACAGCTACAGAACGCAAGGGTCCAAATCAAGAGCCTATGCAAGAATATGGTCGATGCCAAAAATTTTTCAGCATGCGCTTAACCTAGAACCGAATTATGTTATAGAAGTCTTGTCTAAGTATTACGACAGATTAAACGAAGATGAAAAATCCAAAGTTTTAATACATGAACTTTTACATATCCCTCAAAATTTTTCAGGAGCCTTGGTTCCACATAGAAATCGCTCGCGACACTTGGGACAAACTGCTAACAGATTGTTTGACGAATTTAAGGCTAAAATAAAATGATTACGATAATTCATGGTAGCGATACTGCATCGTCTAGAAAATACTACATAGAACAGAAAGAAAGCTTTCCCTCGTACGTTTTAATTGAAAACGCAAACTACGATACAATATTTCAGTCGGCTGAAGGTGATTCCCTTTTTAATGAAAGTGAAATAATTTTTATTGAAAATTTCTTTTCAAATGTAAAAGGAAATTCAAATGAATATAAAAAAATTGTTGAGTATATAAGCTCAAATAATAAAAACGATTTCTTTCTATGGGAGGAAAAGGAGCTTTCCAAGCCACAACAATACGCTTTCAAGAATGCACAGCTTAAGACATTTAACTACCCCGCGAGCCTATTTACTTTTCTCGATTCACTAAAGCCTAGGAATTCTAATTCTCTCTATTTATTTAAGCAGCTTGAAAAAAATATGGAGACAGAGTTAATTTTTTATATGTTAGTACGACAATTTAGATTACTTTTATCAACCCAGGATTCAAGTTCTTTAATTGATGAGGCAAAAAGGTTGCAAGCATGGCAAAAATTAAAACTACAACGACAAGCTAATATATTTGGAAGCGAGAAGCTAAAAAATTTACACAAGAAATTATATGAGATTGATTATCAAACAAAGTTTGGCCTAACTCCTTTTAAACTGTCTGCCTCAATTGACATTTTCCTTGCGGATTTATAAGATAATCTAATGGCGATTGATCCTTCAATCTTTAAATCCTACGACATACGAGGAATATACCCAACGCAAATAGATGAAGAAAAAATTTCCCAAATAGCTAAAGCAATCTTTGTTTTTTTTCAAAATAAGCTAGATAAAGACCAGCCTACAATTCTTCTTGCATACGATATGCGATTATCAGGTCCGTCACTTTTTAAATCAGTAAAAGAAGCTTTAGTTGAAATGGGCGCAAGCGTAGTAGACGCAGGACAACTATCTACCCCATCATTTTATTTTGCAGTTTTTCATTACAAATATGACGCTGGAATACAAGTCACTGCTTCCCATAACCCAAAAGAATGGAACGGTATGAAATTTGTAATGAATGGCCCAACCGGACTTATAAAGATAGGAAAACCAACTGGAATGGAGGAGGTACAAAAACTATCTACCCAAGAGCTAAAACCAACTGGCTTAAAAGGTGCAACTACTGAAAAGACTGGAATACTTGAGGAGGAAGTTATTGAAGCACAAAAAACATTTAATTCATCTTTGTTTAAAAAATTAAAAATAGTTGCAGACCCTGCTAACGCGATGGGAGCTCAATATATCCAGGCTCTGTTTAATAAGGTACCTGCATATTTAATTAAAATAAATTTCGAGTTGGATGGAAACTTCCCAGCTCATGAACCAAATCCATTAAAATTTGAAACGCTTGTTGACTTACAGAAGAAAGTTGTTGAAGAAAAAGCAGATTTAGGAATTGCCACAGACGGAGATGCGGACAGATTATTTTTCATAGACGAAAAAGGTGAAATTGTTCCCTCAACAAGCATCACAGCCATAGTTGCACGAGAACTTCTTAAAAAATATCCTGGAGAGTTAATTTATTTTGATATTCGGGATATCTTAGGTCCACTAAAGCTTATAGAGGAGTATGGAGGGAAATCAGAAATTGTAAGAGTCGGTCACGCATATATCACCGAAGCAATGAATAAAACAGGGGGCATTTTCGCTGGTGAATCATCAGGCCACATGTTCTTTAGGACTAATGGAAACGCGGAATGGAACCTACCAGTAATTTTGATCATTTTAAAAGTATTATCTGACGAAAATAAGCCTCTTTCAGAAATAATTGAAGAAGTTAGAAGAAGTTTCGAAGTTCCTGAATTAAATTTTGAGGTAAGTAATGCTAAAGAAATCCTTGCAGCTTTAAAAGAAAAATATAAGGATGGAAAATTTTGGGATATTGATGGAGTCTCTATTTCTTACGACGGTTGGAGATTTAATGTTCGCACATCTAACACCGAACCTTTGTTAAGACTCAACGTTGAAGGGTATAATAAGGATGAAGTTCTGCAAAAATATAGTGAACTAAAATCTTTTATAGAAAGTGTTGCAAAATGATTGATTTAAACGATTCGTCTACATTTAAACATCTGGACCCTAAAAACGTTTTGAGGTCTACAGAGCTTTTCCTGGATCAAGGAATTCAAGTACTAGAAGACTTCAAAGACTTTACCTTGCCTGCCGAATATTCTGAAGTTGAAAATATAGTCTTCTCAGGAATGGGAGGATCAGCTTTAGGCGCGCAGATTGTATACCACTTGTATAAGAATACACTAAGCTTACCCTTTTATGTCAACAACGACTATACCCTGCCTAATTTTGCTAACGAAAATACTTTAGTCATTCTTTCTAGCTATTCAGGCACAACTGAAGAAATATTGGCATCTGCACAAGATGCTCTTAAAAGGGGTTGCAAAGTAACGGCATTAACAACAAGTGGAGCTCTTGCAGAGGTAATGAGCAAAAATAATAAACCATTTATCCAGTTTGACCCAAGAAACAATCCAAGCAATCAACCGCGTCTTGGATCCGGATACACTATTCTTGGAACGTTAATTATTCTCTCCGCTTCAGGGTTATTAAAATTAGACCCGAGTGAAGTTTTAGAAGACATATATGCTGCAAAAAATAATTTTGACAACTCAAGAAGCAATGCTATAGAAATTGCAAAAAATATTGTTGGCTATGTTCCTGTAATAGTTGCCTCAGAATTTTTAAATGGTTGTTCTCATGTAATGAGAAACCAAATAAATGAGTGCTCAAAGTCTCTTGCTTTTAATTTCCCTATCCCGGAATTAAATCACCATCTTATGGAAGGGCTTAAGAACCCTCAAGATAAAAAATTAAAATTTATTTTTATAGAATCTAACTTATATTCGGAGAAAAATACCAAGAGAATGAACATTACAAAAGATGTAGTAAATAAAAACAAAATCTTATATGTTTCTTATGCTCCAAGATCAACAAGCAATATTTCGCAGGCGTTGGAAACCGTGTCTTTTGGAGGACTTTTATCGTTTTACCTTGCAATATTGTACGGAATCGATCCGTCTCCTATCCCTTGGGTAGATTATTTTAAGGAAAAGCTCAAAAGTTGACTCCTTGAAAATTTAACCAATTCTACTCATAATTAAGCTATGGCGAACGCTGCCCAGTTTTTAGTATGGTTTAAGCAAGTTGGCAAAGAAGATATCCCGCTTGTCGGAGGAAAAGGAGCGAATTTAGGAGAAATATCAAATGCCGGTTTCAATGTTCCTCCGGGTTTTATAATTACCTCAAAAGCTTATTTTAAATTAGTCAAAGAAAATAATTTAGAAGCAAAAATTAAACATCTTCTCTCTACCGTTAACTTTGATAATCAAAAATCTCTTGAGCAGGTATCCAAAAATATTAAAAAAATAATTTCTGACTCACCCGTGCCCCAAGAATTAGCTTCTGAGATAGTAAAAAATTATAGAAAGCTCGGCGGTTCGATTAATGAACCTTTAGTTGCTGTTAGGTCTTCAGCCACAACAGAGGACTTAAAATCCGCGTCCTTTGCTGGGCAACAGGAGACGTTTTTAAATGTACAAGGAGACGCTGTGTTAATTGAAAAGGTGAAAGAAGCATGGGCGTCACTTTACGGGGCAAGAGCAATATTTTACAGACACAGCCAAGGCTTTGAAAATAAAACAATTGGAATTGCATTAGTTGTGCAGAAAATGATTGAATCAGAAAAGTCGGGTGTTATGTTTACTATTGATCCGCTAACTAATGACAAGAAAATGATTGTTATAGAGGCAATACTAGGGCTTGGTGAAATGATTGTTCAAGGCGAGGAAAAGCCAGATAGATACGAGGTTAACAAGGAAACCCTGCAAGTCTTAAGCAAAAATGTTTCGCTGCAAAACTTTCTTTTGGAGAGAAAAGGCAGTACGAATAAGAAAATCAAAGTGAGCAAATCAAAAGGTCAAAGCCAGAAGTTATCCGAAAATGAAATTGTTGGGTTGGCAAGAGTTGGAAAGTTGATAGAAAAACATTATTACTTTCCACAAGATATTGAATGGGCTATTGAAAAAGGAAAGACTTATATAGTTCAAACAAGGGCTGTAACAACAGTTAACAACGTAAAAGTTCAGAACATAAATTCACAGAATAACAAATTAGGAAAATTGATACTTATTGGAGATCCAGCAAGCCCCGGTATATCATCAGGTCTTGCAAAAGTAATTCATGCTGCATCTGAAATGGATAAAATTCAATCAGGCGATATATTAGTTGCTCCGCAGACAAACCCGGACTTTGTTCCGGCAATGAAGCGAGCAAGCGCAATAGTAACCGACTCGGGAGGAAGGACATCGCATGCGGCTATTGTATCAAGAGAGCTAGGAATCCCAGCAGTCGTTGGCGCTGAGAATGCTACTTCTCTTCTAAGGCATGAAAAAATAATCACAGTTAACGGAGGCAGTGGGGAAATATTTAGAGGTGGATTTACTCAACAACACAAAGACATAACTGAGTTTACTCAAATTAAAACTGCAACAAAAGTTTATGTAAACCTGGCAGAGCCTGAGGCTGTTGATAGAATCTCAAATTTAAATGTTGATGGCGTTGGCTTACTTCGAGCAGAATTTATGATGGCAGAAATTGGTACTCATCCAAAGAAAATGATAAAGGACGGAAAATCACATTTATTTGTAGAAAAGTTATCGGAAGGGCTTACCAAATTTTGTCAAGCATTTGACACAAGGCCAGTTGTTTATAGGACTTCGGATTTTAAAACAAATGAATACCGAAATCTTGTAGGCGGAAGAGATTATGAGCCAATCGAAGAAAACCCAATGCTTGGGTTTAGGGGAGTTTATAGATATATTCAAGATAAAGAAGTGTTTGAGCTAGAGTTAAAAGCGATAAAGAAAGTTAGAGAAAAGGGATTTACCAATTTGTGGGTAATGCTACCATTTGTAAGAACAGTTGAGGAGATGATAAAAGTTAAAAAAATAATTGATAACACAGGGCTTAAGCGATCTCACAACTTTAAACTTTGGATGATGGTTGAAATTCCTTCGAATGTAATAATGCTTGATAGGTTTATCGACGTTGGAATAGATGGCGTTTCTATTGGCTCAAACGACTTGACCATGTTAATTCTAGGAACCGATAGAGACAATTCGGAATTGGCTCATGAATTTAATGAGATGAACCCGGCAGTTTTATGGGCGTTTGAACACGTTGTACGAACTGCTCATAAAAGAGGCATTACATCATCTATTTGCGGGCAAGCGGTATCATCTTATTCAGAACTTGTTAAAAGATTAATAAAATTAGGCATTACAAGTGTTTCTGTATCTCCTGATGTTATTGATTCCACAAGAAAGTTAATATTACAGCTTGAGAAAGAGGTATTAAGAAATGGCCAAAATTAAAAATATTTCGGCTAGAGAAATTTTAAATTCAAAAGGAGAACCTACTATTGAAGCAACTGTGATACTTTCAGATGGAGCAATTGGAATTTCTTCTGTACCAAGTGGTACATCCATAGGAAAATACGAAGCGCTAGAACTACGAGATAATGATGAGAAAAGGTATAACGGTTTAGGAGTTCTTACTGCAGTAAATAATATAACAAAACAATTATTTCCAGCGATTTCTGGAATGGAAGCAAGTAATATTTCCGCAGTGGACAAGAAAATGATTGAGCTTGATGGTACTCCAAATAAACAAAGACTGGGAGCAAATGCAATTCTTGCAGTATCAATCGCCGTTGCAAAAGCGGCTGCTAAAAGCGCTGTCCTCCCAACGTTTCTTTATTTAAGAGAGTTTACAAAAAAAGAAGCTTCTTTAAGAATCCCTACCCCATCTTTCAATATCTTAAACGGCGGAAAACATGGCGACGGAAACATAGATTTCCAGGAATTTTTAGTTATACCAGCATCTTCTAAAACATATTCCGAAGATTTAATGTTAGGAACAAATGTTTACACCTCGCTTAAAAAAGTTTTGCAAACAAATAATTTATCTACCCTAACTGGTCTTGAGGGAGGATTTTCACCAAAGCTTGGTTCAAATCAAGACGGACTTCTTTTAATTAAGCAGGCAATCGAAGCTATCAATTTAAGGCTTGGATTTGATATTTTTATTGGCCTTGACCCAGCTTCAAATGATTTTTATAACGAAGGAAATTACCGCATTAAAGATAAAGCAACTGGACTTACCTCAAGGGAGTTGATAGATTTTTATACAATGCTTAACTCTCAATATCATCTTTTGTATTTGGAAGATGGTATGGCAGAGGACGATTGGAATGGTTGGCAAGAGTTATATACTACGCTATCCAAGGTTACGTTGATTGTCGGAGATGATTTAATATCCTCCAACCCTTTTAGGCTTCAGGAAGCGCTGCAAAAGAGCGCAGTTGGGGGAATTATTGTAAAGCCAAATCAAATAGGGACTGTAATTGAATCTATTGCGGTTGCGGAAATGGCAAAACAAGCTGGATTAAAAATTGCAGTATCACACCGAAGCGGAGAAACAACAGATGATTTTATAGCTGATTTTGCCGTTGCCGTAGGAGCTGACTATGTAAAATTTGGGGCTCCTGTGCGGGGAGAAAGAGTTTCTAAGTATAATAGGCTCTTGTCAATTGAATCTCAACTCGCTTCACTTTAGGCTAAAAAGCACAGTTAATTCCCCTCTTACGCCCTTTTTAGAATAAGAATCTATAAATTGCTGAATACTACCCCTTTCTACCTTTTCATGTATCTTTGTTAGTTCTCTTGCTACGACAATTTGAATATTTCCAAAAACACTTTTCAGATCCTGCAACGTTTTTAAAATCTTATGCGGCGATTCATAGAAAATGATCGTCGCCTCTACATATTTATGGCTTTCTTGTACCTTTTTGAACAATTCGAGCCTATGCCCGGGTTTTAAAGGGGGGAAACCCAAAAATGTAAACTTATCAGTTGGCAAACCGCTCGAGACTAAGGCTGATATCACGCCTGTTGGGCCAGGGATTGAAACTACATCAATCCCTTGGGCCTTACATTCCCTAACTAGCTTAAACCCTGGATCCGAAACAGTTGGTGTTCCTGCGTCAGATACCAAAGCAACGTTTTTACCGTTTTTTAGTATATTTAATATTTGTTCTGCCTTAAGCTGTTCGTTTTTTTCAAAAAACGGGAATAACTTTAAATTCATTTGCTTATAGTTTTCAGGAAAGTATTTCTTAAGTAAAATTGAAGTTATCCTAGTGTCTTCGGCTGCAATAAAGTCGACACTCTCAAGAGTTTTTAAAGCCCTAAATGTTATATCTTGTAAATTTCCGATAGGTGTTGCTACAATAAATAACGTGCCCACTTTATTATGATTGAAACCATCCTTCATACACTAACAGCCACTATTATACAGACAATTGAAACCACAGGCTACTTGGGAATTTTTATTTTAATGACACTTGAGTCAGCGCTAATACCTATTCCATCCGAAGTTACAATGCCATTCGCAGGATTTTTGGTTAGTCAAGGAAAGCTCGATTTCTGGCTAGTGGTTTTAGTAGGTGCTTTTGCAAATTTGGTCGGCTCATTAATTGCTTATGGAATTGGGTTCTATTTAGAAGAACACGTTATTCTAAAGCTAGTTAAGAAATACGGAAAGTTTTTTCTTATAACAGAGCACGAATATTTGCGCAGCGTAAAGTGGCTTAATAAGTATGGGGATTTTGTTGCGTTTTTCTCAAGAATTATTCCCGCAATCCGTACATTCATTTCTCTTCCTGCGGGACTAGCGGAAATGAACATTTGGAAATTTTCTATTCTAACATTTTTAGGATCGTTTATATGGTCCGCTTTTTTAACCTATGTGGGTGTTACTTTTGGCAAAGAATGGCACGTTTTAGAACCCTATTTTAGGAAATTTGAAATAGTAATCGCCGTTGTTTTAGTTCTCGGGGGAATTTGGTACATCAATCACAAGCTAAAGATTATTAAACTTAGGAGTTAATCGAATCTACGTACTAGGCCTACAACCTTCCCTTGAATGGTTAATTTTGTAGGATAAATTGGAGCCATTTCAGAGTTTGCCGGTCGCAGGACTACTCTACCATCCTCTTTGTAAAATTTTTTGAGAGTAGCCAGATTATCATCTACTATTGCAACAACTATATCTCCGTTAATAGCTTCACTGACTTTTTCTATTACAACAAAATCACCTTCCAAAATACCTTCTTCAATCATGGATCTTCCCTTGACTTGTAAAACATACGCGGTATTTTTGCCTGAAAGAAGCGATGCTGATACATAAAATGTAGCATTGGGATCTGTGTAGGGCTCAAGAGGCGCACCGGCTGCAATAAAACCCATTAGTGGAAGCTCTATTGCTGGCTTGCTTCCTAATAGGGAAAATTGAACTTTCTCATCAACTATCTTTAAAACCCTGGTATTTCCATCTACTTTTTGTACGTATCCCTTCTCAACCAAGGAGCGTATCAAAGTATGTACAGTAGAATTGCTTCTGTGTCCTGTTCCTTGGGCAATTTCAGACAGCGTAGGTGAATATCCATATTGCCTCTGGAATTGGGCAAGAAACTCTAATACTTCTCTTTCTTTTCTGTATAGGACTCCTGGCATATGAATAAAATATACGAAAAAAAGTAGAACTTTGTCAAGAAGTCAAATACAGTCAAACTGTGTTAAAATAAAGTGTTTTATGGAATTTAAATTAAAATCCGGCTTTAAGCCAACGGGAGATCAACCAGATGCCATTAAAAAAATCTCTCACGGGCTTCAAAAAAGCGCTAAACATCAAGTACTCTTAGGTGTTACAGGAAGCGGTAAAACTTTTACCATGGCTAATGTTATTCAAAACATTCAAAGGCCAACGCTTGTTGTTTCTCATAATAAAACACTTGCAGGACAGCTATATCAAGAATTTAGGGATTTTTTTCCAGATAATGCTGTCTCCTATTTTGTCTCATACTATGATTTTTATCAGCCCGAAGCATATGTTCCACAGAGCGATACCTATATTGAAAAAGAGGTAGAAATTAATGAGGAAATAGATAAGTTAAGACTTTCCGCGACTGCAAATTTACTTACACGTAAAGACGTAATAGTTGTTGCATCTGTCTCATGCATATATAATCTTGGATCCCCTACAGAATATGGAAAATTTGTAATGGATTTATCTGCTGGTACAATGATTGACCAAAATGATGTTTTATCGAAGCTAACTGACCTTCAATATGAAAGAAATGACTACGGTTTTAAAAGAGGAACTTTTAGGGTAAGAGGAGAAGATATAGATCTGTTTCCGGCATACTCGGATCAAGCATTGCGAATTGAGATGAAAAATTCGATTCTTAAAAAATTATATGAGTTTAGCCCCTTAACTGGTGACATTATCCGAAAGCTTGAAAAATATGTAATTTACCCCGCAAAACATTATATGACTGACCCCAGTGTTTATAGAGATGTTTTTCCTAAGATTCGAGCCGAGATGCAGGAAAGAGTTAAGTTTTTCAGAAGCAAAGAAAAGCTTTTGGAAGCACAAAGAATTGAGCAACGAACTAATTTTGACTTAGACATGATACAGGAGCTTGGTTACGTAAATGGAATCGAAAATTACTCAAGATATTTTGATGGAAGAAAACCGGGAGAGCCACCATTTACGCTACTTGATTATATGAGTGCATGTAGTGATGACTTTCTTACCATAATTGATGAATCGCACATGACACTTCCCCAGCTTAGAGGAATGTACAACGGAGATAGGGCAAGAAAAGAAACTTTAATCGATTACGGATTCAGGCTGCCTTCTGCATTAGACAACAGGCCTTTAAGGTATGAGGAATTTGCAAGAAGAATAAATGAAGCAGTTTATGTAAGCGCTACTCCAAATGACTACGAAATCTCCTTAGCTAAAGGAAGTGGTGATGTCACTGAACAGTTAATTAGGCCGACGGGACTTGTAGATCCAGAAGTAGTCGTAAAAAAAACAAAAGGACAGATTGAAGACTTAATTAAGGAGATTGAGAAAAGAATATCCAGTAAACAGCGAGTTTTAGTTACAACTCTAACTAAAAGGATGGCTGAAGATCTTTCATCATACCTTCAGGAAAGAGATATTAAGGTATCCTATCTCCATGCAGATATTGAGACCCTACAACGGCAAGATGTTTTAGACAGACTAAGAGGTGGTGAATATGATGTGCTAGTCGGAATTAACCTGCTAAGAGAAGGCTTGGATCTTCCGGAAGTCGCTTTGGTTGCAATCTTGGACGCGGATAAAGAAGGTTTTTTGAGAAGTAAGACTTCTTTAATCCAAACAATGGGGAGAGCAGCAAGAAACGTAGACAGCCTAGTAATTATGTATGCAGATGAAATTACTGGTTCTATGCGCGAGGCTATCAAAGAAGTTGGTAGAAGAAGAGATATCCAGCTTGAATATAATAAAAAGCATAAAATTACCCCTAAATCTATTGAAAAAGCAATAAGGGCAAAATTGGTTGAAGAAACAATAGATGATGAAAAACAAGCAAATTACCTTTTAACTTTGCAAAAGAAAGAAGTATTGCTTCCCGATGAAAAAGAAAAGTTAATAAAAAGATTATCTATTGAGATGCGAAACGCTGCAAAAGAGTTGGACTTTGAAACCGCAGCAATCTTGCGCGATCAAATCAAGTTTCTGAAGAAATAAGCTCAAAACGAGGAAACTTTTTGCCATCACGTTCGACAATTTCCAAAAACATTTCTTTTGTTCTTATCCAAACGTCACCCTTTTTGTATCCATCGCCATCATCAGTCTTTTCATATACCACATACCACTCGCGAGTTTCAGAATGTCTTCCCAAGGCAATTACCTTAACAATATGTCCTTTAAAATGTTTATACACCCCACCAATTTTAATCATAGTTATCCATAAATGTTTTTGATTAAATCTATTTTAGCATTTTTGTCTTTACTTAATACAACGCCTACCGCATCTATTCGTAGTGCTTCCGGCAGCTCAGGATGAAGTTTTTTATAAAACATTGCAGTTCTTTCTAGGGCTTTTATTTTGAAAGGAGTCATTGCTTCAAATGGCGTACCAAATTTATTAGAAGTTTTAGTTTTTACCTCTACAAAAACAAGGGTTTTGTCATCAAGCGCGATAATATCTATTTCTCCCCAACCTTTGCGGAAATTTCTCTCAATTATTTTATACCCTTGTTTCTCGAGGTATTCAGCAGCCAATTTTTCTCCAAGCCTGGCAGTTGGATTGGGAATATACATCTATTGCAGGGAATGCCTTAAAAAGTATAATTTTGATCTTGTAACTTTTTGCTTAATCTGTCCTTTAATTAAAATCTTTTCAATATTTGGAGAATTAAGAGGAAATATTCGCTCGACTGCAATGTCTCCAACCAATTTTCTAACGGTAAACATTTTGTTTTCGCCTCTTCCGCGAATTGATAAAACAGCGCCTTCAAAAATCTGAATTCTTGTTTTATCCCCTTCGGAAATTCTCTGGTGAACTTTAATTATGTCCCCCACTTTAAAATTTAGCTCTCTATTCATGCGCTAATTATACAATAGTTACAAAATAAGCTCAAGAAGAACACGCAGCTATAAATTCAAGAAAAATCGGATGTGGTTTTAAGGGTCTGCTTTTATATTCAGGATGCCCTTGAGTACCGAGATAAAAAGGGTGTGTTTTTTTAGGAAGCTCAATTATTTCAACTAAGTTTTCTTTCACACTTCTTGCCGAAATCACCATACCGTTTCTTTCAAAATCTTTAGCATACTTATTATTAAACTCATATCTGTGTCTATGTCTTTCGCTGGTTAAACCTTTAGATTTATTTATAAAACCATTATATTTGTCATAGATTTCGTAGGCTACAGTCCCTTTTTTAACAATAGCATTCCAGCCCCCAAGCCTCATAGTCCCTCCGTACTCCTTTTTTCTTATAATATCTTGCTGGGTTGGGATAAAACAGATGATTGGATTTTTTGTTTTACTATTTTCTTGGGAGTTTGCATCTTTTATACCTAAGATATCTCTCGCAAAGGAAATTGATGCAAGTTGCATTCCGTAACAAAGGCCAAGGTAGGGAATTTTATTATCCCGTGCATAACCAGCGGTACTAATCATGCCTTCCGCACCTCGCTCTCCCCAGCCGATGGGAACTATAATTCCATTTATTGTTCCAATCTCGTTAAATACAGCCTTGGTTCCATGTTTCTCTATTCTTTCTGCGTCTATCCATTCGGTTTCAGGTTTTACACCAAGCTTATAGCTAGCATGATCAATTGCATCAAATAACGCTGCGTACGAGTCTTTTAGCTGATAATCACCAGCAGCAAAATACTTTCCTACAATGGCAATTTTTATATTTTTACTGAATTTTTTCGTACTCTTAACAAACTCTTTCCATAATTTTAACTTTGGTTGTCTTACTATAAGTCCTAATCTTTTTTGTATTCGAATATCCAAATTCTGCAAATGCAGAACAAATGGAATCTCATAAACAGAATCAAGATCGGGACTGGATATAACATCTTCTTTGTGCATATTGCAAAATAAAGCGAGCCTATCCTTTCTTCGTTGATCTAAATACTTCTCTCCCCTTGTAACAAGGAAATCGGGCTGTATACCCATTGTGTTTAGGGTTCTAACGGACAACTGGGTGGGCTTAGTTTTAGGCTCTCCAAGATGCCCCGGAGTAGGAACATAACTTACATGAATATGTATAACATCTTTGGGCTTTTTAAGCGTTAGCATTCTAGAGGCTTCATAGAAAAGTACGTTTTGATATTCGCCTGCTGTTCCTCCAAGCTCTATGATTATAATATCGGGTTTATCTTTTTGTTCTAAGACACTTAACCTTCTTAAAATCTCATCTGTTATATTTGGAATAGCCTCAACATCCTCGCCGTTATACTCAAATCTTCTTTCTTTATCTATTACAGTTTTATATATTCTTCCCATTGTTACAAAGTTATCGGCGCTCATGTTTTCATCAAGATATTTCTCATAACTACCTAGATCCATATCTCCTTCGGTTCCGTCTTCGCACAAAAAAGGGTCACCGTGTTCTATGGGGTTAATAGTTCCCGCGTCAACGTTTAAATAGTTTTCAAATTTTATGGGCGAAACTTTGTAACCAGAGGATTTCAAAAGCAGTGCGATAGAGGACGCGGTGGTACCTTTTCCTATCCCTGATATTACGCCACCTGAAACAAAAATGTATTTAGTGCTAATTCTGCCGGGCACAATTTACTATATCAAAAGATAAAACGATCGTCAACAATTGTTTCCCATTACTCTGAGCGGGATACGAGAATCGGACTCGCGTCTCTTCCTTGGGAAGGAAATATTCTGCCACTGAACCAATCCCGCTAGTGACAAAACAATTATACAAAAAAATACTCTACCTAGGAAGCTTTAGCACTATCCCAACATATATCCTATCAGGATTCTGTAAGTTATTAGCTTTTGCAACCTCCGGCCATTTATATCCATCCCCATAAGCTCTGATAGATATGCTCCAAAGATTATCTCCTTCAATCACGCTATAGGAGTTGCCGGTAATTGTATTATCTCTTACTGCCTCTGTAATGGTTCTTTCTTTAACTTCAACTTTTGGAACCGATAATTTAGTGCCAGGCACTATTATGTTTGGGTTAGAGATTTTATTTGCTTTTGCTAAATCTTGCCAGTTATATCCGGAGCCGTATAATCCTTCTGATATGTGCCACAAATCATCTCCTTCTTTTACGGTATAAGTTTTTTCTTCATTTGTTGAAGCAGAACCTGTTTCTTTCTTTTGATTTGTACTGTTTTTAAAAATTAAAAAAAGCAAAGCAACGGCAACAAGCACTACGACTACTCCTAAGATAAGACTTGTGTAGGATTCTCCCCACTTAATTTGCGATAAGAAGTTGTTATTTGATTTTGCCATTTATTCCCTCCTTTCGGACAGAAAGATATGGGGCAGTTGCGGGCTCGGCCGGATTCGAACCGGTGATCTCCTCCGTGACAGGGAGGCGTGATAGGCCTCTTCACTACGAGCCCGTGGAGTCTATTATATCAGTAATTGAACTTACGTCAATCCATCCTACAGGCTTAAGCTTGATAATGAGCTTGTCGAATTATCAATCTGTGTGATAAGATTTCGATTGTATGAGCAACATAGAAGTAGCAAAACTTCTTCAAAATATTGCAACTGCTTATACCATAAAAAACGAGAAAAAATTCAGATTCCAAATTATTGCGTATCAAAAAGCGTCTGAGTCCATTGCTAATTTAAACGGTGAATTGTCTGAATACATTAAAGAAGACTCACTGGAACTTTTACCCGGAGTGGGTCCCACTATTAAATCTCACTTAGAAGAACTGTTTAAAAAGGGCAAAGTTAAACATTTTGATTGGGTCTTAAATGGAATCCCTAAATCAGTTTTTGTGTTAACCGATATTCCCACCTTCGGACCTAAAAAAGCTTTTAGGCTTGTAATGGAATTTAAGTTGAATAACGAGAAAACTGTGATAGACCAGCTCGAAAAAATTGCAAAACGAGGTAAAATAGCACATCTTGAGGGCTTTGGCGAAAAGAGTGAAAAAGATATACTCAGAGCAATTGATGAATTTAGAGCTGGAAAGGGAAAGACGTCAAGAATGGTGTTGCCATATGCCTTTGAAATTGCGGAGAAGATTAAAAACTATTTACTTAAAACAAAGAACGTTGAAAGAGTTGAGGCCTTAGGAAGCCTTAGAAGAAGAACTTCAACTATTGGAGACATAGATTTTGCGGTCTCAACCTCAAATCCTAAAGCAGTAATTGATCATTTTGTAAATTATCCATTTAAAGAACGAGTAATAGAAAAAGGTGATGTTTCCTCCTCAATTTTGGTCTCTGGCGGAAAGCAAATTGACTTATTAATTCAGCCAAAAGACGCTTTTGGTTCACTTTTGCAGCATTTTACGGGCAGCAAAAACCACAACGTTCATTTACGTGAGTATGCGCTAAGCAAGGGCTTATCCTTATCAGAGTATGGAATAAAGAAGTTAAAAACAAAAGATAAAAGACTACAAAAATATTCAAGTGAGGAAGAATTTTATAAAGCGCTTGGAATGCAATGGATTCCACCTGAAATGAGGGAGGACAATGGGGAGATAGAACTTTCAATTGCAAACAAACTTCCGAAGCTCTTAGAGCTTGATGAGATAAAAGGCGACTTTCATATACATTCAAATTTCCCTATTGAGCCAAGCCACGATTTAGGGAAAGACACAATGGAGGATATGTTAAAAAGAGCAAAGTCACTAGGATATGAATATCTGGGATTTTCGGAACATAATCCGAGTATTTCAAAACATACCAATGACCAAATCTTCAAAATACTTACTAAAAGAGATAAATATATCGAACAACTTAAATCTAATAAAATTGGTGTTCGAATATTTAAAATGCTCGAAATTGACATTTTGCCTAATGGTGACTTAGCAGTTGATGATAAGTCATTAGAGTTACTTGATGCTGTAATAGTCTCGATTCATAGCGTTTTTAATATGACTAGAGATGCAATGACAGAAAGAGTACTAAAGGGATTATCGCATAAGAAAGTCAAAATTCTTGGTCATCCCACTGGAAGGCTGTTAAATAATAGGAGCGGTTATGATTTGGACTTTGAGAAAATATTCAGTTTTTGCAAGGAAAAAAACATTGCACTTGAAATAAACAGCCAGCCACAAAGACTTGACTTATCTGACGCATTAGTTAAACGAGCGGTTCAACGAGGGGTAAAACTTGTGATTGATAGTGACAGTCATGCAGCAAGTCAAATGGATTTACAAAAGTATGGAGTATTTGTAGCAAGACGCGGGTGGGGTAAGAGCAGTGACATTATAAACACGATGTCGTATAATCAGATAGAAGATTGGTTTAAAAAATAAGGAGGTGAGAGAATGAATATTTGGATAATATTGATAACGGCAGTTGTTTTAGCAGGTTTTGTTTGGTGGCTGTATAACAGTATAATTGTTGCAAAGATAAGGATTTCTGAAGCCTTTTCCCAAATAGATGTCCAACTCAAAAGAAGAGCAGATTTAATTCCTAACCTTGTTGAAGCAGTTAAAGGTTATGCAAAACACGAGAAAGAACTTTTTGAAAAAGTAACTAAGGAGAGGGCCAACTTGGTATCAGCCAAAACCCCACATGATAAAGCAGAAGCAAATAACATGCTTTCGGATACTTTAAAGTCCATTTTCGCAGTCGCTGAAGCTTATCCTGACTTAAAGGCGAGCCAGAATTTTTTGGAACTCCAAGAAGAGGTTTCAGATACAGAAAACAAGATTGCATATGCAAGGCAATTTTATAATTCAAACGTTTTGGATTACAACACTAAGCTAAGAGTTTTCCCAAACATGATAATTGCTAACTTATTTAACTTTAAAGAAGAAGAATTCTTCGCTGCTACAGAGCAAGAGAAAAAAGAAGTTAAGGTTAAGTTTTAGTTATGAACATTTATTCGGCTATTTCTTCCAACAAAACCAAAACCTGGTTAGTTATGATATTGTTTGTTTTGGTTGTCTCAACTTTGGTTTATGTATTTTCAAAAGCTCTTGGTTTTAGCGCTCTTGGAATGTCTGGCTTAGCACTAGTTTTAGCAGGATTAATGAGTATAGGAAGTTATTATTATTCCGATAAATTAGTACTAGCTACAACAGGCGCAAAGCAAATAAAAAAACAAGACTATCCACAGTATTTTCGAATAGTTGAAAACTTATCGATTGCATCTGGCCTGCCAATGCCGAATGTATATATAATGGATGACCCATCCCCTAATGCCTTCGCAACCGGAAGAGACCCTAAGCATGCTGTAGTTTGTGCAACAACCGGCTTGCTTTCAATTATGAGTGAGGCCGAGCTTGAAGGCGTAATAGCCCATGAGCTTTCCCATATCAAAAATTTTGATATTAGGCTTATGGGAATAGTGGCGATTCTTGTTGGTTTTGTTGCAATACTTTCAGATATCTTTATTAGAATGACTTTTTTTTCAGGAGACAGGGATAACAGAGGAAGCCAGATATTTTTGGTACTCGCAATAATTTTTGCCATTCTATCTCCAATTGCAGCTACGTTAATTCAACTTGCAGTTTCACGAAAAAGAGAGTTTTTAGCTGATGCTTCAGGTGTGCTTTTAACAAGATACCCGGAGGGCTTGGCACAGGCATTGGAAAAGCTTGCCAAGGACCATACGGCCCCAAGGGTTGCAAGCAACGCAACTGCCCATTTGTTTATTGAGAATCCATTTGATAATAAAAAAGTAAAAAATTTTTTCACCGGGCTTTTCAATACACATCCGCCTCTTGAGGAAAGGATAAAGATTTTGCGCTCAATGTAGGTCATTATGGACTTTCTCTCTATTCTTATTGGTAAAACAATAATATTGTTCAGTAGAACCTTCAATTTAGGCTCGGGATCGACCTGGCCTGGTCACATTGCCTTAAAGCTAAACCAAAATTTTTGCAGAAATATACTGTCAAAATCAAAGGCTATAAAAATTGTAGTTGCTGGAACCAATGGCAAGACAACGACTGGTAAATTAATCGCATCAGTATTAAAAGCGAGTCAGAAGACCTATGCGCATAATGTTGCAGGCGCAAACTTGCTTAACGGATTAGCGTCTGAGCTAATTCAAAACTCAACCCTTTTCGGTAGAATTGATAAAGATTATCTAATTTTTGAATCAGACGAGTTTGCTTTACCCCAGATCCTTGAAAATGTCAATCCAGATTATTTAATCTGTTTAAATCTTTTTAGAGACCAACTAGATAGATATGGAGAATTAGACTCAATTGCAAAAAGATGGAAGAATTCCATCGATAAACACGACTCAATAACTTTAATTCTTAACGCAGACGATCCGTTAATCACTTACTTAGGAGAAAACAGGAAGAATAAGTTTTATTTTGGGCTGGATGGAAAAGAAAACCTTAAAAGGTTAAAACACGGTGCTGATTCTATCTTTTGCCCAAAATGTTCAACAAGACTTACTTTTGAAAAAGTTTATTTCTCTCACTTGGGAATATGGAGATGTGGTAACTGCCAATTTGAAAGACCAAAGCCAACTATCATAAGAGCCTCTTTTTATCCACTCGATGGAATTTATAATAAATACAATACTATTGCGGCAAACCTTCTTTTAAATAAATTGAGATTTAATAATGACCAAATAGTCGAGGGATTAAAAAAATTCAAGCCTGCCTTTGGCAGACAAGAAAAAATAAGCTATAAAGGGAAAGCAATTAATTTATTTCTTGCGAAAAATCCAACCAGTTTTAACGAATCATTGGCAACTATAATGGATCTTAGGGCAGAAAATATTTTAATTGTTTTAAATGACAGAATCCCAGACGGACTTGACGTTTCCTGGATCTGGGATATAGGAATTGAAAGAATTTTAGATTCAGATATAAATATTATGGTCTCGGGGGATAGAACCTATGATATGGCGCTAAGACTAAAATATGCAGGAATTTTTTTCCATTCGGAAGAAAATCTGGAAAATGCAATTAATTCAATGGTCGATAATCTGGATAGCGATGAAAAACTTTATGTTTTACCAAACTACTCTGCAATGCTTGATGTAAGAAAAATCTTACTAGGAAGAAAATTACTATGAAAATTAAAACCTTAATTATTGGATGGCTATATCCGGAACTCATGAATATTTACGGGGATATAGGTAATATCGTTGCTTTGGTTAAAAGATGTCAGTGGAGAGATGTTAGGGCTGAAGTTAAAATGCTTAACCCTGATTTTGACTATAAACAGCTTGATGATTGTGACTTATTGTTGATGGGAGGAGCCCAGGATAGACAACAAACAATAGTTAATAACGACCTAAAAAGAGTTAAAAAATATCTTAAAAACAAAATAGATGATGGAACACCGGGCTTATATGTTTGTGGCGGATTTCAGTTTTTAGGCAATTATTATAAAGAATCCGATGGGACAATTGTTGATGGGATTGGAATATTTGATTTATATACCGAAAACCCGGGGGGGAAATCTGAAAGACTAATTGGGAACATGATTTTTAAACCTAAGGTGAAAGGATTAACTCTACCAGTTGTAGGCTTTGAAAATCATGGAGGTAGAACATATCTTGGGAAAAACATTCAGCCTTTTGGTGAGGTAATTGTTGGTTTCGGAAACAATGGTGAGGATAAAACTGAAGGCGCTATTTATAAAGAAAGTTTTGGAACATATGCTCATGGACCTATTCTACCTAAAAATCCTGAATTTGCAGATTATTTAATAACAAAAGCCTTGGAAAGGAAATATAATTCTAAAATCGAGTTAAAACCCTTAGACGAATCTTTGGAAGAAAAAGCCAGAATCGCAATTGCTAAAAGACTCGGAGTAAATTTATAATAATGATATAATACTTTTATGAGTAAATTTGATAAAAACTTTTTCCTCCTAGCAGATTACGCAAGTACCGATAGGGATGGAAAATTAATGATTAACGGTGTTTTTGAAACAATTTACGCGCAATCTGTCCCAGCATTGCATCAAACTCTTTATCTAGTAGGAAGTGTTATGGTTGACGATAAAGATATCCAATCAGCCAATGTTGATTTGGACATCTTAGATAGTAAGGGGAATTCAATCGTTGAGAATAAGATACCTACCTTAAAAGTAAGTTTGCCAAAATATAACGATAGGAAAAGGAACTTTAACATTATTTACCAATTGAACTCAGTTAAATTAAGTAACTATGGGGAGCATAAGATTGCTGTTAAGGTAAATGGTAAGGACTTGGCATCCGCCTCGTTCTTTGTTGATAAGCCTTCAAATTAATACATGGTCAAAAAACATGAAATCTCTAAGTCTAAGGACCTAATTATTAGCTCAACTGGTACAACAGCAAGATCTGAAATCAGTTCCGCAAGCGTTACATATTTCTCGGACGACAAGACACGTATCAAACACATAGCTGAATTAGCTGCTTTGGATATAACGCAAGATGAAGGGGTTAAACTTTCTCAACAGCTAGACGAAACCCTTGCTTATATTAATAACCTCAAAGACTTAGACAATCTTGTAAGCCAACTTGAACCAAGCTCTCAAATAACTGGCCTTGAAAATATCTCGAGAGAAGATGAACCCTCTCCATCGCTATCCCAAGATGAAGCTTTAAAAAACGCTAAGGCTACTCAAAATGGATTATTTAAAGTTAAAGGAGTTCTTAATAATGACTGAATTAAACTCGTTGACCATTAAGCAAGCAAAAGAGGGATTAATAAAAAGAGAATTTAGCTCATTTGACCTTACCGAGGCCTGTTTAGCTCAGATAGAAAAAGTTGATAAAAAAATAAATGCATTTATAAAACCAATTGCACCAACTTACGATGATGTAGTCTCTGCAGCTAGAAAAGCAGATAAACTTCTTTCCAGTAATCAAGATTTGCCTCTTTTAGGAATACCTATTGCGGTGAAAGATAATTTCTCTACTATGGGTATTAGAACTACTGCTTCTAGTAAAGTTTTGGACGATTATATCCCTCCGTATGATGCAACTGTTGTTAAGAAACTGAAAGACGCAGGAGCTGTGCTAATTGGCAAAACAAATATGGATGCATGGGCACATGGTTCGTCTACTGAAACTTCCGATTACGGTTCAACAAAAAACCCTTGGAATACAAAACATTTGCCCGGAGGTTCTTCCGGGGGCTCTGCTGCGGCTGTGGCTGCCGACGAGGCGATAGCAGCTATTGGAAGCGAGACAGCCGGTTCTATAAGACAGCCTGCATCATGGTGCGGAGTTGTTGGACTTAAGCCAACCTATGGAAGAGTTTCAAGGTATGGTGTTATTGCAATGGCATCTTCGTTGGACTCCCCAGGGCCGATTACAAAAACAGTTGAGGATTCTGCTTTATTGCTACGGGTCTTAGCAGGAACTGATGAATTTGATGCTACTACTTCCCTACCACCGGTAGGGGATTATACATTGCCTGTAGTAGATAACAAAATAAAAAATCTCAAGATAGGGATATCAGACGAGTACTTTATTGATGGAATTGACAAGGAAGTTGAGTCGGCTGTTCGGCTCTCAATTGAAAAACTCGAAAAAATGGGTGCGAAGATTGTAAAAATTAATCTAGTCAAACCAAAATATGCCACTTCTGTCTATACAATAATTCAAAGGAGTGAGGTATCTTCAAATCTTGCCCGTTACGATGGAGTACGCTTTGGAAAGGACAGAAAATTGTTCGGTGAGGAAGCAAAAAGAAGAATTGTGCTCGGAACCTATTCGTTGTCATCCGGATATTATAACCAGTATTACAATAGAGCGGCTAAGGCAAGATCTTTAATAGTAAACGACTTTGAAAAAGCATTTGAAAAAGTTAATGTGATACTAGGTCCAACTTCCCCATCTCTTCCACTTCACGCAGGAGCTAGCGAAAATGCTGCAATGTTTGGGGAAATAGCCGACATACTAGTCGAACCCTCATCTATCGCAGGATTGCCTGGAATAAATATTCCCATAGGATTCTCTAAAAGCATGCTACCTATTGGCATGCAAATAATAGGCCGTCAATTTGCAGAAGACTTGGTTTTACAAGTCGCACATCAATATGAAATGGCAACTGCAAATGAGAACTGGAGGAAGAAAAGACCAAATTTATGAAATATACCCCTGTTATCGGCTTAGAAGTTCACGTAGAGCTGAAAACAAAATCAAAGATGTTTTGCAGATGCTCTGCAGACTACTTTGGTAAAAAACCAAATACGCATACATGCCCAGTATGTTTAGGGCTTCCAGGTGCACTTCCTGTTCCAAATAAAAAAGCTATCGAATGGTGCATAATGCTCGGGTACGCATTGAATTGCGAGATTCCTCCATTCTCTAGGTTTGATCGAAAAAACTACTTTTATCCAGATTTACCCAAAGGCTATCAAATAAGCCAATACGACCAACCCTTTGCAGTTGATGGTGAAGTTTTTATCAAGCAAGAACCAAATAGCCAAAACAAGGAGAAAAAAATAGATGTTCGAAGAGTTCATATGGAAGAGGATACAGGAAAATTAATTCATGAAGGTGACTTAACGCTCATTGACTTTAACCGCTCCGGGGTTCCGTTAGTTGAAATAGTAACTGAACCAGATTTTGTAAATCCCTTCGAAGTAACAGAGTACCTAAAGTCTCTTAAGCAAATAGTTCGATATCTGGGAATTTCAAACGCAGATATGGAGAAAGGTGAAATGAGACTTGAACCAAACATATCCTTGAGGAAAGAAGGAGAAAAACGGCCCAGTTATAAAGTCGAAGTAAAGAATATTAATTCATTTAAATTTGTTGAAAGGGCAATTGAATTTGAGTTAGCAAGACAGAGGGAAATACTAGATAAAGGAGAAACGCCTGTGCAGGAAACAAGGGGTTTTATCGAGAAAACTCAATCAACAGTTTCTCAAAGAATAAAAGAAGAAGCATCTGACTACAGATATTTTCCAGAACCAGATATTCCTCCATTTAGATGGACTGATGAACAAAGAAATAATTGGAAAACTGAAGTCAAGAATTTATTGGAGGAGGCTAGAAAAAATTCTCCTAAAGAAAAAGCTAATTTTTACGTAGGTCTAGGGGTATCAAATGCATCCGGTGCGTCTATTTCGGCTTCAAAGTACAGAACCCAGGTATTTGAGGCCGTGATTAAAGAAAATATACTACCCAAAGAACAATTGGGTAAATTCGGAAACTTCCTTGCTAATAAGCCAGAAGAGAAAATTGACCAAAACCTTGTTCCAAATCTTACTAAGCAATTAATTAACCAGTTCAAAAGCTCTACAACAACTGCCGACATCGATGACAAAGAGTTGGATAAAGCCATAGAATTAGTCCTAAGAGAAAACGAAACCGCGGTTTCGGACTACAAAAGGGGGAAAGAAAACGCTATAATGTTTTTAGTGGGACAAGTGATGCATAATTTCCCACAAAAAATTGATGCATCAAAAGTTAAGGCGAGTTTACTCGCGAAAATAAAATAACATGGCGATAGATGCAGTAGAAAAAACAAGGGGTCAAGCAGAAGCCGCTACTCCTCAAGAAAGGTTAAGTTTTGGAGAACTAAGAAAAAGATATGCTGCTGTTCGAAATCATGTAAGAAGAGCTTTGTTTGGCGTAACTGATCCAGAACAGAAAAAACTGAAAAGAAATGCAGCTTTTATTGCAGCTGACAGCCTTAAACAAGAGACAGACCCCATAATCGAAGAATATAAGAAAGATCCACTAACGGGCCTTAATACCTTAAGGACATTCGAAGAAATACTAAAAGTTGAAGCAAGAATATCCAGAGAGAAAAAAGGTAATTTAAAACTTATTTTTACTGATTTGGATGGGTTCAAATCAGTAAACGATATGTTCGGTCACGAAAGCGGAAATGAAGTTTTAGCACAGATAGGAAAAGTGATTGGAGCTAGTATAAGACCAACAGACATTGCAGGAAGATATGGGGGAGATGAATTTGTATTGCTACTTCCAGATACAACGGATGAGGGGGCAAAATTAGTTATTGAGCGCATTGTCGAAGGAATTAGAAAAATACCGTTCAGTAAGAGACTCTCTAATCGAGGGCTAAAACTTGGAATGTCGGCTGGAATTAAAGATGTAGACTTAATAAATCCTCAAGCAACCCTAAAACAAGCAGACAGAGAAATGTATGAACAAAAAAAAGAAAGGAAGAAGGCAATAAATGGCTGAGTTTGTACACCTTCATAATCACAGTGAGTATTCCCTTCTAGACGGACTCTCAAAAATTCCCGAGATGGTAAAAAGAGTTAAAGAGCTTAACATGAAAGCAATTGCCATCACAGATCATGGGAACATGTATGGGACTATACAATTTTATAAGGCATGTATTGCCGAAGGGGTAAAGCCGATAATTGGTGCGGAAATCTATGTAGCAAAACGTACAAGATTGGATAAAGAAGCAGGGATTGACGCAGACGCAAACCATTTAATACTTTTGGCAAAAGATTTAATAGGATATAAAAATTTAATGAAAATAATATCAATTGCGAATTTAGAGGGATACTACTACAGACCAAGAACTGACCTAGACCTCTTAAAGAAATACTCCCAAGGACTGATATGTCTAAGTGCTTGTTTGAATGGTTTTGTTTCGGAACCCTTGATGAAGAATGAGAATAAAACTGCTAAAGAAAGAGCGCTAAAGCTTGAAGAAATATTTGGAGAAGATAATTTTTATTTGGAACTTCAGAAACATACAAATATACCTGACCAAGAGATACTTAATGCTAAATTAATTTCTCTTTCAGATGAGTTAGGGATTCCATTGGTTGCAACAAACGACAACCATTATATAAGAGCAGATGACGCCCAAGCACAAGAGGCACTCTTGTGTATCCAAACCCAAACACTGTTAGATACAAGAGGTAGAAAACTTACAATGATAGATTCTCCAGATTTTTACATTAAATCTCCAGATGAAATGACCGGCCTATTCATACAAAACCCGGAAGCATTAGAAAATACAATAAAAATTGAACAGATGTGTAATGTTGAAATACCAATGGATAAATGGATACTCCCAAATTTTGAGGTTCCCGAAGGCAAAACTACAAAGGACTTTATTGTTGAAAAAGTTGACGAAGGCCTACTAAGAAGATACGGGAAAGTTACTGCAGAAATGAAAGAAAGAGCGCAGTACGAATTGTCCGTGATATTAAAAAAAGGATACGAAACTTATATTCTTATAGTCGCTGACTTTGTAAACTGGGCCAAAGATAAAGGTATAACAGTTGGCCCAGGCCGAGGGTCTAATGCGGGCTCTATAGTATCATATGCGCTGGGTATATCAGATATTGACCCTCTGTTTTTTAAACTCCCCTTTGAACGATTTCTCAACCCCATGCGTCCTTCGCCTCCGGATATAGATTTAGATTTTGCAGATAACAGAAGAGATGAGGTTATAGAGTACGTTAGGCAAAAATATGGACGCGATAAGGTTGCGCAAATAATAACCTTTGGAACTATGGAAGCAAGAGGGTCCGTACGAGACATTGGAAGAGTATTGGGGTATCCATATTCAATTCCTGACAGAATATCCAAAATGATTCCACCTGGCTGGCAGGGACATGCAATGACAATAGATAAAGCTTTGGAGCAAAGTCCTGAGCTTTCAATTGCTTATAACATGGAAGAAGATACAAGAAAAATTTTGACTTTGGCAAGAAAAGTTGAGGGTGTGGCAAGACACGCCTCAGTTCATGCTGCAGGGGTAGTAATAGCCGACAAAGATATAACCGAATACAGCCCGCTACAGCGTGAAACCAATGGAGAAAAAATAATTACCCAATACGATATGTATTCAATTGGAGCTGATTATAACGGAGTCGGACTTTTAAAGATGGACTTTTTGGGCTTGAGAAATTTAACGATTATTCAGGAAGCTCTCTTTTTTATTAGCACTAATAAAAAATTAGAAATAGATTTTTCTAAAATTTCTTTTGACGACAAAAAAACTTACGACCTATTATCGTCTGGGGAGACTACGGGTATTTTTCAATTGGAATCCGCCGGGATGCGAAGATACATTAAAGATTTAAAACCTACAACAATCTTTGACCTTCAAGCTATGGTTGCTCTATATAGACCTGGGCCAATGGCCAACATCCCTGAATTTATAAGAAGAAAAAACAATCCAAAATTAATTACTTATCCTGACTCCAGGCTAAAAGATGTTTTAAAAGAGTCTTACGGGATAATTACCTTCCAAGACGATTTACTTCTAACAGCAATAAATGTTGCAGGCTATTCATGGCTTGAAGCAGATAAGTTAAGGAAAGCAGTCGGTAAAAAAATACCAGCAGAAATGAAAAAGGAGCACGATAACTTCGTTTCTGGTTGTATTAAAAACGGAATGGAGAAAGAAAAGGCTGAGTCTTTGTGGAGGTTGTTTGAGCCCTTTGCCGGATACGGATTTGGGAAAGCCCACGCTGCCTGTTATGCAACAATTGCTTTTAGGACTGCGTATCTTAAAGCTAACTTTCCCGTAGAATTTATGACGGCACTGCTAACTGCCGAGTCAAGAGGCACAACAGGCCCTGTTAAGAATGAAAAAATTGCCCAAGCAATTGCTGAGTGTAAGCGCTTAAAGGTAGAAGTTAGGGTTCCGGATATTAACCTCTCTGAATCAGACTTTTCGATTGAGAGCGGTAACAGCATAAGATTCGGGCTTTCTGCAATAAAAAACGTAGGCGATGCTGCAATAAAAGAAATTATAGAACAAAGAAACAAAAACCTTTTTACAAATTTTGAAGATTTTTGCAGCAGAATTGACCTTTCAACGGTCAATAAAAAAACAATAGAAAGTTTAATTAAAGCTGGTTCTATGGATAAATTTGGTAACCGCGCAAAATTACTTATGGTTTATCCTGAGCTGGTGGAAAAAGCGAACAAAAAGAAAAAAAATGCAAGTGATGGACAGGAGAGCTTATTTGGAGAAGATAATGCTTTTGAAACATTTACTTCCTCGCCTTCATCCGGTGAAATTGCAGATTTTTCCACAAACGAAAAACTCTCTTTTGAAAAAGAATTTTTAGGCTTCTACTTAACTGCGCACCCTCAAGCGGATAATTTAATTAAAATTAAAAAAGATATAACTCATGAGATTAGCGTCCTTGAGGAAGAACCTGAGAGCTCAAATGTGGTTGTTGGAGGAATTATAGAAACAGTTAGAAGAATTTTCACTAAAAAAAGTGCTAAAGAGATGGCTTTTATAACACTTGGAGATGAGAATGGAGCTATTGTTGAATGTGTCATATTCCCCAAAATTTTTGATTCCTATAAAACTGTTCTTACAAAGGAGAATGTTGTATTAATTCATGGAAAAATAGATTCAAAAAACGAAAGACCTGTTATAATTGTTGAGAAAATTAGCGTTTTTAACTCATTTTCCGCTTGACTTTGTGCTTACTTACCCATAAAATTATTGTATGGTTTCATTCGCTGCAGAACCTATATTTTTTTTGGGCAAATTCGCCATTACTAACGCGCTTTTAGATACTTTGCTGGTCGATTTTCTTTTACTAATCTTAATCATTGTTGTTAATAAAAAAATATCAAAGATTCCAGGTTTTTTACAAAATATAGTTGAACTTGTAATTGAAGGCTTCTATGATCTTATAAAGTCCGTCGCAGAGGAAAGAGCCTCTAAAATATTTCCTTACGTTGTTACTTTCTTCCTTTTTATTCTTCTTGCAAATTGGACAGGACTAATTCCAGGTATCGGAGCGTTTGGAATTTGGGAAAATCATCACTTGGTTCCCTTTTTTAGACCCGCAACTAGCGATTTTAACGTAACACTTGGTCTTGCATTAATCTCGGCAGTTGCGACGCATGGATTAAGCATAACAACGCTTGGGATAAAGGAGTATTTGGGAAGGTTTATATCTTTAAATCCAATTTTCCTATTCGTAGGCTTTCTTGAGATCATATCAGAATTTACAAAGGTTATTTCTCTCTCGTTTAGACTTTTTGGAAATATTTTTGCCGGCGAGGTAGTTTTAGGTACCATTTCAGCGCTGTTTGCTTTCCTTTTTCCTGTTCCCTTCTTAATGCTTGAAACTGTCGTTGGATTAGTTCAAGCATTGGTTTTTGCTATGTTGACGATGGCATTCATGACCATACTTACAACACCACACAGTGAGAGTTCTAAGGAGGTGAGTCGTTAATTATGTCTTTTAGCGTATCAGGGGGATTGATTATTGCAATTGGAGGCCAAATGGCTGCACTCGCCATAGGCTTAATAGGAATGAAGGCAATGGAGGCTATAGGAAGAAATCCCGAGGCTTTCGGGAGGATTCTTCCTGCAATGCTTTTAGCTATGGCATTTGCTGAAGCTATAGCTATTTATTCATTGATTTTCGCTTTCTTAAAGTAAATTATGGAAATTCTTGAAAAATTTGGGTTTGATCCTGTAATTCTGGTTGCTCAAATTATAAATTTTTTAATCATACTCTATCTTTTAAAAAGATTTTTGTACAAGCCTATCTTGAAAATAATTAACGATAGACAAGAGAGTGTAAAAAAAAGTCTTGTGCAGATAGAAGATGCTAAAAAAAACTTGGATAGAGCTCAAGAAGAGAGAGTAAAAATTTTAATCAAAGCCAAAGATGACGCTAAAAGCATAATAGACGATGCTAAAGATACTGCGCTAGAGCTATCTAAAAATATTAACGAAGATGCTAAAGCAGAAACAGAAAGACTCATTAACGACGCTAAGCAGCAGATTGAAAAAGAGACCTTTGAAACTGAAAAAAGATTATCACAGTATACGATAAGATTAGCAAGGGAGTTACTTCAAAAAACACTTGAAAACGAACTAGGTAAAACAGACCAGAAAAAAATACTACAAAACGCTATTAAAAAAATAAAATGAAAAATATAAAGCAACTTGCTTTAGCGAGCTACACGGATAATAAGCTAGATAATAAAAAGATTTTAAGAATTGTAAATAAGTTATCAAGAAAAGAAATTAAATTTTATTTAAAAAAGATAAAATTACTCGAAAGTAAAAACACGATTATGGTTACACTTGTAGATAGAAATACTGACAAAAAAATCATTAATGATATTAGAAAAATTTTTAAAAATAAAAATGTCGTTATAAATGAAGATAAAGCATTACTAGCCGGAATCAGAATTTTAGACTTCGATAATCTTTATGAGTATGACCTTAAAAGTAAAATAGAAAACATATCTAAATTTCTAACCAAATAATATGAAAACCTCTGAACAAATAATAAATGACTTGGAAAAGAAACTGAAAAACTTCACAGATTCAAAAACAGTATCAAATATCGGTACTGTATACAAAAACACAGATGGTGTTATTACTGCTTCCGGACTCACTAATGTTAAAATGGGAGAGATTGTTTCCTTCAATAATGGCACAGAAGGAGTTGTTTTAAACCTAGACGAAGACAGCGTTTCTATAATTCTTCTTGGAGACGGTACGGAAATTAAAGAAGGCGATAAGGTTAAAGCCAGCGGAAAACTGTTAAGTATTAATGTTTCGGAAAATATCTTAGGACGAATAATAGACCCGTTAGGAAACCCGCTAGATGGTAAAAATAAGGTTGAAAATGGTAAAAACATGCCCCTTGAAAGAATTGCCGCCGGCGTAATTGAGAGAGAGCCTGTCAATACTCCGCTAAAAACAGGCATCAAAGCAATTGACTCAATGATACCAATAGGAAGAGGTCAAAGGGAATTAATAATTGGGGACCGAGGAACAGGTAAAACAGCTGTGGCTATAGACACCATCATCAACCAAAAGAATGAGCAGAAAAAAGTTATATGCGTATACGTTGCCATTGGGCAGAAGAAAAGCACTATCGCCCAAGTTATTGAGAGACTAAAAGAAACAAAATCGATAGGTTATTCCATTGTTGTTTCTGCTTCGGCTTCCGATCCTGCTTCCCTGCTATATCTTGCTCCATATACAGGAGTTGCTATTGCAGAATACTTTATGGAAGAGGGCAAAGACGTTTTGGTTGTTTATGATGATTTGACAAAACACGCTTGGGCATATAGACAAATTTCTCTTGTTCTCAGAAGACCTGCGGGTCGAGAAGCATACCCTGGCGATATCTTTTATTTGCACTCAAGGCTTTTAGAAAGAGCTGTGAAAATGAATAAAGAAAATGGTGGTGGATCTATTACTGCCTTGCCAATAATTGAAACACAAGCAAACGACATATCAGCATATATTCCCACTAATGTAATATCTATTACAGATGGACAAATTTTCTTTCTAACCGATCTTTTCTATAGCGGCCAAAGGCCTGCGATAGATGCAGGAAATTCTGTTTCGCGTGTTGGTGGCGCTGCTCAAACACCACTTATTAAGTCTGTTGCTGGTAAAATGAGACTAGAGCTTGCCCAATATAACAACTTGGCTGCTTTTGCACAGTTTGGAAGTGAGCTCGATGAAGCTACTCTAAAACAGTTAGAAAGAGGCAAGCGGACAATCGAAATTCTAAAGCAGTCCCAATATCAACCACTTTTAGAAAACCTTGAATTTATGAGTTTGTGGCTCGTAACTAGTGGGCATTTAGATGATATTGACCTTTCGCAAATACAAACTTTTGAGAAAGAATATCATAAATTCATTGAAAAGAAATATCCCAAAATTCTAGATTCACTTACAAAAGGTCAGAAACCTGATGAAAAATTAATCTTACAACTAGAAAAAACTGTCTCGGAATTTAAAAAAATTTTCAAATAAAAATATGGCGTCTTTATTAACACTCAAAAGAAGAATAAAAACTGCAAAAAATGTTTCAAAAACTACTAAGGCAATGCAAATGATTGCTACTTCAAAACTTAAAAGAGCCCAAAATGCAGCTACGTCTTCACAGCCTTATGCAGAAAAATTATCGGAGCTTTCAAGAAACATCACTAGACAAAACGAGATTGAAGAATTATCTATTTATACAACCGCCCCAAAAATAAGTGCTAAATTAACAATTGTTATTTCTCCCGACAAAGGGCTGTCAGGTGGTTTAGTTACAAATTTAATTAAAGAGGTGGTAAGAATCGAAGAAAAGCGAAAGCAATATTTTATTGTTGTAGGTAAAAAAGCTGAAAACTACTTAAGTGCTTTCGGAAAAGAGCTTGTAGCAAGTTTTTCCTTCGGAAGCGCTCTTCCACAATATGATTCAATTTTCCCCGTCCTTTCTTTGGTTGAAGACTATTTTAGAGGACAGAAAGTATCTTCTGTTGAAATAATAACAACAAGATTCATCAGTCTGTTTTCGCAAGTACCGCAAAAAACCATACTCTTACCCTTGAAGCTTGAAGATGAAAATAAAGAAGATGAAAAAGATATGGTTTTCGAACCACAGGCGAGCTTGCTTTTACCGGACCTTTTGAAACACTATTTGGAAATATCTTTATATCAAAGTTTTCTCGAATCATATGCATCAGAACAGGCGGCACGAATGATTGCGATGAAAAATGCGACAGATAACGCTAATGATATCATAAGCGAATTAACGCTATTGTTTAATAAATCGAGGCAGGAAAAAATTACTAACGAACTGCTTGATATTGGAGGTGTAATTTATGAATAAAATTGGACAAGTTATAAGAATCTCTGGACCAGTTGTTGATGTATATTTTGAATCCTCAACGCCACAAGTTCACGAAGCTCTATTAATAGACGAGGCAGGGATTCGACTTGTTTTGGAAACTGCATTAATCATTGGGGACAATGAGGTAAAGTGTTTAGCAATGGGGCCCACAGAGGGTCTTAGGAGAGGTGCTAGGGTTAAAAGAACTTTCGGACCTATAAAAGTTCCGGTTGGAATCAAAACTTTAGGTAGAATTTTTAATGTATTAGGAGAGCCCATTGATGGCAAAAAATTTGACAGAAATGATAAAGAGCTCGCGCCTATTCACAAAATTTCACCTCCTCTTTCCGAGCAGGAAACGAAGCCTCAAATATTGGAAACGGGAATTAAAGTAATCGACTTAATAGCACCATTCACAAAGGGAGGAAAAATTGCAGTTTTTGGAGGCGCAGGAGTTGGGAAAACAGTAATAGTTAAAGAGCTAATTAGAAATATAGCTACGGAACATAAAGGTCATTCTGTTTTTGCAGGTGTGGGAGAACGAACAAGAGAAGGAAATGATTTATGGCTTGAGATGAAAGAGGCAGATGTTTTAGATAAAACCGTCATGGTTTTTGGACAAATGAATGAGCCTCCCGCTAATAGAATGAGAGTTGCCCTCACTGCTCTTTCTATGGCAGAATACTTTAGAGACATTAAAAAAGAGGATGTACTTCTTTTTGTTGATAACATTTTTAGGTTTGCTCAAGCAGGAAGCGAAGTTTCTGCTCTATTAGGCAGGATGCCTTCGGCTGTCGGCTACCAACCAACGCTGTCTTCTGAAATGGGAGAGCTCCAAGAACGTATAACATCTACCAAACAGGGCTCGATTACATCCGTACAAGCCGTTTACGTGCCGGCAGACGACTATACGGATCCTGCTCCTGTCACGGTTTTCTCACATCTTGATGCAACTATTACTTTGGAGCGTTCTATTGCAGAACAAGGAATATATCCGGCCGTTGATCCTTTAGCTTCAACTTCAAGAATTTTGGATCCTAATGTTGTAGGAGAAGAGCACTATAATGTCACAAGAGATATACAAAGAGTTTTACAAAGATATAAGGACCTTCAGGATATTATTGCGATACTTGGAATTGATGAACTTTCGGAAGAAGACAAACTAACTGTTTCGAGGGCTAGAAAAATTCAAAGATTTTTAAGTCAACCTATGTTTGTTGCTGAAGTTTTCACAGGACAAAGCGGAAAATATGTAAAAATTGGAGACACTGTGAAGGGCTTCAAGGAAATATTAGAAGGAAAGCATGACAAGATGCCGGAGCAAGCCTTCTACATGGTTGGAACTATAGATGAGATTGGTAAAAGTACAAAATGAAACTTAATTTAAAAGTAGTTACCCCGGTTAAGATGATTCTTTCCGATGAAATTGATGAGCTTACTCTTCCTACAACTAGTGGCGAAATAAGCGTTTTACCTAACCATATTGACCTATTAACTAAAGTCTCCCCTGGTGAAATGGTAATAAAAAAAGGTGGAAAAATAGAAAATTTTGCTATAACAGGAGGCTTTCTAGAAATTTCGAATAATAACGCTACCCTTTTAGCAGACTATGTTATTAGGGCAACAGATATAGAGGTTGCGAAGGCTAAAGAGGCTAAAGAGCGTGCGGAGAAAAAATTGTCTGAGAAGCAAGGAAACAAAGACTTTGTGGTCGCACAGGCGGAACTTCGAAAGGCATTGCTTGAGCTTAAGGTTGCGAATAGGCGCAGGGTAACCTCATAAAGTTTGATTATACCCTCTGAATTTCATAAAATAAACACGTGCCGAAGTAACTCAGTGGTAGAGTAGCTCTTTCGTAAAGAGCAAGTCGTGAGTTCAAATCTCACCTTCGGCTCAATATGACGAGAAAAACTAGATTATCTAGATATACCGAAAGAAAACAGAAGAAAACCTTGTTTCTAAGTATTTTGGGAATAATTGTTTTACTCTTCCTTCTGTTTAAATTCGGACTTCCTGCTTTAATTAACTTAAGTCTTTTTATAGCTGGTAATAAAGGAACACCTCTATCTGAAGGCCAAAACAAGCTACAGTTTATTCCCTATCCTATTTTTAATGCTTCGGTCTCAGCAACCAATAGCGCAAAAATAAAGGTCGCGGGAAAGGCAGAAGAGGACTCAAATGTCGAACTTTATCAAAATGCCAAGAAGATAGATCAGCAAGATACAGACTCTGAAGGAAAATTTGAATTCGAAGTAGTATTAAATGAAGAAGAAAATACTTTTACAGCAAGGCAAGTTATAGATAATAAAAAAAGTGATTTCTCTTCTCCATTAGTTATAATTTTTAAAAAATCTCCTCCCTCACTTGAGATAACAAATCCAAACGATGGAGACAGTTTTAAAAAAGAAGATAAAGTTATAGAGGTTACGGGCACAACTGATGCCAACACAACAGTCATGGTAAGCGGATTTTACGCTATTATAGACGAGTCTAACTCCTTCTCTTACTTTCTTACGCTGCATGATGGAGATAATGAAATTAAAGTAGCTTCAGTTGACCTAGCAGGAAACAGGGCTGAAAAAATAATACACGTCAACTACTCTCCGTAAATGCGACCATAATCCATATCCACATCATAATATATATAAAAAACAAGCTATTTATAAATAATGAGTTTATTAAAAGTCCAGCTAGAGACGCAATTAACACTTTTGCTATAAAATTATTCTTTTTAATTGCCATCCGTATAATCTTGTAAATTAAATAAATATAAGCAGCAAAACCAACCAGTCCTGTTGTAGCTAGAATAAAAAGGAAACTATTGTCTGTTCCGGCACCCGAATGAGTAAGCCTCCAATCGCCTCCCGCGAGATATCCATACCTATGCTGTGCAAACCTATAAGCGTTAAAACCGACTCCAAATATAGGGTTTTTGCTGAAAATCTCTATTGCAACCCTAGCTGAATCTAATCTTGCTTCAGATGATGCAATTCTAAAAATGTTTGTTCCTTCTGTTCGAAAAGATTTAGGAGAAATTACTAAAAATATTATGATGGCTACTCCAACCATTACCAGCAGACTCTTTCTTCTAATCAAGACCAAGAAGGTAAATAAGGAAACAAAAAGCATAATAAGAGCGCTTCTTGAGTAAGTTAAAAATATGGCTATAAAATTTGCTATAGATAAAAAAGATAAAGATATAAATAAAAATCTGTTCTCTAAATTTGAAAAGACAAGATATAATAGATATATAAAAGTAAGCACAAAGAAAGTCCCGGCAAAGTTTGGATCAAGAAAAGTAGAAAATAATCTATAAAGGTGTTCATCCCAACCTAAATAATATAAATTTCTTAGGTTTTGATATAGAAAAAACTGAATATATCCAGATATAAGGAATAACGAAATTGGAATAATCAGAAAGAGCTTTAATTTTTGAATGAACTTCTTGTCAAGCGATAAAATAATTGCATATAAAGAAGCATACAAAAGCAATCTAATTAGGTATAGCAACGATATAAAAAAATCAGGTAATTCCAGCCAACCTATATTTAAAAGCAAAGACGTTGAGAATGTAGCAAAGACCACAAGCATGGGCTCCTTTAAAAGAACGTTTTGTAAGGAAAACTTATGCTTAAATATCCACGCAATTACCACCGATCCCATTAATAAATCGTTGATAGAAAATGAAATTAACCCTAGATGGAATTTGCCCAACTCTGCAATAGGAAACAGTAGGAGCAGAAATATTAGAGAAATTTTTAGTATATCCATACAGTTTTATTATGAGTGAAAAGTTTTACACCTGTTACTTTATTATAGTAAATAAGCATCCAATCTTTAAATCTGTCTGGAAGTTGTATGTTTTGAGTGGCAATGTAATTAAACCTATCTCCCCTTTTTATCCACGATGAATCAATAAAAGGGAATTCAACATAATACAAATTGTGAAAGCCATATAAGAGAACTCTGTCAGAGCTTGTTAAGTTTTTAGCAAAATAGCTATCTATATCATAGAAGTCTCCAAAATTAAAATTGAGCCTGACGGAGAGAAAATGCTCTTTTGTTTCACTTCCTATTATCACGGGCACAAATTTCGCGTTCGTAGCTCCTCTATAAAAAATAGTTGTTAAAGCAATTAAGACAGCAATTATTAATAAAAATTTTCGCATTCTCATGTCTAGGTAAAAAATTACTCCTGCAGAGAGAATAGAAAATGCAGGCAAATAAGGGAGGATAAATCTTCCACCGCCGGTTCTTGGTATAAAATACCAGATTATTAAGCTTAATAAACTGTAAACTGCAAGAATTTTTAAGTGTCTATTCAGCTTTTTATATAAAATAAAAACTACGGGCAATAATATTAAATAAAGCGGAGAAATAGGATCGGGAGAGTATAAAAATAATTTGAAAAAATCAACAACGATATCGAGGGGACTAACGTTGAGTATAAGTTGATCTGGGTACAAATCTGTGAAAAGTGGATAAAACAGTCTGCCGGAGTTTATAAAAGAAAATATAAACCAAGGGGAAGGAATTATTAGTGCAAGCAATGTGAATAAAATTATGGATCTGAAGTTTTTTTTATCAAAAATTAGATACAGTACTGCAAAAATTGGAATAGATCCAATCGCCGAAAGCTTCGTCGAAATTGCAAAACCTAAGGAAACCGCAGATTTAACAGTATCTTTATTTAAAAAAGCCCATAATGCTAATACTTCAAAAAAAGTTCTAAATAGATCAATATAGGCTGTGGTAGACTGCCAAGCAAAAACTAGGTTTGATGAAAATATTAAACATGCAAGTGTTGAGAATACGTTATTAAGAAATTTTTTAGATATTTTATAAATAACAAGTAGCGTCAATATGCCGAAAGTGTAATGTAAAATCTTTGCTAATATTTCTCCGTTTATCGAAAGAGAAGCAATATAAAGCATTTCACCAAGTTTTGGAAACAATGAATAATAAAGTAGGTTTCCCTGAATAAAAAATATTGAATGTTGCTCAAAAAACAGTTTAGGTAATGTTAGATGATACCAAAGCGCATCGAAAGAAAGCTCCGGGCCCAAAGCGCCGATAAAATTTATTAAACACTGAATTATTATTAAAGAGAAAAATAATTTAGGTAAGTTATGTAGACGAATTGTTCTTTTCTTTATCTTTAAATAAAAATCCTTGATTCTTATTCTAAACAAAACGACGCACAAAACTAAATATGCAAATGTGAAAAGTAAGATATGGCCACTATAAAGCTTATTTAAAATTCCTAAAATAAATATTATATAACTGTATATACCTGTTAAAAACGCAACAGTAAACATAAATCTGCCCTACAAAAAAGGTAGGATAGGTACAAAAGAAGAATGAAAAAAGACCAAATAAAAAAGAATAAATTTATAATTTTTTGTTCCATAAAAGCCAAAGTTTTCCCCTAACAAGAAACGAATGAAAGCTCATCATTATTGCAAATACTAAACCCTCTAATCCGTCAAAAAAACCTAATTTAAAAAAATAGTTTCTAATAAATTTACCTAAGGGGTACAGTAATGTATCCTGTGGGCTCATTTTGATTTTATTTTCAAATAACTCTTTTGATTTCAGTGAGGAATAAAAATTTATCTCCCATAAAAATTCTTTTACATTCGGATGGGGATAGTGTAAGAGCTCGGCTTCTAATTCGCTCACGTCTCCGTCAATCTGCCATTCTTCGTGAACGCTTCCTACCCACGATCCTGAGCCTCGCTTAGCAAAGCGCAGAAGTTTTAAGTTCCCAACCTCTCCATACTTTAACTTCTTACCCCATATATAATCTACTCTTTTTATTAAAAATCCAATACTCTTCCTATCTTTATTTATAACAATTGAATTGAGTTCATCCTTCAGCTCTTCAGATACTCTTTCGTCTGCATCAATAAACAACACCCATTCTTTTGTCGATTTTGATAAACCAAAATTCCTCTGTTCAGAAAAATTATTGTTTAGCCATCTTTCATAAATTTTAATTTTCCCATTATTTAGTGATTTTATTACCTCAATAGTTCTATCTTCAGAATTATCGTCGATTATTATAATCTCATCAACCCATAAGATTTTCTCAAGACAATCAATAATATTTTCTTCTTCATTTTTTGTTAGTATAACCACACTTATCATAATTCTTTCCTCTCTATTCTTATTTCGTTCGGGCTTTCCTCTATAATGTAAAGCAAATCGAAATCATCACTTGGGCCTTTCCCTATATACCATGTAAGGAAATCGTAGCCCATTGTGAAGCTTTCAAACTCACTTCCCTCTCCTCTTCCTTGGATTGAAAACTTTTTATTTCCCGAGCTCTCCACAATGTAGGAAGCGGTACCCATTCTGTCTTTAAATGTTGCACCATATCCCTTGTTAAATCCTAGTAAGTAGTTATTCGAGATTAAGCAGTAATAATTGATAGCTGAAATAATCAGAACAACAAAGAAAATAAGAAAATAGTTTGTCTTTGAAGCGATAGACTTTAACAGTAAAGAAACGGGGATAAGAATGAGAACAAACATTGACATAAGATATGCGTCTGCAGGACTTTTAGTTAGATATGTGGAAGCTAATAGAGTCAAAATAGAGAAGAAAAGAATAGCATAAATATGCTTTTCCTTATTATTTTTTATTGCTTTAAAAACAAGAAAAAAAAGTGAAAGAAAAATCATCATAGTTGCCACAAAAGCACTAGGAAGAAACAAGAGTTTTTGAAAAAAAATATAAAAATAATTTAGCATTTGAGTAGCATCAGCTCCGTAATTCATTGGACTGTTAGAAATTATTGGGGAAAATAGTTTATAAACAAGCCAGCCAGCAAATACTATTGTTTGTGGGAATCCATTCCTAATGTCATAGAGAAAAACTGGAAGCATAGGAACTAAAAATGCAAATAGCGAAAGCAGGATCACTTTTGAATTTTTAATTTCCATAATCCAATTTTTCTCTTTGTAAACACCATAAAAGAAAACTACAGCAAAAATTAATATAAAAATTACAGATTGAAGCTCTAAATTATACAAAACTGCTAAAGTAAACATCAAAAGAGGAAAATAGTATTTTTTCCCGTCAATCCATTTAAAAAGGCAGTAAAAGAAAAGAGTAACAAAAAAAGGAATGAGAGAAGTATGATAAGGCGTTCTAGAGCTAAGAATCACAATAGGAGAAAAAGCATAAAGAGTAGAAGCGAGTAATGCGGTTTTTCTGTCAAAAATATATTTCACTAACTTATATACTAGAACTAAGGTAAATAAATCTAATATAGCGGTAAAAATAGCAGGAATAATTGGACTAAAGCTATAAAAATAAAAAAGAGTTCCCAAAACATATGTCCAAATCGGGCCTTGATGTAACCAAAGATGGCTAGATGTTATTCCAACTAATGGAATTTGCCCACTAACCAACATGTCTCTTGCAGAAATATAAAACCAACCGATGTCGGGATAGAAAGGAATTAACTCATCTATTTTATAGAAACGAATTAATGCTGCAACAAGAACAATTGGGAATAGTGCAAAATACGAGAGGTTAATACTTAAAAAAAAATCAACGCCTAATGCTTTCAAAACTCCAAAGTGCTTTTTAAAGTAATAAAATCTACTTTTCCTAAAAATTTCATCTCTATTTTTTAGCATTTTCGTAGTAGTCCCCCATTTATGAATTAGCTTAGAAGCAGGATCTATAAATATTCTGTATCCTTGCGCTCTTACTCTATTGCATAAATCAAATTCTTCGAAATATAGGAAAAAATGCTCATCAAATCCACTTAGTTTTTTAAATAAGTCTTTTCGAATAATAAAAGCTGACCCGGGCACATTATCAACTTTCTTTAGTGTTTTTTCCCAGTTACTAGCCCAGAAATTTTGAGAAATGGGGTTCGATTTCCAGATTTTATCAATGAAAGATAATTTGAAAATTGCCGTTAATGGGGTTAATTTTTTTGCCCCCTGCTCAAATATTTCTCCCTTTTTTGTAATAAGCAAAGGCGCTACTATCCCTATTTTTTTATCTTTATCTATGACTGTTACCAATCTATCAATAATATTCCCAGTAAAAATTGTGTCTGGATTCAAAATAAATAAATAGTCACCTTTTGCATGCTTCACTCCTAGGTTCATTCCTGCACCGTATCCAAGGTTAGTTGAAGAAAGAATATATTTTATGTTTTTATACTTGTTTAATTTACCTCTTAGAGAATCTTCCCCACTGTTGTCTACAATTATGATTTCTAATAAAGATCTTGACTTCGTCTTATATATAGAGTCTAGGCATTCAAAAATATCTATTTCATTTTTATAATTAACTATTACAACAGAGACTTTTGGCTTATTCATTTGCTTAATATTCTTAATTTATTGTCTAGCTTCTTTATCAAACTTTGCCATTTCCACTTGGCTAAAATGATTTTTCGCGATTCTATCGCCATTTTTTCCGCAGCTTCTTTGTTTTTTATAAAAAATAATATTTTCTCTGCAATTTCTTCAGGCCTAAAATCCACAAGAAATCCCGATTTTCCGTCTTCGATTATTTCCCGATATCCTGCAACATTTAATGCGATAACGGGAACACCACAAGATAGTGATTCCAAGCTTACCAATCCGAAGGTGTCAAGCTTACTTAAGGAAAGAGTAACTAATGATTCGTTATATGTCATAATTAATTCCTTATCGCTTAATCGTTGGGAGTTCTCTTTTTTCCAGGTAATAACTTTTAACGTAGGCCTAAATTCTGTTGGAATAAGGTTAATTGCTTTTTCCGCAAGATCATAACCATAAATTGGGTCTTTATCTGCGACAAATAACACCTGATTCTTTTTATTGACTTTTACAGGCTTAAAGATATTTTCATCTACGCCGATATATGAAACTTCAGCGATTCTATCATAAGCTGCGATAATTCTTTCCCTTGAGAATAACGAGATAGTTAGTAACTCATTTGTCGATAGAACATTTTTCAAATCTATCCTCTTTCTAATCCACCTATTTAAATTTTCATACAATTTGTTTAATAAATTTCCACTTTTTAGCCTTAAGGAATATTCATATGCATTCCTTAAGGGTTCAAGGCAGTAATAAACATTTTTAGTTTTAAGAAATCGAAGAAGAAAAGGTGCTTGTGTATAAATATCTGTATGGACCAAAACTAAATCATAGCGATTATTATCTATATCTCTTGCTATCTTTTCGTGAAGCCTTCTTAGGAGAATAAATGTATCTATAAAATCGCTCTTAACTCTTCTTAATACGGGTAAATTAATTACAAAAGGAGAAAAGGAGTATATGAAAGTCTTGTCAGAATATGGTTTTGGATGGAAAATATCAAAGGCTTCATCTGTTGTATATAAATCCACAGCATGACCATGCTGTTTTAATCCCTTGACATGTTCTTTAACTACACGTTTTGCGCCACTGAAATCTATGTTATAAAAGACTGCTATTTTCATTATTTATTTTTGAAAGTAAATAGTAGGAAATAAATAACGAACGGTATTTCTGCTATTATTGAAAAAATTGCAGCATATCCCGCACCTACTAAGCCAAAAGTTTTTATAAAAGGATAAATGAAAAGCGAGAGAGCCAAGAGCCGAACAAGAATCACCAAAGTTACATGTTTCTGTTCTCCTTTTGCCAAAAAAACAGCATAAGATGGAGATACGATTGCTCGTAATACACCATAAATTGATAACAGCTGTAATACTGGTATGGCGCTTAACCATTGCTCACCTAAGACTATTAGAACTATTTCTCTAGGATAGACAAAAATTATAGTACCCATTACAACTGCTGCCAAAGCGGTTAAAAATGAAGTTTTTAGAAACGCACGGATTAATCTTTTATTGTCTTCAACAATTCTTGCATAAACAGGGAAAACTACTGGACTGACGACATTTGCTATTTCCGATATGGGCATAGTTGATATTCTATAAGCTACTTGGTAAATTCCAAGTACGGGAGTTCCTAAAACTCTACCAACTAATATATCGTCCAAATTCTCTCCAAAATAATCAAAAACTGAATAAGCGGTAACCCATTTTCCTCTATGCAAAATCTCTCTTACGTGACTAAAATTAACATTAAACCTTGGCCAAGGTTTAATGATTGCAAAGGATAAAACAACTTCAAGCACTGCCCCGGCAATAAGACCAAGGACCAAACCATAAACCGATTGGGTTAAAACAGAAAAAATTATTGCTATAGCCGCATCAACTACAAAAATAATAGACCTAAACCAAAACTCATATGCAAAATTTAAATTTTTTTGAAATTTTATTTCTGAAGGATTTATAAAGCCTTTAATAAATGGCACTATACTAATAAGAAGTAATATATTTAAAGCCTCAGGTGTATTAAAAAACTCTGCAAGGAATGGAGATAATAAAATAATAAGCAGTCCAATAAAAGCACCTCTTAAAATAGAAACTACCCATGCAGAATCTACATATTCTTCAATTTCTTTTTTGGATTGAACAAGGAATATATTTATACCTGTTTGAGTAAGAACTTCTAATAAAGATAAAGCTATCGAAGCAACACCGAATAATCCAAATTGGGCGGGAGAAAGAAATCTTGCTAATACTGCAATTTTTAGAAACGAGGCGGCTCGAGTTGCGAGTCTTAGTGCAGACATCCATGAAACGCCCCTCAGAGTATCTCTGGTATATCCCATATATATCTATTTAAGTATATCAGAAAAATATTGAAATCTTTCTAGTCAGAGGATATAATACCCAAGATAAATGAGACTTAAAAAATGCAGATCATGCGGTTCAAAAAGCTTATCCCCAATACTTTACTTAGGAAAGCAATATTTATCAGATTTTGTGAAGACGAATAAAAAACCTAAGGCATTCCCTTTAAATATTATAATTTGTAAAAATTGCAAACTAGTCCAACTTGATTACACGACTCCATCTAAGTTCCTTTATACCGAACGATATGGTTACAAATCGGGCATTAACCAGACGATGAGAGACGAGCTAAAACATATTGTTAATCAGGCATTAAATAAGGTAAAGAATAAAAAAAAGCTTGTTGCGGTGGATATTGGCGCAAATGATGGCACTCTACTGAGCTATTACCCTAAAAGTGTTTTTAGAGTGTCTGTCGAGCCAATTAGGAAATATGCGAGGGAAGCAAATAAATATTCCAATATTGTAATTAATGACTATTTCAATTTCAAATCATATTTTAAAAAAATTGGAGATAGAAAGGCAGATATTATAACTATAATATCTTGTTTTTATGATATGGACGATCCAAACCAGTTTATAAAAGATGTTAAGAAAATTATGAAAGAAGAATCAATCATTGTAATCCAGCAAAATTATTTAGCAGAGATGTTAAAAAAAAATGCATTTGATAATATTGTACACGAACATCTCGAATATTATTCTTTACTTTCTCTAACAAATCTTCTAAAAAGACATAGTCTTGAAGTATTTGACGCCGATATTAGAGCTCTAAACGGTGGAAGTTTTAGAACTTACATTTCAAAGATGGGTAAAAGAAAAATTTCAGAAAAGGTATTAAGAATGAAGAGAAATGAAAAAAAAATTGGCTTAGATAATAAAAAGGTGTACATAAATTTTGCAAGAGAGATAATTAATAATAAAGTAGAAACTTTAAAACTTATTAATAAAATAACAAGTAGAGGAGAAAAGGTTTATCTTTATGGTGCATCAACTAGAGGCAATACGCTATTACAATTTTTTGGAATTGATAAGAACCTTGTTCCCTTCGCAGTTGAAAGAAATCCTGAAAAGTGGGGTAAAAAAATTGCTTCTGTAGGAATTCCTATTATTTCAGAAGAGCGAGCAAGGGTCGATAAGCCCGAATATATGCTTGTCTTGCCTTGGTTTTTTAAAAAAGAGTTTCTACATAGAGAAAAGCAATATCTAAGTAGCGGGGGAAAATTTATTTTTCCTCTGCCTAAAATGCAAATTGTTAAAAAAGCTTCATCTTAAGCACAAAGTAGAGGGAAATAAGCAGCTCCCTGCTGTTGACATTTGATTTTCCAAACCTCCTGTAATTCCAGGTTATTGGAACCTCTCCTATTGATAATTTATTTCTATGAATAATATATAAAGTTTCAGACAACGTTATAAAGCCTTTAGATTGTATTTTATTGCTTAAAACGATTTCTATTGCTTTTCTACTATATAATCTGAAACCACTTGTGAAATCAGTCACATTAATACCTAACCAAATTTTTAAAAAATAATTTATAAGCCTGCTTAATATTGTCCTTTCTTTCTCTATATTCTTAATTTTACCTCCAGGAAAATACCTCGAACCAATAATTAAGTCGTAACTACCCTCATCAGCCTTGCTTAAGAACCTTTGTATTTCGTATGGATCATGAGCAAGATCAGAATCCATTTCTAATAAATAATCATTATTTAAGTTTTTAACTGCCTTTTTAAATCCTACCAGCACTGCGCTTCCTCTTCCTTTTTTAAAATTTCTTGATGTGACATAAACTTTTGAAAACTTCTTTTGTAGTGCTTTTATTTGTTCTTTCTGCGGAGACAAAGAATCATCAATTACGTAAACCGGATTGTTGTATTTTATTCTTATTTTCTTCAGCAATACATTGAGAGATTTATGTTCGTTATAAGAAGGAATAATTACTGCAAAATTAATCATTTTTTTCATAGATAGCTAAATTAATAGGTACCTGAATAATTGCGGACTGATAATATTGAATATCGCTCGTGAAGAATTTTAAGTTTGAAAAATTGGGAGAAAAAACTGCAACTTCTCTATACCCTTTCTTTTTTAACGTTTTTTTAATCTGGGTTTTCTCTGATTTTCTAAAATACTTACCCACTATACTTCCATTTGTTAAAACGACAAATTTAGGATACATATTTTCATTTTTGTTTATAACTTTATAATTATAATAAGTTTTAAAATTTAAATTTTGTTTCTTTAGATAATACTCTCTTAAAACTATATCGGGCAGCATCTGGTAAATGGGAATATTTTCTACCCCGATTGTAGAATTTTTTGGAACATTGTTCAAAATCCACTCAGAAGATAGTTTTCGAGGATCTTCCAATATTTTTTGCTCAATCCATACAATTGTCTGAATGGTTTGTATCAATAAAAAAACAACAAGCAGTAATAAAACGATTTTTTTATTGATAAGCCTGAATGCAATTTGCCAAAAAAGAGCAAAAAATATTGCAAAGAATGGTAGAAGAATTAATGCCCTATTGCCAGTTGCATCGAGTCTTAAGGGAATAAGACTTAATGTGAATAAACCGAATGCTATAATCAAAAAAAGCTCCTCTTTCGTAAAAAACTGTTCCTTGCTCTTTCGCATGATACTTACAACGACGATTCTCATTAAGATAATAAATATAAATAGAGCACTCACAAAGAATAAAACAATACCAAATAAAGTTGGGTAAATATTTGTAACAAGATATTGCCATATATTTTCGTTGATTATTATATTTGAAACATTATGCTCAGGCGTTCTTATAAGGACTGAAGACAAATATTCGGATAAATCGCCTTTTGCAAGAAGGATATCGGGTATTCCCAAAGAAATAAAAACAATTGCATAAACAAAAAGCGAAATAAAAATCCATTTTAACTTTTGCTTGAAATCGGGAGTAAATTTTAAAAATATTATAATTAAAAGTATTGGGAAGAAAAAGGGTTGTAATTTAACAGATAATGAAATCGACGATATAATAGCTGCCAATAATAAACTTATAAAGGTTGGGTTATTTATATATTTCAACATAATAAGAAAGCTTAACAGTGTCCAAAACATTAATGCGATATCATACTTAAAATAGTTGCTTAGCATAATCCAGGCGGGATTAAAAATAAACACCATACTTGATATCAAAGGGTTAAGATTAAAATATTTCTTACAAATATAATAAAAAATTATTATTGACATTGATCCATAAAGCAAAGTATTCAATCTTAAAACTACAAACAGGTTTCCTTGAAGTTCAAGATTAGAAACTGAGGACTCAATTGCAAAAGGATTAATTATTCCCAACAAATAAAACGGTACTAAAAAAAGTCCTGATAGGAAAAAATGAAAAATTGAGCCATTAGCAGATCCCTCTATATTAATCGTGCCTTGAGTAAATAAATTTCTTATAGATTGCGCTTGATGCCATTCATCCATAAAATAATTGAATGGATGACTAATATTTGGTATACCCCAATTAATCATTGAGACCATTATTCCGGCGTAAATTAGTACCAAAACTGTTATTCCTTTATTCTGGATAAGTTTTCCCATAATCTTTTTTATAGAAACCTTATTGAGCAGGGCAAGTATAGAGCCCGAAACTACGGCGATATCTGATGTAATTTGAATTAAGGGTAAAAATAAAAAACCCTCATAATTTTTCACATATTTATAATTTTTTTTTATTGACCATGCTACATAGCTTAATCCTAGAACAGTCACTAAAGAGGTTAAATAAATTGATTTCATAATCAATGCTAAAATAAGTAAATAAATTCCAAATGAATATCTTAGAAAAATGTAAATCACCTTATCTCTTATCAAATGTGCTTCAATGTCCCCATATGCAAAGCTGAAAAACATTTTAAAAGCCTTAAATATACTCCTTGGGGGTATCCAGTTAACAACTGCAGATTTTTGAAAGTAAATTTTAAAACCTTGACGCTTTATCTTATTTGCGAAAGCATAATCTTCATTATGAGAAAGATTTTTATCGAAACCACCAACTTTTCTCCATACGCTCTTTTTAAAAGCCACAGAACGCGTTGCCGGTAGAAAATCATTAGAGACAACTCTGTCCTTCATAACGAGCACATAAGGTATAAGCGATTTTTCAAATGAATTCCTACCTGTCCCTTTATAGTATCCTGCGACAATATCCGTCTTTTTGTTTTTAAATGGTTCAAGAATGTTTTTTACCCAGTTTTTTTCAAGGATACAACCCGCATCAGTGGACAGGATAATATCTCCCGAACTTTCTTCTATTGCTTTATTTCTTCCTATTGATCTATTACCCTTTTTAATAAACAGCTTGAGGTTTAAGTTGGAATCATTTTTTATTTTGGCCATTATAACTTCCGTAGTACTATCTGTGCTACCGCCATCAACAATAATAATTTCATCTGGCATTACAGATTGATTTATAATAGAATCAATAAGTTCTTGAACAGATTCTTCTTCATTTAGTACAGTGCAAATTAAAGAGGTTTTTATTAGAGCCATTATTTGTTGAAATTATAACATCTTGTAGTTTAGAATACATTAGAATAAATGCATTTATTCTTCAACCTTATTAGAAATCTTGTTTCAAAGTTTGATTATGTAATTTCAGACTACACGAGAGAACCAGTTGATTTTTCGCCCTTATTAATTTTTGCTACTTACCTACTTTATGCAATATTTATTTCTCTCATCTCTTATTTACTAGGAAAAAGGCTTAAAGACGTTTTTTATCCTAAAAAAATTATCGAATTTGATTTTCTTGTATCAACTGCTTTGGGTTATATTGCGATTTCAACAGGAATAACCCTGCTAGGCTTTTTTTCTTTATTAAAACCAGCAATTTTATGTTTTTATATTTTTACAATAATATTTATTGCTATATATCCCTTTAAAAAGTTGTGCCTGAACCTTGGTGAGTTTAAGAAACAGTTAATATCTTGCATGATTTTACTTAAGAGAAATAATTTAGTATTTATAGGTGTCTTCCTTTTTGTTCTAGTAGCTTCAGTCAACTTAATAAATCCTGAAACAAGGGAAGACCAATATCACGTTGATTTTCCAAGAATTTACTTGCGCGAACAGACAATAATGATACCGCCAAGCGAAGACCTGCATGTATCGGGAAGCTCCATGCTCGCAGAGATGTACTATATACCTGGCATATTTTTACTGTCGAAAGAAACAGCAAGGTACATTCATTTTTTATTTTATATTTTATGCATTTTATCGCTCGTTAGTTTTGCAAAAATAAAAAATTTTGCTTTTGCAAAATTTATACCGTTAGTTTTTGTAACGACTCCTGAAATTATTAGGGAAACATCGTCAATGTATGTTGACTTCCAATGGATCTTTTTACTTATACTTTCAATTTTATTACTTTTTGCAAATAGAAAGTTAACTAACAAAACTGTATTTCTAGTAGGTTTATTTATCGGCGGAATGGTTGCGACAAAGTTGTGGACAATCATATTAATTCCTATAATTGCGTTGTTTTTTATTTTCTTGTCTAAGAATGCTAAAATTGAAAGTAGGTTTAAAATTATTGGGATATACGCACTCGGAGTAATTTTTGTTTCTGGAATATGGTTTTTTAGGGCTTATTTATCGACTGGCAATCCTTTTTTCCCCGCATTTCAAACCTTTGAAACCCTTAATGGATTGAAATACACCTATAACATTCAAAGGTATTTTACCATTAACACAAATTTTTTAAACCCACTCTCTAGTATAAATGTTTATAGTCCCTTTTTGTTTTTGGGAATAGCACTTTTATTTTCTAAAATTAAAGAAGCTATCTTAACAATTAAAAACTATCCAATCTTTCAAATGACCCTTATCGTTTCGTTGATATATTTATTTATAAATTATCCATACGGAAGATATCTGTTAGGAGTGTATGTTTTATTATTATTTATAGCCTCGTTAGGAATTTATTTTGCCCTACAACAAGTGTCTAGAATAAAATACGCGTTATATTTACTAGTATTTATAACGTTTGCATATTATTTTATTTCATCTGTTTTTGTATTACCCTACGCATTTGGCCTATCAGATAAAAATAAGTATTTATCAAGGGTCTTAACACGGGACAATTCAAGCTATTTCGATTTTGATTATAAATTTGATAAATTTATTCAGAAGAACGACATTGTTGCCATGTATAACTTTCATGGGTATTATTATGCTGACTTTAATTTTATGGACGTGAATAGTATCTTTGAAAGTAATAATAAATCTATGGAAAAATTAAGAGAGGTAGGAGTAACCAAATTAATGATACGGGGAGGAGATATTTTATGGTTTTGCTCTAAGCTCAGCATAAATGATTGCAAAAACTATTCACTGATTTCTAGTTATTTAGTATATCCGTACTATTACCTTTACAAAATTGATTTATGATAGATCCCTATAGAATGATCGTTGTCAATATAGTTGGTTGCATGGTGGTTTTCTTGTCCTGGTTCGTTTATGCATACATATACCCCAAAAAGAAAGTGAACTTATTTATCTTACTTTTGCTAATATCGCTTCTTCCGGTTTTAAGCATTTTTCGAGCTGGAACCTATGAAAGCGGTGATTTTAATATTCACGTTTTCAGAATAATATCGTTCTATAATTCATTAAAAGAGGGAATACTAATTCCGTCTTGGGCAGCAGATCTTAACTCCTCATACGGCAATCCCTTATTTATTTTTAACTATTCTTTACCATATTATGTTATATCTTTCTTTCACACCTTAGGACTGAGTTTTATAGATAGTACTAAATTATTCTTAGGACTGACGTTGTACTTATCATCGATAACAATGTATTTTGCAATTAGAGAAATTACCTCAAACAAGCTCGCAGCGTTTATTGCAGCAATATTTTATGTTTTTAACCCTTATCATTTAATTGATGTTCATTTTAGGGCAACTTTAGGCGAATCAACAGTATTTTTAATTGCCCCTCTGGTTTTTTTGTCTATACATAAGTATTTTAGAACCAACAAGTCTTACTTCTTAATCCTAAATAGTATTTTGATAATATTACTTGTTATGGCTCACCCTTTAATCGCAATATGTTACTCAATTTTATTAATTTTTTACGCAATATTCTTAGGACTAGAAAGTAAAAAGTATAAACATAGCGTTTCAGTTATTTTCAGTTTAGTTTTAGGAGTATTGTCATCCGCTTATGTATGGTCATCTTTTTTGATTTATTCTCCTTTTATGTACACCATTTCTTCAGCTGAGCCCATATTTTATGAATTTAAGTATCTATTTTTTTCTCCCTGGAGACTTGGATTTCTTTTTCAAGGTCCAAACGGAGAACTCGCTCAAATTATTGGATATACACAGGTAGCAATAATATCAATAATGACAGTTTCTCTCTTTACGAAAAAATTAAAAAGAACTCTCAAAAATGGTGTAATTTTTTGGTTAATTATATTTTTTTCTATATTATTTATTATGCATCCAATATCAACTTTCATTTGGAAGCCTTTCCCGCTGTTTTGGATGCTTTTACCGTTTGGAAGATTACTGGTAATAGTCGCTTTTTGTACCTCAATCGTTGCCGCTTATTTTGTTTTAAACCTTAAAAACCAAACTAAAAATAAAATAATTATACTTTTAGTTATTCTATTAACTATTGGATATACGATATTAAACTGGGGACATAGAAGAGTAATACCTGAGATCTCCGACAATACTTTAATACAAAACCTAGGGAAAAGCACCCTAACAGAAGGAAAAACTGCGTATTTTTTAAATAATAAGTGGGCAGATATCAATAACTTTTGGTTTTCTGAACCACCCAAAACCCACCTAGAAATCATCGAAGGAGCTGCGATGGTTAAAGAAGTTGAAAGAACTTCAATCATGCATTCCTATAATATACAATCAAAAACGCCCATCGTAATTAGAGAAAATACATTATATTTTCCCGGGTGGACAATGACGGCTAATGGAAAGCAAATTGATATTTACCCAGGAAATAGAGGCATAATAAATGCGAAACTACCTACTGGAAATTATTATATCGAACTTAGATATAAGGATATTCCGACATATGATTTGTTAAAAAAAATCTGCTTTACTCTTTTGTCTATATTAATTACCATTTTTTTAATTAAATATTTTATGAAAAAGTACTAAGTTTTTTTAACACCAAACCATAACATTTCACCTGGTATATAGAATGTCCATCTAGGTTTCAATAAAAATAAAGGTGTCAACAGCGCCATAATTAAAGGTCTTATTTTATACCTGCTTAACGAGTTTTCTACAAGACCATAAAATGCAACAAAAGGATAGATTTTAGACTGTATATGCCTTACTCCATAATTGAATGCAAGATGATTTAAACTTTTTTCACTAAAATACTGAATATGTTGACCTTGCCAATACCACCAATTTTTGCCCAGCAATTTACTGCTAATTGAATCAACGTCTCCTGTCCATACGACAAGCAACCCGCCAGGTTTTAATAACTTTTGCAAAGATTTCATTTCTAATCTTGGGTCTTGGAAATGCTCTATAACACCGAACAAGGTTACAATATCATATTTATTTGTATGTTTTTTCGCAAGGACTTTTAGCAGTGTATTATAAACTTTAAGTTTTCGCTTTCTTGCAATTTCTGAAGACCATTTTGATAACTCTAAACCCTCCACTTCGTATCCAAATTGTTTAGCAATGCTTAAAAATTCTCCAGTTGCACAGCCTACGTCAAGAATTAATCCGCTTGTAACATGCTTTTTAATAATTGGGAGAATAATTTTAGCCGATTCTCTTATGGACTTTGTATATTTTAAGTATTCACTATCAACAACATCTTCATAATTCTTATATATATTTTTAGGTATGGGTGAGCAAAAAACATGTGTGCAGTTTAAGCATTTCACCGAACGAAAGGTTTTTCCCGAATTTGGAGTTTTCACATATGTAAATGATAACTTTTTAACATCAACGTCTGCAGGATAGAGTTGGATTGTTTTTTGTAAACTACATACCGGACATTTATCTTTCATGAATGAACTAAAGCAGATAGTGATAGATTCTATCCTATATGGTTGACTTATTCAATGTAGCCTAATAACTATTCCAAAGCCTTAAATAAATCTTTGCCAAATTTTCCCAGGTTTGTTTTTTTGCCCACTGATATGCTTTCTCAACTCTTTCGTCTTTATTCTCAAGGCGTTCTTTAACCTCCTTCGCAATAATCCCTGGGTCATTCGATATGGTAATGTAGTTTGCAAAAGGAGTCATTTCGAGATAATCTTTTTTTATTTTATTGTTGTAGTGCGCAAGAACTGCCAATTTTATCGCCATGGCTTCAAGGATAGCAAGATATCTAGAAACAAAAGCAAAATTATAACCTGTCAATTGATTTTCCAAATTTATAACTGCGCCTTTAAAATTTACTGATAATTCATTAATTTTTGCGAAACGAATAGCTTTTCGTTTCAACGATCCATTACCAAAAACATCAAGCTGAATATTTATTCCTTCTTTTTTTATATTACTAATTGCTTTCAAATACTCTAGGATACCAGTTTCATATTCAAGTCTGCCTATAAAAATACCTTTTTTAATTTTAATATTATCTTTTTTTTTATTTTGTAGTAATTTTTTATCGACTGCCCCGTATGTAACAATATCTGGTTTGGTACCGTACCATTTTTCTAAAAAATTGCCTACGCAAATATTCCCGTTGCTTAAAAATTCTGCAAGCTTGTGCATAAAAACTGCTTTGAAGTTAGGAATTTTATTGCCTTCGTAGCCATGAAATGTTACAAAGTTCCTCTTTAGCGGAAATAAAAGTCTAAATGGTATGTACCAAAAGTATACGTCATGACAATGAACTATGTCTGCATTCTTTATATAAGAAATCTTAAATGCAAGTTCTTTCCAAATACGAAATTTTTTAAACCAATCATTTCTTCCTGGCTCAATTTCAATTACATTTATTTGATTTGACCCCAAGTTATTAGCGCTAGCAAAATCAGAGTGATAATAATTACTATAAGATTTTTCCGTAACAATTGTGACTTCTATGTCGTTTCTGAGTAGTACTTCAGAAAGTTTATATATGTGCTTCTCTACTCCTCCAACATTGGGATAAAAAGAACGAGTTAAAAATAAAACTTTCATGTGGACTCGAGAGGATTCGAACCTCTGACATCTTCAATGTGAATGAAGCGCTCTACCACTGAACTACGAGTCCGTGCAGTTATTATAGCAAATACTTAATTGACTTTACTTTTAAAAGTTGGGAAAATTAGATAGTGTTAATACTCCGCCGCATTTATAACTTTTTAATTGACAGTGTTCAAACCTTTTTAATAGCCGCTGCAATTTTTTTAGTCATTTACTTATTTTTATTTAGGCCTTATGAGGTCAAAGGAGATTCTATGTTCCCTAATTTTCATGACAAAGAGTATGTCTTAACTAGTTTAATTACGCTAAGATTAAGCGATCCAAAGAGAGGAGATGTAGTAGTTTTTAAGTCTCCAGCAGAGCCTGAGAAAGACTACATAAAAAGAGTAGTTGCATTACCTGGTGATACTGTTTCCGTTAAAAATGGGGATGTCTATTTGAATGGAGAAAAACTTAATGAATCCTCTTATTTAGCTAGTGGCGTAAAAACTTATCAAGGCGCCTTTCTTGAAGAAAATGAACAGATAAAAGTACCAAAAGAAATGTATTTTGTTTTGGGAGACAATAGGCAAGCAAGTTCCGATTCTAGGGAATGGGGATTTGTGGGAAAGGATACCGTAATTGGAGTTTCTATGATTGTTTATTTGCCGATTAACAAGGTAAGATTTATTAATAATCCTTACTCGGAATAAGAAGCAGCCAATGATTCAAAAACCTTCTTTAACCAGGGGCCCGTAATATCTACATCTCCCTTTTTTTCTATAATTATCCTTGCCTTAGTTCTTGTCTGATACATAATGGAGGCATCAGAACCTATTTTATCTTGAATTTTCTTGGCCATCTCATCAAGCTCGGGAACCCAAAGTTTGTGCAATTTAGTTCGGGGTTCTTTTTGTTGCACCTCACCTTTTACTTGTCTTGCAATTTCTTCGGTCTCCCTAACCGTGCTATTTTCTTTTAGAATTCTCTTGAATAAGTCAAGCATTAGCTTTGGGTCTCCAAGAGAAATTAAAGGCCTTACATGCCCTTCTGTTATTACCCCCGCAACCAGTGCATCCTTAATAGCATCAGGCAAAGACAGAAGTCTTATTGTGTTAGACACTGTCGGAGCGGATTTACTAACTCTCCTGGCAACTTCGTTTGTCCCAAGGCCGAATTCCTCAATTAACCTTTTATATGCTTGTGCGCGCTCGATAGGGTTTAAATCTTCTCTTTGGACATTTTCAACAATTGACATCTCAAGCATTCCCTGTGGTGTTGTTTCTTTTATTACAACCGGTACTTTTTCAAGGCCTAATATTTTTGCAGCTCTCCAGCGTCTCTCGCCTGCAATAATTTGATACCCTGCTGGTGTTTTAGCCGCAACTATCGGCTCCAAAATTCCTTGCTCTCTTATGGAATCCACAAGCTCCTGCAAGGAGTCAGGCGATATAATACCTCTTGGTTGAAGAGGATTTGCTTGCAATAAATTGGTTTCGAGCTCGAAAACTCTATCGTTATTATCCATTTATAACCTCTATTACTCTTTTTGAATGTAACTCTTTGAATTTTACCACTCCGTCAATAAGAGAGAATAAAGTAAAGTCTCTTCCCATAGAAACATTTTTTCCGGGATGGAATTTTGTCCCTTTCTGACGAACTAATATACTTCCCTTTTTAGCTTTCTGTCCACCATAAATTTTTACACCCAATCGTTTTGCGATTGAGTCTCTATTACCTTTTACCGCACCTTGTGCTTTTGTGTGTGCCATAATGTTTCGTGAAAACTGACCCCATTTTATATTGACTTTTCACGGGTGTCAAGAGGTCAAACTATATTATTTTTGTTATTTTAACCTTAGTAAGATTTGCTCTAAATCCAGTGGTTTTTCTATATCTTACTTTTGCCTTAAATTTTGAAACTCTGATTTTTTCTCCCCTAGTATTGTTAATTAATTGAGCTTCAACTTTTCCATTTGCAATTTTTGGTTTTCCAATTTTAACTGTACTATCCGTAACAGATAAGAGCACCTCATCAAAAACTATTTTTTGTCCTTTTTCTGAAAGCCTATCTACTTCAATGACATCGCCTTCTTTAACTTTGTATTGCTTACCTCCTGTTTTTATTACCGCGTATTTCACGGTAACGATTATAGCAAAGAATTTATCTTATTGAAAGAATTTCCTTGTTTTTGTATCCCTTGGCAATTGAAGCAATAAGGCCTAGAAATATAAAATTAGAAAGTAACGAGCTTCCGCCATAAGATACAAATGGAAGGGTCACTCCGACAATTGGCATAATCCCAATATTCATCCCAATATTGAGAAACAGTTGAACAAGAATAATAAAAAAAGAAATAGAAAGAAAAATTCTTTGAAAATGATCTTCCGATGATAAGATATAGCTTAGAATTTTATATAAAATATATCCAAAGCTAATAAGCAGAATAGCAACGCCTGTAAATCCTAGTTGTTCCGAAACAGTCGCAAAAATAAAATCTGTTTGTCTTTCAGGCAGAAACTTTAATCCCGACTGGGTGCCCAGCCCAATTCCTTTGCCAAAAATCATACCCGAGCCAACGGCTATGGTAGACTGAATAACGTTGTAAGAATTTCCCAAGGGATCCGACGCTGGATTTAAGAAGGTAAATATTCTTTGTTTTTGATAATCATGTAGAAATGCAAATAAAAAAGGAAAGGCAATAACGGAAAATATAAACATTGATAAAAAGAATCTAAAAGGAAACCCAATATACAAAAGGGTCAGGATTAATACAAATCCATAAATTAAGGCATTTCCCAAATCAGGTTGAAAATTAATAAGTAAAAATATGGGTGAAAGAAGAATTAAGATTTTTACAAATTCTTTAATTGAAAAAACCTTAAGATTTGAAAGATATGCAGCAAAACTAACTGCAAGAAACGGTTTTATGATTTCGGAAAATTGAATACGAAAACCCAAGAATTCAATCCATCTTACCGCACCTCTAGATTCAATTCCAATAAGCAATACAGCAGTCAGAATAAGAAGGGAAATAATATAAATTTGTTTTGAATAAAGTTTTAGAATATTTACGTTTGTTTGAGAAAAAAACAAAAAAGCAAAAACTGATACGATTAAAAGAACAAACTGGCCTTGGAAGAAAAGCGGATTTAAAGAGTAAAGAGTGACTAAACTTAAAAATGATAAAATAATGATAGGGATAATCAATCCGAAGTCAAAATCCAGTAGACCAATTTTATTCATTTGAGATTGAAAACTCTTTTCCTTCTGATAACTGACTAACTTGAGCTCTTTTCTTTATAAATGCTTCGTATTCTTTTGGCCAAAAGGGGAGAGTAACATTTATCTTATGATCGGGTCTTGTTTTAAGCACTTTTCTTTGCTCTTGAATCTTCCTAACGATATCTCTAGCTAGCCCAAAATTTAAATCCAGATTTTCATCATTTGTTCTTGCATCAATGCTGTACTCTGAGATTTTTTTATCATACAAAAGTTCATAAATATTAGTCTCATCTTTTACAACCTTCAGTATGTCTTTGGATAATTCCAACGGTCCGCTATATTTTGCTTGGCGAATTGGGATTCTAACTTTAACTTCCCTTGTTTTTCTAAGAGCATGGACTACTTCTGCAAGTTTTCTTGCTGCTTGCATCTCTTCTTCTAGTCTTGGGTTTATTAATTTTTTATCAAAAATTGGAAAATCAACCAGGTGCACTGAATCTTCATTCGTTAAATTTACATACATATCTTCGGAGATGAATGGAATAAAAGGAGCAATAACCTTAGCGTATTCGCTCAATACATACCACAAGGTCAATAAGCAAGCGTCTCTATCGCTATTGTTCTCACTATAAATGGCAACCCTATCCCTGCTTCTTCTTACATACCAATTTGATAAATCATTAATTATAAAGCTCTCAATCTCGAGCGTCGCTTTATCCGCATGATAAGATTCTATAAAACCAGTAACGCTTGAGATAGAGCCGTTTAGCCTTGAAATGATCCATTTATCCAAAATATTTTCGATATTCAATTCTTTTTTTGCGGGTTTGAAGTTAAAAAGATTTGCATAGGTAATAAAAAAAGAATAAACATTCCAAAGCCTCAAGTGGAAATATCGCCTGACTTCATCAGTTACATGGTAGCCGAAATTTAAATTAACTTCCGGATCTTGACGCAAATACATCCACCTCATGACATCGACACCAATCTTGTCTGCTGCTTCATTAAACTCGATCGCATTACCCTTACTTTTATGCATTTCTTCTCCTTTTTCATCCCTCACTGACGCAAAGCCTAAAACTCTTTTAAAAGAGGGTTCATTTTTAAGAACCGTGGCCATTGCTATTAAAGAGTAGAACCAATTTTTAAATTGCCCAGGAAAAGACTCAGTAATAAAATCAGCAGGAAACCAATCGGAGGTCAAGGTTGAAAAAGGTACTATTCCAGCATCTAGCCATGGATTGCCAACATCTTGAATCCTTGAAACAATTCCGCCACATTTTGGACATTTTATTTTTACTTGATCTATCCATGGCCTATGTGGAGAATGACCATCAAATTTATCAAATCCCTCCACTGCTGTCTTCTTCAATTCATCTTTTCCGCCTATGACTTCAAAATTTCCACAATCTTTACACTCAAATATGGGTAAAGCAAGCCCCCAATATCTTTTTTTAGATATTAACCAGTCTTGCATATTTTTTAGCCAATCCAGCTCTCTTTCAATACCCCAATCTGGCATCCATTTAATTTTTTTAGCCACCGCAACCATTTGTTCTCTGTATGTTTTTCCGCTATCGTCCTTTTTATCCATTGCTATATACCACTCATCAACCACACGCCATACTAGCTCAGTCCTACATCTCCAACAGGTTGGATATCTATGCACGTACATTTGTGTAGTCAAAATAAATTTTCCTGCCTCTTTGTTTTTCAAATAATTGATTACTAACTCCGGATGAACTTTGGCATTTTTACCTGCAAGCTCTCCCATTGCTGGAAGGTAAGATGCGTCCTCCTCAATTGAGGAGATTACTGGAATTTTATTCTTTTTTCCCAATTTAAAATCTTCTTCTCCAGCTCCGGGGGCTACGTGTAAAAGGCCTGTCCCTTCTACATCAGTTACAATTTCTTCTCCATCTATTACTCTATGACGGTAGCTCAATAGTGCTTCCTTTACTAAAGGCAGTTCATCAAACGGCGATTCATATTCCCAACCTATTAAGTCTTTGCCTTTTAAAGTTTTTGGAGGAGTTGTATCTCCTTTTAAAATTTTTTGAGATTCTAGATCTCTGAGTCTTTTTTTCATTATCCATAAAACTTCTCCATTCATCTTGTAAGCAACATAATCTTCACCTTTATTCACAGCAACAGCAACATTTGAAGGTATTGTCCATGGCGTAGTCGTCCATACCAACAAATACTCATTTTCTCTATCCAAGACAGGAAGCTTGAAATAAACAGATTCATGAGATAGCTCTTTATATTCTTCAGACAGTATTTCCATTTGCGAAATTGCTGTTCCGCATCTTGGACACCATGGGACGCTATCGTGCCCCTTGTATAACCATTCCTTTTCGTTGATTAGCTTTAAAAATTCCCAAATAGTATAGTTATTCTTATCCGATGAAGTATGATAAGAATTCTCCCAGTCCATAAAGTAACCTAGTTTTTTTGACTGTTCAGTCTGGATTTTGGAAAACTTTGCAACTCGCGCCTTGCATAAGTTTATAAATTTCTCTAAACTTTTAAACTTATCCCCTGTCACCAAATTTTCTATGTCTTTTTTACTTTTTAAACCTAATTCTTTCTCAACTTCGACTTCTACCCATAGCCCTTGCTCATCAAAACCATTCTGGAACCGTTGTTTCTTCCCCCTCATGTTCCAAAACTTTTGCCAAAAATCTTTATAGGTTCTTCCCCAAGCGTGATGAACCCCCATTGGATTGTTGGCAGTAATTGGTCCGTCTAAAAATGAAAATTTATCTTTTGCCTTTTCGTTTTTATGCAAGTATTTAGAAACCAGTCCTTCTTTTTCCCACTTTGTTAACCACTCACGTTCCAAAGCAGGAAAGTCAGTTTGAGAATCTACAAATTTAAAATTTTCTTGCTTATTGCTCTTAATTTTTAACATAAAATGCTTAGGGATTAATTGAAACAAGTTCTATTTGAAAAATAAGGGTGGAGTTCGGAGGGATTACGTTACCTGCGCCTTGTTCACCATATCCCAAGGTTGGTGGAATTGTAAGTTTTCTTACTCCACTTTTTTTCATTCCAATCAACCCCTTATCCCATCCCTCTATTACCTCTCCAGAGCCAACTGCAAATTTAAAAGTTTGTCCGTGATCATAAGAACTATCAAATTTTATTCCATTAGTTAACGTTCCTGTATAGTTTACTTCTACAGTGTCCCCTTCTTTAACGGGTTCACCTTCACCCTCTTTTATGTCTTCTATTTTTAAATTTTGATTTTCTTCCATAATGGAATTGGTCGGAACAGGAGAAATTTCCTCAGTTTGTCTATCTTGAGTAATGTTTTTGGCTTGAATAGAATTGTATAAAACGATTGCGACTAACAATATTCCTATAACACCAAAAACGATAGCCAAGCCCCTGTTCACAAATAAATTATATCAGTAAATACGAGGTTAAAACAACAGAATTTAATTTTAAACTTAATAAGTATCTAGTTCTTATTCCTTAAGAATGCGGGGATGTCCCAAGCGTCGTCTTCTTCCTCAACTGGCGGCTCTACAGGCGGCGGAACCTGGTCGGATGAGTTTTGGACTTGACTAGGCTGTTCTGCAGTAAAGCTCGGATTTACAAATTCCTTTAAGACTTGCCTCGTTTGGTCAAAGCCTGTTGCAACAACAGTTATTTTTAATTGATCATGCATAGAGTCATCAATTGTTGCGCCGAAAATTATATTTGCGTCCGGATCTGCTTCGGATGCAATAATTTTTGCCGCTTCATCAACTTCACTCATTGTTAAATCCGGTCCACCGGTAATATTAAATAATACCCCACGCGCTCCTTGCATAGAAATCTCAAGAAGCGGAGAGGCAACCGCAGCACGAGCCGCAGTTTGGGCCCTGTTTTCTCCTACACCCGTTCCGATTCCCATAAGGGAAGAGCCCGCGTTTTGCATTATTGTTTTAACATCTGCAAAATCGACATTAATTAATCCCGGTTGAGTAATAAGCTCTGAAATTCCCTGAACTCCTTGTGTTAAAACAGAATCCGCAACTTTAAATGCCTCAAGTAAGGATAGTTTTTTATCCACAACATCCAAAATTCGCTGATTTGGAATAATAATAAGAGTGTCGACTTTATCCTTAAGCTCTTCTATACCATCTTCTGCTGCCACCATTCTTCTTGTCCCCTCAAAAGCAAAAGGTTTTGTTACCACTGCAACAGTTAAAATGTTAAGTTCTTTTGCAGCTTTGGCAATGATAGGAGTGGAGCCTGTTCCTGTTCCGCCACCCATTCCTGCAGTCAAGAAAAGCATATCGGTTCCATCTATCAATTCTTTGATTTTTTCATAAGACTCTTCTGCCGCCTCTCTTCCGACATCCGGATTTCCTCCTGAACCTAGTCCTTTAGTTAGGTCTTCTCCGATTTGAAGCTTGGTTGCGGCCTGGTTCATAAGAAGTGATTGGGCATCTGTGTTTACGGATATAAAATCTACCCCCACAATGTTGCTTTGTGAAATCATAGAGTTAAGGGCGTTTCCACCTCCTCCTCCAATTCCAATTACCCTTATCTTTGCAAAATTTGTTGTCTGAGGTTTTATTAACATAACGAAATTAAAGGAATACTATCAGATATAGTTTGTATTTGCAAGAACATAATCAGGGAAGGAAAGATTTAAAAAAAGATACAATTTTAGAGATAATTTTACTATCGAATCGAAGGTTTGGGATCGCAGGCAGTGAGATTCCAAAAGGAAGATTGCTTGGAATATCTATATTTGCACCATACTTTATAAGACCAATAACAGTTGAAAAAGAAGGTTCCTGAACTTCATCGATTATCCCCTTTAAGTTGTTTGGCAAACCGACTCTAACAGGCATTGCAAGCATTCTTTTGGCAGCCTCAGTTGCTCCAACTGTTCTTGCCCCACCTCCTGTTAAAACTAAACCTGCCGGGGTCTGGCCGGCGAACCCGCTTTTTTTAAGCTCGATACCGACCATTGTAAACAATTCATTAAGTCGCGGCCTTATGATACCGTCCACTAATGTTTTTTTTGAGACTTTCTTTAACTCCTCTGCTAAATTTAATGGGGATAAATCTATTTCATCGGAAAATCTTTCAACAGGCTCTTCCTCGTCCGGTTTTAATTTTTTATTAGGATTTGAAAAATGTAGTTTTATTTTTTCTGCCGACTCCAAGGAAATCCTAAGTCCTATGGCCAAGTCGTTTGTTATGTGTCTCGCTCCTATTGGAATAACTGAAGAATAAGAAGCTGCCCCTTCAACATAAATAGTAATGCTGGTTGTTCCCGCTCCCAAATCTACTAAAACCACTCCTAGCTCTTTTTCTGTATCGGATAGAGCTGAAAGAGAGCTAGCATAGCCAGAAAAAACTACGGCATCCATGTCAACGCCTACTTCAGAGAATGCTCTTTCCATATTGCGAATCGAAACGCTGTTGGCGCTGATTATATGCGTATCAACCTCGAGTCTTATTCCAGTCATACCGGTTGGATCTTTTATTCCCTCTTGACCATCGACAAAATAGCTTCTTGGCAAAACGTGGATGATTTCCCTTGAGGAAGGAAGAGAGACTGCTCTAGCGGCATCAATAACTCTAGACAGATCGCTATCCGATATTTCTCCTTCCGGCCTTGCAACTGCAACAACTCCGCGACTATTTTGAGACTCAATATGGCTCCCGTTAATTGATGCAATAATATGAGAAGCTGAATATCCTGCCATCCGCTCTGCGGCTTCAAGCGAACTGTTTATAGACGCAACAGCATCTTCAATGTGAACAATTTGTCCTTTCTTAACCCCACCCGAGGGCACTTCGGAAACTCCTAAAATATTAATATATTCGTCAACCTTGGCAATTACGGAAACCACTTTAGATGTTCCAATATCAACTCCTACAACAATTTTTCCTTCACTCATTTTTATCTAAAAGAAATTACAGGATTACTAAACCTAAAATCAATGATTTTAAGCTTCTTCCCATCTATTGTAAGTCTTGAAAGAGTTAGTTGTAAAGAGGATACTTGGGTCCCAATGTCTTTTTTTGAGGAAAAAATTACCTCGCTATCATCTTTTAAGATAACTCTAACAGCGCCTTCTTCTTGCGTAATTTTTTTGAACTCAATTCTTTTTTCGTTCAATTTTTTTTCCACAACCTCGTTGGAGTAAATACCTTGAGGAAGTAGGGGGTTAATGTAAAATCCACTATCTTGGAAAAAACGTAAATAGATAAAAGAAGAAAATAAAGATATCGATACTGCAAAAATAAGAAGTCCTAAGGTGTTTTTAAAGTTCCAGTATTTGCCCTCTCTCCTAATGCTTTTCTTTTTTATAAACATCCTCGAGTACCTCTACAATCTTCTGAGCTGCTGTTTCAAAATTAAAGTCATTTTTTTTCTTTTCATACTTTGAAAGATTTGAATACATATTAAAGAGTTTCTCTTTAAATTCTTTCGGCGTCAAGTGATTCTCATCATAAACCTCCGCCAAACCTTGTGCCTTAAGAAACTCAGCATTCTTAACTTGTTCGTTACTTTGAGAATATGAAATTGGGATAAGAAAAGAAGGTTTTTCAAAATACAAGAGTTCTGCAACTGTATTTATTCCTGCACGTGAAATAACTATATCTGCTTTCCTCATTAAATATGAGGCGTCATTTGACGATAAAAATTTTTTAATGGTATAAGATTTAGATTTTGCTTTCAAAAAATTGTTCTTAATATTTGTTAAGCTTTCAAAATCTTTAAAAACTTGCGAATCACCTGTTTGATGAACTATTGCGAATTTTTGCAACAAGTCTTTCAAACTTAACTGAACATACTTGTTAATCGTATGGGAACCCAAACTTCCACCAGTTATATATAAAAGCGGAAGAGAATTTTTAGCAAATTTTTCTTTTTTCAAATCTGCTAATTTTTTCCTAATTGGCAGACCTGTTAAAACAACCTTCCCTTTCGGAAAATATTTTCGTGAAGTTTCCCAAGAAATGCAGACTTTAGAAACTAACCTTCCCATAGCTCTATTGGAAAGGCCCGCGTCAAAAGTTTGTTCATGAATTACTGAAGGTATCTTAAAAAGCTTTGCCACCATTATAATGGGAAGCTGAACGTATCCGCCGAAGCCCAAAACAATATCGGGTCTAATCTGGCGTAAAATTTTAGTACTTTCGTAAAAACCTAATGGTAGTTTAAGAAGAGAGGGAATCGTGTATGTTGTAAACTTACGCTGAAGTCTACCCGTATTTAAATTGAAAAAAGGAACTGCGCGCTTTCTCATCTCCAACGCCTCAAGGGAAATGGCATTATCCCCTTCCAGGGCATACTTTCTGCCAATATAATAAATTTTATGGCTTTGCAGACTTTCTATGACTGATATTGCAGGAGAGAAATGTCCTCCTATAACTAAAACTTTCATGTGCTCTGTTTTTTAATATTAAGAAGTATTCCAATGGAGGTTAAATTAATAATAAGAGACGTTCCACCGTGCGATATAAATGGTAACGGCACGCCAGTTAGCGGAATCAAAGCGGTCTGGCTTCCGAGATTTAGAATAATTTGTGTCGCAAGAAAAGCGCATATTCCACCAGACAAAAGCTTGCCGAACAAATCTTTGGCCATGGCTGAAATTCTAAATCCTCTAATTATTACTGTTACAAAAATTAAAATTATCGCCAAGGCTCCTATAAACCCAAGTTCCTCGGCAATAATTGCAAAAATTGAATCAGTTGCGTTTTCGGGAAGATATGCATATTTTTGTAATGAGTTTCCCAGTCCCACTCCAATAAGTCCACCTGAGCCAAGAGCGATCAAAATCTGCCTGACATGATATGAAGAATTAGCAATATCTTGATTCGAATTAAAAAATGTATAAATTCTTTGCAGCCTATAAGGCTCTATAATTGCAACAATAGTTCCTATTATAAAAGTTATTGGTGCAAGTATTAAAAGATGCAAAATATTTGCACCTGATAAAAAGTAAACGGTCACTGCTTCGGCAAGGATAATAATTGATGTACCCATATCTGGTTGCATAACAACTAAAGAAAGAATTAACCCAACTAGGAGAAGAAAAGCACGAAGTCTACCTTTCTCTTTATTAGAGAACCACGCGGATAAATATATTGCAAGAGTTAATTTTACAACCTCGGAAGGTTGCAGCGTAAAAAATTTAAAATCAACCCACCTGCTTGCTCCTAAAAGCTTCAATCCAAGGCCTGGAATAAAAACCATAAAAAGGAGTGCAATTGAAGCAAGAAGAGCGGGAATTGCCAGATTATACAGCCTATGATAATCAAAGTTTGCAAAAAATATTAAAGATGTAATTCCCAAAAATACCCAGAAAATCTGGTCCTTTACAAAATGATATTTATCCGAAAAATCTCTAAAAGCAACAAAGGAAGAAGCGTCATAAATCATAAAAAGCCCAAAAATTGTTAAAAATATTACGCTTGCAATAAGCACTAAATCGGTTTTTTTCATTTATTGAGAAAAGGCGAGGAAAAGGCCCAAAACTGCAAAAAAAACTCCTAATAACCAACCACGCATCACCACTTTTGGCTCATCCCATCCTCTTTTAAGAAAATAAAGATGAAAGGGGGCAACGGGAAGGATCTTTTTATTAAAAAACTTTTTGCTAACTATCTGAATAAGGGAGGACCCTATTTCTATAACGAAAACGCCTCCAATTATGGCTATTGCAAGGGGCTTGCCGGTTAAAAGCCCTATAATCCCAAGAGAAGCTCCAAGAGACATAGATCCGACATCTCCCAGCCATATCCTTGCCTTATATATATTAAAATACAAAAAGGCCCCAACCGACCCTATCAATATTGCTATAAAAATACCGAGGCCTTGGTCTACAATGGAATAGGAAATAGCAAGAAAAGCCGCAAGGCAAATCAAAAGCAGGCCCGATGCGAGACCATCAAGTCCATCTGCTATATTAAATGCATTTGCAAACGATACAATTACAAAAGCAGCGAAAGGTATATAAAGTAGGCCGATATCAATGGTTCCTATTCCTCTTATAAATAAAATGTTGTAGCCTAATTGGTAATATAAAATTACCGCGGGAACCAACGCCAAAATCCACTGTATTATTAATTTGTGCCTGAGTCTCATCCCAAAAAACGAATATTTTTCCGATGAATTAACCAGTTTTTTAGCATCATCATATAGCCCAAGAGCCCCGAAGCTTATAAGAGTAAATAGAATTGTGAATGTTTGCCAAAAGTTAAAATTAACCGAAAAAATTGCCAACGACCAAAGAAATAAAATCGATACTATAAAAATAATTAAAAGCCCTCCCCCAAACGGCGTGCCAACTTTCCAAGCATTGAATTTGTCAAAAAGGGGAGTAGGTTTATTAAAAACGTCTACGGTCTGCTGGTGCTGTCTTCTAAGCTTTAACTTATACAGAAAATCAATAAACGGGATTATTAAGATGAATGTAATAATGATGGAAAGAAGAGAAATCCCCAAAATCTGTGACATAGTAATTATTATAGCCTTTTACTGCTACAGGATTCAATTAGCTTTCGCTTTTTTGAAATTCTAAAAAAATCTTGGTCGCTTCTTCAAGTTCTTCATTTGTATTTACTCCCCGCCATGGTATATGTCCCGCATCTATGCCTTCGACTTTTTTACCATCTTTAAGGGCCAAAGGAATTAAAGATACTATATAAAATTCCCCGGTTACACTGCTTTTAGGGGTTTTGCTAATATTTTTTCTAAAAAAATCTATATTAAAAAGATAACAGCCAGGGTTAATTTCTTTTATTCTTCGCTGCTTTTCCGACGCGTCTTTTTCTTCAAATATTGCAACTACTTTACCCAGTCTACTTCTTATTATTCTTCCAAGCCCAAATGGATTTTTAACTCTTAATGTCAAAAAAGTAATGGCATTCTTGTTTTTCTTATGTTCTGAAAAAAGCTTGTCAAAGATATCAGGTTTGTAGAATGCAGAATCATCGCCGTTTACAACAAAAAAATCTTTTACATTTTTTGGCAACATTCTCATTCCTTCTTGAGCAGCGTGAGCAGTTCCTAACCTATCATGCTGTTCTGCGAATATAATGTCTTTTTGATTCTTAAATAAATTGGTAACCGATTCTTTCTGAAACCCAACGACTATTACAATAGGCTTTATACCAGCTTTCCTTAGAACTTCAACTGTTTTTTTTACCATTGGCTTGTCTCCTAGGTTAAGTGTCACCTTATTGCTTATCGTAGAATTCATTCTCTTACCCTGACCTGCTGCTAAAATAATACCTGCCGCTTTTAACTTTCTCATCTTAATTTTCTTGTACCCTTTTTATATTTGCTCCCAATTTTTTGAGTCTTTGTTCAAACTGTTCATAACCTCTATCAAGATATTCAAGGCCGAATAAAATGCTTTTCCCCTGCGCAGATAGTGCAGCTAAAACGAGTGTGGCTCCTGCTCGTAAATCGGAGATATCCATAACAGCATTATGCAAAACGCTTGGTCCTTTTATCTTTGCTGCATGATAAAAAATTTTTTTATCATCTGAAATATTAAAGTTGTAATATTTTGAAGGGTTATCAACGGCTGGACTAAAAAGCTCAATGTTAGCTCCCATTTTTTTAAGTTCCTCTACGTAGGTAAATCGATTTTCATAAACCCTTTCATGAAGGATTGAAACGCCCTCTGCTTTTGTCATAAGAACTGCCCATGGCCCTTGCCAATCCGTCATAAAACCCGGATAGTAGCCCGTGACTACATTTGCCGCCTTTAATGAGCCTTTATAAAAAAATCTTATTCCGTCAAGCTCAATCTTGTATCCTGCTCCTACTTCATTCAACATCTCTAAAAATTCTTCAAGGCCTTTTTGTTGTACATTTTTAATAAATACGTCCCCTTCCGTGATAATTCCGGCAACTGCTAAGGTTACAATTTCATTTCTATCGGGAAATACTTTAAATTTTGCTCCAGAAAGCTTGCTTACGCCCTGAATAACTATTGTTCTTTTATTTTCGCGCTGAATTTTTGCGCCTAGTCGTCTTAGAAATGCGATAAGCTCATCTACTTCCGGCTCCTGAGCTGCATTCTGAAGCACAGTTGTACCTTTTGCCAAAACTGCTGCAAGAATCATCGTTTCAGTACCTGTATGAGTACTTTTTTCAAATTTATAAACCGTCCCGTGAAGACCATTTGGTGCCACAGCATGGAAATATCCGTCTTTACTTTGATATTTAATCTCAACGCCCATCTTTTTAAGACCATCAATAACCCTGTCAATGGGCCTTGCTCCTATTCTGCATCCGCCTGGGTTTGGAATAATAGCGGTACCCACTCTTGCAAGCAAGGGCGCAAGAAACATATACGATGTTCTTATTTCCGCAGCGTTTCCAAGAGAGATTTTGTCACTTGAAAATTTTTCCATTTTTACCAAAAGCTTATGGTCTTTGAAGACAACTTTTCCACCTAAGTGTTCTATTATGTCTGCCATAATTCGAACATCTGAAATTAATGGTATATTTTCAATTACACATTCAATTTCAGAAAGGCAAGCTGCAACCATAACTTTTAATGCCACATTCTTAGAACCAAATATGTTGGTTTTTCCTTTCAACCTCCTGCCTCCTGTTATCTCAAAGTATTCCATTTATATTAGGCTGTCTTCAATTTTATAAACGTCTCCCGCTCCCATAGTTAAGATAATCCAATTTCTATCGTAATCTTTGGAAGCGACGTATTCTACCACATCGGAAAGTTTTGGAAAATAGTGCGCCTTTGCTCCCATTTCAAAGAGCTTATCTCTAAGTGTTTTTGAAGAAATCGTAGGATCCGCTTTTTCTCTTAATGAGGAATAAATATCCACAAATATTACTTCGTCCGCATTATAGAATGAGTTAGTAAAGTGTTCGAATAATTTTTTTGTTCTTGAATATGTGTGTGGCTGAAAAATACATAAAATTTTCTTATCGGGATAACTTTGCTTAAATGCTCGTAGTGTTTTATCTATTTCGGTTGGATGATGAGCATAGTCATCGAAAAGTAATGCACCGCCTTCAAGTTGTCTTATAAACTCAGACCTTCTTTTTGTACCCATGAATTGGGCAAGACCGCGCTTTATATCTTTAATTGAAATCCCCAATTCAAGGCAGGTTATAACTGCTGACATAGCATTTAATGCATTATGCTCACCTGTAACATTGAGCATGAATTCTCCAAGACTTATTCCTTTATTAGAGGCCCAAAAAAATATACCGTCTTTCTTAGTGCTTATCTTATCAATTACAAAATCTGAATCTTTTGAAAACCCGTATGTTATGGTATTTTTGCTAATCTTTTTCTTAATTTCTCGAAACTGCCTATCGTCTAAACAAGCTATTATACTTCCTTGGGTATTATTAATTAAAGATAAAAAAGCTTCGCTTAATTGTGCTATGTTCTCAAATAAATCCGGGTGGTCTAATTCTATATTCGTGATTACGAGAATTTTAGGCTTTTGCCACAAAAATTTCGGTTTTTTATCGTATTTAGGTTCTGTCGCATACTCGTCTGCTTCAGCGACAAAAAATTTACCTTTTCCGAGATGACCAACCGTACCAAGAGAAAAAACATTTCCTGTCCCGATTAAAAAACTCGGATCCAACTTTGCTTCTTTTAATATTGTTGCAATTATTGCCGTTGTTGTTGTCTTGCCATGGCTTCCTGCAATAGAAATTCCATCAAAAACTCTGCCAAATATTTTTCCATTCATAAATTCTCCTACTGCTTGGCCCTGTGTCCAAACGCCTATTCCAAGCCTTTTAGCTTTGATCACTTCTACGTTTTCAAACCCTCCGTGAGCGCCTGTTGTTATTATTAAATCCATGCCCTCAACGTGTTTAGGCTCAAATCCTACAAAAGGCACGATTCCTACTTTTTGTAGGGATTCATCAGTTATAAAATCCTCATCTACATCGCAGCCGGAAACGATAAAACCAGCTTCTTTAGCAATAATCGCAAGAGGAGTCATTCCTACTCCTTTTATACCAACGAAATGAATTTTTTTCTTTTTCATGTTTTTTTGCTTAGCGCTTCCTCAATAACTTCATATTCATCCCATAACTCTTCACCTTTGCCATAATTTATAGAATTCTCGTGCCCCTTCCCTGTAATTAAAAGAACATCATTTTTTTCAGCCATTTGTACTGCTGCTTTAATAGCCTCTTTTCTGTCAATAATTTTAATAAGTTGTTCTTTTCCTTTGACGCCTGATGCTATTTGTTCAATTATTTCAGAAGCGTCTTCACTTCTTGGGTCCTCCGAAGTTAGAATGATTATATCGCTATATTTGGAGGATATTTCTCCCATCAGGGGTCTTTTTAACCTGTCTCTCTCTCCAGCGCTGCCAAACACGTGAATAATTTTTCCTTTAGCGATCTCTTTAACAGCCAAAAGAATATTTGAAAAGCTATTAGGGGTGTGAGCAAAATCAACGATTATAGTAAAGTCACTAGAGTAAACAATGTCAAACCTACCCTTAGGAGGCTTAAAGCTTTTAACCGCATCTTGTATATTGCTATCGGACAAACCTAGCGCTTTTGCTGCTCCTATAGCTGCCAGAGTATTATATTCATTGAAGTCCCCAACCATAAAAGGACTGTTGAACGGATATTTGGTAGGATTAATATCTGAAATTTCCGATAACCCATATGTTATAAATCTTACTTTATCGTTTTCATTAACGATTTTTTTTACATGTGAGTAAGAAGCATCATCTTCGTTAATAATCGCATATTTGGATTTTTTTAATAATTTAACTTTCGTTTTTAAGTAATTATCATAGGTTTTATGGTAATCCTGATGCTCACTTGTAATATTTGTGAGTATAGAAACATAGAACGGGATTCCTAAAATCCGAAATTGATCAATTGCGTGTGAGGTAACTTCCAATACGAGAAATTTTGCGCCTGATATCCATGCTTTAAAAATTAACCATTGTAGGCTAAAAGGTGAGGGGGTAGTTACATGAGAATTTATGTTGGAACTTTTATTTCTAATTTCGCTTCCAATACTTGTAACAACTGCAGCTTTTTTACCGGATTTTTTTAATATATGAAATATTAAATTTGCAGTCGTTGTTTTTCCGTCTGTGCCTGTTACTCCAACGACAATTAGCCTCCTTGAGGGGAACAAGAAAAAAATATTTGCCCCTAAAGCGACAAAAAAATGGTAGATATTTTTAATACTCTGCCACATAGAGCGTATTATATAATAAATAGGTGCTAGAAAACTCTACAAATAGAAAGAAAATAGACATTGGAGTAATATCTCTAAAAGGCTGGAAGCAGAAAACAATCGGGGCAACAGGAAGTGGCCTATCCAAAGCAATACTATTTGAAACAAGATTTGGTATACATACTTTTTTTGTTGCGACTCCAATTGATGTGATCATATTAGACACTACTGGGAAAGTTGTAAAAATAAAGAAAGATTTGCCTCCGAATAGGTTATTTTTATGGAATCCTAAATTTTCATATATAATAGAAGCTCCTTCGGGAACGATACGGAAATTGGATTTGAAAATAGGAAACATATTGAGGTTTTCTTTATAAGGTCTTGCTTCTAATGTTATCCCAAAAAGCTCCGCGTCTGCACAAATACTGTATATCTTGCTTATCTTTTAAAAGAAGCTCCACTGCCCTTTCCAAAAATAAAGTATTTTGCGAACCCTTAATAAGTATTAGGTCTTTTGGCTTAACTTCTTCTAAAATTACAGTTTTTGCGTCTGTGAAATTAACGAAAGAATATACAGGGAAATTATCTTTTTTTAGAATAGGCTCCATAAATTTTTGAGTTAGAGGACCGATTAAAATAACCTGATCTAAAGTTTTTAGAATCTTTCTTGCAACTTCTTCGTGCAGTGCTTTACTCATTGTTCCAAGCTCTCGCATGTCCCCAATTATGCCTGTCCGCCTCCTTTGTCCTCCAATTTCCTTTACAAAATCGAGTAAATCCAAGATCGGAGATAAGGTAGCGTTGTTATATGAAGAATCAAAAATGATAGTGTCTTTAATTCCTTGGAACACGCTCATTCTTCCTGCAGGAAGCATAAAATTTCTTTCTAAAGCGTTTATAGATTGTTGAATATCCGGAATTTTTGTACTAGACGCAGCAATTGCTAAGACAAAAGAATAAGCAAAATGAGCAGGCAATGGGTTTTTTATTACAACTTTGTATTTCTTTTCTTGGAATTTGAAAGTTGTTTCAAACCTATTGACAAAATTCTGTATTTTTTCAATGTAAAAATCACTGTTATGTTTTTGAGCAGAAACTGTAATCTTGTTGGCTAAAATAGAATTCTCAAGGTCGACTATATTTTCATCGTCTATGTTTAAAATAGCAATGTCATTTTTAGAAAGTGAGGTTAATAGTAAGCCTTCCTGTTCTTTTGTAAGTTCAAGGATATCTTTTTCTCGTTCTTTTTCATCGCGCTCATCAACCAGGGGGTCGAAATATTGGCTATGCTCATAAGATATATTTGTCAAGACTCCAACACTTGGCTTTACTATTTTTAAAAGATAACTCATATTCTTGGGCGGAAGTGGGCTGTCTATTCCCATTTCCGCAATGTATACCTCCACCCTTTTCCAATTAAAAAATAACCTTAGGGGTACAAGAAATAAAATTTTCAACCATTCCAGAGTTGAGTAACTTTTTATTGAAATATCTAATACGTCCAAGGGTATTCCCGTTTCGCTGTTTTTTCCTTTCCCTTGTTTGGTTATGAAACTATTTTTAAAAATAATATAAATGAAATTAGACAAAGAAGTCTTCCCGCTTGCTCCACCTACTCCCAGTATATATGGATTGAATTTCTTAAGCTGGAACCAAGCTGCGATTCTAAGGTAAAAAAGCATAAAATTCACAAGTATTTTTTTCATAAGCTATATTATACCTTTATTCCGTACTTGATGGCACCCGAAAGTGGGTCAAAAGAGACCGCGATATATCGAAAAAAATCGGCGCGGCTGTTTCTGCTCCGTAAATAGAGGTAGTTGGTCTATCTAAAACTACAAGCATTACAAATTTTGGATCCTCCGCAGGCGCAAAGCCAATAAATGAAGCAATGGTCTGATTTGGGTCATAATGTCCAGCAATTGGAATAGAGGCCGTCCCTGTCTTTCCAGCTATTCTAAAGCCTTTTAGGCGGGTCCAGGAGGCTTCCCCTTTATTTACCGCATTTACCATTATATCGGTCATAATTTTGGCAGTTTCAGGCTTAATAGTCTGCCCAAGCGTTTTAGGGGGTATTTTAATGGGATTGCCGTATTCGTATTCAACGGCACTGACTATATGAGGCTCCATAAGTCTTCCGCCATTCGCAATTGCGGCAACTGCCGTTAAAAGTTGAATAGGAGTTACAGAAATACCTTGTCCAAAAGCGGTTGTTGCCAAATCGACCGTATACCAACTATCTCTATCTTTTAGCACCCCGGAGACTTCCCCTTGCAAGTCTACTCCCGTATTTCTCCCCATTCCGAATTTATTTAAATACGAGATTGTCCTATCTAACCCTAATTTCTGTGAAACAAATACCATACCTGTGTTGTCCGAATGTTGAATGGTCTCAAGCATTGTAATGTTTGGATAATACTTATCATTCCAAGTGTGAATTTCAAAACCACCAATTGATATTGGGCCGCTGCAAATATTACACTTGGTTTCTGGCGTAACCGCGTTTGCATCAAGTGCCGAGGACATAATTATTGGTTTAAATGTTGATCCTGGTTCGTATAAATCGGATATGAAAGTATTTCTGAATAAATCCTCCGAATATTTTTGGTAAGACCTCGGGTCAAATGTTGGAAAAGAGGAAAGAGCTAGTATATTTCCGGTTTTAGGATCCATTATTCCTATCATTCCACCTCTTGCGCCATATTTTTCTATACCCTGCTCAAGCTTTGATTCTGCCAAAAACTGGATTGAGCGATCAATCGATAAAATTAGATTCTTACCATTTGAACCTCCCGTCGCTGCCGATAATTTGGCAAGAATTGGCTTGCCCAATGCATCTTTCACCTGAGTTGCAATTCCTTCCTCGCCACGAAGAAGCCTGTCATAATACCCTTCAAGACCAAAATATCCTTTATCTGTACCTGCTTCGTCTTTTCCAACAAATCCAAGAAGGTGGGCAGCAAGAGATGCCTCAGGATAAAAACGTTTATATTGTTCGGCGAACCCTATCCCTGATAATTTGAGATTTTCAATTTTATTTTTTATTTCTATGTCTATCCCCTCATCTATCGGAACCCAAAACTTATCCATAGCTAATTGGCCAGATACAGAGGATACCGGAATATCAAGAATACTTGCTAGTTCTTCTGCGGAGCCCTTTAGGTCTTTTATTTCCTTGGGGTTTGCAAAAACTTGATATGTTATTTTGTTTGTTGCTATGGGAAATCCGTCACTGGTTTTTATCTCTCCGCGTTTTGGAAGTAACTTTATTGCTGTTCCATACTGCAGTCTGCCTAAAACAGAAAGTTCCGAAGCCTTAATAATTTGCCAGTAGAAAAGCCTGAAAACTACTAAAAGAAAAGCAAAAAGAATTGAAAAAAGAACTAATTTATGCCTCCATGTCATTGTTTAAGAGCAACAGGTCTTTGTGAAAATATAGCAAAATTGTTTCGGTTTTCAAAAAAACCTAATTTTTCAGCTTTTTTTGCAATTTCCGAAAGTGAAGTTAGCTTATATAATTTTTCCGAAAGAATGGCATTTTGAGTTTCAAGTTCTTGTGTCTTGGACTCAATACTAGATAAAACAATTCCGGAAGTTACAATATTGTTAGAAATAAAAGTTCTCACAATTGCAAGGCCAATTGTTATTACAAAAAGAATTAGAATAATAAGGAACGGTTTTTTCATTATTTTTTTTTAAATATCCTAAGCTTTGCACTTTTTGCTCGCAGATTTAAGCTTATTTCCTTAGCCGTTGGAGATATTGGCTTTTGTGTAATTATTTCTCCAAGCCCGCTTTTCTCAAAGTTTTTAAATGAGGTTTTAACAATTGTGTCTTCCAGCGAATGAAAAGAAACTACTGCCAAAACGCCATTGGAATTTAATAAGCCTACGGCTTGAGGAAGCGCCAAGGCCAGGTTTTCAAGTTCATTATTTACCGCAATCCGCAATGCCTGAAAAATCTTTTGAGCTATTCGGTTTTTTTGAAAATCCGAAATTATACCTCTAATTCCAACTGCACCTGCTATCACGCTTACCAATTCGTTTGTTGTTTTTATTGCCTTCATTTTACGTCTCTGTACAATAGCGCGAACAATTCTACCTGGGTTATTTTCTTCACCAAATTTTTTAAATAATTCATATAAGTTTTCCTTTCCTAAAACATTAATTAAATATTCTGCGTTTACCCCTTCTCTTCTATCCATTCTCATGTCTAAAGGTCCGTCTTTCAAAAAACTGAAACCCCTTTGTGCTGTGTCTATCTGATAACTCGATACCCCTAGGTCAAAAACTGCTCCGTCTACTTTCTCAAATCCCGCCTCTTTTGCAATTTTTCCTAGATTCTTAAAATTCTCTTTTACTATCCTTAATTTGAGACTTGAGGCCTGAGATTTTAGTTTTTCTCTAACATAATCTATTGCATCTTGATCAGCATCTATGCCCAAAACTTCTCCTCCACGTTTTAAAATCTCAAGCGAATATCCTCCACCCCCCAAAGTTGCGTCTATGTACCTTTTCCCCTTTTTTACCTTCAGACAGCCTAGCGCTTCTTTTAAAAGAACACTTCTATGGAACTTATCCATTTTTCCCCTTGTCCTCTGTCAGCCTCTTTGAAATAGCCTCAATGCGACTTGCAAGTACAACTCTGTACTTTTGCCATATTTTCTTGTCCCAAATTTCAACGTACCGTGAAAGACCTATGAAAACGACCTCGTTTTCAATTCTTCCAAACTCCGCAAGATAGCGTGGAAGTATAAACCTTCCTTTACTGTCAAGTTCGACATTGTGAGCCCCCCCGAGTAAAAATCTTTGAGTTTCTCTTGTTTCGGCATGAATAAATGGTCTCCCTTCCGTACCCTCAAGTAATGCTTTCCAGTTTTTTTCCGATACAACAATAAGTGAGTTTTCATAACCCAAAGTTATAATTAATTTGTCTCCCAAGGCTTCCCTGAATTTTTTTGGGAATGACGTTCTTCCCTTAGAATCAATCCTTGCTTCATATTGCCCTAATAACATTTCCTGCCTCCTATCCCACCTTTTCCCTTATCTTCCCACTTTAATCCATTTTGATACATAAAACAACAATGTGTCAATAGGAACTTTGGAAAATAGCGTGTAAGAAGCTAACAAGTCACTAAATGTAGAGTTTAAATGGAAAATTATTCGTAACTAGAAAGCGAGGTTTCGGATTGATAAGTTTTTCCGTCTTTTACAAGCTTAACAACAACTTTAATGTCTGAGATGTCCTTATCCGGATGGCACACATCCGAACAAGTACCAAGATAAATTCTCTCTCTCACTGGATTTTTTGCAAGATTTACTTTGCCTACAGCTCCCCTGGGTATATCACCCGCAAGATACGAGACTTCATATTCCATGTCTTTAATTCCCCCCGGTTTGCCAACTAATAAATAAACAGCATTTTCCGAGGAAGCTGCTTCAAGTTCAAGGCCTAATTCTTCTGCCAAGATAGTTGGAATTTGTTCCTCTTCTTGAGCCAGTGGCACGTTTTGAGCTGGCGACGAGCTTCTAAACAAAAAAAATGCTCCTATGAGTGCTACAACAACTAAAACTACTGTTCCTATTAAAAAATTTCTGCTTTTAAGTAATTCTACGTTCACAATAAAATCTTAAAGAAAAAAATAAGTCCTGTCAAGTAAGTTTATTTTGAAAATATTGAGATAGCTCTTCTACCTTTATTCTTTTCTGTTTTGCGGTGTCGCGGTCACGTACGGTAACTGTTTCATCTTCAAGTGTCTGGAAATCGACCGTTACACACCAGGGGGTGCCGGCTTCATCTTGTGCTAGATATCGCTTTCCGATATTTCCTCTATCATCCCACGCTGTCATAAATTGTGGTTTTAAATTCTCAAAAATTGAGCGTGCTCTCTTTACCAAATCCTCTTTATTTGCAAGAAGCGGAAATACCGCAACTTTGTAAGGCGCAAGTTTGGGATGGAGTTTAAGAACGGTACGCTCTCCTTCTTTAGAAAAAGAATCGAGCAAAAAGAAAAGCATAGATCTGTCTACTCCACCTGAAGTCTCAATTACCCAAGGCGTGTACTTTTCGCCATTCTCTCCAACGTAGTTTAAAGCGTGCGCTTTAAGGTCGTAGTCACCTCTGTGATGTATTCCTTCAAATTCGCTCCAGCCAAATGGCGCATTATATTCGATATCTTCGGCATACTTTGCGTAATGAGCTCGCTCGCTGTCTTCGTGTTTTCTAAATCTTAAATTATCTTTATTAATTCCAAGCCCTGCATACCAGCTCATCCTCTGCTCCTTCCAATAATCGAACCATTTATCAGCTTCTTTATCATTATTTTCAACAAAAAACTCTAACTCCATTTGTTCGAATTCTCTGCTTCGGTAAGTAAAATTACCCGGAGTTATTTCATTTCTAAATGCTTTTCCAATTTGAGCTATGCCAAAGGGTATTTTAACGCGTGTTGAGGAGACTACGTTTTCAAAATTGACAAAAGCCCCTTGAGTTATCTCCCCCCTAAGATATACTTCCGATTGCTCACCCTCCAAAACACCAAATAATGCTTTTACCAATAAGTTAAAATTTTTAGGCTCTGTCCAGGAGACTTTGTCCTTGTGAGTTTTTTCATGATTCTCTATTTCTTCCTTTTTATCTGCTCTAAAACGTGAATGGCAGATTTTGCATTCAACTAATGGGTCTGTAAAAGCTTTAAGATGTCCTGATTTTTCCCACACGGTTTTATTCATTACAATTGAGGCGTCAATTCCTACCACGTCTTCCCTACTTTGAACCATGGAAAGCCACCACTGCTTCTTTATATTATTTTTAAGCTCAACGCCTAATGGTCCGCAATCCCAAGTCCCCGTTAGTCCACCGTATATTTCACTTCCTGGAAAAATAAAACCCCGTCTTTTGCAAAGGGCTACTATTTGCTGCATCTTCTCATCCATGTGTTTATTGTATCAAAAAGAGGACCAAAACTGTTTAGCTTTAAGTTTTCTTTCCAAAATATTTTCAATAAGTTTATGTCTGTTTAAATCTAGGCTTGCCTCATTTCTGAAAAATCCAAGGAGCTTAAGGAGTATTATCTCAAAATTAGCAATTGCGTTGTTGGAATTCTCTTCCTTTTCAACTTTTTCAAGCGTTAATTTTAACAGCTCGAAAACTTGAGGACTATGCTCGTTTTCTGCACATAAACTATCAATTAACTCACACACATGATAGGCAACGCTTACTTTTTTAAGGTCTTTCTTTAAAAAATGGAAATTATGAATTGATTCTGCTTCCGATAAGGTAAACATATTTTTCCCTTTGTGAAGGGAAAATTTAGAATAATTTAAAAGCTCTATGTGGGGTGAGCGCCTGCTTGTGATTTTTCTAACGCCTTTTGCAAATACGCTTATTTTACCGTGAGTTTTTGAAAAGATGGTGACAATTCTGTCAGCCTCGGCCAGACTAATTCTTTTAATTACGATGCCCTCGGTTTTATAAGATCTCATTATCTTACTTTCAAATTGAGTGTCTTGTCGCTAGAAAGACTAAACTGCTCAAGCTTTTTCGAGCCTGAATTTATAGTATGCAGTTCAGCCAATGTTCCAGGTTGTTTTTGAATAAGCAAAGGTAGCGTTGAACCCTCTGCAAGCTTAAAAGGTAGTTTGTATATAATTTTTAACTTAGCTGTTCCCTTCGGCCTGACTGTTAAAAAGCCTTCAAAAACTGTTTTCCCAAGTTCTTCATATGTTTTCATGGTTACCTCGCTTCCAACAGAATCAACTAACTTACTTCCTTTAGGTACATAAACTCTTACCCAATCACGCAACACTGCATTTAGGCAAAGGTTACCCCTCTCTAAATTACAATCGGATGGCGGATATGGATTTTTATAATCTAGTGTAACCGTTTTGGTAATTACCCCATCTGAGCCTACTTGATAATCCTCAGTGACTTCCCAAGATACAAACATGTTTGATTTTGCTCCGCCTAAATTAGCCTGATTGATGTGCAAATAGTCACCCTCGAAAGGGATAATTCGCCCTGCGGCACTAAAAGCTTCAAGTCCTTTTTGCGCTTGGGCATCGTACATATTAAATAAAATGTGCTTCTCCGACATCTGTGCTAACATCGCCTGAAAAAGCGGGCCCCAGTAAATTTTAGGAGATGAAGAAAATGCCTTATTCATGATCTCATACATTAAAACTCCAATTAAATCTTTTCTCTCGGTTCTTACGTAACCAACCGGACGGGACGAATAGTCTTCAAGCTCATATATAACCTGCGGGCATCCTCCGCACCGTGGATCCTCCTTTGTAGTAAAGGTTTTTCCGGCTGCCTGAATATCACCTAAGATATTCATAGCAGCAACCAAAGCCTGGGTATCAACTGCAATTATCCCATCAACTTCTACCTTTCCAGGAGCGCGATTGTAAAGCTTAGTAAATTCTTCCATAGAAACTTTAAAATCAGGCGAAAGATTACTGTCACGTAAATTAAGGCTTCTTACTTCTAAATATTTTTGGATTACTTCTGGAGCCGCTTGTTTGCCAGAAATTGTATCATCTAAATTATAAATGTCGCTTGAATTATCTACGTGGACTACTCCACTATCTAACCTAAAAATTGAATACGCAGTTAGAAATCCACCTGTAGGACGTAATTCTTTGTCGTTTTGGAAAAGTATCAAATACTTTTTCTCTTTAGGCTCTCCCAGAAGTTCAGGAAGAATTTTTATAAGAGGCTTAGAACTATTTATTACAGAAACGCCCTGATCTGCCATGGTTTTAAGATTTTCAAGACCGTTTCTTACTTTGGCCCCCGGCCCGATTGCGGGGTAATGACCTGGCTTAACTTGGTCAATTTCTTTTTGGGCAAGGGATAATTTATCAGCGATTTTATCTATGTTTGGGGTTATTTTTCCCATTGTTTTTACTGCAGTTTCTACGCGCTGTTGAGCAGTCCCGCCCACAAAGCTTCCCTGCCCCTTAAGACCCAACAGGTCTGCATAAGGCTCAACAGATTTAATTAAAATAGTTGCTCCGTCCAATCCATGAAAACCTGCGTTAACTAAATGATCTGCGTCGTTGTAATACCAAGAAGCTATAGGAATAAATTTAAGATAGACCATTGAATGAAGCGCTTTTTGAGTAACAAGAAGTTTTTCTTTAGTTTTTGAAAGCTCAGAAGAGGCAAGCGAAATATTCTGTTTTTTTACAGCATCTATTGCAAGCTTTGCTTGCGCGTAAGTAGCTTTGGCTGCAGCATAAACTGCTAAGCCCTGCACGGTCACAAGAATAAGAAATGCAATTATAACTACGGTTACGATAAGAGAGCGTCTTCCTCTTCGTGTGCTAAAAAACTTTTTGAGTTTATTTTTGAGTGTCATTGAGGTATTTGTATTAAAAGACTCGCTATTATTTAGAACGGTTGAGTCTTCTTTTTGTGTTGGGGTGTCAAAGTTAATTTTATCAATAGAATCCACACAGATTATTGTAGTGGTAATTGCGGGTAGGTGTCAAGGCTACAGAGCTCCTTTTCCGGAAATCATGGCCCAGGGAGTCTTAAGTATTATCCACAAATCGTAAATAATTGAGCGTTTTTTTACATAATGTGCATCCATTTCTATTCTTTTATCAAAGTTTATCTCCGATCTGCCTGAAACTTGCCAATAGCCTGTTAATCCGGGTTTCACCGATAGTACTACATCAACCGCTCCTCTTGTATGAGGATACTGTTTCTGCTGTTCCTCAAGCTCGTCAGGATAGTAAGCTCTGGGGCCAACCAGGCTCATTTCACCTTTTAAAATATTAAAGAACTGAGGAACTTCATCCAAAGAATGTTTTCTGATAAATCGGCCTACTTTTGTTATCCTTGGATCATCTTTTAATTTATAACTTCCCTTTTTATATTCATGAAAAAGCTCAGAGAATGCTGGATTCCTTCGCAACAGTCTGTGTGCGTTTTGTACCATACTTCTAAACTTATACATTTTAAAGAGCTTGCCATTTTTTCCGACCCGTTTTGGAGTATCGGCTAAAATTGGTCCTTTTGAGTCTAGTTTTATAAAAACTGATACAGCTAATATAAGAGGCGAAAATAAAATTATTAGAAGAAGAGAAAATATTATATCGATAAGTCTTTTTGTTTTCTCGTAAAATCCGCTCTTTTCTGTCTCCATAATTAGATCAAGTCCTCGTATTCAGTCCCCGATAAGCTCTCGACAAGTTTTTTAATTTTTGGGACAGAGCCTTTGGTGCAGACTAGCAAAACATCATCGGTATTTATAACAATAATTTTATCTAGATCTATGCCAACCGTAAGTTGATCAGTATAATTAAAAACTAAATTATCGCTGCTGTCAGTTAACATAACTTTTCCCTGGGTTACATTTTCATGAATTGATATTTGCAAAGCTTCTTTTAAAGCCTCCCATGCCCCGACGTCGCTCCACCCCAAATCTGCGGCAATTACAAATACTTTTTCCGGGTTTAATTTTTCCAGAATTGCGTTATCAAAACTTATTTTTTCAAGACTAGGATACACCTTATGAAAAACGCGTTCAAAATCTACAGTTCCATAACTTTGTTGAATTTCGGAAATTCCTTCCCAAAGTTTCGGTGAGAATTTTTTATATTGAGAGAGTATAAACTCCGGCGTCGTAACAAAATATCCAGGATTCCATGCAAACGTTTGATCTTCTAAAAATTTTTGTGCTTCCTCAAGCGAAGGTCTGTAAATGAGTCTTTTAAACTGAAAAACCTTAGTCTCCCTTATATTATCAACCTCATCGCCAAATTCTATCCATCCCAGGTTTTGATTTGCAAATCTAGCTCTTTGGCCTATAAATATAAGCTTTTGCGGATCTTTGGAAACTAATGTTTGGGCAAAACCCAAAACTTCCCTAAACCTTCTCTCTTTTTTAACAAAGTGGTCGCTCCAGATTATTGCAACAGGCTCTTTAGGATTTTTCTTTCCAACCAATGATAGGGCAAGCCCTACCGCTGGCCCAACATCCCTCATCTCGGGCTCAAAAATAAAATTTTCAGGTGGTATTTGAGGCAGGTGAGAAAGAAGAATTTCCTTATATTTCTTTCCTGTTGAAACATATATATCCTTATATTTAAAATCTGGTTGGAGCCTATCTACTGCAAGCTGTAGAGTAGATTTATCGCCTATTATTTTCTCGAATTGTTTCGGAGTACTTTTCCTCGAAAGCGGCCAGAGCCTGGTTCCAACACCTCCTGCAAAAATAATTACTTTCATACTTTTTCTATAAAATTGAGCAGTTCTTTTTTGAAATTCTTAAAAGAAAACCTTTGCGAATTTTCTACACAAGCTTCCTTATTATATAGGCTGGCGTTGAAATTTTCCAATATATTCATAAGCTCATCTTCGGACTTGAAATATACACCAGTTATTCCCTCTTTAATTATATCCAAAGCTCCTCCCTCCCCAAATGCTATAACAGGTTTTCCAAAAAATTGAGCTTCAGCCATAGACAAGCCAAAATCTTCCTTACCGGGAAAAACTAATGCTTTTGAGTTTATATAATAGCCGTAAAGCTCTTCGTCTCTAAGATTTTTTAAAAACGTGACGTTGTCTTTCGCTTTGCTTTTTAAACTAGCTTCTTCCCAGCCTGTTCCAATAATTACAAGTGGTAGTTTTAATTTATTAAACACTTTTACGGCTAAATCAATCTTTTTATAAGCAACAAGTCTGGATACTATTAGAAAATAGTCTCTTGCCTCTGGAAGCTTAGGAGTTGCATCAGAAATCGAAAGGGGAGGAAAAATAACTTGGGAGGACCTTTTGTAATATTTTTTGATTCTTTTGCTTACTTCGGCTGAAATTGCGATATATTCATCTGGACGCTGTGATGCAACTCTATCCCAATTCCTTAGATATGAAACTAGGGGTGCGGATAATAGTCTTAAAAGCAGGTTTTTAAAATAAATATCATAACCACTCCATAAATATCTTGTAGGGGTTAAACAGTAGCAAATATGAAGTGTACCGGGTTTTGTAATAATGCCTTTTGCGGCCTCGCTTGTTAAAGAAATAACCAAATCGTAGTCTTCGAAATTAAAGCTTTCAAAAGCCAAGGGCATAAAAGGGGCATAAAGCTCATGAGCGGTTTTGGCTATTGGAAAATTCTGAAGAAATGAATGCTTAACTTTAAAAACATTCGCCCAGGGGGCTGTTTTTGGCTTATATACGGAGGTAAAAAGATCTGCTGAAGGAAAAATCTTGTGAAGTGAAAGCAGTAACCTCTCTGCGCCTCCCCACTTGTTAACCCGATCGTATACAAGAGCAACTTTCATGTTAAATTTATGCTGAGTTTATCGAAGTATAAATCGTTAAAGTCTGCTCTGCCATTTTTCCCCATGAGTATTTTTTCGCTTGCGTTCTGCCTTTTTTTATTAGTTCCTCTCTTATTTTATTGTTCCTTACAATCTCCGTTAGTGCCAAGGTTAATTCTTCTTTTTCGCTTGCGTCAAAAAATAAAGCAGAGTTTCCGCAAATTTCTCTGTGAACGGAAATATCGGATACAATCAGGGGACAACCTACCCCCATCGCTTCAACCGCTGTAAGAGAAAAGCCTTCCATAAAGGAAGGCACTACAGTTGCGGTTGCATTTTTGTATAAAGAAAAAAGCAAGGAATCTTGGGGATTTTCAATAAATTCAACGCTCCTCTTTATTTCAAGTAATTCAATTTGTTTCTCAATTTTCTTATAGAAAAAGTCTTTTTTACCCACTAATACAAGCTTAAAATCAGGAAAACTTATTGAAAAACTTTTAAATGCAGAAAGTAATGTCTCAATATTTTTATGAGGATAAAAATTCCCAACTCTCAAAATATACTTCCCCTTTGGTAATTCCAAGTTCAAAGCTCTGAGTTTGGAAATTTGCTCAATCCCTCCTTCATAGGTTACGTCAATTTTCTCCGAGTTAATGTTTTTGTAATTTTGCAAAATATCTTGTTTTACGGCATTTGAAGGAGTAATTATTTTTTTAGCGTTTTTTAGCGCATTTGAAACAACTATTTTATATCCTACTCTTTTTAGTCGGTACAAAAAATATGGAAGAGTTGAAGCTTTTCCTGTGCTGAATTTATTAACAATTAAATCATGAATTGTTACAACATAAGGTTTTTTATAAAACAAAGGAACACTAAAATAAGGAAAATGCATTAAATCAAGGCTATATTTTCCAAGAAGTCTTGGAAAATCAATTTGCTCTTCTAAACTGTGCCAGGCAAAGTCAGCGGTTTGAATTTTGAATTTTAAATTTTGAATTTTGAATTCTTTTTTATCTTCCTGTCTAAAAAATAATATATATTCATTATGCTTATCAATCTCTTCAAGTCTTTGAACAAGATTTCTTGTATACCTTCCAACCCCTGTCTGGTTCCAAAGTCGGCAGTCAATTCCAATAAGCATGAGTTTAATTATAGATAAGTGCGCTCTATTTATAAAGCCGACATGTATACCTTCTCCAGCTTTGCGGCAATTTCTTCCCAATCGTAATTCTCTTCTACAAACTTTCTGCTATTATGCGTAAGCTTTCGGTACAAGCTTGAATCTAGTAAAAGGTTTACTACACAATTGGCCAGATTTATTGAATCTTGTGCTGTTAAAACATGGACTCCGTCTTTTGCACCAAGTCCCTCTACACCAAGGTTGGTCGTTACTACTCCAACTCCAGTGGCAAAAGCCTCAAGAACTTTATAACTGGTTCCCCCGGCAACCCTAAGTGGTGCAAGAAGTAAATAAGATTTTCTGAAAATGTCCTGTGTTTCCATTTTCTGATTTTTTTCAAACATAATGCTATCAGACTCATAACTTTTAAGATTTTCGGGAATATTTTTCCCAACAACCCAGAGCTTTAAATCCAATTTTTTGTTTAGCTGGTTAAGCTCTTGCAGAACTTTTGGCCAAATATCTTTTAAGATAAAATCAAGCGCATCTCTATTCTGCAGCCACTTAAAATCTCCAATAAAAAGGACTCTTTTCTCATCACCTATTTTTTCAAAACTTCTAAATAGAAATTTTTTAACATCAACCCCGTTTGGCACAACCACAACATCAGGCCTTTTCATTATTTTTTTTTCAACTTCGGACACCGCAACCAGCTTATTAGACGCTCTCCACGATGCTTCTTCTTTCTTTCTTATTTTCAAAACATCAATGTATAAAAGCGGGCGCAGTAAGGGTGAGGCCAAATCAGAATATTTTTTGTAAACAAGGTATTCAATGTTGTGCTCTACTAAAACTTTTGGCAAAGAGGTCTTTGGAATGTTTTGCAATACGTAAAAAGTTTCAACATGTATTAAATCATAACTTTCCCGCACAAGCTCATCTCTAATTAAATTTTTCATTTCCTCGCTTTTATGTCCCACAAGAAGAAAAGGATCTGTTGAAAAACCCGTTTTTAGAATGTTTGGGGCGCTCCATTGTTTTTTTCTTGCTACTGTAAGAACTTTTTTACAGATTTTCTTCAACTCTTCCAAATCTTCTTCTGTCTGGTGTTCTCTTTTTTCGCAAACAAGGGTTATATCATGTTTTTCGGAAAGGTTTTTAATTAGGTTATAAAGCCTAATGTGTCCTCCTGAAGTTAGAGGAAAAGGTAAAAATGATGAGACCATTAAAATTTTCATTTTAATTTATAAATAACGTATATCTCTGTCTTTTCAACTATCGCATAAGTATTGGCAAATTCCAGTTCCGCCTCATTCGGACTTACAATAGCTAGATACTCTGCGCCTTTTTTAATCATAACAGGCAGTGAGTCCTGCCAGCTTGCCCAGCCGCGTCTTTGCGTTTGGTAAAGAAAAGTCGTGTCTCCATTATACAATGCAATAACTTTTGCATCTTTAGGCGTAAGCCTATCAACTGCTTTTCCTGCAGAAATTATTGCGGGATTATTTATATTGTAATAGTCCTTTACCTCCCTCCATCCGAAATAAAAAAGTCCTATCATGCTTATTAACAGAAGCACTTTGCCAAATTGAAGCTTATTGTATTTAAGTTTAAATAGAAAGATAGCACCTAAGGCAAAAAATATTGAAACGGTCGGCATTACAAGAATCTGGTAATAATCGTGTTGAACATTTCCTGTTGCAAAAACTGTTATGTAAGCAATTGAGGATAGCGCAAAACTTAATATCAACCATTTATCTTTACGCTTAGCTAAGAAAAAAATTCCTGCTACAAAAATAATTGCCCCAAAATATCCGCTAATAAGCTTTATAAGCCTCTCAAAAATTATCCAGCGGAAAAAAGCAGGCCGAAATCTTATCCCGTTTCCATTTAAGAGCCATACGCTTTGTGGGATACCTTCCGGAAAATTAAGCATCCATATCCTCCATAAGAAAAGAGGAGTTAGAGCAACTGTAGAATATATCCAAAGTGGCCACTTTTTGTACAAGTCTTTTCCAAATTTTTCGTAAGCAAGATAAATTAGCGGTAACGTAAAAAATAAGGCGTAAGGCTTAAGAAGTAAGGCCAAAGCCATGGAAATTAACGAAATTGTAAATTGTAAATTGTAAATTGTAAATTGTTTTTGACCGAGCCATTTTTGGAAAAAAAAAGTTGCCGCAAGCACTGCCATTACCATTGTCATGTCTGGCAAAATAACTCTGGCGTAATAAATATTAAATGGGATAAAAAGAAAGAAAAAGGAAGCAGTCAAACCAAGGGTCCTTTGCTTTCGCTCTGAAAAAATTAAATATAAAAAAACTGCTGCGGTTAGCGAAGAAAATATCGTTACGAGTCTTCCCCACTCTTCTAATGTTAAAATTCCGACAAGTTTGTAAAAACCACCCTGTAATAGGTTATAAATGGGAAATTCTACAAACCGGAAGCCTTCCGGATTATCGTATCTTCCTGATGGTACATTGGACAAATCGTGGTACCGTGGGACAAGCAGGTTAAACCCTTCCTGCACAAAAGTTTTGGAAACAGAAGATGTGTCTGCCTGACGCCAGCTATGCCAGTCAGCAACAGGACTATCAAACTTATATAACCTTAACGCAAATCCTAAGAAAAGTAAGACGCAGAGTATTAGAATGTTAGCATTCGGAGGCCATCTCATTTATCTGTTTTTTGTATTTATCTTAACTTCTTCTAGCATACCAAGATCTGTAAATATGAATATTTTATCTTTCAATGGATTTTCTATATTCTGCAAAGCAGCATTAACGTCTTTGTCAATAAATACGTCTGCCTTATCATTACGCACCGCAAACCAAACTGCATCTGGAAGCCCTACTGGAAATATCCATGCCTCACCTCTTCTTATAGGGACGTCAACAAAATGGAATTCAAGCTCATCTTGCGACCAATAGTCTCGGTAATAAGAGTCAAAGCTTATAAAGAAATTTTTGACTCTAAAAGAAGCGCCTGCCCAATTCGCAGCAGTTTGCTGGAAAGAAATCAGATGAAATAATCCATATAAAAGAAGCAAAACGGTAAGCGAGACTAAAGCAACATTTCTTCCGTTCTCCAAAAGAAAATTATAAACCTTTTTAAACAAGACAACTAAGATAAATACCATGCCCATAGTCGCCAAATAGCTATATCTAAAAGTTATATTTCCCAGCCCTAAAAATGGAAGAAGAGATATTATAAAAAATGTAAATCCAAAAAATAACACTCTTTTTTCTTTGTTATTAAAATAAGATTTTGTTGACCTAATAAGGAATACAAGGGAAGCAATGCCTGACAAAACCAAAACAATAGATAGCAGAATATTTCCCCGCAGAAATATCCTGATACTTTCATAAGCTCCTAAAACCGAAGGGCCTAGTGATGATATTGCGCCATAACCTAAAAGATTTCCGACAACATTAAAAGGGAGTTTTACAAGGTCGTAATTGTAATCCCCGGAAAACCAATGACTGTTGGCAAAAAACCGTAAAAATAAATAGAAAATTACGGGTATAAAAAGAGCAAGAAAGTCTGCTTTTTTAAACTGTTCGAAAAAGGATCTTATGTTCCAGTTTAGATC
>MFNL01000001.1:360077-363685 GCA_001782035.1 Candidatus Levybacteria bacterium RIFCSPHIGHO2_01_FULL_37_17 | reverse complement strand
TGTATGAAACATTAAATCGAAATAAATTTTAGTTCCTGGCCTAAAGAAAAAACCTGCAGAATCTGTAAAATAAGCTAAAGGATTAAAAGTAGATTGAGCAGCCCACCTAAGCCAGGTGAAATCATCCCCATTGAAAAAATTACCAGCAATGGGTAAATAAACTAGCAAAATAATGCCTAAAAGATAAAAAACAACGGCATAGGTTGAAGTTGCAGCTTTTTTTAATTCGGGCAAGAGATCTAATTTCGATTTTAAATTTAGAACAACAATTGCCAGCGAAATTCCCATCAAAATCCATAACGTATATGCTACTTTTGATGCTTCAAAAACGTCTATTAGCAAACCGTTTAGTCCAAGACCTACTAAGCCTGCTCCAAAGCCCAATATGAAGCTTTTTTCAAGTCCAGCGCTCATCTGTTTCCATGCTTTTCTCAAATAGAGCCAGAAAGTGAAAAAGATGGAAAGGAAGGCCAAAAAACCGAGCAAGCCTATTTCACCTAAAACCCTTAAATAGTTATTGTCAACTGCAAGAGTTACCGCGCTAAATCCGCTTCCCAAAAATATGTTTCTCTGAAAAGCCTGTATTGCTCTAGGCCACTCTCCCTGGAAACGAGTAGTAAAGGAAAGATCATATGCGGCAGCACGTTTAATAATGAAGTTTCCTTGTAAGACTAGGAACTGGGCAGAGGGTGATGCTTTAATTTCTGGTGGAAATTCATAAAAGAAATTGTCTAACCTCTTTATAACAGGTGAGAGGGCAAGGTTAATGTAGCCTGTTCCAGCCGGCAAATTTTCTCCTGTCGATAAATTAACAGCTTTAACTAAAGCAACCTCTTTAGGAATAAGTCTATAGGGAAATATTGTCGATTCAGTAGCCGCTTCCTCCCCTTTTAAAGCTTTTAATAATTCTTCTTCATCTCTTGCTCTTCTTGTAAGTACAATTTTGTCTTCGAAGAATTCTTTAGGAGTAAGCTTTACATGTCCTACTGAATTTCCGGTATTGGCATCTACTAAAACATCCACTGTTTCAATAGTGCTCTGGAACCTTTGCAAAACAGTGGGCTTTAGGCTTAAAACTACAAAAGCGACAATAACAATTAATGGTATTGAAATCAAAGCCAGTTTTCTTTTCTGGAAGTAAAAAACTATAAATAGTGCAATAAAAACGACAACCAGAGAAATTCTTGATACCGTCATAAAAAGAAGCCAGAATGAGGCAAGGGTAGTCAGAAAAATTATTATCTTAATTAGATAGTTTCTTACACCAAAGAAAATACTTCCAAGCAGGGGTATCATTAATACCAGATATGCTGCTAAATCATAGTGTCCTGCAAAAGTAGAGGGAACTCTTGAAAGCTGAGAAAGCTGGATGGGTATTCCCTTTGCGAATTCCTCATTGCTAGTTAGAAAGGCCGGTAAGCCAAAATATTTCTGCCCAAATCCATACGCAATTACACCTAAAAGAGTTAGGATAACGGTTGTAATTATGGCATAAAGAAGCTTTCTATCTTTCATTCCCTGATAAGCAATAAAGAATAAGCTTAAGTACTCAATATGTCTTAGTAAAGCAAGAAAAGCTACGTTCGGAAAAACATTTGAAAGCGTTGGGAAAATAAGAAGAATACCATGTATTGTAGCTATGGCTCCAATTAACCAATAAATTAGAATTGGAAATGTTAAAGGGGTAATAAGTGTGATTTTTTTTCTAACAAGTAAAGCAAGCCAGGAAAGAAGCACGCCAAAAATTAGAAAATCTTCTGCTCTCACATAAACCCAGGTGTTGTTGACATTAATTAAAGGAATTTTGGGATAAAGAGGAATAAATGAAAGAAGAATTAATGTTTCAACAAACAATAAATTATTTTTAACCCATTTGAATGCTCTTTTAATCATTATCTAAACCAGGCGGCCCTTCCCAATTTGTAGTTTGGATTTTTATTTCTTCTCTCTCTAATAAGTTTTGCAGGAACTCCACCTACTATTGCAAAAGCCTCGACATCTTTTGTGACTACAGCGCCTGCCCCAACCACTGCTCCTGTTCCGATTTTGACCCCTGGAAGAATTATTGCTCTTGGTCCTATAAATACGTAATCTTCAATTATAACCGGTGCATTAACTGCTTTAAATGCTTCATCGTCAACGTCGTGCTGCCCGTTGTAAATCATTACCTCAGTTGCCATATCGACATGGTTTCCGATTGTAAGTTTGTCTCTTCCATCCAAAACTGCGTTTTCACCAATAACTGTGTCTTCTCCTATGCTTATATTTGGGGGGTAATAAAAATTGGCCCACATGTGAATTGCTGAGCCTTTTCCGATTTTTACACCACTTAGTCTATAAAAAAATCTCCTAATATGATGTGAAGGAATATGACCCACCCATCTCAATTTCATAGTTACTATTTCCCAAAAAACTGTCTTCAATCTTCTTAAAATTCTTTCCATAATCTTAACTCTTAGTTCCTAGTTCTTGTAAAATATCGAGTGTTTTACGCGCTGTTTTCTCCCATGAAAATTTTTTAATTTGCTCTTTCCCTTTTTCTATCATTGCATCTCTTAATTTTTTATCTTGAATTACTCTTCTAATTTGCCTTGCAATATCTTCGGCGCTATTTGGATCAAAATACAATACCGCATCCCCTCCCGCCTCAGGGAGGCTAGAGACGTTACTTGTTAATACAGGACAACCATTTTTCATCGCTTCAAGTACCGGGAGGCCAAATCCTTCATAAAGACTTGGTAAAACAAAACAAGCTGCATTACTGTATAAACTTGGCAAGTCTTTATCTTCGACGAAATCCAAAAATTTTACCTTGTCTTCTACATTATATTTTTTAGGAGAATTTAGAATATCCTCGTACTGCCAACCCCTTTTACCCACAATGATTAGTTGAAGTTTTTTGTTCTCTATTTCTTGTTGTTTGAGAATTGAGAATGCTTCGACCAGTCTTTCAATGTTTTTTCTCGGCTGAAGTGTTCCAACAAATAAAATGTAATCTCCCTTGACTCCGAATTTCTTTTCTAAATCTTCCATGTTTTGAATTTTGAGTTTTGAATTTTGAGTTTTAATACCGGGATAAGTTACGAAGACTTTATCAGCCGGAATATTGTATGTTTTGATTATATCATCCTTGCTGGACTTGCTAATAGTAAAAACAGCTTTTGCTTTAAGTACGGAATATTTGGTCCAGCTACTTAACTGAAATAAGTCTTTTTTTAAAAAAAGCTGCGGGTAGAAGATAAAAGACGTATCCATAACAGATATGGCTGTTGGAATTGGAGAAAATCTGGGAGCGTAGTGTGTGGGAGAAAAGAAAACATCAGGCCTTTTTCCAAAATAAAGATTTAAAGGAAGACCAAGTTGAGTCCACAACTTTTTAGGGCCAACGACTTTATAGGAAAAATTCGGGGTGGGAGCAGGCATATGTGCCTTCGGTTTCTCTTTTAGATAAATTACGAACTTTTGACTTTCAACTTTTGCCTTTTGACTTGCTTGGAACTCTTTTAAGAGTTCAAAGCTGTATTCACCAATTCCCACTCTTCTGTCTACATTTGCCTCATTACCATCAATCCCTATTGTCATATTCCCGCTCCTATTACTTCTAATCT
>MFNL01000001.1:0-360028 GCA_001782035.1 Candidatus Levybacteria bacterium RIFCSPHIGHO2_01_FULL_37_17 | reverse complement strand
ATCAATCCCTATTGTCATATTCCCGCTCCTATTACTTCTAATCTCGAGCTCTCAATTCCCAATATTTCTTCTGCGTCTTTTTTAGTAGCTTCGGAAATACAAAGAATTTTATCGCTTTCTTTTTTAACCCACTTAAGTTTCCTTTTTTGGGAAGCAACAATATTAGGGGAGATAATAAACCTAAGTGGGTTAAATTCGGTTTTTGAGTGTGTCTCCTCCGGATACTTATAAACAATTAAATCGTATAAAATCGTTGCTTTTTTAGCTTTTCTTGTCGGGGGCTCGATCCAGTCCGATGTCATAAAAACATCAATATCGCCTATAAAATTTTCAATTGGAAATATGTGAAGTCTATTCCACAAAATATCAAGAATGCTAGGCGGAATTCTAAATTTTCTTAATTGAACATTCTTTAAGTCTTGGGTCTTAAATCTTAGTTCTTTACGAAGCGAACTATAAAAAAGAACATATTCGATTTCTTTGTTTAGTCTAAATAATTCACTTAAGAGATTTTCAAGGTAGTTAGCAACACCAGTATCCTCAAACGCCAATTGTGAAACATCTATTCCTATTCTCATTCACTCTTAAATTTCAGCTCGTCTTCTGCTTCTTCATCCAGTTTATTTTTCTCATTTAAATTAATAATAAGATCTGCGATAAATCCTGTGAACAATATCTGAAGTCCAACCAAAACCAGAAGCATTCCAAAAGTAAGAAGAGGTCTTCCTCCAATAGTCTCCCCCAATAATTTTAAGATAACAAGATATAAAAGAATTAGTGAGCCTATTGCAGATAAAATTCCGCCTGTTAATCCGAAAAAATGTAACGGTCTTTTTGCGTATTTTGTCAAAAACAAGATTGTGAACATGTCGGGTATATCCTTGAATACCTTTGAAAAACCGTATTTTGACCTTCCATATAGTCTGGGCTCATGCACTACGGGAATTTCCGTTACTTCAAAACCCTTTTCAGAGACAAGAAGCGGAATAAATCTATGCATCCCGCCGTACAGTCTTAAACTTTTAGCAGCTTCTTTTGTGTAAAGTTTTAGTCCGCAATTGTAATCGTGCAAATGAACTCCCCAGAATGCTCCCATAAGAAAATTAAAAAACTTAGATGGGATTTTCATATGAAGACTGTCTTTTCTATTTTTTCTCCAACCTGACACTAGTTCAAATCCTTCTCTGGATTTATCAAGCAGGTTTTGAATTTCTTCAGGCCTGTCCTGCAAATCCGCATCCAAAGTTACCACATAATCACCCGCTGCTTTTTTAAAGCCATACGTTAGAGCTTCGGATTTTCCAGAATGCTTTCTTAGTGAGTAAATTTTAACAGTATTATCTTTTGAAGCAAGTTTTTTAAGTATTTGCAGGGAGCTATCAGAGGAGCCGTCATCCACGAATACGATTTCGTGCTCAATCTTAAGCTTATTTAACGCAGACTTTAGCCTTGGGTAAAGCTTTTCTAGGCTCTCTTCCTCGTTATAAAGAGGAACTATTGCTGAAATCATCATGCGAGCTCAATTGTACCATTTTTAGCTAACCTTTCTCAAATTAACTACTTAAAGACATAAAACTGATACGTTCCCGAGGAAAATGTTTTTAAAACTGCAGATCCTGTCGCAAGACAGGGATAATTTCTTTGTGTAAGAAGATATTTAGAGCCAATATCACGTAAATTTGAGCTTGTCTCTTCAATATTACAATCTGCTATTACCTTATCCAGCTGCATTAGTTTATTGGCTCGTTGTTTTTCAACACTTCTTGAAGATTTTGATGGGAGACCTCCTCCTTCCAGATATATATCTCTATTGGTCAGGTAAGAATAAAATGCCGTCTGTCCGAAAAATTCATAAAAATAAAGTTCTTCCTTTTTGTCCATAAATTGTACAGGAATATAAACGATAAAACTCTTTTCCGAAACATTTGCTTCAATTTTTTTATAAAAGCTTAATTCATGGTTAGTCGCAATAACTCGATTTCCAAAAGGGCTGTAAATAGAGAGTGTGTCTAATAGACCCGGAAGGGAAAATAATATTATTAAACCGATTACAATAAATTTAAAGTATTTATTTTTGAGGAATTGACCCAAAGCTATACCGCCTGGAATAGAAAGAAGGGCAAAGGTAAACCAGAAAAATTGTTGTATTTCAAAAACATTAAATGATTGGATAAAAAATGATGGAATTAAAACCGAAATAAAAGTTGCAGTAAATAATATAAAATGTAAATTACTTAGCCAGAATTCCTTGCTGAATAATCTTTTTAATTTTAAAAATATGACAGATAATAGACCTAAGTTATAAATCCAATAGATTATTGCCGCTTGTAGCAATAAAAACCAAATTTTTAAAGTATCTTTGGCTTCATAGCTTATTTGATACTTAACAACCCAATTAGTAAAATCAAAAACCGGATTTTTCATCATCTCCCAATAAAATAATAAAGGAGCCCACACAAGTCCACCTTGCTTAAGATTGTTTGGCAAGAACGTAATAGCCGTAATAAATGCAGTTGTCGTCAAAAGAACAATTATGTGCATAAAATATTCTTTTCTGTGCCTTAGAATAAGATAAAGACTGTAAGAGGAAACAGCAAAAATACCTATTATTCCGGCATAAACTTTTATCTCAGATAACACGCCAAATATAAGACCAAGAAAAATAGCGTATTTAAACGATTTTTTTATATCCGCAAGTACTGCAAGAGCTCCAAAAAGCATTGCCATTGGAAGCACGGTGAATGGATTCACTATTAATCCAAGTGGATGAACGCTTGCTGCAAGGGTAATTGAGTCAGTCTGCTTCAGTATAAAGGGTATAAATGAAAGACTTTGGGAAAAGTAGGCAAAAAATAAAATCAGCCTTTGAGAGATTAGATTTACTTTTAATCTTTGGGATATAACATAAAAAGATGTTCCATATAAAAGGGCCAGTAACGGAGGGAAAAACCTGAAGTAAATGTTTTCCACCGAAAAGCCGAAAAATTGAATAAACTTTGCAAGAAGAAAATCATAGAAATAATGAAATCCTTTTAAGGGAAGGCCTGCAATACCTGGGTGCTGGGGTGGGAAATTATTTATTTCGTTTTGAATGTACGATAAATGCCTTACACCATCTTTGACATTTACCCCTAAAAATTGAATTCCATCAGCGGTATTCCATCCCGAAAAAAACATAATGTAGGAGAAAGCAAGCGTACCTCCAAGAATTACAAACCAGGATATTAAATCTAGTTCCCGAATTGGTTTTAGGAATCTTCTAAAATTTTTTAACTGCTTAAAATACTTTATCCAAAAAAATATGTTTAATAGAGCCAAAATAATTAAATAAGCTTTGGGGATGTCTAAATATGAAAGCAAATAGGTTGAAAGAATAAAAAGACAAATTCCCGAAATTAAACTAAAAAAAATCTTTTCAGTTCCTTTAAATTGAAGTTTTAGAAAATTAATTAATAAAAATCCGGGGACAAAAAAGCTGAATAAGACCGCAGGAACAAATAATATAAACTCAATTATAAACACTTTATTTTTTTGATATTTTTACCTCAACTAGGTTCCAAATTACCCCTACTACTAATATGAAATAGGCAATAATAGTTAAGTTAAGCGAAAATGCTTCCTTTTTAAGATACAAAACAAAAGCGGATAGTATTAATACAAGGATTCCCAATAATAAAACATTTGTACTATTAATTATCAATTTAAATTTATTTAAATTATCATAAGCCAAATTAATTAGAAAAAGCGACAGAAAGATAAAATTCAAGTAAATACCAAGCGCAACAAGGTTTTTATAATTTAATTCTATTTTCTCTATTTTTTCTCCGAATACATAATCAATAAGAATAAAAGGGCTTGAAAGCAAATAGCTCTTAGGATATTGATATAAAACGGCACCCAATGGCTTAACCCGACTAAGACCTATTGAATGCTCAGGCAGTCCGTCTAAGGATTCAACTTCAAATATATACGTTTTCCCTTTTGAATCATTAATTAGCGGAAAGCCGAATGGAAAAAGTTGATTTGGCTGAAATTGATTAGTTTTATAAGTATTTTCATAGAACCATCTGTCTGAACCTTTTTCTTTAATTCTAAATATTACACTGTCTGGGTTTATTCTTTGAAAGTTGTAAAATCTGACTGAAACTTGTCCTAAAAAATCATTAGTTGCTATGAATTCTCCTTGCAGTTTTTCACCTTCTAAAAATTCATCATGTTCTATATTTTTGTAAATAATCTTGTCAAGATTCTTATTAACTACACTGAATGATTTCAAATTAATTTGAATACTAGTTAAGTTCTGAGAACTATAAATATAAAGAGCGGTTAATATCAGGAAAAATGCAGCCAAAATAAAAATCTTTTTTCTCATATTCTTTTTTTATATAAATAGATCGTCGAGATAATAGCTATTAGAAGTGTAATAAAACTAATTATCAATCCCAAATATAAATAGGCCTGTGGCTTAAAAAATATAGTAAAATTGCATTTCCCACCATTGCATATTTGTTTTTGCTCTATATAAAATGAGTTGAGCCCTGCGGCATTTTGGAAATGATACTTATCGTTTAATACAGATTGTTTATTTAGTATAATATTTAACCAATTAAAGTCGCCAACATATAGCTTCCAGTCTGGGTGGTACTTATCGGCAAAGTTTAAATAGAAATTACTATCTTCGCTATCAAACCTTATTTTGTATTCAGATGGAACCTTAGAAGTAAAATTTACACTCTTGAAAGGAACATCTTTTTCTATACTTTCCTTCTCCTCCGTTAAGTAGATATACGGCTTTTGTTCAAGGTTTTTGAAAAGAAGTATATTATCCGTGCCGACTTGAAGCGGCTTTATGTATGGAAGATTACTGAGTGTATGACCTAGATCTTTCCAAACTTTAGTGCTTATATTAGGATTGGTCCATTCGTTGTTATACAAACTTAATGCTATATATCCGTATGAAGCCTGCGATAACAATCTCTTTCCCTGCACAGATTTAAAGAAGCTTTGCAGTTTTATACCATCTTGCTTTACGGAGTCTAAATCGACATCATAAAATTTAATACCTAAATAGTCCCTCCAATTTTTAAGGGTTGCAATTGAACCATCAATTACCTGATGGTTATTGCTTGAAGCCGTCCAGTAATAGTCCATATTTATCCAAAAGATGGCAGAAAAATCGTTTTTGCTATTTACAAAAGAATTTAGAATTTCTAAGTCTTTGGGGATTGCTTCGGGAATAAAAAGTCTCCCTATGCTTCCGTTTAAAAGAGGAAAAGTGTTCCAAAGTGGCAAAATAGCAATTAAAAATACTATTATATATTTGCTATATTTTTTGTTTTTAAAAAAATGAAAAATATATACAGAAAACGCTCCAATTAGGACTGAGTAACTTAGAACTGTCAAAAAGTAAAATTTACTTGCTTCCCTAAATAAGCTAAATCCGGGAATATGAGCATAAAAAAAATTATAAACATATGCAAATGGCGGACTGTCTTGCTTAGCAAAAAAAATTCCAACTAAGGCAAGCAGTCCAAAAAACAATAGTTGCTTATTCTTCCTTCCTGTTATTAACCCTGAAAAAGCCAAGATTGGGAATAACCAAAAATGCAAAGGAATTTTTTGTATTAAAAACCATGTTGGCTCGGCGCCTGTCCAGAAAGGATAGAATAACGCAGTGACGTTTTGAACGCTGTAAAAATTTTGCAAAATAGATCTTGAAAGAATATTGTTAGAACTTAAGGCCTGTGCAGAAGCAAAGGGCAAAATCCAATACATACTAAGTAGTGCAAGAAATAGAAAAATTGAAAGAAAACCAACTAAATTTACTCCTAGGTTTGTCTTCCATTTCTTTTCGATAACTAACTGATTATATAAGCCATAAAACGCTAAGATAGCAGTTGTAACATATAGTGCCCTTATGTCATAAAAACCAACTATAAATAACAACAAGGCAGTAAGGGGAATAAAAAATTTCTTTTTAGTTTCTAATAAATTCACGAATGAAAGAATTGCAAAAACGGCCCAAATAAATGCAACAGTTAAAAGTTCATGTCCTTGAGTATCAATAGAGAGAAAGTAGGTATTATAAGAAAAAATAAATGAGCCAATAAGTCCTCCAAGGTTTGATTTAGTAATTTTTCTAACCAGAAGATATCCAGCAACTGGGGCTAAAATAATAATAGGCCAGAAAAACAGAAATTTTTCGGATACACTAGAATTAAATCCCAAAAAACCAAATAGTCCGGAAAAGAAATTTAGTGGATACCTCCAAAGCAAAATGTTAATTTCTCCTAAGAAAATGCTGCCGTGTGTCCAGAATGAAGGGTAAAAATTTGATACTAAATATTCCTTAAAATAGAATCTCCAATCAGAATAAAAAAATGTCGAAAAATTTATCCACCGCCAATAAATTATAGACGACAGCAAAGATAAGAAAATAATTTGATTTCTTGTAAGATGTTTTTTAAATGTGTTGTAGGCGTTTTTAAAGCTCACGTTTTATTTTTTCAAAATAAATATATTATCTGAGGCTAAGCTTTTAAAAAAGCGCGTTACTATTCTATCAGGCCAAAAATTCCAAACAGAAACCGACCTTATCTTTATTATTTTATATTTTTTCAATTTTAAAAGGTCTAATAATGCCCCGTATGTAAAAACCCTAATGTGGCCTTCAGTAATATTTCTTTGTCCAAAAAAACTAAACCTTCTTCCTAATTTATAGTAGGAAGAATTTTCTAAGAATAATGGAGAAATACCAAATAATAACATTATCCTATTTATATAATACCCTAAATTCGGAGTAGAAAGTATTAGAATACTATCCTTATGCATTAGAAGCCTAATTTCTTTAAGCAAATCGTCAGGACTAAATAAATGTTCTATTACTTCTCCGCAAAAAATAACATCAAATTTTTGATTTTTATATACTTCGTCTAATTTGTCTTCATTCAGGTCTATTTTTTTATAATTTTCCACTTTTATATTCGGTTTATCATAAAAGTCACAAGCATAATATTTGTCCCCAGGTAAGTAAAATTTGCGCAGATAAACCTCCTTCCCGCAGCCTATATCTAAAATCTTTAAGGACTTTTTATTTCTTTCCTTATAAAAATGATATTCCTCTCCAAAAATCTTTAATCGATTCCAAGAGGGATAGGCTGTTTGCTTACTATTAATAAAATCTTTGTAGTTTTTTGTCTTCATTCCTTACTTCTGTAATGTTTTTTTGTTTATTTTGATCTCTGGTTTTATTATCTTGATCGTAATAAAATGGGAATGTCGCGGATCTAGGTCAGCAATACGACTGGGAAAGGGGTAATAACCGGCACCTTTTACTTGTAAAATCCTGAACCCATATTTCATGAAAATTTCCTTCAAACTATAAAGAGTGAAAACTATATTGTGTGTCCATCCTTCTTTTAAATTTTCGTTAAAATGAGGAGATAAAGGGTTTCCAATGTGAAACTTTTTGCTAACATGCTGGGAAAATGCTTGCCATCCCATAATTAACGAGAATATATTATGCCAACTAGATAAATTCTCGGTTGATATAACCGCGTATCCATTTGGTTTTAATACTCTATAAATTTCAGAAACATAGTTGTCAATTTCAGTTAGATGCTCAATTACTTGATTTGAGTGTATGACATCGAAAAAATTATTTTTATAAGGAAATTTTTCATTCAGATTTCCTTTTTTGGCTTCAATATGAAGCAATTTAGCTTTTCTTACTTGACTATCTATATAATCTAGTCCATAGACTTTTTTTGTTCCTACTTTTTCTGCCACGTGTTTAGTCCATTGCCCGTCATCACAACCCAAATCAATAAATACAGCGCCTTTGTCTTCTTCCATCATTCCCAAAATATTATCGAGATTGTTAGAGTATGCCTTTTCCCATAACGATAAAAATAATTTCTTCATATAGTTTTTTTATATTTTATAAAAATATCCATGAATCCATCATATCGAAACTCAATAATCTCTTTATTATTAAAAAAAGTCTCCAAAAGAGGTCTTCTTAGAAAAATCCATTTAGAAATATACATATTAATTATGTTTAATAAATTCCAGACTTTACCTTTAACCTCAATCCTTAAGACATGCATTTTATTATTTTCTCCCAATTTGATCAAGGTTTCTTTTGAATAATGCCTATGTCCCAATATCCACCATGCAGGATCAAAGTTTTTAGACCAGAATGAATCATAGGGAGTAGATAGATAAAAATTCCCATTCTTCTTTAAAACTCTACGGACTTCTTTAAACATTATTTCTTCTGTATCTTTAGGAATATGCTCTATTACTTCCCAAGCAACTACTGTATCAAAATAATTGTTTTTGAAGGGTATTTTAAATGCATCACCAACTTTAAAAATGACTCTCTTATTTTTTATGTTTTTTGCTGTCGCTAAATCCTCTTCTGTAATTTCAATACCTGCTATCTCCCTTACTCCTCTTTTCAATGCATTTAATTCAAACCACCCAAATCCACAACCAATATCTAAAATTCTTTTATCCTTAATCTCGGAATTATTTACAAACTCCGTTGAAAATTTTATTCTTCCGTTTAAACTTGTTTCTGGCTTATCCATCAAAATATTCTTCATAATTAAGTCCTATTTAAATAATCTTTAAAAATTGACAAATTCTGTTCTGCCATATTTGCTTGAAGTTGTACGTTTTTCCTCAGTTTAGTTGAAACATATTCTGTATTCCTGGTTAATTTTTTTACTGAATTTAGAAGAGAATTATAATTAATCTCATTATAAGAAAGCATGAAGTTTTTATCATACTGTAATTGCTCAAGCAGTCCTTTAAACTTTGGTTCATATGAAATAGCTATAAAAGGGACATTACAGCCAGCTGCGAATATAATTGCGTGCATTCTTGATGCGATAATAAATTCTGATTCACCATAAATTTTCTTAACTACAAAGGGGTTAGGCTGAAATTTAACAAACTTAACGTGTTTATTGAAAATATTTTTTATTTCAATACCTAGGCTATCATCAGCAATAGTTTGAGAAATGATAGTAATAAAAAAATTCTTACTTAACAGATAATGAATAAGTTTTATTATAGATTCTTTATACTTAATAGTTTTTGCATAATCGTTATCTTTCCTGATACAAATACTAATCATTTTCTTCTTTGGTTCTTTCTTTATGTTTTCCATTAAAAATGCCATATCAGAAGTCAAAAAAAATGGTTTTTTAATCAAATATTTTTTTAAATATTTATAAGATTCTTTTTCTCTTAATGTAATTACTGATACCTTATTCAAAAAAAATGGTATCAAGAGTTTGGATAAAATTGTATCAAATGGCCCTATTGATTGAGAAAAAAGCATGATTTTCTTATTTAAGAGAATGAATAATAGCAATATATATAATCTAAAAACGTACATGAAGTTGCTGCTTAGGAAACCACCACCAACACTAATTACAAAATCCGCATTTTTCATTGATATAGCTTGCCCTTTTCTTGTAGGACGGATTAAATATAGAAAATTAATGTTTAATCTTAATAATAAGACCCAAACAAGAAAAGATAAGCAATCATAAGTATTCAGAAACAGGATTATAATTCTACTATTTATTGAGAACTTCTGATAAATAAACTGAACATCAAAGATACGTGGGAATATATTTATACCATCAAGCTGTTTAATTTTCTTTGCCATTAAAGGATGCGAAGTTTCTATTTCTAGAATGATTTCGGGAAGAATTTTTCTTATTGAATTTACAATCGATATAAGTATTCCAATATCGCCTGTGTTAAGTAAAAACGCGTCTATTATAAAAATTCTTTTTTTGTTCAATTTAAAAGTTTAGATTTAATATAAATCATTCCTCCTGCGGAAAATTCAAAGGTTTTTAATAGTAGCAATCCTATATATTCCAAAGGCTGGCTAAATATGAATCTATAGTTCTTAAATATAATTAAATATCTATTGAAAATATTGGACTGCCATTTGAAAGCATTGGGATGTTTGTTCGCGTATGTATGACTCGTGTTTGAGTACAGCATTTTTTTCTTTACAAGATCAAAAAATCCTACGTCTCCTTCATCATGTAAAACATAAGCCTTAGTCCTACTTATTTTATAACCCGCATTCCTAACCCTTAAATCTAAATCTTTGTCCTCGGAGAAAACTAAATTCTTGTCGTGACCGCCAATTTTTTTGTATATATTTTTCTTTATTGCTCTGATTGATTCGATATTAATATTTCCTTCATAAAATTTTTTTTCAAGGATTTTACATCTAGCCCAAAATGTGTTTCCAATTGATCTCTCAGTTAAAACAAGCGCGTCAAACCCCTTTTCAATTAATGCGTTAACTTCTTTCACAAGATTTTTTTCAAGAATCATATCGGAGTCAATATGAATTAAAATTCTTCCTTTTGCAATATCTCCACCAAATTTTCTTTGCTCACTTCTTTCCCGTCCTTTAGTAAAGACTAAATTCGTATATTTCCTTGCTATGTCATTAGTTTTATCAGTAGAATTATTATCTACAACAATTATTTCTATATTTTTATATGTTTGATTTTTAATACTCTTAAGACATGCTTCTAGAAATTTTTCTGAATTTTTAGTAGGAATGATTACCGAAATTAAATTTGGATTGTTCATAATTTAATTTATTGATTATAACATTTCATTGAAGTATATTAGCTTTATTCATGTGGTTTAAAAACAGAAAAAATACTCTCATACTCATAATATTTTTATTCTACTCAGTTCTTATCTTTCGTTTTTTGCTTAATTCCGACTATATCTTATGGGGTAACGATTTAATGAGTAACACCGCTTATTTTGTAACAATTAGAGAGTCAATATTAAATGAGCATATATTGCCTCAATGGAACTATTATTCAAAACTTGGAAATCCTATCGTGGGTGACCCATTAAATAGTATCTATAATCCCCTCGTCTTTGTTATTTTTTTAACATTCACCTATATTCCCGCCATTAAATTAACATATTTCATCTTCATATTAGGGTCGTGTATTGCTATGTATTTGTTCTCAAGGTATTTTAGCTTGAACAGACTTATATCAATTATAATCGCGCTGACGTATGCTTCAACTGGCTATCTAGCTGCAAGAATCATCGCTGGCCACCTCGAAAAGATAATTGCCTACTCGTTAATTCCGATTTTTTATTTATTTTTATTAAAATTATATAAAGAACCAAGCTTATTTCTCTCTGGGATAATTGCTTTATTAATTTCGTTGCTTATTTTCTCTGCGAGTATATATGAGGTGTTTTATTCCTTAATAATTTTATTAACTTTAATAATATGGACTTTAATCAAAGTGATTTATAAAAAGGAGACTAGGCAGAATATTAAAATCATTAAATATTTATTTTTAACTATACTTTTAATACCTCTCTTCTCTGCTATGAAGACATTTCCTATGGCTGAAGTAAGTAATGTAATCTCGCGTAACTATGACCCCTATCTGGGTTCGCAAAATACTTTTACCATTATTTATAATTTTTTTGTTCCTTCTCAGGAATTGATTAATTTTTTTAAATTAGAAAAATATTTTGTTTCCCCTTATTTTTGGTGGGAGAGCCTTGCATTCATCGGACCTATTTTTATACTAGGAATAGCTTTTACATTACATTTAAGAAAAAAAATAACTAGTAATTATCTATATCTACTACTGCTCATATCTACAGTACTGTTTATGTTTTCTATCTTAGATAATAAGCTAAATCCATTTTATTGGTTATTTTATTATGTTCCCTTTATTAAACAATTTAGAATTCCAAGTAGAGTATTTATATATCTAATTCCTGTCTTGATGTTATTTGGTGCGTTGGGGCTCAATTATATTTATAAAAAAAGCAGACGTAAGGTGATTAAGGCAGCTATTATATTGGTACTAATATTAAACCTTATTTTAACCACCTACGTTTTTAAAAATTATATTTATAATAAAAGCTTACCTCGAGTTAATCCAGAATCTTCATTTATTTTAACATTTCTGAAAAAATATGATAGTTCATATTTCTATATAGCTCAGAACTCCTTATTTCAAAATCAATTACTCTTATACGAATCCGTGGAAAATAAACAAATGATACTTAATTCTATGTATGGTTGGAAAATAGGAAGCGGCTTCTTAGGAAATTATTTAGATGTAGATTTTTATCGTAGGGGAAAATATTCTGGTATTTATCCTAAATATTTTATATATCCAAAGGATATTCTGCCGCCGAAGGACTTCGAGGTCAAGTCAATAAAAGAAGTAAATGGGATGGTTATGTATAAGAATTCTGTTTACTCGCCATTTGCTTATTTAACAAAAAATATTCAACAAATAAAAACATCCTCCAGCGATGATCCCAATATTAAAAGCATTAATATTACTCCCAACAAAATAAAGATTATTGCCTCTTCTCCATCCCCAGATCAACATCTTTTACTTCTTGTAAATTATTTTCCGGGATGGAGCGCTACTATTGATGGAGTTAAAACACAATTTATAAAAAATGACTTATTGACCGTCGCCACGAAACAAGGATCACATCTTTATACTTTTGAATTCACTTCTATGCATTCAATGATAGGATTTTTAGTAACAATAATTTCTATAAGTATTTGGTTTTTAGTGACTAAAAATGATTTTTTTATATTAGTTAAAAAATATAGAAGTAAGTAAAATTTCTAGCTAGATCTATTAATAATCTACTCAATTAATTTCAGACTTTGTTGGGTCGCTTTTTCCCAGCTTAATGATTTCGACCATTCTAGTGCATTTATTTGAATCCTGCTATATTCCTCTTCACTGTTAAATAACCTGATTGCCTGCCTTGCCATTTCCACAGAAGTATTTTCGGAAAGAACAACTCCGGTTTTTCCGTTCTTTACACTATCCCGTAGACCTGAAACGTTATAAACTACAGAGGGAGTTCCCTGACTTGCCGCCTCTATAACCACCAACCCCCATCCTTCTTTTCTTGAAGCGTGAAGCAATAAGTGCGATTTTCTCATTAGTTCCAATTTTTTTTCCTCCGTTACTTTACCAAAGAATTTAACTTTAGAGCTAATGGTATAGGTATTCATTGTTGTTTTTAAATATTCCAAATACTTTTTATCGCCATCTCCAACAATCCAAAGCTGTCCGTCTTTTAACGTTTTTAAAATATTAAAAAAAGCTTTTATAACTTCCTCTATTCCTTTCATTTTTACAACACGCGATACGAATATAAATGTTGGCTTTTTTTCTTTAACAGGAAGACTGCTCACCGGCTTGCTCTTTGCAGGACAGGGGATTGCAATACAATTTTTTTTATTTATTCCGTATTTGTCTAATTCTACAATGGTTGATTTTGCATCTGTCCAGAATTTAGTGTTTTTATAAAGCTTAAAGTAAAAAGATTCCAGGAATTTCCCAATTTTATTGATTGGGTAAGGGAGCATGTAATCCCATATTTCTCCTGCCACTTCATGAATAAATGCAATTTTAGGAATCCGCACATAGATTGGCGTGAAAAATGGCAAGCCGTGAATCTCGTCTATTACAACATCAAATTTATTTCCTGAAAATAAATAAAAAAGTGGCGCATAAAGATAAACTGTTATAAAATTGCCACGTCGCACAATATTTACACCATTTATAATTTCTTGTTTTTTGCTTTTTGAGAATTGTGATGTAAGCCAGGTTACATCGTGCCCAGCTTTAACCCAAGCTTTTGCGTGCTCCATGGTAACCACTTCCGCTCCCCCACTCTTTGGATTTTTAGGGTCCCTCCAATTGAGGATTAGAATATTCATTTCTTATCGTAATATCTAAGGATTTTAAGCCTATAAAAAACTGCCATTGTATCCCAGAGCATCCAGAATATTACACTCCAGAAATTTGATGTTGTAATACTTAATGCTTTTTTAAAATTAAGTTTAATCGGTGCCTCATAAATTTTTATATACCCTAGCTTTTGCGCAACTGCCAATACTTCTATATCAAAAGCAAATTTTTTGACAATAATCCTTTTAAACACTTTTTTTGCAACAGTTTTCCTAAAAATTTTAAGCCCTACTTGAGTATCCTTAATACTGAAGCCGAAAAGAAGATGCGTGAATGTTCTGTATCCCCATGACAATATTTTTCTCCATAAGGGATAACTGACTTTAGATTCGGGATGAAGCTTGCTTCCAACAACTATATCTGCTTTATTCCAATCCATGATATCAAGCATCAGGGAAATCTGGGTTGGATCCAAATCGCGCCCAGCATCAATAAATCCAATTATATCTCCTTTAGCTTTTGCAACTCCTTTTTTTATAGCATAACCTTTTCCTTGGTTTTTACGATAACCTAAGGTTACTATTTCCAAATTTTTAATTTTTTTAAGCCTATCAAAAGTTTTATCTAGAAATCCATCAACCACAATAATTAATTCGTGTTTAAGAGGAAGGGAAGTTAAAGCTTTGTCTAAATTCTTAATGTCATTAATAATTGTTTTTTCTTGTTTAAAAGCAGGGACAATAAGAGATAGGCTTTTATATTTCATACAAATAAATGCAACGCTATTTTAACTTATATTCCGAACTTTTTGAAGTAGTAGAGGAAAAGAACAATTAAAAGTCCAAACGCTGATAGAATTGATAGATATATAACCTGATAAAAGCTAGCGTGAAAAAGTGAAATTAATAGAATTTGTAAAATGGCAAAGGGAATGACTATTACCCACACTTTTGTTTCGTTAAACGAAAGAAAAAAATTTATACATACAGAGGTTAAGCTTACAAGCATTATATATAGACCAAATATTCCTAAAAACCTCGACATCTCCGAATATTCTCTTCCGCCTAAGAATAAATTAATTACAAAATGGGGAAACATTAGGTAAAAAAGTGTTATGCCTAAAGAAGGAATAAAAACAAGAAATACCGCAAGATAGAAAAGTTTTTTGTAGCTAGCGCCGATTGTATGTCTTTTTACAAGAAGCGGAAATAAAACGGATGGGATTGGTGCGGTAAAATAGAAAATCACTTTTCCTATTAAAGAAAGTCCTGCATAAAAACCTGCTTGTTTTGCATCAAAAAAATGCCTCACTAAAATAACATCCGAGGATGTAAGGGAGGTAAGGAAAAACACGGTAAAAAATGCCGGAATGGAATAAGACATAATTTCGTTATTCGGGAAACTAATTTTAGTTTTAGAAGTCTTATTTACGTACTTTCTAAGGGGAATAAAGGCTATTAAAAAAGCCCCAATTGCCATAAACAGAATTGCAAGTAAGCCGGAGAATGCAGCAAAACCTAAATATACGAATAAAACTCCTGCTATAAGCTTAATAAAGCTTGAAAATACATTTATGGAGGATAAGGTAAGAAACTTAAGAAGACTTTGCAGAAAAGCATGATTTAATATTCCTACATAATACACTCCTACTATTGCCGCTATTATCAAACCGTAATACAGATTATCCAGTTTTAAAAAAGAAGAAATCGGATAAGCCAAGACCACAAAAATCATAAAAAAAGTGAGAGCAATTACAAATAACACTTTGAAGGATACTTGGTAAAAAACTGCAAATTTATCCATTTGCCCATCGGCAAAAAAGCGGGTTGCGAATTTTACAATAATTGTATTTATGGATTGACCCGGGATGTAGGCTAGGCTAACTATGGCAAGTAAACTTGCAAAAATACCGTAATCTGCATAAGACAAATTACGGGCCAAGAAAAGATTAAGAAGGAAGGCAAAAAAGTTTCCCACCATTCCACCGGCAAAAAGAAAAAAGGAACCCGTTATCAGCTCGTGTTTGGCGAAGCGAAAGATGTAGGATTTAACATTTAAGATATAAGGCATAATGATCAGATACTCTCATATACTTTGAGTGTTTCAAGCGCTGTTTTTTTCCAAGAAAAGCGCCGAGTGTTTTCAAACCCCTTTTCCCGCAGTTCTTCTTGCAGCTTTTCATCTTCGAAAACATTCTTTATTCCATTTGCAATACTCTCATAATTAAAAGCATCAACATAGTACGCACTATCACCCGAAACCTCAGGCAGTGAGCCTTCTTTTGTTGTTATAACCGGAGTTCCACATGCCTGCGCTTCCAAAACCGGCAAGCCGAATCCCTCGTAAAAAGAGGGTACTACCGAAGCAGTCGCCATATTATAAATTGAAACTAGGTCGTCTTGTTCTACAAAACCTAATGCCGTTATAAGATTTAAATTTTCAGCTTTAAGTTCTTCAATTTGCTGATGAATTCTAACTAAGTCTTTATTCCAGGGGTTGGTCTTATCAAATTCGGACGTTAATGCTTTGCCCACCATAACAAGAGGGATGCTTACAAACTTTATTGCATCTATGAGTCTTGGAAGGTTTTTATTTGGAGTAACATCCCCAACGTAGAGTACAAATTTTTCGGGAAGTTTGTACTTTGTTCTTAGTTTTATACTCTTACTTCTTAGATCTTCTGTCGTAAGCCTTTTAAACTCTTCTCCTGCAGCTAGATTTACAACATTTACTTTATTCTCTTTTGCTCCGATATATTTTAATATGTCAGCCTTGGAGTTTTTGGAATCCGTAATAATTGCGTTAGCTTGTCTTAAGGAGAATCTCTGCATTTGCCATTTAAGCTGCCCTTTAAAACCTCTTGGGAAAAGGTCCGGAAAAACAATCGGGGTTAAATCATGTACCGTGACAATTGTTTTATATTTTTTATATAAAGGGAGTGCTAGAAAAAAGGGTTCAAAATAAGGGAAATGAATCAAATCAACTTTATTTGGTAATTTATCTCCCGTATTAAAGAAGATGTATTCGTTTTGAGGAAAATAATTAACTAAGGAGTACTTAAGATGCTCCAGATAAAACCCTACCCCTCTAACTTTATGTCCTGTTTGAAGCGGTGAAATATCAATTGCTACTCGTAAAGATTTATGATTCATGACTTAAGATCTAAGTATTTCTTTATTAACTTATCCGCTTTATAAACTTTAAGAACTTCGATTGCTCCGTATGTAGCAACAATATACAAAACCGGCATAAGAATTACAAAATATCTTGCTGTAGCGTCTACAAGAGACATAAGCACCATATAGAACACCGCCCAGAAAATTAATATTTCTGCTTGTGGTTTGATTATTCTTTTTATAAAACCTACTATAAGAGTGACAATCGAAATGATTGTGGCAAGTGGCCATGTAATAAGCCACTGCGGGTCAGAAGATACAATTCCTCCTGTATGCCACTTGTTAAAAAGAAGCAGGGGCCATATGCTAAAAGGCTCCCTTACGTGTCCCTTGTTATATAAAAATACCCACTTCTGTATTCCAAAAAACCTGTTTAAGGGATACCCATCAAGAAGAACCCTTGTGTAGTTTAATAGTAAAATCAGAATAGAAATAGGCAAAAAAAGTAAATAATATTTTATTAATTTCCACTGCTTGTGTATCAATAAAGATAGAAAAAGAGCTCCTACAACCGAGACGCCGGTTCCGAAAAATTTTGTTGAAATAAAAAATCCAAAGAATATAACGGTTAGAAGCGTATGCAATATAGGCTGGATTTTTTCTCTTGATTTGTTAAAGAAGTAAAATATAGCAAGAAGAAAAGCCGCCTGCATTATATCAAGAAGCGGTGTAACAATAATTTGGTTTTTGAACATAGGTTCGAAGCTAAAAATAAAAGGGGGAATCAAAGCAAGCAAAGTGTTATCAAGAATTTGTTTGCCAACAAAATACATTAGTATTAAAACTAAAACTGCAAAAACTGCTATGACTATATGGGGATTGTTAAAAATTATTATTGATAAGGCTATCAAGTACTTACCAAATGGAGGAACTTCAGGATTTTCAAGAATCGGGCTTTCCCCTCTGGCCAAAGAGCCTGCCGCATAGGAATAAACAACTGTATCTGATATAAATTCTCCATCTTTATTTTTGTACACGGAGTCGTAGAAAATTTGTTTTAATTTGGGAAATTCTTGCCAGTAATTGCTGGCCAGAAACTTTTCTCTTTGACTATAAATAACTGAGAAAACATTAAAAATGATAACGGCTAAAAGAATAAGTTTAAATAGTTTTATGTTCTTGAGTGCCATTTGTAGGCTGAGGAAACAACTGTTTCCAAATCTGAATTTTTTGGATCAAAACCTAAAACCTCTTTTGCTTTTGAATTATCTGCAAAAATTTTTGGCGGATCTCCGAAGCGCCTATCCTTGTATTCAATTTCTAAAGATTTACCGCTTACCTTTTTAACCATTTCTAAGACTTCGAGGTTTGAATAACCTTTTCCACTTCCTAAATTAAAACTGTCGCTTGTGTTTTTATCCTTAAGATACGAAAATGCCTGTAAATGAGCCTCCGCCAAATCCAAAACGTGGATATAGTCCCTAATACAAGTGCCGTCAGGCGTTGGATAGTCTTTACCGAATAATGTGAACGGCTTGTTTTGAAGAATGGCATTAATTGCGTTTGGAATAATATGGGTTTCAGTTTCGTGATTTTCCCCCATCAACCCATCCAGCGCTGCCCCAGCCGCATTAAAATAGCGAAGATTAACGTGTTTGATGTTGTAAATTTTATCGTACCAGTATAAAACTTTTTCAAACATAAGTTTCGACTGCCCGTATACGCTTTCGGGCTTTTTGGTTTCCTCTTCCGTAACAGGAATCTTATCCGGTGTTCCATATATAGAACAGGTTGATGAAAATATAAAATGCGAAGTTTTTCCTTTCATTACATCAAGCAGATTTAATCCCCCTTGGATATTATTTTCAAAATACTTTTCAGGTTTTTCCATTGACTCACCTGCAAGTGCATATGCAGCGAAATGTATTACTGCATCAAAAGGGTTTTCGGCAAAAACTCTTTTTACAAATTCTTTGTCTAATAAGTTTCCTTCATAAAACCTAACATCTTGTGGAACTGCCTCTCGATGACCCACTTCCAGGCTATCCAAAACCACTGGCTCATCTCCATTTTCAATAAGCCGTTTTACCATGAACTGTCCAATGTAGCCTGCACCACCAGTTACTAGAATCTTCATTCTTCTATTTTACCTCATCTGAAAATTAAATTCTGAAAATAATTTGGGTCTACCTCTAGTTTATCCTTAGAAAGGTCTATTTTCTCAACAATAATGCCACTGTCAAATCTTTTTATTCTCACAGGTATCGCTTCTGTTCTAATTACATTTTCTTTCCAAAACATGTGCGCGTTTTCATCACCCTGGCGTGGCTGATACAATATTAAATAAGTATCGATTGATTTTATATTCTCGGGTTGTTTGCTGTTTTTTTCTTTTGCAAAGTACCAAAGAAGATAATCCATATTATAAGTTAGAATGCCCGGTGAATAAACAAAATGTGAGAAGCCCTTGTTCATCGAGTCGGCGACAACCCATTCTGCTACCTTTTTTTGATTTATGTAAGTTCCGTCGCTTACTGATTTATATTCTTGATTTTGAAGATATACCGTACTGAAATAATTCAAAGGCGGTAAAGCTGCCAATAAAAGAAAGGCCAGAGCTAAGATACGCAGTGATGAAGTTTGCCAAATGCTTTTTATTGATAAGGTTAATATAAAAGAAAAAATTACAGCAATTGGAAGAAGATAGTGAGACCATAAAGGAAAAGGGTAAATTATATAAAAACCAAAGATCAAGACGGGAGAAAATAAAAGGAAAATAAACTCTTTATCAAACTTATCCATTTTTGAGGTTCTAATTTTTCTTGTTAAAAAGAAAATTGCAGAAAAGATGATAGAAATTAATAATATTTCTAAAAAAAGATTCTTTTCATATAAAGGCGAGAAAAAACTGTCCCACAAAGCACTTACTCTATTACCTACTCTAAATATAATATCCGAATACTCCTCGTAACCGGGAAGCGGTTTATGTGTATTTGTGAATAATCTAAACGCAGAAGATGTCATTAAGAACTGATGCCTTAGATCGAAAAGAATAAAAGTGGATACTGCCAAGAGAGCGCTTAGAAACCCTAAAAATAAGTATTTAATCTTCGGAATTTTTCCAGCAAAAAAAATAGCTAAAACAGTTACCGGCACAAGAAGAACAGAAAATGCTGACTCAAATTGGAAACCTAGCCCTATTGAAAAGATTGCAAGTACAAAATATTTTTCCTCCCCTCTGATAAATTTAACAATTGAAAAAAGATATAAAAGAAACACAATGGGAAGTACCTGGGCGTTGGTGGTAATTAGAGCAGATGCGACAAGCTCGCCTGATATAGTGAGAAAAAAAGCAACAAGCAATCCTATCCATTTGTTATAAAGCTTCCATCCTACAATAAAACCGGCTACAATAATTCCTAAATTGACCAAAAGAAAAAGCGGAACAAGGCTAAAATATGGGTTTCCTCCCGCCAAGATAAAAAAGGGAACTATAACGTATATCCATAAAACTCCATGGAACAACCCCCCAAAGCCCGTACGTCCTCCTATAAGAGTTAAATCCTGATCTACCGCAACCGACTTAGCCAAAAGTAAGTCTCTTGCCTGGTCTACCAAATAAAAAAAATCACCGTTAATAAACATGTAGGATCTAAGAAGAAAGGCAGCTAAAAACACCAGTAGAAATAATGCAGGCACAAACAAACGGTGCTTCAAAAGCTTATTAAAACTCATTTGCTCAAATATAAAACGTATGAAACCGGAAAGCGAAGTGCTGAAAAAAATGAGAAGACAAAACCCTGCCAGCCGTCCATAAAACCTTTATGCCTTAAATAAGTAGTGAACAACCAGTGGGAAGGTTTTATCAAAAGGTACATAAAACCATAGATGACCTTTTGAAATCTATTTCTAGTTTTTTGCTCTTTGGTAATCTGGTCTGCTAAAGCGTTATTATAAACATTCCATTTTTTAAGATAGTGGGAAAAATTAGAATAGGGATAATGCAGCATCGCGTTTTGTAAATATTCTGTCTTACCCTCTACTATTGCCTGCTCGTGTACGTCCTCGAGTTTAAAATGAACTTTGTCTTTCCTGTACAGTCTTAGCTGATAGTCGGGGTATTGTCCGCCTTTCATTAAAAACCTTCCTAAAAATAAATTTTTTCTGGGGATCCAGTAACCGGCGATTTCAGAAGTATGATTTAAGTCAGAAGATTTAAGAGGCTTACTTATGTCTTTTATCTTATCTCTTATCTCTTGTTTAAGCTCTGGTGACAATCTTTCATCGGCATCTAGATTAAGAAGCCATCCATCATCTGCCATATCAATTGCTTTTTGCCTATTTATTAAAAATATTGGAGGGTTATCTGTAATTTTTATTTTAGCCCCGTATTCCTTTGCAATTGCAACTGTTTTGTCTTTAGAGCTTCCATCCACTAAAATGACTTCGTCAGCAATATCTTTGACGTTTTCAAAAAAATCCGGCATGTTTTTTTCTTCGTTAAACGTTGAAAGAACAATTGATAATTTCATACTGTTATTATACTAATTATACTTAAGTTCCAGCTATTCTTATAGCGGCAGTGCCATCTGGATTATAGATCGTTTTAATTGCTCTCGACTCAGGTATCTCAGTTGGTTTTCCGATAAAAAGGCTGTCAGGGAGTAATGAATCTTTTTCCCAGTCAATTGGTCTGAAAGAATATTTGTCAAAACTATGGTGAGACTCAAAACCTCCAGAGCTATATTTGCCTATTGTCTGATACTCCGAAGGAGTATATTTCAAATAAAATAAAAAAAACATATATGATTTTTCCAAGGGCTCTGCGTCTGTGATAAGTATTTGATCGTATTTTCCGCCATGCTCTTTCACATATTCAACGGCCTGTCTCCATCCGTACTGCCATTCGTATCCGTGAAAGTAATTGAGTTGAACAAAATACATATTTAAATAAAATAAAACATTAAAAACAGCAAGAACCAAAAAGCTCCCAATCGCTATTTTTCTAAAACGGAAATTACTTATAAGCTGATAGGCATAAACAACCCCTAAAGCTGTTAAAATTTGCCATGTAGGCAAGAAATTTAAGGTGCGTACTGAATGAGGTACCTGAACCGTTATTGAAGCAGGAAGAGGTGCAAGAAGAAGCCATCCAAAAATTAAGAGTTTTGTTTTTTTGTTTACGTTTCCAAAGATCAAAAAATAAATGCCAAGAAGAATCAATGGAAGTTCAAAAAAATATAAGTTTCCCATATTTGGTGCATGGTGTCTTTGTATATCTCCACTTGTAAAAAGCCAGTTCGGGCTAAAATGCGAGAGATACCCCTCTGCAACTTTTTTTGCGTAAACTATCCGCTTGTTTTCAAGAAGTGCTCCTATCGCGTCGCCTCTTTGGCTGTCTTCAACAAGTCTTGCATTATAAGTCGGAAGAAATTCTGATTTGTATGAAAAAACACTGGTTGCTGTCACCCTTAAAAAAGCACCGCTATTGGTAGATAAATAAAAAAACATTGGAGAAAGCAGAAAAAATCCGAGAATAGCTGCTGAAATTATATATTTTTTTCCTACAGCAAAAAGATCCTTCCGATAAGCTAGAACAAGTAATAAAACCAGAAGCGGCACGAAAACCTTTTCACTTTGGTATGCATAAATAGCAAGCGCAGCAAAGGCTGCACTAAACATTAAAAGGTATGGCTTTTTAAGTCCTTTTAGGAAAAATAACACTGTTAGAATATTTAAAGTAACACCAACATTTGCCTCATAGGCTACCCTTGAAAACTGAATAGCCCAGGGAGAAATCGCAAGAAACATTGCGCTTAAAAGAGCTAAAGCTTCTCTATTAATTTTGTTTTTAGGATTTAGTTTTGGAAATAATTCTTTAACTAAAAAGTAAACTGCGACTACACTGATAATTCCAAATAAAGCGGATGGCAGTCTGGTCGCAAATGTATTGAGATCAAAAAATGCTACTGAAGGAATCGCAAGATATGAATATAGAGCCGGCTTATAGTCATCGAAAGAACGAAGAACCGGAGGCAGAAAACTTGCATATTCGTCTTTCCCTGTCAAAAGAATTGAATAGGCATTATAACCCAACGAGACCTCATCCCAGTTTGGTGAAAGAGGAATGCTTCCAAGCTGCCACAGTCTTAAAACAGCTGCAACCAAAACAATAAGAAAAAGAAGTATCCTTGAGGTCTTAAAATTCATACGCAACTAAAACAGGGTTTCCATTTAATAGATAAAAAGTCTTTTTAATATCAGCTGAATCAGGTGCTGCAATATTTATATATAGGTTTTTATCACCGTCTTGTTCGAATTGATCAAATTGCCCCGAAAAATGATATTTTCCAAAACTATTCACTGTAACAAAACCGAACGGATCTCTTTCTACAACAGCAGTTTTTCTAAATAATTCTGGATTTGTTTTATTGTAGAAGAGAAAGTAAGCATACGGCCTTCCTAGAGCAGTTGTTACTACAATCTTATCGTAATTTTCCTCAACTGATTTAACGTAGTCTATTGCCTCCTTATAGCCGTATTGCCACTCTCCAGACCAGGTTTTTGGATAATGCGCGTAGTAATTGTGTAGGAAGTATAGAACGTTAATAAATAAAAAGAAGAAGACTATGAGAGGAAGTGCATAAGCTGCTTTTAATTTATAATCTCTAATTTTTATATTTAATTTTCTCGCCCATTCCAAAAATACTACAAAACCATAAGCTGTTATGATTTGCCAGGTGGGAAGTGTTGTTTCAATACGAAGTGCGTGTGGAGTTTCTCTGGCTGTTGCAGCAGGAATAATTCCTACCAACAACCAAAGCGGAATTATGTAGTACAGTCCTTCTTTTCTTTTGAATAGAAAAATTATACCCGTAACAAGGAATAAAATATCCCAAATGTACATCTGTCCGACATCTTGAACTGAAAACTTAGGATTCTCATCTCCGCTTATAAAAAGAAATGCAGGAGAAAAATGGTCGAGATAATGCTTAACATACTCAAGAGAGAATAAAATTCTTCTGTTATGCATTATGTTTGACCATGCTGCTCCACCGTTTTGCTCTATATACTTATTTGCGGTTTCAATCACCTGTGAATCTGTAAAAATATTAACTTCTTTAAACCGAAGCTGTGCTTGTGGAGTAAATAAAAATGGCACTAATGGGACAACAATTATAAGTCCAAGTAATATTGAATAAAGTGTGGTTTTTTTTAGCTCGAACAATCTTTTCCTGAAAACAAATGCAAGAAGAATTACCAAAAGAGGCGAAATAATTCTTGCAGTATTAAAAGCGTAAAAGGACAAGGCAAAAGAAACCGCTGAGACAAGCAAAAGCCATTTTTTTCCTTGTACTCCACCTAAAAAGGCCCATATTCCTGTTACTATAAAAAAGTTGGCAACGTTTGCTTCAAAAGCAGCACGGGAGAGCATAATATGCCAAGGCGATATGGCAAGAAAAAGAGCAGATAATATTGCTACTAATTCCTTGTTCTTGGAATTTGGGAAAATACGAATAACTAAGAAGTAAGTAAGAAGAACCGTTAACGTTCCAAAAAGTGCTGAAGGAAACCTTACAGCAAATTCGCTAAGACCAAAAAACATTACCGGTATTACTGTTAAATAAGCGTAAGCCGGAGGTTTAAAATCGCCAAAAGACTCAAGATATGTTATGGGAAGAAATTTTCCAAATTCATCTTTTGCATCTACTGATAATGAGTAAGCATTGTATCCCCATGCCACTTCGTCCCATGTTAAAGAAGGGGGATTACTTCCCAACTGATAAAATCGCAATATTGCCGCTAATATCGTAATCGAAAAAAGCAACAGTTTCCAATTTAGAAATTTTTTAAACATCTTTAGAATCTATATTTAATTAAATGCACTAATGCTTTTAATCCATCTTTTATTGTATCAATCTTTTTTCCTTCATTGTAACCTCTAGGAACTGTTTTTATCGGAATTTCTAAAATCTTGTGCCCTGATTTCATCAGCTTAGCCGTTATTTCAGGTTCAAATTCAAAACCTTTAGCTAGAATTGTAAATTTTGAAAACGCATTTTTAGGAAAAAGCTTATAGCCTGTTTCCATATCTGTAATCCACTGCCCATATAAAATACTCGTTACCAAACTTAAAAATCTGTTGCCTAAATAGTGTGTCAGAAATTGCAAGGTCTTTTCCTCCCCTTTTAAATTCGGGAATCTTTTTATTCTTGTACCATAAACTACATCTGCTTTTTTCCCCACAATAGGCTTAATAAGATCATTTATATATTTAGGATGATATTCTAAATCTGCATCCTGAATAAGAATATAATTACCTTTAGCGTTTTTTATTCCTGTTCTAACTGCAGCTCCCTTTCCTGAATTTTCTTTATGCTGGAAAAATTTTATACCTTTAATCTTAGATCTTAGATCTTTAATCTTAAACACTGTATTATCTGTTGACCCGTCGTCTACTACTATTACTTCTTTTTGCACACCATCTATTTTTTGTTCTACAACACGTTTAATTGCCTGCACAATTGTTTTTTCTTCGTTAAAAGCAGGAATGATAATGGATAACTTCATAAGCTAATTCCGTCTTTAACGGGATTCATCAACTGTACCTTTCAACAACTGCTCTGTCTGTAAGTTTAAACAGTTTTTTGTTTTCCTCCCTTACTTTTAAAACCTCCGGAAGTTTTAACAATGCCTTGAAAAAGCCAAGATAAAAAGCAAAATCTAAATTTAAAAGTGTTTTAACAAAATGATAAGGAAGCCATAGGAAATGCCCAACCATTAAATTTCTGTCTGTTAAGTTTATCCAGACAAATATAAATTGATTCCTAAAAACTATGCCTCTTACAAACCCTGCTGAAAATTTTTTCTTTATAGCGCCCTTATCGTGTTCGTGATAAACAACGCTGTCTTTCTCAAACAAAACTTTGTAACCGGCTTTTTGTGCTCTATAAGAAAGGTCTATGTCTTCCCAGTAAAACGGGCTATAGATTTGTCTTAAACCTCCTAATTTATCCCAGATAGACTTCCTGAATGCTCCGCTTCCTCCACTAACCCATAACGTATCGTTTTTATCTATCTCTCCTTTTTGGTGCACTAAGAACCCTCTTCTCCATAAACCCATTCCCCTTCCCTCATTACTTTTATCCATGCATCCTACAGCAAAAATACTTTCATCCCTAAAGTGTTTAAGAAGAGGAGTTAAAAATCCACTTTCCGGATAGACGTCTGTATTTAGAAGCAAGAGAATTTTTCCCTTTGCCTGCCTCACGCCTTTATTTACGGTTGTTGAAAAACCGGAGTTTTTTTCGTTTTGCAAAACTTTAACTCGAGGAAAACTTTTTGCTGTATTAACCGAATTATCCGTTGATCCATCATCCACCAGAATAATTTCGGTTTTTAGATCCTTGTAATTTTCGAGCTCTTTTATTAACTTGGGCAGATTATTTTTTAAAAGTTCTTGTCCTTGGTAATTTGGGATAACAACACTAACATCCATAATTAAAACAAGTTATTTTCAAACACTATTTTATGTGTTCCTTCGGGAACAATTATGCCTCGAAAGTTGTAATCGGTCAAGTAAATGTGAGTAGGTTTATCATCAACAAAAGCTTTCCATGTGGGGTAAAAACTGTCAGTTAGAACAAGAAAACCGTCTTTCTCATTTTCCGTTTGTATTACAACCTTATTCTCAGAATAATTAACTATTTTCACAATTCCCTTGTTCCACGATTTATTAAGATTATTGTTTCCTTCTACTACTGCAATATTCTTTAGATTATCTTTATTTCTATAAATAGCTTCTATTACATCTTGTTTAGTAACTGCTAAAAGTAGGTTTTCTACAAAAAAGGCTCTTGGTAATACATTTGTATTTTCGTAAACCTGTGTTTCTCCCTCTGAAAATACTTTCTTAAAATGCTCCTTGTCTGGTTCTGAAAAAGTTAGCAGATATTTAACTCCTAATAAATTAACAATTTCATTTCTATAATGCTGAGGAGTTATGATGCGATTGAAACCGTATGGGGCTGATATATCTGCCACCCCTCTTTCACTTGCAGCTATAAGCTCTGCATATCTTTGTAAAAATAATGGGTCGTACCCGTCTACTGACTGTATTCTATACATAGCTGAGAAGTTAGGTGGAAAAATTCTGGAATCTGTGGACATTACCCTGTGATCTCCTAAATTTTCCTGTAAAAATTTCGTTACTTTTGTATCAGGGTACATATACTTACTTTCCGAAAAAGTAATATATTTCCATCCAAAACGGAAAAGATCAAACAATACGATTGCCAGAAGCAGGTAGCATAAAACCAGAAGTATATTGTATTTCAAAGTCTTTAATCTCTTCTCAAAAATTACATAAAGAAAAAGGATTAAAGAGGATATGATGAAAATAATTGTAGGAAGTATAAGGTTTCTCTGGGAAACAACTAGATTCTCTATCTCCAGATAATTTTTCCCAAAGTACAAAACAAATAACCATAGTGAGATAAATATTATTGAAAAAAATGATAAAGATAGGAATATCCTTCTTCTCTCTTTAGTTTTAAGAAAATGATTAAAACCAATTGCAGCTAAAATGCTCAGGGAGAAATCTATAAGAAAAATTAATCTCGTGGGCTGAGATGTTGAAATAAAAGGAATAGAAAGTCTATATGGTAGTTCTGAAATTAAGTTTTGAAAAGCAAAAAGAACTGAGATTGCCAATATGCCCCAAAAGAAAATTGCTGTTTTATCTCTTTTAAAAATAGAGAATACAGCAAAAACTAAAGGCTGTACTCCCACATAGCCTATGAACTCTCCGTAGTTGAAAACTCCAAAATAATTTAGGGTTGCTGGGTTGCCGAAAAAATCAGGCGCAATAAACTGCACGATGTTCTGCCATGGAATAAACCAACCTGCTGTTCTCCAATCTATAATATCTATTGCTCTTGCCGAAAGATTTATAAACTGGAGTGTCGGAATCCACTGTATTGCAGTAACTGCGATAAACAATAAATAATAGGCAGTAAACAGCAAAAGATGCTCTCGTTTTTTGCCGTTCAAAAACCATCTAAAAATGACGTACGCAAAAGATACTAAAAGAACGTAGAAAAAAATCTGAAGATGACCTGAGAAGAAAGAAAATACAGTTGATAAAAGTAAGATCAAAAACCAGATCTTTACACTTTGATTTTTATTATTCAGTTTCTGTTCATATAGCTTATCTACTGAAAGAAGAATAAGCGGAAGCCATGCAGCAGTGTGCATTATATTTCCCCACTCCATCCATGAAACTGCAAAACCAGAAAATGTGAAGACTATTGCACCAAAAAATGAGGAAAGAGAATCGAGTTTTAAATTCTTTAGATAAAAATAAGTGAATATAGCAGCAAGTATGGAAGAAATAACAATAAATAAACTCCAGCCGTAGGCAAAAGGAATCACAAAAAAGATAAGGTTAAATGGATAAAATACACCAGACTGAAAATTTGCCAAAAGTGGGGTACCTGTAAAATTATAAGGATTCCAAAGTGGTAAATTTAATTTCTTTTCGAGTTCTATAGCTAAATTTTTCCATGGAATTTGCTGTCTAACAGGATCTGTAATTAGAAAATTCTTAAAAGGAATTCCTCTGGGGTATTCTTTTGCATAAAAATCCCTGAAAGGATGGTAAAGACCAACAATGGTGTCAGCCGGGATTGGTAAAAATCCACGGATGAAAAAATTCCAAAAGAAAATTAAAACAATAAATATTAATAAAACCACCCCTAAATATTTCTTCATTAAAGAACTATGTCTCTTGCTTCTTTGCAAAAATTATCACCTGAAAATTTTTCAGAGCTTTTTCTAGCATTCAAAGACAGTTCGTTCAGAAGTTTTTCATCATCAATGAGCTTTTTTGTTTTTTCCTTGAGCTCAACAGTCGTATTCCACAAAATTCCATTCTTTTCATTTGTAACTATTTCTTTCTGTCCACCGGCATTGAAAACTGCCGGAACACAGCCTGCGCTCATAGCTTCAACTGTAGTAATTCCAAAATGCTCTGCAAATTGAGGTGATCTTTCAAGATTCTCTCCAAAGCCTGCGCCATGCCAGTAAATTTTTGATTTGGCATATACATCCCTAAGTTCATCGTATTTTACGTTTGTATGTATTTCTATTGGGTATTCATTAGATTGTTTTATTAAGCTTTCTACAAAATCCAAATCACCTGCAAGATGAGAGCCTATTAAAACTAACTTCCAGTTTTTTAGTCCGTCATCTACCATTTCTTTAAAAACCTCAACTAACACTTCTTGCTTTTTTTTGTTCATGCCTTTTGTAAATCTTCCTACCGAAACAATTAAGTTTTGTTTTTTTTCTTTTGAACTTATTTTCTCAACAAGCGGTGGAAGAACTGTAGAGTTAACATTTAGAATTTTGTCGATATTCTCTTTAACAAAGTTGGAGTAACAAATTACATTATTGATGTTTTTTAGTTTTAGATTTGAAAGCCAAGTTTTTCTTATCCAAGGTATTGGAAACTGAAAGATAAGGATATTTTTCTCAGCAAACAGAAGAGGAATGCTACCATCGCTTATATAAAAAATACAATCGTATTTGGAGGTTTGTCTATATTTTGAAAATAAAGATGCTCCTTTAGAAAATGTATTTGGCACAAGAGAAATCTTATTTAGTTTTTTTCCAAAACGTTCTTCTGCTTTTTGTAAAATTGAAGCATCGTTCCAGAAAATATAAACCGAGTTATCATTTGAAAGACATAACGCCAAATCAAAAATATATTTTTCTCCACCACCTAAGGTATCAAGATATGGATCGTAAAATCCTATTTTCATATATTTATTTTATCAACTTTCATCCCTCGTTGCATAAGAAGAGATATTTATTTATAATTTATCTATGGAATCATTTATATTGCCCCAGCTTCCCTCTTTTCTGCTTTTTGTCGCTTATCTTTGGACATTGCTTTGGAAAGGAATAGCTCTTTGGAGAGCAGCAAATTTAAAACAGAGGAATTGGTTCGTTGCTATTTTAGTTTTAAATACATTGGGAATTTTGGAACTTGCATATCTATTCTATTTTGCCAATAAGCGAATGAAGTTTTCCGAATTAAAATTCTGGGAAAATAAGAACTAATTTTTTTCCTCTTTTTTTTGTAATTCCCAAAGCTTAGCATAGGTAACAAACGCACTAAACGCCTGGTATATGCTCTCAATTAAGCCCACTCCTTTTGCTTTATATCCCCCCTGGGCAATATATGAACTAAGGAAAGCCGTAATCATTACTCTTGGGAATCTCCACCAGCTCATTTTTGGATGATTATTTTTGTATCTAAGAAACGCCTCTGTTTCAGACCATTCGTTTGTCTTATCTACCATTTCCTCCAGGCTTCTGTGGGTTTTATGGAGAAGAAAACCTTGTAATTCCCCTGCCTTACCCTCTACGCTTGGACTTTCGTGAAGTTGTCCAAACCAGCCACCTAGTTTATCTTTCTTAAATAACCTTTGTATTTTTTCTGCGTATGGCCATTCGTTACTGCCTAAATAGTAATTCTTCCTCTTTATAAAATATGCGTTAAATTCATCTGAATTTATTGCTCTGCCTATTTCTTTTTTAAGAGTTTCATCCGCTTTTTCATCAGCGTCTATATAGAGTATCCACTTGTAACTCGCCTGTTTTAATCCTAAATTGCGAAGTTCTGAAAAATTACTGCTTTTAAAATTTACGACCTTTGCGCCAAGGCTTTCAGCAATTTGGGGCGTTTTGTCTTGAGAATCGTTATTTACAAGGATGATTTCTTTGCAAAAAGATAAATTTTCAATACACTCCCTGATTCTTTCTTCTTCATCTCGTGCAATTATTATTACTGAAACTTCAACAGTACTCATTTTTTATATCTCCCCTTACCCATAATGCCTTTGTAAAAGTCTTTCACAGCCTCTTTCTGCCATTTTCTTCCAGATCTTGCTAGTCTTAGGCTTTCTCTAAATAAAGCTGCCTTTGCCCTTAAGGGAGCGTGTCTGACACCGAAATATAATCTGTTTCTTGTTATATAATAGTCCTGAAGCTCGGAACCAGAGCCTCCCGTAGAAGCTGCATTTATGTGCCAAAGAAAAGCATCCGGCTTATATATTATTTTAAAGCCTTTTCTTTTTGCTTTCATGCTAAAATCGGCATCCTCGTAATAGAGAAAGTATTTTTCATTTAGAAGACCTGCTTTCCCAAACACCTCCCTCTTAACCATCATGCAGCAACCTGTTGCGAGTTCTGTTTCCTCTTCCTTATTAAATTTTTCACTATCAACTTCATCTACTCCTATATGCTGACCGTAAATATTTTTCCAGTCCATTTTTCCACCTGCATACCATATTACTTTTCCCAAATCAGCCTCTGTATACTTTTCCTTATGATATTCGTGTCCCTTGGCAAAATAAATTTTAGGAACAACTACTCCTACCTCTTTATCAAATCCACTTAGCATATTTACTATCAGATTATTACCAAGAACTGTATCGTTATTTAGAATTACTACAAAATCTGCGTCTTGAGAAAGTGCATGGTTAATTCCTACATTGTGTCCCCCTGAAAAGCCAAGATTATTTTCATTTCTGATTATTTTTAGGCTAAAATTCTTGTACGTTTTTTTAGCAGAAAAAGCGTTTGCTGATGCGTTGTCCACTACTACTACAAAAAGCCCGAAGTCTTGCTTCTTAAGATTTTCTATACTATCCAAGCATTCTGACGTAGACTTATTGTCGTTAAAAGTAAGAATTGAAATAAAAACTTTTTTCACTAGCTATATTTTTCCTTTAATTTTTGCGAGGCTTCTCTTAAGAGGGTTTTTTATATTGTCGTATTTTTCTTTTTTTATCCAGTAATCTATTTCATTTCCACCTCTTTTAAGTTCAGCGCCTACCTCTTCTAGGAAATTATCGGCGTTTTCTTCTGTAAATCCCTTCTTCTCCCATATGAAGGCAAAAATGATAAAATGGTAAAAAGCCATAAGCATTGAAAGCATTAATCCGTGAAGTCCGTCTTTATATCCTTTTCTTGCAAAGAACCTGCTTAAAAACTCTTTTATTGGAAACCTTATTGCATCAAGATAAGAAAAGTTATAATCATTTTTTAAAATAGAATCCGCTTCATTTCGGGCATAAACAGCAGTTTTAGAAAGAAATTGAGAAATATTTTCGTAGTTGTTATGGTTTATAAATTGCGAGAGCTGTTTTGTGTCTCCTTCCACTTTCAAGGGCTCATGGACGTGTAATGAATTATATTTTCCCTTACCCCTTTTTACTAGCCTTAGCTGTAAATCAGGATACCAGCCAGCGTTCTGAATCCATTTTCCAAAAATATAATTTTTTCTAGGTATCCAATAACCAGTAATTTGTTCTTTGTTCTTTGTTCTTTGTTCTTTGAGTATTGAACGGATTTCGTTGGCTAGTTCGGGAGTTACCTGTTCGTCCGCGTCAATAATAAGTATCCATTCACTAGTAGCTTTCTCGATACCGAAATTTTTGAGAATATCAATCTTTTGAGGTTCGTTTTTTTGTGAAAAGATTTTATCTGTATATTTTTTGACAATTTCTGCAGTTTTATCTGTTGAACCATTGTCTACTACAATAATTTCATCAGCAAACTGGAGGGATTTTAGACATTTTTCAATATTTTTTTCTTCGTTGTAAACGCTTACTACTGCTGAAAGTTTTGCCATTTTAACTCCTTAGATTTTGTCTGATTAAAACAAAATCTTTCTTAATTTGATCCCGCCCTAGAATATAAACTGTTAAAAAGTATATCACAGCTCCGAATACAATAACGGAAATGAGACTAAACAAGCCCTGTACAAAATAAGGACTTATAAAGAAAAGGATAGCTCCCATGATAATAGACCCTGCTACTGGATTGGTTAGGGCATTTATTATATTAAACTGAATAAGCCTTTTTACTATAAATACAACCACAATCGTTGAAACCGCAATTATTGCCGATGCGACTGCAACACCGTTAAATCCCATTAGAAAAATTAGTAGCGGGGTTAATGACCATGTAGCAATTGTCCAAAAAACCATAAGATAAAGGGTAATCTTAATTTTGCCTATGGCATTAAGTGCGTTTGTAAGGGGTGTTGAAACAGAAGAAAGCGCGGCGCTCAAAGAGAAAAACCATACAGATAAAAGTGCCGGCTCCCATTTTGTGTATCTCGGAATGATTTCTATGAAATAAGGCGACAATACAAAAAGACCGGCCAGAGCGGGAAAAATGATAAAACTTGCTGCAAATACAGATTTTTCTATTGCTTTGCCTAAAATCTCCTTTTCATCTTGAAGCCTTGAGAATGAAGGGAACGTTATCCTTATTACATTGTCCATGACGAGACGCAACGGCATAAATGCCCATTTTTGAGCAAATCCGATGTAACCAACTTGGGCAAATGGAAGTATTTTTCCCAAAAATGCGATAAACAAATCGTCCTTAATAAGTGCAAGAAAACTATTGAGCTGAAAAGGTACGCCAAAAGATAAAAGCTTTTTTGCGCTTACGGAAGAAAACCCTAATGCCGGCTTCCAAGGGCTTATTAAATAAATTGCTACAAGACCTGAAAAGCCTCGTGCCAATACTGCATAACTAAAACTTGCAATTCCAAATCCATTAATTGCAAGACCTACAGCAATAACGTTAAAAAACACAGTTTCAACAATCTGCGGAATTACAAGTTTTGTAAAGTTTAAATCACGTTCTAAAATTATTGAGGGAATGGTCTTTAAAGAAGATAGAAAAAATGAAATTGCTAATGCTTGAAATAGAAATACACCATCTTCTCCTAGATTGTAAAAGTAACCTATTCGCTCTGAAAATAAAAGCGCGAGAGTAACAAGGGACAATACTAGAGCCTGCTGGATTGTGAATGTTGTTTTTAAATCTTCTTTTGTTAAGCTTTCTTTTTTTTGTATCAAAGCAGCAGCCAATCCTATATCGGAGAAATATGTGAGAAAAGCAATAACAGCTGAAACGATAAAAAAAACACCAAAAATGGCAGGGGCCAGAAAAATTGTGAGAAGTAAACTAGCCGAAAAATTTACAAGCTGAATAAAAAATGTTCGCGATGTTAAAGCGATTATTCCATGAATAGATTTCTGCTTTACTGCAGCTATGTCAATTTCTTGCATGATTAAAATTTAAATCTTTCCAAAGAAGCAGACTTTCTTTGACCGCCCGCAAAATTACCCTTAAGTTCCCTCCGCTTTGGTCGCCGTATAATCTTGGATAATGATGAACCTCTGTCTCAAGAATGTTAAGGTTGGCCTTTTTTGCCCTTGCAAGAATCTCTGTTGTTATCATTGCGCCTTCCGAAGAAAGCGGAATTATCCTTTGTATTGCTTGCCTTTTGAATAATTTAAAACCGCAATCTATATCCTTAAACCTAAAACCGAAAAAAATATAATCCCAAATTTTTAACAAGTTCATTAAGACATGCCGAAAAGGATGGTCGTGTCTTGTCTTTCGGTAGCCGATAACTACGTCTGCCCTATCAATTTTATCCATAAATTTTGTAATTTCAGAAAAATCAAACTGCCCATCTCCGTCATTAAATACTATATATTCATATCTTGCTTTTTCAAAACCAGTTTTCAAAGCTGCACCGTAACCACGGTTTTTATCGTGGGAGACCGCAATAAGGCGATTATCTTTTGCCGATAATTTTTGCATTATTTGCAAAGTTGAGTCAGAGGAGCCATCATCTACCATAATTATTTCCCACTTGTCTGCAACTTTTTCTGCCACCGGGATTGTTTTTTCTATGACTCTTTCTAAATTTTCCGCCTCATTCCAGAAAGGAAAAAAAATCGATAACTCCGCAAATTTACTCATTTAGGCTTCCTTATTATACCGTAAGCCAGTATTAGTACGCCAGCCAGGCTCAGGACATTGGCAAATTTTTCCAGAAGAGTTTCTCTGAAGAGAAACTCTAGCATCACTTTACCTTCCGGCAATTTTACTTTTATTCCGCGAGGATTCTTCTCGACTGGAACTTCCTCTCCGTTAACGTAAGCTTTCCATGCGGGAAAATAAGCTATGGGAATAACAGCTTTGGTTTCTTTTTCAACTCTTAAGTTTAATTCGATTCTTCCAGTCCTTTTTTTAGAATTAACTACTACAATACTTTCATCTTCAATATTATTGAGATTAGAAACCTCATTTATATTTCCGGGTATTTTGAAGTTACTTGGCATAAATTCGTGTGATATTTTAGAAATATTGTAATTTAACGCATTTTTTGAAACATAATCTGAGGCATTTTTAGAGTTTGCCTCCTGAGGAACAAAAAACTTCGAATAGAGAAAGACTATTGCAATCGAAACTATTAACGCAAGTATGATATACGAAAAAGAGTTTAATCTCTTTCTAAAAAGGTAAAATAATGATCCTGCAACAAATGAAAATGTAAAAGACGTTATCAGGAGAAACCTCCAGGGAAACTGAATAAACCTCATAGGGGAAACAAGCTCCCAAATAAATTGAGAGTATGACGTCATCAAGAAAATGCTTAAAACTCCAAAAGCGAAGAATAGGACAATGTTTTGAAAAATACCCTTCTCGACTTTCTTATTTTTATACTCCAGAAGTGCTACCATAACAGCCAAAATTGCTGCAAGAATATGATATTTTCCTATCATATAGGACATTCCATCAACGCACCCTGGTATTGATCCGCCAAATCCCCACTGGCTCGTCCAGAGCTGCTGTAAGCACACAAAATGAAAGCGTATGTCCTTCTCGGGTCCTATTTGAGACATGACATTAAAAAAGGGGATTTCTATTAAAGCCGGGACCCAATAAAAAGCGGAAAGCAGCAAACCAATACCAACTGAATAAAATAGTTTTATATTTCTTTTTTTAAAGAAAAGAAAAAATGAGTAAAGAAGAAGAAAAGGTGCAGTGATAAACGCCGCCAAATTGTGAGAAAGAACAATAAGAGCAAAGAATAGGGCTGTAAAAGCTACATACTTAAATTTTTCTGTCTGATGAATCTTATAAAGCCCCCAAAAAGCAAGTGGGATAAACCCGTAAGCCCAAAACTCAGAAACTGCTCCCCTAACATATATATTCACTGCGTGATATGGTGCATAAACATAAAAAAGTGCGGCTATAATTCCTCCAAGCTTGCCTAAAAACTCTTTGGCAAAAATGTACATGGCTAATGCAGATAAAATAAATCCTAAGGCAAGTAATATCTTTGTTGCGTCTAAAGCGTTAAATCCTGCTAGGTTAAAGGTAGCTCCAACATAATATACTAGTGGAGCATAATAATTGAAAAGAGGATAACCATAACCAAACCCCAAGTCAGCACTCCATCTAACAGGAAACATACCATCCATTAAGGCCTTTGCCATTTCAAATACTCTTGAAGGTTGAGTATTATCATGCATTGGGAAAAATCCGGGAGCAAGCACTGGCATAAATGCAGGAATTGTAAGCACTAAAAGTATTAATAAAGGTATTATTTTACGAACTTTTTCCCCCATAATATTATTACCCCCGCGATGCCCAGTATCGATAGGAAATTAGCAAAGCTTCTTAAGGACGTGTTTTTGAATTCTGCAGTTATCCTATGCGTCCCCTCTCTGATGTCAAACTCAATTATACCTTCTGGATTATCATAACTGAAATCAATTTTACTTCCATTCTCTTTTAACTCCCACCCAGGGTAATATATTGTATTAAGAGCAATTCTACTTTCTTCTTCTGCATTTATTTCAAAAACTGTCTTTGCCGTTTCTTGCGAAATAACATTTACACCCGCATCTCCCGACAATACTTCAACTTTTCTTTCGTACCGTTGCTTTGGCTTTTTCTCTACCCAAATAGGCATAAGCTCATCGTTTGATGTTGTTGTTGCCTGGTTTGTAAGGTAATATTCATCCGGGTAAGAAATGTAATTATTTGGCTTTGCATGTGGAAGATTTATTATTGCAGTTGCCATAAGCAAAAGCAGGCCTATTAAACCCCATATTTTTTTCATTCCCAATATTCCAAGAGAAAAACTGAGGAAAAAAATCAGAGGAGTAAGGAGTCTCCAGGGGAAATCGATATTTGAAAAAAGAGGAAGTTTATAAAAAGAATAAGAAAAGGGTAGCATCAGAAAAATAAGGATTATAACGCTGAAGAATGAAAACAAAAAAACGTTGCGGGTTAAGCTATCTTTCATTTTTATAAGAACAGAAATTGCTAAGACAAATGCCAGCAGAGGGAAGGCCCCGATTTCAGCCGAAAATCTTTCAGAAGAGGCAAAGGCTCCGTAGTTCCAGGGAGTTGAAATAAGTGACTGGACAGATAAAAAATGCTCTTTTATGTTACTAATAGCATTAACGCCCAGGCTTATATAATTTTTCTCAAGAAGCGCAGGAAACAGAAAAAAAGATGACATAAGTCCGCCTAATCCAAAGCCTAAAATCATATGTATAATATTTTCTCTATTTCTTTGCCGATAAAGCAGGAATAAATAGAAAGCAAGCAAAAAAGGACTGAAAATCAAGGCAGTAACATTGTGGGTAAGTAGTAGTGCAGCAAAAGACAATGCAAAGAGAGAGGTCTTTACCGCTGTAGGCTTACTTATGCTAGACAAAACAAGAAAGAAGAGCATAGGAAATAAAACAAGAGACAAGGATTCTCCAATAGAACCCCTGACGTAAAGGTTAACTAATCTGTAATTTGCGAATAAATAAAAACCGGCAGAAATAAATGCTCCTAGGTTTCCAAATATTCTTCTTGACAGAAAAAACATCACTACTACAGAGGTAAGCACACTAAAGACAAATACTGCCTTTATTGAATCCACTAAGCCAAGACCTAAAAGGTTTATAACTTCACCAAGATAATAGGGTAGCGGATAGGTAAATTCAAAAAGAGGATATCCATATCCGAAGTTAAGCTCTCCTGCCCATCTTGCCGGAAGATGAAGGTCGGCAAAGGCTCTGTGCATTGCCCCTAAGCGTACTACTGCCCAGCCACCATCATGGGTCTCGAAAAATCCCGGTTTAAAAAAAGGGCCAATGACTAAAAGCGACAAGGCTATAAGGATAAAAATATAAATATAAACTTTTTTCACTAGAGCTTCTTTTCTTCAAGATATTCCCTTTCAATATTAACCAAGTAAGGATCATGTTTCCTTTTACCTTCAATTATATTCCAGGCTGCATAAAGGCCCATTTCTATTGAATGGTCCATGTTGTTATATCTGAAAATCCCGTTTCTTCCTATTGTCTGAAGGTTTGTAAAATTATCTAAGAACTCTTTTATTTTATCCAAAGAATCGGTGTAGCCGATATGGTAAACAGGGTATTCAAAGGGAACACGATGGACATAACCTCCTAAAACATCTTTCTGCTCAATTGTTTTAAACTCTTTAATGTAGTCATTTTTAACCATTTCAATAAGCTCTTTGTCGCTTTTGTTCCAGGTTTCATCATCTTCGTTACAAGCAACTTCAAAAACTAAAGTAGTAGTACCCTTGGGAGAAAGAACATTACTCCAATTATCCATTTCCATAAACCTCATGAATGATATTTCTTTCGAATGTACATAAATCCACACATCAGGTGTAATATTAGTTTTTTTAATAAATAGTGCCACTTGTACTTCGGATCTAAATTTTAACGTTTCACTTTCCTTGATAATTTCTTTTGGTGCTTTCGGATTCATAAATTTAATCAGGTGTGGCAATGGAATTGTGTTTATATAAAAGTCGGCTGTTTCCATTATCCTTTTTCCCTTTACCTCTATTTCTACACCTGTCATTTTGTTTTTTCCGTTTGCATTAAAAGAGACTGCTTTTGCATTCAGGTAAATTTTTCCGCCCATTTTTTCAACTTCTTCGGCTAGTTTTTCCGCTATTCTTCCAACGCCTTTTTCCGGATACTGAAATTCATCAACAAAAGAAACAATTTTTTTGGATTTAAATAGAGAATCTTTTACTACGGTTAAAAGGTTAAAACCTCTAGTTCTTTGTCCTGCCCAATCTGCTGAAATCTGTGTATTGGGCCTCCCCCAAAGCTTTTCAGAGTATCTTTTGAAGAAAGTATTGTATAAAGTTCTGCCGAATTGATTTACAAATCCGTCTTCAAGAGAAACAATTTTTGGCTTTAGTACTCTTGCTCGTATTCTGTAAACACCATAGTCAAAAATAGCCATAAAAGCCTTAATTGGACCAATACCTAAAAGGGCATTTGAGATTTTAATAGGATAAAAGAAGTACTTGTTGTCGAAATAAATTCTGGTAAGCCGCTTGACGCTTTTTATCTCGCCTTTCATTAAATCAAGCATCCAGTTATTCACGAAATCTGATTTTGCAAACCAGCGGTGAGGACCTGTATCAAATGCGAATTCTCCTTTTCTTATGGTAGCCGCCAAACCACCTATAAAATCAAACATTTCATAAACTCTAACCTTGTAACCGGCTTTTGCTAATTCGTGAGCAGATGCTAACCCTGCAAGACCTGCTCCTAAAACGACGACTTCTTTTTTACTTTTTGCCATTAACTTTTAAAGTTTAACTTTCTGCTATCCTAAATGCAACGGTTCCATCCAAAAAATTTATTTCTTTTATGCTTGCATTCTGCGATATCTCATCAGGTGTCCCGATTAACAAAACATTTTTTGCCTTTGAATCTACTGCGTAATCAATATTTCTAAATTCGTATTTTCCGATAATTCTGGTCATTCTTTCTATTTCTCCATCATTGTTATAATCCCAATTCTTCTGGTACCAAGACGGTTCAATTTTATTAAAAAACAAATAATAGATGTATGGTTGGTCGTATTTGTAAGTTACGATTATTTTGTCATACTTATCTTGCCTTTCCTTTGCATATTCAAACACTTGTCTGTATCCATATTGCCAGTATTTTGAATTTTCAATAGGTGTGTGGACATAATACATATCCAAATAGTAAAGAGCATTTAATAAAAACAAAGCGGAAAATGTAAAAATAATAAATTTTCCTAATTTTGCCTTTTTATTCCACTCGTAGAAAGCGACAATGCCAATAGCCGTAATAACTTGCAATACAGGAATCATGGCAATAGCGCGTATTGCATGGGGAGTCCCCGTTGCTAAGGAAGCTGCGGCAGGTGCAGCTAAGAGCCAGATGAGTAAAATAAGCCTTCCGGTATCTTTTTTTCGCGAAAGATAAAAAATTCCCACTAGTAAAAATGGAAGTTCAATTATATAAAGCATTCCCATTCCTATTGCATGATGCCGTTCCACCGAATCTCCCCTTAGAAAAAGGAAAACAGGATCAAAATGTGAAAGATAGCCATCTAAAATGTTCTGCGCGTAGACCACTCTTCTGTTATGGAAAATCTCTCCAAGAACATTTTCTCTTTCTCTATCTAGTTCCAGCTGCTTTATAGATGTATCGAGAATTCCTGAAGAATTAAAAATGGTAACGCTTGAAAAACGGGCTAAGTTGGTAAAAATACTAAGCAATAAAGGCAGGGTTAAGATCAAGGCAAACAGTGCGGAAACAAGAAAATGCTTTTTTTTCTCCAATATTTCCTTTCTAAAATAAAATATGGAAAACAACAGAAACAATGGAGTTACCAACCGAAAACTATGATAGGAGTAAAAAGTAAGTACGAAAAAAATAAAAGCAGGCGCAAAAAATAATCCTTTATTTAAAGCTTTAAGTAAAAAATATATTCCTCCGACAAAAAAGAAAACCCCAACGTTTCCTTCAAAAGCTGACCTACTAAATTGTAGATGCCAGGGAGAAATTGCCAGTAGCAATGCGCTGACAAGCGCTGCGGCTTCGGCAAATTGTAAATTTTTAGCTTTGAATAGTTCTTTGACTAAAAGATATGTGAAAAGAACAGTTAGTATCCCCAAGGCTGCGGACGGAAGACGAACGGCAAATTCGTTGAGCCCGAATATAAAAACAGATGGAATTGTTAAATATACATATGCTGCAGGTTTATAATCATTGAAAGACCTTATGGAAGTTGGAAGAAAATTCCCATATTCATCTGCTCCGGTCTTAAGAATTGAATAGGCATTGTAACCCAGTGAGGCTTCGTCCCAATCAAGACTCGGAGGATTTACTCCCAGTTGCCATAGACGCAATATTGAAGCTATGGCAAGAATTAAAAGAAGGAATAAGAAATGCTTTTTAATCTTCATAGACAATTCTATACACGGGGGTTTTATCACCTCGATATATTATTTCGTAGTTTTTCCCCTCAATAAACGGGCAGACTCCTTTATCTATAAAAATTGCAGATTTAAAATCAGGAAAATCAGGATCCCTATTTACTGACGGGCAGTCCTGTGGAACAAAAAAGAATTTTCCAAATCCGCTATAATCCGCGTCTTTGGCTGAACCTTCTTTTTGATACGTCACAGGATCATATTTCATGTAAAAGAGGATTAAAGGATGTATTCCTCTAGTAGCATTTGTGACAATAACTTTGTCATAGTTTTGATATGAATTTTTTATCTCCGCTACCATCTCTTTTACTCCAACATCTCTAAACCATGGTTTATGAACTTTTGTGTGAACAAAATATTGATGTAGGAAATATACAGAATTGTACAGAAGAAATAACATAAAGATAGAAATAAATATTTTTTTATTCTTCTCTTCTGTAATTTTTTTAATAGAAAAAAGCATTCCGTATCCTGCAAGAATTTCTATAAAAGGAAACATTACCAAAGCCCTTCTTACATTTGGACTATCATCAAATGTTATAGCTGCAGTAGCTGGAGCAAGCAGAAGCCAAATCAAAAGAAGCTTGGAGAAGTGATTTTTCGATCTTATTACTGAATAAATTCCTATTAATATGAAAGGCAGCTCTACTAAATACAATAGCCCTATGTGGGGCACGTTAAGGAGTAATGGTTGTCCGCCTTTCAAGAAAAGATACTCCAGGGAAAAATAAGAAGAATAATTTAGTAAAAATGTATAAGAATGATTGATAATTTTATTGTGAAAAGCTCTAACAACTGTTGGAGGAATTTGCTCCATTCCGTCTTCTCTGATTTGCTCTTCTAAAACAAGCTTCGTTTCAGGATGGGTAAATATACTTACCTGAGAGAATCGACCGATACCTCCTGATACTCCTAGAATAAGAAATAGAAGAACAGCAATAAGTATTGTGAAAGAAACAAACGAAGGTACTAGTAATTTTTTCTCTCTTATATATTTAAATACATATATTCCCGTTGCTAAAACTAAAAGAGGTACATATAAACGAGGTGCTGGATATGTTAAAAACGATGCTATCCACAACAAAACACTTCCGGATAAAAATAAAATGTTCTTGTTTCTAAAAAAATGAATAAATAAAGCAAAACCTAATATTGCAAAAAATAATGCAACTATTGTTTCAGCACTAGTTCGAGAAAGCACTATGCTCCATGGGGCAACGGCACTAAAAAAAGCGGCAAACAAACTAATCAAGGTGTTTTTAGAAATTGTAAAGCTAAGAAAATATATTGCTAGAATAAGCATTGCCCCCGCAAGAGCTGCGGGAAGCCTGGTAGAAAACTCATTAAGTCCAAAAAATTTTACAGATAAAATAGCTAGATAATGATATCCGCTGGGATTATTATCACCAAACTTATTGATGTACAATGGTAAACTTTGTCCATTTTCATCCTTCCCTGTTAAAAGAAGTGAATATGCGTTGTAACCTAAGGCTGCTTCATCCTGGTGAAATCCAACTGGAAAAGACTCTAGTTGATAAAGCCTTAAAAAAAGACTTAGAGCAAAAATTAAGGAAAGAAGTACAAGCAATAAATTCTTTTTTAGAAATTTCATGGTTCTACCCTAAATACCTTATAAAAAAAGTCTGTGTTTCCCTGTCTTATCTGAAACACGAGATTTAAATTTGGGTTATCGTCTAGATTTAAGTTTTCTTTCTGATATGTAATTAAAAAGGTAGGCATATCTTCTGCCTTTTGCAAAAGTTCTTTAGGCAATACATCTACCGGCCAGTGCCCCTTTATCTCAATATTTTTGTTCTCAACTAAATATATCTCTAAAGCTGCCGGAAGAAGCCCAAAAGTTCCAGCTGTTGCTACGTAAATCTTTTCGTTCTTTGCTTCATTTCTGAAAAACTCAACGCTTTCCCTAACTCCCCATCCGACGGGCCAACCATTTACATACTGCCTGTTATCCGCTGTTGCTATTCTTGCGTTTACAGGATCAAAAATAAACTGCCATGAAACAAAAGCAGGATATGCAATAAACAATGCAGTGATTAAGTAAAAAGCTAAATTTTTTGAAACTTTATACTTCTTAATGACGTAATCAACAAGATATGTAAGACCCAAAGAAGCAAGAGGAAGAAGCATTAGGCTCATAAAGAAAATATAACGAGGGTAAACCAGTCTTCCAAAGAGGGCCAACGCAATAAATGGCGCAGAGAAATAAACAAGAAGCAATAATTTCTCTCTCGTAAACTCTTTATACTTTACAAGTGAAATCAAGATTAAAACAATGACTGGAATTTTTAAATACTCATACAACCAGTTAAGTAGTCCTGAAAGATTTCCAGGGAAAAAAGTAAATGGCTGCTTTATCCACTCTGAGAATGGATAAACGAAAACGGCATTCTTTTGATCAATAATATGGAAAAATGGGGAAAGTCGCAAAACATTGTATAAGAAAAAAGCTATGCCAGCTGAGAAAGCGGCAAATAAAACAAATCTTCTCAAATCAAACTGCCAATTCTTTTTTCTAAAGTTAAAAAGGATCAGCAAAAAAGGAAGCAGATATATACTGAAGAAATTAGCGGTTTTAGTCAGCATTCCTCCTGCAATAATCAAACTAAGCGTATAGGCAATATCTAGTCTAATTCTTCTTACTAAAAGAACTGAGAAATAAAGCGCCCAAACAAAAAATGTTGCTACCATACTGTCGTATAGTGCCATGCGGTCAAGCACTACGGCAAAAGGATAGACGACATAAAGAAGCGAGGAGATAAACGCTACCTTTCTACTTTTAAAAAGCTCTAAGGTTAAAAACCAAAGTCCCACTAGAGTAAAAAAGCCTGAGGCAACCGAAACAAGCCTTGCGGCAACTAGCGGGTCTTCTATAAATTTCATAAAAATCATGGCTAGCCAAACAAACATCGGTTGTTTTCCATCTGTTAGGGAAATAAAACGCCACTGGGGATCGTTTAATGCTATTTGAGCCCATCTAGTGTAAATTGCCTCATCTGTAAAAATAGGGAGATTACCAAGAAGTACAATACGGGAGAGAAAATAAGCTACTGCAATAAGCAACGCAAAAATGATTTCAGTTCTCCATTTGCGGATAAAACCCATACATGAATTATATAATATCTAGCTGTTATTCAAAAGCTTAAATAATCTTTTTTTAAATAAAAAACCAATAATAAAAGAAACAATAACAGCAAAAAGTGCCAAAGTCTCAACTCTTGTAATTACTGCAGGATAATTAGGCGCATAATCTGTAAGAAGTACATAAAAATAGTAAACGGCAATCATAGATAAAGATGCTACTATAACAGGAAGAAAGACGTAGGGTCTTTTTGCATTAAATGCAGCAAGACTCATGGGAAATATAAGATACCATGGTTGAAAATTAGTTCTAAAAGTTACGAGAGCAAGGGTAACTAAGGAGAGAGCAAGGGATAAAAGGAAAATTTTATCCCAGTTAATCTTAATCTTTTTATTTTCTAAAATCATCAGATATCCAAAAATAGGAAGTAGTATAAAAGATAAATATTTAATACCAATTGAGAAAGCAAGAGAGACAAAAGAAAAAACTTTTTTCTTTCTTATAAAAAGGTAGAAAGAAAGCAGGGCAAAAAATACCAAAGGAAAATCATTATGCGCAGAAACAAGCCCTTCTATTAATACCAATGGGTTAAGTGCAAAAAATAAAGTATTAAATATCTTATTTTCTGGACTAACTAACTCTGAAATTTTATAAATAAGGAAAGCACTTCCTAGAAAACTTAGTCCAATCATAAGCTTAAATAAGAAGAAGGTCACAAGAAAAATATTTGATCCTATGAATGATAGTGGAACTGTAAGAGCTAGCCAACTTGGACCATAAGGGTAGACCCTATGAGTCCAGCGCATAAAAGTAAGCATTGGGTCTCCTATAAAATCCAGCGGCTTGAAAAGATAGGGGTTTTGATGATAAAAAGTTAAAATTTTGGCATCGAAAATATAATTAAAAAGATCATAAGAAAAAGCGTTGTACGATAAAACTAGAATGAAAAAGATACCACAAATTAATGAAAAAAGCATTTTCCCTGAGATTTTTTTGGACTGATTAAGAAAAAGGAAATAGAATAAAAAAAGCAAAAAACTTATTAGGGCAAAAATTATAGCGGATAGTTCCCTCTGAAAAAACCCCAAATATTGCAGAGTGGAAATTATATCTTTGAAGATTGACGCTTGGGTTAGAGTAAGACTTAAATCAACCTGAGTAAAAGAGTAAAAAAATAAAGAAACAAGAGTAATAAAATATAAACTCGCTATCAGCTTAAATAATTTCATCTATATTTACCCCTAAATCTATTAATACCTATTCTTACAAAATCTAAGAACCCATTAACAGAATCTGATACTGGACTCACTCTTCTTGTCTCAACATATAGCCAGTCGACCGGAACTTCTTTAACTTTTAAACCTTCAATTTTTGCTAAATATAAAAGCTCAACATCAAAACCTGCTGTAACTGCAGAGCCCGATATCTTATGGAAACCATGATGAATATCGCTTATTTTATTAAAAAGCAAATCTGCCGCATCTCTTGTGAACAACTTGAATCCGCATTGGGTATCCGATATTTCATTCAAGCCAACGAGTACTCTTCGCAACAGTATTGCGGATAATGATATGAATTGACGAGTCAGGGGAGAACCTTCTCTATGCGAACTTCTTGAGCCAATTACCACGTCGTATCCCTTTTTAGTAAAAGGGGTCAGCTCATTAACTTCCTCAATCGGAGTTGCCTGGTCCATATCTGTAAAAAGGCGCAGTTCTCCTTTTGCATTTAGCATGCCCGAGGTAACTGCACCTGCTTTTCCCAAATGCTGATTTTTCAATATTTTGAACTTGGGATTTTCCAATATGAACTTTTCTACAAACTCTAAGCTTCCATCTGTTGAGCCATCATCAACAATTAATACTTCATAAGAATAAGTTTGCTTTTCCAAAAAGTGCTGGACCTTATCTAGTGTCCCTTTCCGAAGATTTGCGATTTCGTTATATGAGGGAATAACAACGCTTAAATAAACATTATCCACTCATTGATTATAGCAAAACAAGCTCAATTGTCTAAACTGCCAGTTTGAGGTAAAATATAGACATGCCCCGTTCGTCTAGCGGTCCAGGACGCGACATTCTCAATGTCGAGATCATGGGTTCGATTCCCATACGGGGTACACTAATCTACTTGCGGAGGAGTTGCATGTAAAACAGGTCGTTGAAAATGCTCTTGCTGTTTTTGAACATGCTGAGTTAGCGCAACATCTAATACCTCATCCATATGTGAAACAAACTTAAAGCTAAGGTCTTTTATTACTTCTTTTGGAACATCTTCCAAGTCTTTCTTATTTTCCTTGGGTAAAATTACGGTTTTTAGCCCTGCTCTATGAGCTGCTATTACTTTTTCTTTGACTCCTCCAATTTCTAAAGCTCTTCCTCTTAAAGTTACTTCACCTGTCATACCAACTTTTCTGTTTACCGGAATTTTGGTGAGGGCTGATGCAATTGCAGTTGTAATTGCGATACCGGCCGAGGGACCGTCTTTGGGAACCGCGCCTTCAGGAACGTGCACATGAATATCAAGTCTCTGGTAAAACTTTTCATCCAAGCCCAGTGCTCTTGCTCTTGCTCTTATATAGCTCATTGCTGCTTGGCAAGATTCTTTCATTACCTCCCCAAGTTGTCCTGTTAGAATTAAATTTCCCTTCCCAGGCATTAAAGCAACTTCTATAAATAGTACGTCTCCACCTGCCTCCGTCCACGCCAGTCCTGTAGACATACCGGTTTCATCTTTCTTTTCAATTAAAGTAGAACTAATTTTAATTGGTCCTAAAAACTTTGGCACATTTTTCTCTGTAATGATAACTTTTTTCTTTTTCCCTTCTGCTACTTGTTTTGCAACTTTTCTAAATAATGCCGCAATTTCCCGCTCCAGGCTTCTTACTCCAGCTTCTCTGGTATAATGTTCTGCTACAAATTTAATTGCCTTATCTGTTATTTCGATATCAGAAGGTTTTAATCCGTGAGCTTCCATTTGTTTTTTAAGAAGAAAGTCTTTAACTATTTTGAATTTTTCATCTTGGGTATATCCTGCAAAATTAATTACTTCCAATCTATCGCGAAGTGCCGGGGGGATAGTATCCAAAATATTTGCAGTCGTAACAAACATTACGTCAGAAAGATCAAATGGTACTTCTAAATAGTGGTCTGAAAATGCGTGGTTTTGTTCAGGATCTAAGGCCTCAAGCAATGCAGAGGAGGGGTCTCCCCTAAAGTCGATTCCAACCTTGTCTATCTCATCAAGCATAAAAACCGGGTTTTTGGTTTTAGCATCTTTAATACCTTGTATTATTCTTCCAGGCAAAGCCCCAACGTAAGTTCTTCTGTGTCCTCTGATTTCCGCTTCATCTCTTATTCCTCCTAATGAAACTTTAACAAATTGTCTTCCTAGTGCTCTAGCAATAGATTTGCCAATAGAAGTTTTTCCCACCCCCGGCGGTCCTACAAAGCAAAGGATCGGACCTTTCATTTTACCGGCCAATTTGTGTACTGCTAAATATTCAGTGATTCTTTCTTTAACTTTATCAAGCCCATAATGATCTTCATCAAGAATTTTCTCAGCCTGCTTTATATCTACGCTATTTTTACTTTCAAGCGACCATGGAAGTGAAAGTAGCCAATCCAAATAATTTCTGATGTACGCGGACTCCGGATTAAACTGGTTCATTTGGGAAAGCTTTTTTATTTCTTTCTTGGCCTTTTCCTCTGTGTCTTCAGGCATTTTGGCTTCTTTTAGCTTCGTATAAAGTTCTCTTATTTCACCGTCTTCTTCATTTTCCCCAAGCTCTTTTTCTATAGTCTTAAGTCTTTCGCGAAGCATTACCTCTCTTGCGCCTTTCTCAAATCTTTCTTGCGTCTTTGATGCAATCTTTTTCTCAAGTTCCAAAACCTTAATTTCTTTTGAAAGAATTTCAATTATTTTTTCTAGTCTTTTCTTTACATCTTTCTCCTCTAAAATTTCTTGCTTCTCGCTTGGTTTTAGATCAAGAACGGAGGCTACCAGATCAGCAAGTTGAGTAGCGCTGTTGTCAGACATAACATTCATAAAAACCAGAAAATCCACAAATTTGCCCAAGTTTACTGCTTTTCTAAACTCTGTAATTAAGTGGTTTGTAAGAGCTTTTATTTCTGGGGTATCTTGGAATGTATCTTCTACTTCTTCCACTCTTGCCATTAAATAGGGGGTATCTTGGAGATATTCAAGTATTTTAATTCTTGATAAACCCTTAACTTGAGCATTAATTTCTCCTTCACTTTTTATCATTCGCTCGATGTGGGACAAGGTGCCTATAGCGTAGAGGTCGGAAGAAGAAGGTTCATTCAATTTTGCGTTTTTCTGCAAAACAAATCCGACTATTCGCTCCTGTGCAAAAGAATATTCAAGCGCAGCTAGGCTCTTTGGCCTGCCGAAGGTTAATACCGAATCGGTATAGGGGAATATTATTCCATCTCTAATTGGTATTATCGGAACAACTCTTTGCATTTTCTATTAGCACTCTATCATATCATCTGCTAGAATGTCAAGCCCTTAATATTGCGGGTTGACACTAATTATATAACGAAACTAAAATTAAAGTATTGTGTCTTTTTAGCCGGCATAATTTAGTGTAAGTTTAATATTTAATTATGGATATCAAAAGAATAAACCATAAGAATTTTCAATTCCTAAGTATTGCAAACCCAAGAGACGAGGTTCTTAAAAAGCTAATTAAAGCATATAAGTTTAATCCTCTAGACCTTGAGGATTTTGAGAATAAAACTCAGATTTCCAAAATAGAAGTTTATGAGGATTACAGCCTCATAGTTTTGGACTTTCCTGTTCTAACAACTGCTAAAAACTATATAGAAAGACTTGGTGAAGATCTTCCAAGCACTCCATATGTAAAGCGACCATTAAAATTTGTTAAAAGTACTATTAGTAATATTCTTACGCTTCCCACTAAAGCTCTTTCCTACACTCTCCCAAAACAAGCTCATCCAGAGAAAAAAAGAATATTTTATAGTCAAGTATATCTTTTTATGGGAAAGGGGTATTTAATACTTCTCCACGACAATGAAATACCTATTTTGGATGAGATTTTTAAGATTTGCGAAAAGAATATTTCAAGTAGAGACGATTTTATGGGCAAAGGCCCGATTTTTTTTGGATATAGGATAATTGATGCTTTAGTTGATATGTGTTTTCCTATTGTTAATGAGCTCTCTGCGAAAATTGAAAGAATAGACAGGCATCTTGAAACCAAGAAATCTCAAGACATATTGGAAGATATATCTGTAACCAGAAGGAATATAGTTTATTTTCATACAATGATTCGAGCCGTTTTACCAATCCTAAAACAGCTTGAAGAGGGAAAATACGAAGTTTTTAACGGGACCATGAAGTCTTATTGGGGCAACGTTTTAGATCACATTCAAACTTTATCTGAAAGACTGGAAAACAACCGTGAGCTAATTGAAGGTATTTCCGAAAGCAACGAATCTCTTATAAATTCTAAAAATAATGAAATAATTGCATTTCTTACTATAATATTTACCTTAACCATTCCTGCTACTGTTTTTGGGACTTTTTTTGGCATGAACATCCTTTTGCCTGGTGGAATTGAAACTGGACCATGGGACTTTTGGGGACCCTACACAACATTTATCTTAATTTGTATAATTTCAATTGTACCTATTCTTATAATGCTTTTTTACTTCCGTATTAAGAGGTGGATATAAGCCTAAAAGCTTGCAGCTTCCAAATCAAGTTGGTCCAAAGATGAGTCTATATTGTCTAGATCCTCGCTATCTAATGCACTATTAGCCTCGTTTAAGTCTTGAGGATTTTCAATTACTGTTACTTCATTTTGAGTCGTGGGGGCATACGTATTGCCCTTGCTTAAAAAAAGATATGCTCCAACTAAAACTATAAGCACTATAACAGCTGTTAAAATTAATGTCAGATAATTAGGTTTCATGTTATTCTGAATTTTCTTCCGAGTTTAAGGTTCTAATCGCAACTATTAAATTTTTTATTGATGTTCTGTATTCTTTTAGCGCACTTTTAACTGCCTGCATGTTTTCTCTAAAAGTTGTAAATAAACTTTTTGGATTGTCCGCCTGACACGAAAAATCCTCACCCAATGCTTTAGCTGTCGCTAATGCTGCATCTACTGCATCTTTTTTTGCCGAAATATCAGATAGCAGACTATCGTAGTTAGAAAGGGTTTTTCCATCCGGAACTAGAGTACTGCTATAGTACTCTTGCACTCTTGCCGAGATGCTCGCAAATTTTACTTCCATATTTCCGGTAAGTCTGGTTAGGCTGTTTATTCTGTTATTTATTGCATTTTCTCTTGCTTGACAGGATCGTAATTTTATTCCTTCCAGTCTTTGGGCAATATTTTCTTTAACCGTCTCAATTCTTTCTTGAGTTTTTTGTCTCACTTCAATTCTTTTTGTAGTTGGAGTTATGGTCGAGTTCTCATCTTGAGCAAATACAGGAAATATAGATAAGGTAAAAAGAAGGATGAAAATTAGAAAAACAATCTTAATTTTCATTGTTAAAAAAATACTACCAAACAATAATAATATTGTCAAATTTAAACGTCTTGAAACATAGCTATAGGTCTATAAAATTGCCTTTGTTTTATTACTACTATAGGGTATTGTACTTTATTACTGTTGGTGGTACTATCGCGACATCTAAATTTGGATGGATGAGGGTTTTGCTTGAGTGAAACAAACATTAATTAAAAAATTTATTGTTTTTGTCGCAGTATTATCGCTTATTGCCCAATCGATTAGTCCTTATGTGGTTTCTGCCCAAGAAGTAACGACAACTGAAACACCCGCCGAAACGGTTGATCAATCAACACCAACGGATGCACCAACTCCAACTCCCGTTGTAGAGCAAGGTACACCGACACACACAATTACCCCCACACCAAGCGACACGCAATCAGAAACTGTTTCACAAGAGCCGACTGATTCACCAACCGCTAACGATACTACTCAGGTTGACAATCTGTCTCCTCCTTCGTCAACAAGTGCCTTAGAAAATCAAGCCTCTTCAGGTTCAGAGCTGGAACAAACAGATTTAAATACAGAACTTAACATGGTAATACTTGATAATGTTTCCGCAGAATCAATAAATTCCGGCTCCTCAGAGCTTTTAAATAGCGACACGATATTAACTTCTGAAAAAAGCGCAAGTCTTGTTACAGATAAGGCTGATTATTTTCCAGATGATGCTGTTTTTATCACCGGTAGAAACTTTTTTCCCAATACTACTTACAAAATAATTATATCTTCTGAAGATCTTCCCCCTGTACATTTTGAAGATGATGTTAATTCGAATGAGGAAGGAAGTTTTATTTACGCTTATCAGCTGGACGGGATCGAGAGGTTGAACTATAAAGTTGAGGTTTTTGATTCTTCAAATATTTTAGTTGCATCTATCACCTTTACTGACACAGACGCAAAGATCGACGTAACCAAGACAGCTGCGGATTCAACCATTAATTCAGGTGATACAGCAACATACACGATATCAGTAGACACAGATGCAAGCGCCACTGGCACAACGGCCCAAAACGTAGTTTTGACAGACCAGCTCCCAGTCGGTTCTTGGACTTTAGGAGGAGCTGATGCAGCTTCTTGTAGTATCAACGGCAGCAATCTTTTAACTTGTAACTTTGGCGATATGCCAAAAGGACAAACAAAGACGATTACCGTAAGTCAAGATACGACCGGATTCTGCGGAGTAATCTCAAACGACGCTAGCGCCACCGCAATTAATAGTCGAAACGGAAATACACTTAATGCTTCCGACAATAACAATAAGATTACAGTCGAAGACTGCATTGACGTAAGCGTAAATAAAACAGCTGATGATGCAAGTATAAGTGCAGGGGCTGTTGCACATTACAACATAATTGTTAAGAATGAAAGTGATCAAGCTAGCGGAAATTTTACTCTTACCGACAATCTTCCAAGTGGTACAAGCGGATTAGTTTGGGAAGAGGACGGAGCGAGTGGATTTCCTACGGGGACAAGCTGTACTATCGTTGGAAACCTCCTTACTTGCACTATCAACAGCTTAGCCTCTGGAGCCTCAAAGACAATTCAAGTAAAAGCTACTACTGATATTGATGACTGTGGTGTAATTGATAATACGGCAACAATTACCGTCTTAAATGATGGTAATAGTGCAAATAACTCTGACTCACAAAGTATAACTCTCGCTTGTAAAGATGTCGAAGTTACGAAAGTGGGGAACGGACCAATCAATGTCGGAGATTCGGCCCAATTTACAATCGTCGTTTCTTCTGTCGGAGGCGAAAGTATAAACGATGTTGTTCTTGACGATATTCTTCCACCCGGAACCTGGGCTGTAAACTATACAGGCGGCTCAGCTTGTGATCAAAACGCAACTGGAAGTTTCCAATGTACCAATATTGATCTTGGAGTATCTGGAAGCCGTACTTATACCGTTACAAGAGTGACAACCGAGGATGATTGTCCGGCTTTAATAAATGAGGTCAGTGTTAGTGCTGCTACAGAAGAGGGAACAACCTCTAATAATTCAGATAGCGCAACGATTGATCTCAACGGTTGTGAGCCAGAAACAGGCTCGGTTAAGGTAAATAAAATTGTAGACGGAAATGCCAACGGATTTAGCGATGAGGGATCTACTGATGATGAAAATACAGAAGCAGATGGGTTAGGATTTAGCTGGAGCCTTGATGGGTCAGGTACTAACACAATGGGCTCTCCAGTTAACGATGTTGAGCCAGGAGAACACTCAGTTGATGAGAGTAGCGTTTCCGGTTACCACTTTGTTGGATGGTTCCCTTCAAACCAAGACTATAGTTGTGAGAGCCTTCCTGAACCAGCGGCTTATCATACATTACCGGCAGTGATTGAGGTTGAACCCGGTGAAACTAATGAAATTACTATTTGTAATGCGATCGACAACGGGACTTTAATTGTTCATAAAGTTACAGATCCGACCAATGATCTAACCGAATTCACCATTACTGCAACTGGATCTGGAACAATAACTGCTCCGGCAACCCGAACAACGCTTGCTACAAACCATTCAGAGTCTTTCACAGTCACACCAGGGACATACGACGTTAATGAGGAGGCACAATCCGGGTGGAGCGAAGATGAAAGCGATTGTCAGGAAGTAGCAGTTGCCTCAGGACAAACAGCTGAGTGCACAATATATAATACCAAGCTGGGCTCAGTCTTGGGGTCTAAATTTGAAGATGCCGATGGCGACACGGACACAACAGGAGATCAAACTGGACTTGAAAATTGGGTGATTGATCTTTACAACAATTGTGGATTCGATTTTATTGGCTGTGTTTTCTACTTAACAACAAATACTCTTTCTGATGGTTCTTATAGCTTTACTGACCTTATCCCAGATTATTATCAGGTAAGAGAGGTGCTTCAAGCTGGATGGACAGCATTAACTTCTCTTTTTTATAACATTACTCTTACTGCCGGAGATACAATTACGGGACAAGATTTTGTCAACTTTAAAAATATCGACATTACTGTATGTAAGGTGGAAGATGTTGACGGAGATCCAGAGACGGACGAAGACCAAAGTGATGTACAAGGATGGGAAATGACACTTAATGTAGACGGTGTTGCAAGTGGAAGTGCGCAAACGACCGGAGAAGACGGCTGCTACACATTTACAAATCTTGGACCAAATCATAATTATTCTGTAACCGAAGAAGACAGAGATGGATGGACGCCATTAAATGATTCAACGCACGATTTTGAAACACCCACGAGCGGACAAAATGAGTCTTATACCTTTATTAATACACAGGAAGGTCAAGTTATTGTTACGAAATACAATGATGAAGATGGAAACGGACTATTAGAAGGAGAAGATCCTGTTCTTTCGGACTGGACAATAAATTTAACAGGACAAACTTCACAACTAACAGATCCTACTGGAACAGTGACGTTTAATAATCTTATTCCAGGAACATACACATTAGGCGAAAATTTACAGGATGGATGGGAACAAACTGCAATTAGCTGTGGTCAAGAAGTAGCGATAAACGAAGACGATACGCTTGATCTTTTCGTTAGCTCTGGACAAACAGTATTTTGCCAAATCCTTAATCATAACGCTGAACCTCTTCTCACGATTTCTAAGGAAAATGATGCAGTTGGGGATAAAAATACTGGAGACGTTGTTACATACACATTGACCTTAACAGTTGATCCAGATCAAGGACCGGGAGACAATATAACGGCTACCGATCTTCTTCCTGATGGATTCTCTTATAATGGTGGTTCGTACCAAGTTCTCTATACACCATATTTAGGAGCAACAACCGATATAACCGGAAGTATAAGTGAGCCTACGTATGCATCTCCCGGAACGTGGACTCTTGGTAGTGCAAATCCGGGCGACGTATTCACTTTAATATACAAAGCTACAATAGGCAGCGGGCAAGCAGCCGGAACATACTATGATAATGCATGGGCTAAGGGCACACCCATCGGAGATCCATCAAGCCTGATTTTGGCGCTTGCGGTTAACCCTGGAGACTTGGATACGGCAGACCCGGATAGCAATTTTGTCGGAACAGAAGTTTCACTTGTTAACACTAGCCAACCAAGCGCCGAGTATAAAGCGACCCAGGAGGTTTTGGGAGCATCTACTGAACTACCTGCTACTGGAGAAAATACGATTTGGGTTATAATGGCAGCTCTATTACTGGGCACTGGAACAGGAAGCTTGCTTTTAGGACTTAGATTAAAGAAAAGATATGAAAAATAAGATAATTAAATCATTATTGCTTTCAATTTTTGCATTGTTTGTCTTTGTTGGGACAAGTTTTGCTGCAACTTCAGTAAGACTTCAGACTCCCCCAAGCCAAACAAACGATGACTCATTTACATTAACATTCGTTGCTCTTGATACAGATTCCTCACAGACTATTACGGTTAAATGTTTTAAATCAGGTCCGGGTGATAGCGGCAGCTTCTCGCAATTTGGAAGCGACATTGTAACCTCAGCAGGTGGGAATACAGACACATGCGACGTTTCTTTAAATCAAGGAAACGGTACGTATAGCTTTTATGCAACTGCACAAGGAACTTCAAGCTCAACAAGCTCAACAGTAAGTACAGATTTCAACAATTCTACTCCAGGAACTCCAACTAATTATAGTAAATCAAAGCAGGATGATTGTACCTATAAAATATCGTTTAGAACAGCAGATGATGGCGGAAAAACTGTGAAGGTGAATTTATATAGATCCTCTGATACAAGCTTTAACGTTGACTCAGCTCATCAAGTAAACAGTGTCAATATAGGCTCAAATACCGATGGAAGCATGACAGATAACGTTTCGCCAAATTGTAATACTACATATTATTATGTTATTAGAGCCTTCGATACCTATGGAAACGGCTCAGGTGTTATAGGAGATTCAAATGTTACTACTACAATAGTCAACCCGACAACGACTGTTACGCAAGGAGCTATCCCTGTAGGGGGAACTGGTACGGGTTCGGTTTTAGGAGAGGGAGCAGAAGCAACAGGCCAAGGTGGAGAAGTCTTGGCAACAGAAAGTGCACAACCATCAGAGCCCGAAGAATCAGAAGAGATGTCTAAAAATCCTTTAACTGCACCCATGAATTGGATTGCAAAAAATTGGATTCTAGCACTTTCTCTTCTTATACTTATTGCCGCAATTGCCTATTACGTTTACCGCAATAGAAATACTCAATAAAAATAATTCTTGTGAAGAAACTTCCCCAAATTCTAATTGGTGCAGGAATAATTTTAATATTTTCCTCTCTTGTGCTTTTAATTTATATATTTGCACCCGTTGCAAAAGTAGAAATTAATTATAGACTTAACGAGCCTAAAAAAACGATTAGTCAAATAAAACCTCTTGATAAAGAATTTGGAATTGTAATACCCAAAATCGGGGCAAATGCCAAAATTGTTGCAAACGTAGATCCTTACAATTCCAATACTTATCAGCTTGCCTTAACAAAAGGAGTTGCCCAAGCAAGGGGTACTGCCTTACCAAGTCAACTTGGCAACATGTTTTTGTTTTCCCATTCATCCGTCAATATTTTAGAAGCTACAAGATACAACTCAGTATTTTATTTACTCTCAAAACTTAAAAAGGATGATGAGATTTTTGTTTATTACAAAAATATAAGGTATGAATATAAAGTAATTGACACAAAAATAGTGGACGCTAAAGATGTTTCCTACCTTAATCCTAAACCAGGAGAAAAAACCCTTACCTTAATGACTTGCTGGCCCGCAGGCACAACCTACAAACGACTTCTGATTATAGCCCGATAATCTTATTTTTGAGGATTAAAATCTAGAGCACAGGAATTTATACAATATCTTTGCCCTGTTGTTTCTTTTGGTCCATCGTTGAACAGGTGACCCAAGTGTGAACCGCAGTTTTTGCAAATTACCTCGGTTCTTCGCATTCCATAAGAATTGTCATCTTGCAAAATAACATTTTCTTTATTCACCGGGTTATCAAAACTTGGCCAGCCCGTTCCTGAATCAAATTTTGTATCGGAAGAAAATAGTTCTGCCCCACATGCCGCGCATTTATACATTCCATCTTCGTGGTTATCATAGAGTGCCCCAGAAAAAGCAGGCTCTGTCCCCTTTTCTCTCAAAACCCTGTATTGCTCTGGAGTTAGTTTTTTCTTCCAATAATCTTCTGGCATTTTTTTCATGTTTCTTATGGTTAATTATATCATTTGAGGCTTAATTAGTAACATTTTAATATTGCTTCGAACTAACTCCTACTAATAAATTAGACATTCATAATCCTTAGTCTATAAAAGTCAGGGCGTTTCCCGTTTTACCTGCCCTGCCTGTTCTTCCTATTCGATGAATATATTCCTCATAAGATGTTGGTGCATCGTAATTAATTACATGGGTTACATTTTCTATATCAAGGCCTCTTGAGGCAACGTCTGTTGCGATTAAAATCTGCAGTCTATTTTCTTTAAACTCCTGCAAGGCTCTTAATCTTTGGTTTTGGGATTTATTTCCATGAATCGCAGCGGTCTTAAAACCTCTTTCTATCAGGGCTTTTGACAATTTCTCGGCTCCCCATTTTGTTTTTCCAAAAACCAAAACCTTTTCAAAACCGGGCTTAACAAGTAAATCATGCAAGGTGTCTATTTTAGATAAATTTTTACCTATTTTGATAATATCCTGATTTATGTTTTCTCCGGTTTCCTGCCTTTTAACAGAAATTTTCACGGGGTTGGTAACAAAACTATTTACTATTTCCTCTGTTTTTCTGTCAACGGTTGCGGAAAAGAATAAAGACTGCCGAGTTTTTGGAAGTAGAGAAATAATATACTTTATTTCATTTAAAAACCCTACGTCTACCATTCTATCTACTTCATCGAGTACTACATTTTGAAAATGAAAAAGGTTTATCTGTCTTCTCTGGATTAAATCCTTAAGTCTTCCTGGAGTTGCGACAACAAAATGCGGTTTGTGTCTTAATGCGTAAGTTTGGCTTTTAATATTTATGCCTCCGATTGCTGCTACTGCTTCAAGATTTGTACCCTTGGCAAATATTTTAAACTCGTCTTTAATTTGAACAGCTAGTTCCCGTGTCGGCACTAAAATCAATGTTCTTTGATTTCTATCTATAAGAGACTTGTTAATAAGAGTAACTAAAAATGCTGCGGTTTTGCCTGTTCCGGTATTGGCGATTCCAATAATATCTCTTCCTGAAAGTATGTGGGGAATAGACTGCTCTTGTATTAAAGTAGGGATTGTGTATCCGTGCTCTACAATATTTCTTTTTATCTTTTCGTCTATTGAGTAATCGACAAATCTTGCTAAAGATTCTTGCTCATGAGGTAATTCCGTTATTTGAGCACTTTTTATAAAAAGGTTCGGGTCTAGCTTTTTTATTTGTCGAAATCTGGAATAACCATTGCTTTTCTTTCCATAGAAATTTTTTGTTTTATTTCTATAATTAGGTTTTCTTATTGAATCGTAATACATATACCTCTGCTCAAAATGACGTTGTTAAAGTTTAAGAAGATGTAATGTGGAAAATTGGATCTTTCTTTCTATTTAAAACTAAATCAATCATTAAGCAGATGTATTTATATACGATCTGCAACTGAGTATATTATACCACGAAGGGAACAAATTAGCTATTTAATAGCACTTACTAAGGATGTATTGTCGGTAAGGTAACTGTAATTAGATACGAATTCTTGTGTTGAGTCAGATAGCAAAAGTTTCTGTAAATCTTTTGGTGCAAAAAAATCGAGTAACTGAAATTCTCCTCGCTGGATTTTGTTTATATTATCATCTGTAAGTGCAGCATGATACTTAAAATCCGATATACGCTCAATATTTTCAATTTTTATACCTGTTTCTTTTTCTACAGTTCTGCTCATTGCTTCCTCAAAAGATTCTTTCTCCCGACGTTCTCCCCCTATTAAGGACCATGGATGAACTACTGGGTCTAAAACGCCATTAGTTTTGTGCATTAGAAGTATTTTACCTTTATATGTCAATAGTATTAGACTCGAGGAGATATCTGCCATAAATACATTATATACCCTTTGAACCGATAAATGGCGAGCAGAATGCTGAGCGGGTTGGTCTAGACCCGTTTAGTCATTATAGCAGTGTCTCATATACAGGCTCAAACGAGACAAATGAGACACTATAAAAGGGTTATTACCTTTTATTCTGAGTTACACACATTAATGAGATTCTCATGCGCATGACGTAATGAAGTGTTAGCCTCGCTTATTCTATAAAGTGAATCCTGATAATCATCTATTCCTACCATTTCTAACTGGTGTCTTCCGTCAACCGCTGCTTCAACTACATAGTAAAATTCTGAGTGGTATTTATTAAAGTTTATATCCAAATAATTTAGCGCCTCTTCCACTTTGCTCATTGTATCTTCGTAGTCATTTTCATCTCTTGATTCAAGAACATTTATTGATTTAGCAAGTATACTTGCCAATTCAATTTCTTGATCTTCACATGCCTGAGAATCGTCAGGCTTAAAAGGGTCATTCTGGAGTCCCTTTGGCAGTGGGTTGTTTCCATCCGAACCCTTATCGACAGACATTTGATTTACCATAAAAAGTGCAAAAACCAAAATTAATACACCGAAAAAAGCTAGTAGTATCAAGGTTCCTTGATTTTTGTTATTCATTTTTTGTAATCTTTATTTGTGGAGCTTCGAGAAGGAATGGTTTTCCTTTAAATGTGACGTTTTCTCCCTTAGGTTCTCCTAGAACGACGCAAGGAACTTCATTGGTACCGATTATCTTATAGCAATAGTATGCTTTATAATCGTCGCTCATAATAAATTTATCCCCCTCTTGATAAACAAAAAGGTAATGGAACTGCTGTTTTTCCTCCTCTTTAGCAAATCTATCTAAGTCTCCTCTTATTATCTCGGGAACATAATTTGAAAACGGTTTTATTGCATCAAATTTTATCAAAGCTTTATAACACTCAAAGTTTTTCGTATATGCGTCTTTAAGAAGATCCAGTAATTTTTGGTCTGTAGGAATATTTGGATTTGGTTTAATATTCATTTTAAGATAATGGTTCGAAATTAAAAGGCCCAGGGATGGGAGTTTCTTTATCTTCTTCTCCCGTCCAATCAATTGAGCCAGAAGTTTCAGGAATAAATAAATTATCCTTATTACATTCTTTTGGTAAAGGCTGCGAAATAATAGGAATTCTCCAGTCTTTAATATTTGATAGCCTATCAAGTTCTTCAGTATATTTTTGTATAGCCTTGTCCCTTTTATCTCTTGCTTTGGAATTTCCAGTGATCTGGTCGCTTGGCACTTTCTGATCAGCAATATCGATTAAATATTGAGCGTCATCTCTGTATCCTTCATACATACCCCATTGTTCTTCTCCAGCTTTCTTCATAAAAGAAGGCATTATCAGCTGATAACCATATCCGTAAAAGATCTCCAGCGAATTGAGGACGTGAATAGAGAGGGTACCGTACTATACCTGCACGTGCTTGCTGCCGAGCAGGGATTCGAACCCCAATAAACGGATCCAGAATCCGTTGTCCTACCATTAGACGACTCGGCAATAATTATTTGTCTTCAGTTTCTTTTATTATTTGTTCTTTTTCTATTCTTTTGTCTTTAAGTTTTCTTTCGTATTTTCTTGCATCAATTTCATATTTAAAAGTTTTATTAAATATCAAGTCAAAAGGTCTATACGCTTTTGTTGAGACAGTATTACCTGAATTATGTTCGAGAATTCTCTTTTGAAGCCTATTTGTACTTCCTACGTAATACCATCTCTTAATTTTACTTCTTAAAATGTAAACGTGCCACATTTTATCCTACCATTAGACCTGCCTGCGCAGGCAGGCGACTCGGCAATACACCCTATTCTATAAGATTTGTGCTTAAAAGTCACCTTATATTAATGTGCCTATTGCAAAATGGCTCTAAAAAAGAGATATTCTATACTAAAGGCATGAAATTTAAGTTTTTGGCCTTCGGATTTATTCTAATCACCTTAATATCCTTAGCAGGGCTATCTCCCAAGCTTTCTTTTGCACAAGAATGCTCAGCAACTCCACCTGCAGATGCTCCAAATCTCTACTCTGTTTCTATGAGCTCTTCATCTGCAACTTTATACTTTGTCCAGCCAACATCTGCTTTTGATGGTTATGTAATATCGTATGGTCTAACATCTAGCGCAGATGCGTATTCAGTAAAGTTTAGTATGGGAAAAATTGATGGGGCTGTTAAATACAAAGTAAACGACTTATTCCCTAAAACAAACTATTTTTTTAAGGTGTTGGCAACTAATGGCTGCGCAACCGGTCCTTGGTCAAGTACCGTGAGCACTAATTTGGCAAGCGCAGCAGGCTTACCAGAAGCTGGACCCAACGCTACAATACTTGGCCTTGGAATCGGTGGAATAGCTATAGTTCTTCTTGGGATAGCAGTTCTTTTATTTGCCCTCTAAATTTGATATCAAAAAGTCTTTTCCGTAGATTTGATTTAACTCTAAAATTCCAATTCCCTGTTCCTTTCCGGTTAGCAGGAAAAAAATTGTCTTAAATGGAATATCTTCTTCTTTACTAAATTCCTTTATTGCATTAAGCAGCTCTGCGTCTTCCCATGTTTTTAGATTTTGGGTCAAAAATGTTTTTAGTTTTTTCGCTATTTTAATTTCCTCCCGAGTTTTTTCTCTTTGAGAAGTTTTAGAAACCAAACTTTTGAAATCCATCAAGGTTTTCATTCTTGAGGCTGCAACCTTTACTAAATCAGGCGATTTTGAACTTTTAAGAGTTTCTGTAACCTCTTTATCATCTGAGTAGAACTCAATTAGTCTTTCTTGCAAGTCTTTTGTCGAAATACTGCGTATCCAAACACCGTTTAGCCATTCAAATTTAGTTTGATCAAAAATAGGATTTGCACTATTAATATGGTCTATCTTAAATAGCTCAATCATCTCATCTAGGCTCATTTTTTCTCTGTCCCCACCCGGATTCCAACCAAGAAGCGCCATGTAATTTAGTACAGCTTCCTTTAAATAACCTTGACTCCTGTAATCCAAAACTGATTTTGCACCATGTCTTTTGGAAAGCTTGGTATGATCGCTTCCTAAAATTACAGGGAGATGAACAAATTCAGGTCTTTTCCATCCAAAACTTTCATATAGATACAGGTGTTTAGGAGTAGATGATATCCATTCTTCGCCTCTAAAAACGTGTGTTATTTCAAATAAGTGGTCGTCGACTACATTTGCAAAATGATAGGTCGGAAATTCGTCGGATTTTAAAATCACAAAGTCTTTTTGATCTTTTCCCTCAAATCTAATATGCTTGTTTCCTACTAAATCAGTCCATTCAAAGCTCTTACTTTCCGGCATTTTAACCCAGATTGCGCCATCTTTTTCATAAGCTAGTTCTTTTGAAACAAGCTCTTTTGCGTATTTTTTATAAATATCAAGACGTTTTGACTGGTGGACAATATTTCCTTTTGGCTCTATTTCAAGCCATCTAAGCATCTCAAGAAGTGCCCCTTCTGCTTCTTTGATCAGCCTTTTTTGGTCGGTATCTTCGATTCTAAGTAAAAACTCTCCTTGATTTTTCTTCGCGAACAAATAATTATAAAGCGCTGTCCTTATTCCTCCGATATGTTGTATTCCTGTTGGACTTGGTGCAAACCTTACTCTAACCATATTTATTGAGGGGTGGCACGGGTGGAAAGGCTCCTGACAGCGCGCAACGAGCTATTTTCGAAGAAAATATTCGAGTGAGCACTGGCGGGAGGGAAACCCGGGACAGGACCCCTTTAGTTGCATTGTAGCTCAAAGTTTTCTTATACTCAATATATGCTCACTTTAACAGCTGCAAGCAAAGAAACTAAACTCATTCTAAAATGGGCAGGAATTGTAGTTGCGGCTATTTTTGTATTAATACTTGCCTATAGGGCTCTTGTTCTTCTAAAAGAGACTTTCTTTCCTACTCCCCCTCCAAAGCCTACGATAGCATTTGGAAAACTTCCGGCTATCTCATTTCCGACTTCTGCTGTTAATGAAAATTATAAATATTCCCTTGATACAATTTCGGGAAAAGTTCCACTGTTTAAAGACCAGATTAAAATTTATGAAATCGAAAAACCTAAGGCAGACCTTCTGGCATTAAAGAAAATTGGTCAAGACGTTAAAAATGTCGGATTTGAAAATGGTCCTTTTAAGGTATCTGATGATTCTTATTTTTGGACAAATAGCAGCGGACAATTTTTAAAAACTATAAGGGTTAATATTAAAAGTCGTGATTTTACTCTGTTTTCTCCATTTTATTTTCAAAGCGATGTACTTTCCGGCAAAAACCTTCCTAAACAGGCTGATGCGGTAAGTAAAGCAAGAGATTTCTTATACGACATGAACTATCCAACCGGTGACTTAGACACGTCTAAGACCAGAACCATATTGCTTTCCGTAAAGGACGGACAGCTTCTTGCTGCTACAAGTCAAGGCTCCACACGGGCTTATAGAATTAACTTTTATCAAAAGGATATAAATAATTTACCCATATTTTATGGAAAACCGATTGAATCTAATATTAATTTAATCGTCACAGGCGGAACTGACGGCCCTCAAATAGTAAGAGCAAATTATTCTATGCAAAGGGTGTCAGGCGAAAGCTCAACATATCCAATAAAAACTTCGGGTGCTGCTTTTGAAGAACTCAAAGAGGGCAAGGCATATATCGCATCCTATTACGGTGCCGGAAATAGTATTAAAATTAAGGATATTTTTCTTGCATATTATATGGGTGAAAAAGAGCAAGATTATTTGTACCCTATCGTAGTATTTGAAGGAAATGATGGATTTCTTGCTTATTTACCTGCAGTTACGGATGAATGGATAAGTAAGTAAGATTTCCACTAATTAAGCTTAAGAGCTTCTGAGTATCAAGGAATCTATCTTCACTTCCCATAACGACCAAAATTATGGTGTTGCCGCTTTCAACCTTTGAGATAACTAAAACCTGCCCTGCCTCCTGTGTGTATCCGGTTTTTATTCCTGTTATGTTATCTGTGCCTAAAAGCTTGTTTAAGTTTTCCAAAAAATAAACCGAAGCGCCACTCATGTCTGTTATGATTTTGTACTGAGTTGAAACAATTTTTGCAAAATCAGAATTTTCCATCGCAAACGACGCAAGTCTGGCTAAATCAAACGGGGTAGTAAAGTTTTTGCTATCTTCAAGTCCTGCCGGGTCTCCAAAATGAGTATTTTCAAGCATAAATAATTTTGCTTTTTCGTTCATTTTATCAATAAATTTCTTTTCTCCACCCGGATAATTTTGAGCAATGGTTAAAGCAGCATCATTGGCCGAGGGAAGAAGCAGTGCGTAGAGAAGTGATTCTAAGCTAAGCTGCTCTCCGGGATAAAGTCCAAGAATGGAGCCCTCAGTAGTTGCTTCTTTTACGGTCAAAATATCGTTGAGCTTAAAGCTGTCCAAGGCAACTATTGCTGTCATAATTTTAGTAGTCGAGGCTGGGGAAAACCTTAATTTGGGATTTTTTGAGTAAATAAGTGCTTTTGTTTTGCCGTCCATGATAATTGCACCGGTTGCGCTTATTTGCGGGTTGAACTCAGCCTTAAGCACTGGGTACTTAAAGTCGGCCCTAGGTTTGATTGGAATATCGTTAGTTGAGTAATTTATAATCCAAAACTTAAGTATTATACTTAGAGAAAAAAGCACAAGAAATATTGAAAATAAAATCAGTGAATAAATTTTATAGAACTCTTTAGGACCTTTTTTTAGAGGTAAGCCTTTCATCAATTCTTTCAATATCTCTTGGAAATATACTAGCCTCACGTACGTTAGACAGCTCTAAAATCTGCATAGTCATTCTTTCTGCCCCCAACGCAAATCCTCCTTCGGGAGGTATTCCGTACTTAAATGTTTCGAGAAAAAGCTTGATTTTGGCTGGGTTAAGTTTCCATTTTTTAACGTGCTCCATCAGCTGGTCATAGTCATTTACCCTTCTGCCTCCTGATGCCCACTCAAGACCTTTACAGAGTAAATCCATGCCCTCGTTATACTCAGGATTGTCGGGATTTGGATAAACATAAAATGGTTTCTCTTTTGTTGGATATCCGTAAATAAATACAAAATCGGAGCCTGTTTCCTTTTTGATTATTTCGCAAATCTCGCGCTCATCTTGAGGGTTTAGGTCTTTTTCGCCTCGCGCGTCTCGGCCTGAATGTTTGAAAATTTTTTCCTGGGCATCTCTAAGGCTTAAATATGGAGTCTTTTCAATCATTTTAGGAAGCTCGACCTTGTACATTTTAAGCTCTTTTGCGCACTCTTTCTCAAGTCTTTTTAAAATTGTTCTAACAGTAGACTGCGCCATATCCTTTACATCCTCCCAAGACTCTATGAATGCCATTTCAGCGTCCAAAGAAACCACCTCGGTCAAATGCCTTGTAGTAACTGAGGGTTCTGCTCTGAACACCTTATTTACAGAGAAAACGCGCTCGAATGCAGACATTACAATCTGCTTATAAAGCTGGGGGCTCTGGGAAAGATATGCTTTATTTCCAAAATAATCAACCTCAAAAACGGCAGCTCCGCCTTCAGCTACCGCAGGAGCAATTGAAGGAGCCTGGAACTCAACAAAACCCTCCCTTTTAAGATAATTTCTAAACTCATCTATGATAACTGCCTGGACTTTAAAAATTGCGGCTATTTTAGGGTGACGTAGAGTCAGACCCCTGTGGTCAAGAAGAGTTGGCAGCTCAAGTTTCAAATCTTCCCCTCCCATATCAAAGGGTAAAACAGGAGCCTTAGCCAGTATTTTTATTTCTGTTGCCTCAAGCTCAACTCTGCCGCTTTCTAGATCTTTATTAATGGAATTTTCCGGGCGTTTATTTACTCTTCCTTTAATTTCAACCGCATATTCAACCCCCAGCGCTTGAGCATTTTTATAAGCAGATTGCGAAACTTGAGGATTAACCACCACCTGAATAATTCCACTCCTATCCCTAATATCAAGAAAAATCAGCTTTCCGTGATCTCGCCTTAACCTTACCCACCCTTTTATAGATATTTCTTTTTCTACAAAATCCTTCGCATCTGTGGCTAAAACCCTACTCATTAATCTTGATGATATCATCCTCCTAAGCTCTTGACAAGCTAATTTTTAGGTGATACGATTTGATATGGAATTAATATTTATGAAATCACTTGCATTTAATAAGATTATTGATTAACTTCCCTACGAAGCCATTTTTGTGCTTCAGAAAGGAAGTTTTTTTGCGGAAATTTTTTATGAGAAACTTTATTGAAAGTGGAATACGAAGGCTAAAAATACACAGTGTAGGAGAAAAACCAAGGTCAATCAAAGAAAGAAATGGTATTCATTGCTTGACAGTAACAAGAGAAGAGCCTGTATCTCAACTAACCTCTAGCCATGTTGAGGCATACAAAGCCGCATTGATAAGGTTTAATGTTACTGAGCCGGACATAGAAAGACATGTTAGATACTTAACCGATCCAATAGCTTTAGCAGAAAGAGATGAGGAGCTTAAAACAGCTAAGGTAGAAGGAATATATGAAATGCCTGATGTATCTGCGCAAGTCGATAGTATAGAAGCTGCTGTTTCTGAATCTACAAAATTGTCAAGGCGAGGCGTAGTCTTTGAGTGGGCTAGATAGTTTTAAAATCTTTTACTTTTAGCTGGAGCTTTTTATTTCCGTTCCATTCATCTACCGAAAAAGTATAGACAACATTTATAGCATCTCCTATTTTTAACTTAGAATCACCCATTCCAAACGCAATGGCATCAAGGCGCGCTCCATTAATAGTATTTAATTTTAGCTTAAGATGTTTGCCATCTCTGCCGACTTTTTTTATTTCAAAGATCCTCAAATTGTGTGTAAGAAAAGTAGGTTCCGGATTTGCCATTCCAAAAGGAGACAATTTTTGAATATAAGAATATAAATCCAAACCTATTAAATCCTCAGGTAAAATTAAGTCTATATTTAGCTTGCGTTCTAAATGATCTTTGCTAATAAGCTTTGAAACCTTTTCATATAAAAATTTCTCCAGCTTTGCTAAGTTTTTCGTTTCCACAGTAAATCCTGCTGCCATAGGATGTCCCCCTACGTCCACAAGTAAATCTGATGCTTCCCTTAAAAACTCGACTATATTGAACCCTAAAACACTTCTTGCGGAGGCTTTGCTATATTTTTTGCCTTTTGAAATAACAATAGAAGGTAAATAATATTCTTCAACTAGCCTGCCCGCGACTAAACCAATTACACCCTCTTTATAGGATTTGTCTGCTATAAAAATTAATTTTTTAAGCAAGTTTTTCTTTGCACCGCTTAAGGCATGATCGAGTGTTCCCGCTGTGATTTCTTGTCTTTCCAAATTTGTCTTTGCCAGAGTATTAGCTAAATCATTCGCCCTTTGCACGCTGGAAGTGCAAATGAGTCTTAAGCTATCCATTGCATTCGTGAGTCTTCCCATAGCATTTAATCTAGGTGCAATTATATGGCCTACTTGATAAACACCAATTTCATCTTTATCAATGTCAGCCTTGGAAAAAAGCGAAAGAAGACCCGGTCTTTTGGTTTTCCTCAAGGCCTCAATTCCAAAACGAACAAATACCCTGTTTCCATCCTTAAGCGAAACTAAATCTGCAATAGTTGCCAGCGCAACAAGCTCTAGATGGCTGTCAGGAAAATCAATTGTCTCGTTTTTTAAGTCTTTTGACAGAAAATATGCAACGCCTGCGCCACAAAGAAGCGTAGTATGAATTATTGCAAAGGCTTTTGGAAGCTTAGAATTAACAGGTTTTACATGATGATCTGTAATAATAACATCAACTCCTTTTTTATTTGCATAATCAATTGCAACGTTTGCGACAATTCCGTTATCCACTGTTATTATCAATTTTAAATCTGAATTTTGAGCAAGAACATTATCAATTCCTTTAATGCTTAGTCCGTATCCCTCTTCAAATCTTGATGGAATATAAGGCAAAACATTCGCCCCTAAATTATTTAATGTTTCCCAAAGAATTGCAGATGCGGCTATTCCATCTACATCGTAATCCCCAAAAATAATTATTTTCTCTTTATTATTAATTGCTTTTTTAATTCTTGCTGTTGCTTTTTTGAGGTGTTTTTTGTCAATTTCCACAGAAGCAATTGTTACTTCTTTAAATTTTGGGGTAAGGAAATTTTCTTTTTCTTTTTTAGTCTTAATTCCTCTGTTCTCTAGAAGGATGTCAAGAATATCATCGTTTTTGACTTTTGAATTTTGACTTTCAACTTGATGGAGCAAGTTCCATTTTTTCATCTCTTAAAACTTGCTATACTATAGCAAAGTAAGCTTAACCGAACAAGCTATGCAGAAAGATATTCCAAACGAAGTTATTGAAATTTATAAAAAACTACAAAAAGCTAATTTTGAAGTTTATTTCGTAGGAGGATGCGTACGAAGCTTACTGCTGAGCAACTCCGTAAAAGACTGGGATCTAACAACGAATGCGACACCAGAACAAATATTAAAAGTTTTCCAAAATGGATTTTACGATAACCAGTTTGGAACAGTTGGGGTATCTTTTGAGTTAAAGGGCGAGAAAAAGATTGCAGAAATTACTACATTTAGAAAAGAATGGAGCGAGTCTCCCACCCATAAACCCGAAAAAATTGAATGGGGGAAAACCATAGAAGACGATTTATCAAGAAGGGACTTTACGATAAACGCTATTGCTCTTGAAATAAAAAACGGAGAATATAAAATCATCGACCCACTCGACGGGGAAAAGGATTTAAAAGAAAAAATTGTAAGAGCAGTTGGAAATCCAAACTTAAGATTTAAAGAAGATGCATTAAGACTTATGCGGGGAATTCGAATTGCAACAGAGCTGCAGTTTACAATCGAAGAGAAAACATGGAAAAGTATAAAAAGTGATGCGAAGCTCTTGGAACACATCTCAAAAGAAAGAGTGCAAGCAGAACTTTTGAGGATTTTGAAGTCGGAGTTTGCATACGAAGGCGCAATAATGCTATACGAAAGCGGGCTTTTAAAATATATTATTCCGCAGCTTTTAGAGGGCATTGGACTGTCTCAGGCAAGAGCCGGAAGACACCATACCGAAGATGTTTTTACTCATAATGTTTTATCTTTAAAGTTTTGTCCGTCTACAAACCCAATTGTTAAGTTTGCCGCTCTAATTCACGATATTGGAAAACCACAAGTCGCCTCAAAGGATGATAAGGGATTGGTCATTTTTTATAACCACGAGGTAGCCGGCGCAAAAATTGCGGGGGAATTATGTGACAGGCTTAAGTTTTCAAAAAAAGATAGGGATAAAGTTATAACTTTAGTGCGCTGGCACATGTTTTCTGTTAACGAGAACTTAACTGATTCAGCGGTAAGGCGATTTATAAGAAGAATTGGGGTTGAAAATGTTGCTGATATGATGGACCTTAGAATTGGAGACAGGCTCGGCGGAGGAACCCAAAAAGCAGAAAGCTGGAGATTAAAAAAATTCAAAGAAAGAGTCGCAGGGGAACTTGCTCCAAAACCATTCTCGATGAACGATTTAGCTGTTAATGGAAAGGACGTAATGAGAATTTTAAATATTAAACCTGGTCCCAAAGTCGGAGAAATATTAAAAAAACTTTTTGAAGAGGTAGACGAAAATTTAAAATTAAATAACAAAGAGTATTTAGAAAAAAGAATTAAAGAGCTATAATTAGGTTATGACGAAAGATGAGTTACAGGGAAAATTAAAAGAATCAATGCTTGCCAAAGACGAGCTAAAAACTTCTGTTTTGCGAATGTTACTTTCTGCGATAAATTATTATGAAATTCAAAAAGGAGGCGCAGGATACAGTGCGACAGAAGAGGATGTGTTGTCGGTAATTCAATCTCAGGCAAAACAAAGACGCGATTCAATTACGGAGTATGAGAAAGCCCAAAGACAAGATTTGGCAGACAAAGAAAAAAAAGAGTTGGAAATCTTACAAGAATACTTGCCAGAGCAAATGGGTGAGGAAGAGATTCAAAAAGTTGTTGAACAAATAATTAACGAGGTTGGAGCCTCAGCAATGCAAGATATGGGAAAAGTTATGGGAGCGCTTAATGCTAAGCTCAAGGGCAAAGCAGATATGGGACTGGTTTCAAAATTAGTAAGCGAGAAGCTTACCTCTTAACTTTCTTCTCGACAATTTCCTGCCAAACAACTAAAATTGGGGCGGCGTTGAAAATAGATGAGTAGGTTCCGGAAATTATTCCAACCAAAAGCGCTACAACAAACCATCTTATCGTTTCCCCTCCAAAAATAAGAAGAGCAACAAGAACAAGAATTACTGTAAGAGATGTGTTAAGCGAGCGGTCAAAAGTTTGCAATATTGAATCATTAACCGTAGCCGCAAAATGCTCACTTCCTTGCCGTTTTAAATTTTCTCTAATTCTATCGAAAACTACAATTGTGTCATGCACCGAAAACCCAATAACAGTCAGAGTTGCTGTCACAAAAAGACTATCAATCTCTACATTTAAGAAATGTCCAAATATTGAAAAAGCTCCTATTAAAACTAGCACATCGTGTACCAGCGCGATAACTGCGGCTACTCCAAACCTGACGCTACTTGCGGGTTTGGGAACTTGGCGGAAAGAGTAAGTTACATATAAAACAATCAGAATAGATGCGATGGCAATCGCTTTTAAAGCGTTAAGGGTTATTTCCTGCCCGATTGTTGGACCTATTGTTTCAAATCCTATTTGTTTAAAATCAGGATATTTATTTTTTAGCGCATTTTGCAATTCAACATTTTCTTTTTGAGAAAGAGGTGCAGTTCTAATAAAAAGATTTTTATTCGACTTCTCAACAGTTGAGACCTTAATATTTTTTTCTTCTAAAATTTTTCTTACTTCTGACGCTTGTTGGTTAGTTATTTCTTTAGAAAATTCAAACGAAAGCCTAGACCCTCCTGTAAACTCAATCGAGAGATTTAAGCCATAAAAATAAAGTGACACAAGACCGGGAATAATAATAATTGTAGATATTAAAAAAAACCAATATTTTTTGCCAATTATATTAAACATATTATTTATATAAAAATCTTATGAAAGTTCTAGTAATTGTAATCGCCGAAAACATCGAAGCTAAAACTCCAATTGCTAAAACTAAAGCAAAGCCTTTTACCATTCCTGTGCCAAATTGGTATAAAACAAAACTTGTTATTAGAGTTGCAACGTTTGAGTCCCTAATTGATGTCCAAGCTCTTGAAAATCCAAGCTCGATTGCAACAGCTTTTTCTTTACCTGCTCGAAGTTCTTCCTTCGTTCTTTCAAAAATTAAAACATTTGCATCAACCGCCATTCCGATTGAAAGTATAAAGCCTGCAATTCCTGATAACGTTAAAGTGATTCCGTATGGAGTAATAGAGCTGATTTTAAAAATGGCCAAAACAAAAAGTGCGTAGAGAAAAAGCGCAAGAGAAGCGACGACACCTAGCCTTCCATAAAGTCCGATCATAAAAATGATTATTATAATAAATCCTAATACACCTGCAAAAAGACTTTTTGCCAAAGACGCGCTTCCTAAAGTAGGCTCAATGACGTTAGTCGAAAGAACTTCAAGTGGAACAGGCAGCGCTCCGGCATTCAACTGTGTGGACAATTGCTTTGCTGTATCAACTGTAAAATTTCCTGTAATTACTGCATCCCCTGTTAAAATAGCCTGGTTAACGACGGGACTTTCAATTAGCTGATTATCCAAAACGATTGCAACCTGCTTGCCTACATTTCTCGTAGTTATATCCGCAAATTTCTTAGATCCCTCACTTGTAAATCTAATCTGAACTTGTGGCTTTCCTGTACTTGTGTCAAAAGAGACGCTTGCATCTTTGATATCCGCTCCAGTTAAGCTTGTTTTTATAAACCCCGGCTGTGCCGAAGGAGACGCAATGCTTGCAGAAGAGCTCGCTTCCTCCCAAAATGAAAGCTGAGCTGTTGTACCAATCAGCTGTCTTACTTGATTTATGTCGGTAAGACCAGGCAGTTCTACGATAATTCTGTAGTCGTTATTTACAATTGAAGTTTGAACAAGAGGCTCTGAAACACCAAAAAGATTAACTCTTTTTTCTATAACTAGTTTAGCGCTATCCAATGCGGAGGATTTTTGCGAGGAAGCTATCTCTTTCATATTCGCTCTCAAAATAAGACTTGTTCCACCTTCCAAGTCTAAACCTTTTCGGAAAGCTAATTCTTTGGTAATATTTAACTTTTGGAAAATGATATTTGGATCGAAGTTTCCTACTTTCGGAAGGTTTATAAAGACAGAGACTAAGGTGAGAGTTACTATTAGAGCGAGCAGGGTTCTAGGGTTTTTTCTCATGAAAGCATAGATTCTTCATCTCCCAGAAGCATAACTCTTGAGCTTGATAAGATTGATAGAATAAACGGGTCTCTTTTCTTTTTTCTAAAGTTAAACTCTTCCTCAGTCATTACTGTATAGTTTATTTCGGTTGATAATCTTTTTTCCTCTTCTCGTACAAGAAGCGCAAGCTCGGGAAGAACCACTGTTCCGACTAGAAGTAAATCCACTTCATCCGCTCTTTCTTTGATTCGTCGCAAGAACTTACCTGAAAACATTGCGTATTTTATTTTCCCCAGTTTGACACGATTTTTTAATATATCCCCACCAAGCCCCATATTTTTGGAGCCAATGCGAAGTAAATCAAAATAAAATGGATAAGTTTTGGAAAATGAATAATAAACCCTGTTGGCACGAGGTTCCTTATTTAGAATCCCCTTATTTTCTAAAAATGCAAGCTCACGTCTGACAGCATTAATTTCATCCCCTGTTCTTCGCACCAATTCTCTTACATGGAACATGTCGTTTGGGTTTGCTAAAAAGACCGAAAGTAGCTTAACTCTTGATTTAGAAGTTATTAAATCTGAAAACATATTTTATCCAATTAAGTGAGTAATTTTTATCATAAAGATTGGGGAATTGCAACTACTTAGCTGTAACAGCTCCATCGGTGGCTAATACGTGAAACCAAATTAATCCTCTGTTGAATGCAATTTCTTTTCCGCTTGAATCTGTTAAAATTGTTCTTGACGTTCTTGATGCTTTTTTCCATGTCGCATTTATTCTTTTCCCGTCTTTGAATACAATTGCTTTTCCGTTTCCTTTTGTACCGTATAAAAGATGTACGTTGTTTTCATACCCATCATTTGCGTTTGATTCTCTCATAAAAAGTACTACGATATTTTTAGCAGCTAACTGTTTACTCGTATTTTTATCCAGATGTGACTTTCCTCCATTTTCTCTTTTGTAGTTGTTGCTTTGTGTGTCATATGTCCAATCGACAAAATACTCTGAATTATTCCAATACTCGACATTAATAGCTTGTTTTGATGCCCGTTCGGAAAGCTTTGGATCGTCGGTAAATTTATACGGGGAAAAGCTTGTATCCCAAGCCTTTCCATCTTCATCAACGTTAGTTAATTCTCTGTCTTTGGCAGCATATTCCCAAAGTTTAATTGCAGTGGAATACATAGTGTGCTCTGTTGCTACAGTATGGCCCAGCCTATCATAATCTCTCCAAAATGTCGGAAAACCGATTGAGAATTGATTTAAATCATTATGGTTAGTCCAACCATATGTTGTTAATTGCGAAAGAGCATCAGCAGGACCTGGAGTATTGGCTCCCCCAACGTGTACATACAGAGGAAAATCACCGTATTCTGACGCAAAATCTATGAAATATGTCCTTGCGGATCTTATTGGACCAAGCTGCCCGGGATCCTGGCAATAAAAAACTGTAAGAAATCTGCTAATTCCACCTTCCGCCACAATTTCATATATTGTATCTGCTTTGGAAAGGCCGGACTGTGGCCTTGCTTCCTGATGATTTTCTATCATAACAGTAAGAGGCCCGTGTGTGTTCCACCATGCCTCTTGCTGTTTTGAATATTTAGCGCCGTTGATTGGACATTCTTCTGTCTTAGGCAAGCTTTCATCAAAATTTAGTTGACCGTCTTGGCTCACCTTCGGAAGGGGAACGGAGACAGCGGCAGGATTTTTTGATAAAACAGATCCGAAAACAAAATAAGATATTCCTGCAGATAGGAAATATAATGCTAAGCCAGCAAAAAAAATAATTAATTTGTTATTTGAACTCATGTTAATTTAATGTGACAGCATCTTTTAAGACTTGTTTTTCTTCATCCGATAATTCATATTCGCTTCCTTGTCCCTCTATCACCTTTTTAGCATACCATCTTGTACCCGATCTTGAATAGAGGGCAGAAATTATTACTCCGCTGTTATTTCCGTCTATCAAAGAAAGAATAAAGCTTTGGTCACCACCAGTGTCTTTAAACGGATTAAATCGGAGTAAGCCAATTTTTTGTACATGCAAAGACCCCTGTTTGTCTATTTTTGATGCATAGCTCTTTAGATATTCAATATCTTTTTTATTTAAATCTACATCTTTTAACAAATCCTCAAGAATTGATTTTAAGCTTTTCTGACTTACCCCCTTAGAAAGACTGTTGTAGTGGGTTAGAAGACGAATGAAAAAAAAAGTTAATGCGCCTAGCCAAACAAACGCGCTAGCGAAAAGAAGAAACAGTATATTGTCAGGCATATTAAAATTTATCTTAGCCTCTTGACAGGCTTTGTGTCAATAGTGTAACCTTGCCTCTAGTGTGAGCAGGAAAAGAAAAACACGCGAACAAAAAAAGCTAGCCGATATCCGACACCAATTTAACCATCCATCACCCCGGCTTACTTATGACGCTAATCCAACGATAGTTCAAAGCGAAATTAAAGTTCAGCTTAATGCGTATCCTTATTTAAAGAAAGATTTAATAAGAACTGCATTACTTTCATCAACCATAATAGGACTACAAATTATATTATTTTTAATTCTCAAAAATCATTTAATTAAATTACCGGGAATATCCTATTAGTCGAAAGGGGGTGAGCTTATGGCAGTTACAATGTATTGCGTAAAAGACCGAGCAAAGAAAGAGGTTGATAATCCGGAGAGAGTAACAATGAAGAATGGTAAACCAGCAATGAAAGCAAAGTGTCCGGATTGTGGAACAATGATGTTTAGAATCGGCGCGGCTTAATTTAATTTTTTACGAACATAAAAAACCCCTCATTTCGAAAAGGGGTTTTTTATATAATTTCCTTACTACAAATATACTAGTATATCTTGAGTAAGAGAGAATTGTTACTCTGGAAGTATTGCATATACTGGGATGCCTTTTATTCTTTTTCTAAAACCTGCTCTAGCGCTTAAATTCGGGAAGTTTATCCAAGGGTCCATCCACCCCATCGAGGTATTAGCAACAAAATGACCGGCCGGGTACTTTGAATCTTTTTGTAAGAAAATTATTGTTCCAATTGGATACTCATGATTTTTTCTTCTCTTTACATATTTAAATGAATATTGATAACTATTTTTCTTCAGTGCTTGAATGATTTCATTACAATAGAATCCTTTAAATTTCGCTTTTTCAGTTCCCTTTTCAAAACTTTTGAGTGCTTTTCGATAGCTAGTTTTCAATATAAAAGCAACGCAAGCAACAGCGCAACCAGAAAAGTGTTCCTGCATTACAGCTTTCATCACTCAATTGTAGATTTTAAATATTTATATACTAGAGGCAAAATTAGGCCTATATTTTATTTGTCAAGAGGTAAAATGGCTCATTTTGAGGTCATTAATATTATATAAATATATAAATTTATAAGGATGTATAATCCCCTAGTTATGAAAGAAAGAGATATTGTTCAACAAGTAAGAGGTGAAAGGATAGCAAACGCGGAGCATGCTGATTATTTCGAGGCAGTGATGGACGCGTTTAGAAACAAAATAAACCAAGAAGGAAACAATTTTGTAAATGTGGGGGGCTTTGGGTCTCGATTTATTCATTGCGGAAGATATGTACATGCTTATGACGATAGGCATGCAGAAATATTTTATACTCAAGAATTTACTCCCGGCTCAACTACAACAGTTGTGTTGAGAATTCTGGGCAAAATAGCTCCTTATTCCAGCAAATCTGAGCCTGAATATATTTTTGTGGGAAGAAATTTAAACCTCGGATTTCCGGGTCGACCAAACATTGAACTCTTAAACAGTTCCAACGCGGTAGTCGAAGAGGCGCCTCCTAAACAGAGAAGATGGATCGGCGAGTATAGTGTTGAAGAAGGAGATGTATTGGAGGGACTTAGTAGGTTATTTTCTGAAATTTCACAATGGGAACCATATCCATATCGTGTCATCGAGTCAAAGTTTAGTAAAGGTAGTATTACAACTTATCTTGATGTTGCTCCTGGAAAATATTTATCTTATTCAAAACCCTTAGATAAATGAATCGCAGCAGGGGTCTTTGAGCCGCAATTTGGATTATTTTTTTCTTATTCTCTTAATCTCTCTATCCATTTGCTTAAACCGCCTATACCCCCACAATAAAATAAAAATTCCGGATAAAATTAAAAATGCGCCAAATAGCTTTATGTAAACTTCCGAAAAGAAATGAATCAAGGTTCCTCCAGCCGCAATTACTGCAAGAGATGTGCGTATATAGGCAAGAAATGTAGACTCATTTGAAAGAACAGTTCTATCTATTGCCAAATGATCTCTTAAAATAAGCTCTTCTTTTGTAAATTTATCGTAAAAACTTTTTTTCATTCCCTATAATGAACCAGTTTATAAATTTCTACAACTGAAACATTCCATTTTCCTACAATTTCTGCTCTACCAAATCCTGCAACTTCCCATAATGAATGTCCCAATGGTTCACATGGAAGACTCTCGCATACTACAAAAAGTTGACTCGTAATGGTTTTGCGTTGCGGGTCGTGTACTGGATCTTCTATTGTAATTGGCGCATGATTCCAAATTGTAAAAAAATATCTGTAGGCATGGTCCGAATTTCCTCCTGTAATTAGTGCGAAATTAAATGGCTTGCCTTGTGTTTTATCTTCCACAAACTTTGCAATGCTTTTCATCTGGTTTAATTGTCTGTTTGGCTCGTATTGAAAAGGTATGCTTCTTAAATTCAAAAATACTATTAAAATGATAAGAATTAGTACTAAAAGTTTTTGCATTAAAATTTTTTTATTAAGGTATATGTAGTCAAATAAAATTGCAACAAGAATAAACGGTAATGGAAATAGAAACGCTAAGTAATAATCATAAATGGCTTTTTTATAAAGTCCAAAAAGAGAGATGCCTATAATTAACCAGAAGGTAAGCAGTGCATATTTATAAAAATTCTCATTTTTTACTTTTAAAGATTTATAAAAATTTGACAGTAAAATCACAACTGATAAAACGCCTATCGCCAAGGCAAGCATACTCCAGGCCCAAAGTATGCTGTTACCATATATACCTGTGTGTTCTATCGGAGGAAATCCAAAAATAGTTCGAGCAAAAAGCCTGAAGAATAAATCATAAATTATGGAAAATAGGCCCGAGCTTACTCCTGTGTCCTGAGAATGGACAACGAAGTTAAATACATTTTTAAAATCAATAAAATCGTGTCTTATCTCGAAAGCCAAAAAAGGAGACCAACCGATAATCAATCCTAAGAATATTGCTCCTACTCGTTTAATAAATTGTTCTATTGAACGTTTAAGATTTGATTTATATACAGTTGTAAATAAGACATAAAAGAGAACTATTGTACCTAAGAATAACGCTAGATAATGAAGTTGAAACGCGATTCCCATTAAAAATCCGCACATTACAAATAATTTGAGTGAATTCTTTTTAATCGCGTAAAATACGCTTATAAGCGTAAGCAGTGAAACAAAAGGCATTGGATTTGGATTCCAAGATGACCGTGAGTAAGTAACTACAAGAGGAGAAATGGAATATAGAAATGAAGCAATCAGGGCTATCCTTTTATTAAAAAGGGTGAGAGCGATTTTATAAAGCAAAAAAACTGTTGCAATTCCGATTAACGCTACCCCGATAGCAGGCCCAACCGGGTTGTAATTAAAAAGCCACAAGAAAGGTGCCATGAAATAATAATAAATAGGCCCAAGAAAAAATCCACCAACCGAAGAAGTAGGCCCAAGAAGTGTCAACTTTCCATGTAAAATATTGTAGACCACCAAAACATCTCTTCCCTCATCTCCCAAAAAAGTCATATAATCTTCTATTCTGTAAAGGCGATAAAAAGATGCCAATATTAAAATTAATATGACAGGTAAATTATTTACTATTAGGTGTCTTAATTTTGAAATTCTCTGCTGCATTAACGAGGCTTTCTTCTCCAAATAACCTTACTGTACATTGTAAAATTGTATAAAAGCAAAACTCCTGTTGCAACAACAAAATAAACAAGAGGATACTTTCTTCCAAATAAAAATTCACTCAATTGCACAATACCTGACTGTATTACAATTACGCCAATATTGGATGAGATAAAAAATCCAGACATCTTAATTAAATATGATAAAAATGAGTGAGCTCTTCTTTCCCTAAAGGTCCATAAATTATTTAAATTATAATTGGAGAATATAGCAAGCTGCGCCGCAAGCCAACTGGCAACGCCAAGAAGAAGGTTTGTATTATGAGCTAAATACCAATATATTACAAATTGGAGAGTGAAACCTATTCCTCCTACCACCAAAAATTTTCCAAAAGATCCGGAAACAACTTCAAGTATCCTAACCTTAATAACAAAAGACAAGGTGCGTATAATTGTTTGAAATCCTGGGATTTTAGATTTACCATGTGTTCTATCTTCAGCATTAAAAGGAACCTCAGCTACCTTAAACCCATCTTTTACAGCATTCCACAAAAAGCCAACCTGAAAAGTGTAGCCGGTAAATGCACCCAACTTATCTCTCTCTTTTAAAAATACCTCTTTTTTTACAGCCCTGTATCCACCTGTCCAATCATTAATTCCTTCTCTTCCAAAAAGAAGTTTTATAAAAATATTCCCCCATACAGACATGATTTTTCTGTGAAGTCCCCAATCTTTTGGGATTGAACCTCCTTGGCTGTATCTCGTGCCGATAACAAAATCAAAACCTTTGTCTATTTTTTCCAAAAATTCCGGAATTTTATTAGGATCATGAAAAAAATCCGCATCCATTTCAAACAATATGTCTGCATTCATGTTTTCTATTGCGTGGTTCATTCCTCTAACATACGCAGCGCCGAGCCCTCTTTTAGTACCCACTGATATTTCGATATTTTTGTATTTTTTTATTAAATCTCTTACTACTTCTTGGGTACCATCAGGCGAGTTATCGTCAACCACAAGAATGTTCATATTGTAGTTTTTAACTTGCGGAAAAATGTCCTTTTCAAGAATTTCTATTAATCTTTCTACATTTCCCTTCTCATTATATGTGGGTATCACAACTGTTGCGTTCATAATTCTTTATAATATTGTATTGTCTTAACGATTCCTTTCTCAAGCTCAATTTTTGGCTCCCAATTGAGTATTTTTTTTGCTTTTGTTATATCGGGATTTCTTTTTTTAGGATCGTCTTGTGGAAGCTCTTCAAATAAGAGCTCTGAGGATGATTGGGTAAGTTGTATTATTAATTTTGCAAAATCAAGAATTGATTTCTCCGTTGGGTTTCCTAAATTAATTACCTCTCCTGATGTTTCTTCGTTAAACATAGCCCTCTTTATACCCTCGACCATGTCGCTCACAAAGCAAAAACTTCTTGTTTGAGCACCATCTCCATATATTGTTATTGGCCTATTCTCTAATGCTTGGTTAATAAAATTAGAAACCACTCTACCGTCATCCTTTTGCATTCTTGGTCCATACGTATTAAAAATTCTTATGATACGACTGTCCAAGTTAAACTTTCTAAAGTAGGTCATAGTTATTGATTCGCCAAATCTTTTAGACTCATCATACGGAGATCTTATGCCGTTTGGATTTACATTTCCAAAATATGTTTCCGTTTGTGGTGAAATTGCCGGATCTCCATATACTTCCGACGTTGATGTGTAGAGAAATTTGGCATTACTTTTTAGAGCAACTTCTAAGAGATTATAAGTTCCTAGACTATTCACAAGCAGAGTCTCAAGTGGAAAGTTAATGTAACTTTTTTTACTTTTTAAATTTGGAGAAGCGGGAGAGGCCAAATGGAAAATATAGTTTGTTTTTGCAATGTCATATTCTTTCCTTTTTATAATATCATCTTCAATTAATAAGAAATTTTTATTTAAGCTAAGGTGTTTAATATTAGACTTGTCTCCGGTAATAAAATTGTCGACACAAATTACCCTGAAATTCTCATCAAGTAAACTTTCACACAGATGAGAACCAATAAATCCACCACCTCCTGCTACTAAGCAAGTTTCCATCAAATTTATTCTATCAAATCTATTTTAAAAAACCTATTGTAGAAAAGAAAACTCTCTGCTAAAGTATTAGCTGATGGCCAAACGTGCGCTTATTATTGGTGTCTCTTCCCAAGACGGATCTTACCTTGCAGAACTTCTATTAGAAAAGGGTTATGAGGTTACGGGCACAATCAGAAGATCAACTAATTTTTATCAGGAGAACTTAACGCCGCTTTACGGCAAAATTAAAATCGAGGCAGCAGACCTAATAGATGGAGAGTCACTTGCGCGTGCTGTAACTGTCTCAAAACCAAATGAGGTTTACAATATAGCATCACAGAGCGTACCACATGATAGTTGGTCTCATCCTTTTTATACCGGAGAAGTAACGGGACTTGGACCGGTAAGAGTATTGGAGGCTGTTCGGCATTTTGCGCCCGACGCGAGATTTTACCAGGCAACTAGTAGGGAAATTTATGGCAATATTAAAGCAGAAGCGGCTAACGAGGAAACTTTTTTTGATGCAAATAACCCTTATGGCATTGCTAAGGCGTATGCGCACATGATGGTAAGATGTTACAGAGAATCATATAAAATGTTTGCATGCGGAGGAATTCTATTTAATCACGAGAGCCCAAGAAGAAGCTTACATTTCGTAACAAGAAAAATTTCTGCTGCAGTGGCCTGCATAAAGAATGGAGTTAAAAACCCTCCTTTAAACGAATTGGGAGAGCCTTTAGTAGATGCAGCTGGTAAATTACACCTTGGAAATTTAGACGCCCAAAGAGACTGGGGATATGCGAAAGATTATGTAGAAGCTATGTGGCTTATGTTACAAAATAAAGAGCCCAAAGATTACGTAATTGCTACTAATACTTCTTATTCCGTCAAAGACGCGTGTAAAATCGCTTTTGAATATGTAGGACTCAATTGGGAAGATCATGTTGTCTCAAATAAAGGGTTGCTTCGACCAACAGAAATTAAAGAGCTTAAAGGAGATTATTTAAAGGCAAAAAAAGATTTGGGTTGGGAACCTAAAACGTCCTTTGAAGATCTCATGAAATTAATGGTTGACGCCGATTTGGAGCGATTCAAAATACATTAAGCTTTTTCTCTCCAGAAATCCAGAATTTTCTTTAATGTTGCTTCTATTGGTATAGTAGCTGTCCAGCCTGTTAGTGCGTTTATTTTAGTTGCGTCACATACAAGCTCTGGGTTATCGCCTGGTCGAAAAAGGCTCGGTTCTTTTTTTACTTCAATTTTTTTACTAGATAAGGAAAGCAACATGTCCAAAATCTCAGACATCTTAAAATTTCTTCCTGAACCAAGATTGTAGACTTCTCCTTCTTTTCCATGCTGCATAAGTAAATGGTATGCATTAACCATGTCTTCAACATCCGTAAAATCTCTTTTGGACTCCAAATTGCCTACCTTTAGCACGGGTTCTGATTTTCCTTTTTCAATTTCTGCTATTTTTTTTGCAAAAGCCGCAACGGAAAAAGTTTCGGTTTGCCCAGGCCCTATGTGATTAAACGGTCTTGCTCTTACAATTTTAAGGCCATATGAAAGAAAATATTGTAAACCCAAATAGTCTTGTGCAATTTTAGAAACAGCATAAGGACTAGTAGGATTTAAAGGAGTTTTTTCATCTATGGGCATATCTTTGGGATTCACTTTGCCATAAACTTCGGCTGAAGAAACAATTAGAATCTTAGAACTTAAATTCAGCTTTCTAACTGCTTCCAAAAGATTCACCTGGGCCTCAATATTATTGGTTAAAACTTTGGTAGGTTCTTCGAAGCTTTGTTTTGGGGATGTTAAAGCTGCTAGGTGATAAACTTCATCTGGCGATATCGCTTTTATGGAATCAAAAACTGCATGTATATCCATTAAGTCAACTTGAATTAGGTTTAAATTCGGTAAGTCTGAAAGCGTTAACTTACTGTTTTCATTAAGATATGTGCCAAATATCTGATTATTTTTTTTTGTGGAAAGAGTGCGAGCTAAATAACTTCCTGCAAATCCAGAAGCTCCAGTAATTAAAATTTTTTTATTCATTACCTTCCTATACCAATATAGTTGAATCCTTTTTTTCTTAATCTTTCGGGATCATAAAGGTTTCTTCCATCAATTATATTTAGTGCTCTCATTTTTTTCTTTAAGTTATTAATGTCTAGCTCCTTAAATTCACTCCACTCTGTTAGAATTATCAATAAATCCACTCCATCTGCAACAGAATAAGCATCTTCTTTGTAATCAATATCTTTCAACACCGTTTTTGCATTTTGTTGAGCCTTGGGATCAAATGCTGTAATTTTCGCGCCATCGTTTTGAAGCAAATTAATAATATCGATGGAAGGAGCATCTCTCATATCATCTGTGTTTGCTTTATAAGCAAGACCTAAAATGCCTATTTTTTTACCTCTTAAGTCTCCTAAAGCTTTTCTTGCTTTCTTGACTATATCTCTTTTTGCTTGATGATTGATGTTTTCTACGTCTTCAAGGAGTGAAAATGAATAATCTACATCTTTAGCTATTGAAATCAATGCTTTTACGTCTTTTGGAAAGCAACTTCCACCATACCCTGGGCCAGGCGATAAAAACATATCGCCAATTCTTTTATCTTTTCCGATTCCTTCTAAAACACGTAGAGCGTCAGCACCCAAAAGTTCTGAAAGCTTAGCAATCGTATTTGCATAGGAAATTTTCATAGCTAAAAAAGAATTAGCCGCGTATTTTATTAGTTCTGCTGTTTCAAAATTAGTTAAAACAAGTGGCGCATTAATAGGTTCGTGAACCTTTATTAGAAGGTCTTGAGCTCTCTTGCTTTCTGTACCTATTACCACTCTATCAGGTTTGGTGGTATCTAAAATTGCACTTCCTTCTCTTAAAAACTCTGGGACCGAAGCGTAATCGACTTCTGCGCCATCTGGTTTTGAATTATCCAAAATTTTTTTGACTTTCCTATTTGTACCGGTAGGAACGGTACTTTTAGTCGCAACTACAGTATATCCCTCAAGATTTTTTCCTACTTTTTCAGCTACTTCCAAAACTGTCGAAAGATCTGCATCACCAGTTTTTGTTGAAGGGGTACCAACTGCGATAAATACAATATCTGATTTTGGGACTGACTGCTTATAATCAAGGGTGAATATTAATCTTTTAGCAGATACGTTTTTCTTTACAAGTTCTTCCAGACCTGGTTCGTAAAATGGAACTATCCCTTTTTTTAACTTTTCAATTTTTTCAGGAGTGTGACCAACTACATATACTGTATTACCAAAATCTGCAAAAACTGCAGCAGTTACTAATCCAACATATCCGTGGCCGATAAAAGTTAAGATCATATTTGATCCTTAAGGATTTTCAATCCCTCTTGAAAGGTGTGCATCCTGGCACCAAGTTCCTGTATTTTATCATTGTTTAGGGCCGAAGAAAAGGGTTCTGGGGGTCTATCTATCAAAAACTCTCTTCTTGTAGTTTTGTGAATTAATGAGCTATCAAGGTTAAAAATTTTCGAAATGAACATTGCTGCATCATATATGTTTAACTTTTCACTTCCCACCGTATTGTATAAACCTGTTGAATTACTTTCAATTAAAACATCCAATGCATTCGCTACATCATCAATAAAAGTAGGTGAGATAATTCTATCGGTTAAAGCCGTAATAGTTTTTCCCTCTCTAAGCATTTGAATAAAAAGACGTACAAAATCGAGTTTTTCAAATTTAGCTCTATATGGATATGCCAAGCGCATTACTAGCCAAGGGCTCGAAGTTTTTTTAACTACTTTTTCTGCTGCTGCTTTGGTAACCGAATACCAACTTAACGGATTGTAGTCAGCATCCTCTTTGAACCCTCCTTTTGGATACGTATCTCCCCCTACTACCATATCTGTTGAGAAGAATATTATTTTTTTTCCAAGAAGCTCACAGGCTCTTGTTACATTTTCCGTCCCTAAAACATTTATTCTGTAACACTGACTCTTTTCTTTTAAATCCTTTTCTTTTTCGGCTAATTTAACATCGGTAAATGCTGCGGCATGCAAAACTATTTCTGCCTCGGATTTTTTTATAGATTGCTCAACCGATTGATAATCAGTAATATCTATGCCAGTTGCCCTTGAAATATTTTCAAATGAATATTTTGAGGATAAAAGTTCTACTATCCTAGATCCTACAAGTCCGGTTAGTCCGGTTCCAAGAATTTTTATCATATTTTAGAGGTCGGATTTTCCGAATTGTTTTTCGTAATATTCCTTAAACTCCCCTTCTTTTATTTTTTTCCACCAGTCTACATTTTTCTTGTACCATTCAATGGTTAATTCTAAAGCTTTATCCAAGTTATATTTAGGTTCCCAGCCTAACTGTTTATTAATTTTGCTCCAGTCAATGTCATACTTTCTGTCATTTCCTGGCCTATCATCAACAAACTTTATAAGATCTTCATCTTTTTTGAGTATTTTTAAGATCTTTTTAACAATATCAACGTTAGAAACACCATTTTTAAGTCCCCCGACAAGATAGGTTTCTCCAATTTTACCTTCCTCTAAAATTAGCTCTATTGCAGATATATGGTCCTCGACAAACAGCCAGTCTCTTTCGTTTTTGCCGTCGCCATGAATTGGTATTTTCTTGTTTTCAAGGGCACTTGTTATTGCAAGGGGAATCAATTTTTCAGGATACATAGCAGGACCGAAATTATTAGAACAATTACTTATAGTCACAGGGAGTCCATAAGTATGGTAATAAGCCCTTACTAAATGGTCTGAGCCTGCTTTTGTTGCGGAATATGGACTACGCGGGCTATAAAGCGTATTCTCGTTAAACTTTTCGTTACTTTGTAACTCTAATGAGCCAAAAACTTCATCTGTTGAGATATGATGGAATCTTTTTACTTTCATCTTTTTTGCAACTTCAAGCAGAGTATAAGTTCCAACTATATTTGATTGTATAAACGGCCAGGGGTCAAGAATCGACCTATCAACGTGTGTTTCTGCAGCAAAATGCACAACTACGTCCACTCCCTGCATAACTTCTTCAATTAAAGCCATGCTTGAAATATCACCTTTAATAAATTTATACCTAGGGCTTTCCATTACCTGCTGTAAATTCACAAGGCTTGCAGCATAGGTTAAATTATCTAGATTAATTATTGAGTCTTGCGAATGATTGGCCAACCGATGGTTTATAAAATGCGAGCCTATAAATCCCGCTCCTCCAGTTACCAGAAGCTTCATAATGCCAACTTATCTTACCATCTATTGTTTGTTTACACAATATTTTTCTGCTATATTAGGCTTAATATGTATGATTTAATAATGTCTCCAAAAGATCCTCTCTGGCCTAAAATGATCGAAACCACAGATATACCACAACTTTTAGTTTACAAAAGAGAAATTTTTGAAGACAATCGAGGTTTTTTCCATGAAATAGTAGAACTTAGGGACTTAGAAAAGGTTTTGGGCAAAAAAATTAATGTTGTACAAAGTAACCACGCTCGCTCCAAACCGGGAGTTATACGAGGTTTCCATGCCGAACCATGGGAAAAAATTGTATACGTTGCAAAAGGCGAAGTTATGGCAGTTATAGTTGATTTTAGAACCGATTCGGAAACCTTTGGGAAAGCAGTAAAAATAATGCTGGGTGACAACCATTTTAATACTCTATATCTACCTCTTGGGATGGGAAATTCATTGTGCGCAGTTGGGAGTGGGGACGCTGAATATATATATCTTATTACAAGTTACTTTGAAGGCAAACAAACACCTGCAGTTTATTATAATGATCCTATGCTTACTAAGCAGTTTGGAGGATGGCCGATTGAAAACCCAATAGTTTCCGAAAAAGATGCAAGCTATCCCACTTTGAAAGAAAAATTTGGCGACCAGGTTGACTTTTCTAAGTTTTCCTGGCTTTCCTCATGAAGAAACTCTTATAGATCTAAGAGTTTTTTTCTCGAGCAAATTTACTCCTAGCAAAATTAAGTAATAAATAAAAAATGGATATTTGTTCTTATAATTTTTTTTGTAAAAAATTCTCATTGCATTAAACCTTGCTTGTTGTAATTTTTTTTTGGTTTCAATATTAGCTGTTGTAATACCTTGCGACTGCTTCTTTATTCCACTTGCTGCACCTCCAATATGCATAATGCTTACTTCTCCGACGTAATAAATAGGAAGCCCGACTTTTTTTATGTTATAACAAAACTGCAAGTCCTCTCCGTAAAAAAAATAATCCTCATCCCACCAGTCTACCTTTTCTCCTACTTTTTTAGGAATTAACATAAAAGCTCCTTCAATTGCATCGACTTCATGAGTTGTATTTAAATCCTTCCATCCCTGCGTATATCCGGCAAACAATCTGCTTTTGGGAAAAAGTCTCTGAAGGCCTGTAAAATAGCAAAAGGCATTCCAGGGAGTTGGAAAACCCCTGTGACAATTAAAATCAACCAGACCGTCTTTGTTTACTAATTTACAAGTTGATGCCCCAACGCTTGGATTTTTCTCCATAAAATCAACCATATAAGTCAGGGTCTTTTTGTAAACAATAGTATCCGGATTTAGAAATAAAACATGGCTTCCCTTAACGTAAGGTAGGCCTTTGTTGTTGCCGGCAGAAAATCCTAGATTTGCCCCGTTATCGACTATATGAAATAATTTTATACTCGATGATTTTTTATACTCATTGAAAGCCTTAAGAGTCCCATCGGTTGATGAGTTATCGCAAACTATAATTTGAAAATATCCATTTTTTATTTCCCTCTCATAATTTTCCTCAATAGAGCGCACAGCATCTATGGTAATATCTTTTGTGTTATAGGTAAGAATTATTATTGAAAGTACCGTTTTTGTCATTCTATATTTTGTAAAGCTTGTTTATAAGTAGATTTTAGATAGTTGCTGCCAATAAGTGCTCCCAGAAAAATAAGGACAAGAGCTTTCGTAACAAGAATGAGTTTTAATACAAAATATTCCAAATAGGTTCTGTGTTTTTTATAGAAATATAAAAGATTTTTATATATGTTAACTATTGCAAAAGTTCTGTTAGTGCTCCCGTGTTCCTTATGTACAACTTCAATATCTGGGTAAAAATAGATCTGAAATCCCATTTTTTTAGCTCTATAGCATAATTCCATATCCTCGGTGTACATAAAAATTTTCTCATCAAACCCGCCTAATCTGTTAAAGGCTTCACTTCTTATCATAAAAAGTCCGCCCTTTACCCAATCAACTTTTGTAATGTTATTCGGACTTCTATCTAATACTCCAAATCTTTGAAAGCCTAACAGAAGAAGTATTGCTTTACCAAGAGTGTAAAAACTGCCTACGCTTGTCTGCCTACTTCCGTCCGGATTTTTCAATTGGCCGCCAAGTATTGAAACAAGTTTGTTTTTGTCAAGAAATTTGGCCATGTCTAAAATACCTTTATCTTTTACAATCGTGTCGTTATTTAAAAATAATAAATACTTCCCTTTTGCTGTTTCTGCTGCAATATTACACCCCTTTCCAAATCCATTATTCTTATCACTACTTATGAGATGAACGCTTAAATAATTTTTAATCTTAATTTCTTTTTTTAATATTTCTACAGAATTGTCACTTGATGCGTTATCTACAATAATAATTTCCATACTATTTTCCAAAAGTTCTTTGCTAAAGTTTGTTTTTAAGGAACTCATACAAGCCAAGGTCAAATTCGGCTTATTGTAATTTAGAAGTATTACTGAAATAAGCATCATACTTTTCCCCCAACAATTATGAAGAAGATTATAGAAATGCCTAAAAATCCTATTAGTAGATACTCAAGAAGAATTTTGGTGCTTAAATCATGATTTATCTTGTGATGCGCTATTCCCCAAATTACATAAAATACAACAGTAAGTATTAGGACTGTAAAAACTAACGGTAAGTTAGGATAAGATACTGTGGATGCCAGAAAGCCCAAGGTAAAGATTAGAATCATTGAAGAATAATATCCAAAATGTTTTAAGAACTTTTTCATATCAAATTATACTTCCTTTAAGTAAAAATAAAATAACTGCTAAAATCATGCCGAAGAATATAAAATGGTCGAGATTGTGTCCCACAAATCTTAAAATCTTTTTTCTTTCTATAATTACTACATCCAAGATCAAAACGAACATGAACAAGGCGACTGTTAATGTTGCTATATTAGATGAGAAGGTTTGTGAATTAATAAGAGGCTTTATCTGTGAATTAGCTGAAAGTTGACTACCTGTAGTTGTTACCAAAGGCAACGGGGTTGGGGTTGGAGTATAGGTTAAGGTTGGGCTGGGTTGAGAAATTGCTTCTTGAGCTACAACTACGGGTGTTGGACTTATGTTTTGAGCTGTTTGCAACGCAACTTTATTTATAGCAGGCGCTCCTGTACTCCCAAACATTTCCACTACCAGCACCGTTTCTTCACCGGTTAAATTTCCTGTTACAACAGCAAAGCCAATGTTTTGATATTTATTGGATAAGATGTTATCTCTATGTGTCGGGCTTGCAAGCCATGCATTTAAAACATCGTTTGCACTATTGTAACCTCGTGCCAGGTTTTCTCCTGCATAAATATAGCTATATCCAGAATTTTTTATAAAGTACCAAGGGGTAGTGCCATCAGGAGCAATGTGTGACCAGTAGTTTTTTGCAAGCATATCATTTGCTTTATTCTGTGCTGCCACCTCAAGCTGGGAGTTCATCGTTAAGGGGGACAAACCTACCTCTAGGCGCTTTTGATTTGTAAGAACTAGTAACTCGTTGGTTGAAACATTCGATGTTATGCCCAAAACGGAAGGGAAATTTGTTCTAACAAAGGACATAAGAATCCCGGATGCAAAAAACAAGAGGATAGCTAAGATTAGAAACTGAGGATGCAGAATTCTTGCTCTGTAATTATTAGTTGCTTGTGGTGTTAATATATGACGCAACAATTTAAGCATAATTTAATTATATACGGCATTTTCCAAATCTCCAATCTTTTTACCATTTATAGGTATATTTAAAATACTTGCTAAAGCATTTGCAATAGAAATTCCCGCCCTAAGACCCGTAAAAGAACCAGGGCCATTATTTACCTTTATTTCTGTTATTTCTTTTAAATTTAAGTTGTGCTTTGCAATAATCTTATCAATTAGATTTAATACTATCTCTCTTTTTAAAGCTGTCAGTGAAACAATCTCTTTATATTTTTTAGCTTCAATTACTAATCCTAATTCGATTTTTTGGTTATCAGAAGTATCAATAAAAAGAATATTTTTTACAGTGTCAGAAATTTTTATCGCGCCTTGCCTCAATATTTTCCAAGGCTTTACCGAACAATCTATCACTGTTGAAATATTTTTGAGTGCCACTTCACCTTTAACAACAAAATCCACCTTACTTACTAACTCTTTATCTAAATCTTCTAGCTTAAATGGAGTATTTTCCCCGTGCATGTTTGCCGAGGGACCAAGGATGGGTACTCCTGTCTTTTTTATTATTTCAAGAATTGTTGGATTATTCGGTACCCTGATTCCAACACTCTTCTGCATGCCTCGAACAAGCTCGGGCACTTTCTTAGTTTTTGCAGGAAGAACAATTGTAAGTGCACCGGGCCAATATTTTTCCACTAACTTGTGTTCAACCTCTTTAGGAATCTCTAAAAAGTAATTTCTCGCCATTACAATGGATGATACAAGTACGGGGGTCGCTTGATTTTTTGGCCTTTTTCTAATCTCAAAAAGTCTTTCAACTGACTCTGCCTTGTCAATCCTGCATCCTATTCCAAATGCAGTGTCGGTTGGAAAAATTATTATTCCACCCTTATTTAAAACAGAAACAGCTTTATCAACCTGGCTAGTCATATTTATTTTTAGTTATTTCCCGGCTATTATCATCTGTCTGTTTAAAGTGTAGATCAATTCTTTTTTTTGGCAAGAATTTATTAAGTTTCTCAGCCCATTCAATTGTTAAAATTGCATCGCTACTTTTTAAAAGTTGGTCAATACCTAGTGAAATCAAATCATTTTTGGTTGATGTTCTATATAAATCTATATGGTAAAATTTGACGTTTTTTGTTTTGTAGCTTCTAATAATTATAAAAGTCGGAGAGATTATCCTTCTTTCAATCCCTAAGCCCTCTGCTAAGCCCTGGGCAAAAGAGGTTTTCCCGCTTCCAAGATTACCATACAGACATATGATATCGCCTTTTTTTAATGTTTTTGCTAATTCCTTCCCAAGTTCTTTTGTTTGTTCAACTGTCTGAGTTACTATCTTGTCCATTTTTGTCAATATAAGTTTTTATTTTTGGCCAGAAAATAACTATACCACAAAGAAATGCAAAAACAATTCCCGCCCCAATGAAAATGCCCCCCGCTAAATCCGCTCCGCTTGCCGAAGCTATTTTAACCTCTGATTTTGTAGGAGCATTGCTCGTTTCTGAAGATGTACCAAGAATATTTTGCTCACTTGAGCTTGTTGGACTTGGTTTCTTGGTGGGGGTTGGAGATTTAGTAGGCGTAGGTGTTTTGGTTGGAGTTGGAGTCTTTGTTGAAGTGGGAGTATTAGTTACAGTTAGCTCAGAAGTTGGGGTCGGTGAATTGGTAGGTGTCGGCGTTGGGCCCGATATAGCAATCGTTTTCTCGTCAGACCAAGTAACAGAAGATGAACTACAACTTGAGGTGTATCTTCCTATTTTAAAAGAATATTCTCCTGGTCCATTATAGTATGAACTTTCAGGATCTGGTTTAAACTTCAAAGTTCCACTCCAACTTCCACTCTGTAATTCAGCTTGAGAAATCTTATAAAATGATGTGCAATTGCTTCCAGACGCGTTACTCCAATTTCCGCTATTATCTTGTGTGTATCCAAAATAACTGCTTCCGCTTGGATAAAAAACTCCCCTAATATATGAATCACTACACCCAGAACATATAAAATTAACGCTGCTGTCAAATTCCTGTGATTCATCAATCGTGGAAGGTGGATTATCTATAGATAATGTTGCAGCAAAAGAAGAAGCGGTAAAAAAATAAAATAGAAAGGTAAATACTGCTCCTATAAATAGAGCTTTCATTTAAAATTTATTGATAAGCTAGTTGATTTTTCACTTATTACAATTATCTGTCAGTTTGAATACGTGTGAAGATAAAGAGTATCGATGTTTGAATCTTTATGTTTTACTCTTACATAAGGAAGAGCGCACCCAACAGAGTAGCTCCCCCTATACATTACCCCATCAGCGACAGCGTAAACTGTGTAGGATGAGCTTGAGATATCAAGCCCGTTATGTGAATTGTAAATATTGCCACAGAATCCTGACTTGACGCATGTAGTAACTCCGTAACCTTGATTAAATTGTATAGGAGGAGATAAAGGCCAATCCCAACTTCCGGATGGAGACCAAGAGTCGCCCCCAGATCTATCTGTATATGCTACGTCTTTTAACTTGCTAAATGGATTAACAGCGTTACTACCTTCAAGAACTGTAAAATGAAGATGCGGACCGGAAGAGTTGCAAGAGGCTGAAGGAATTATAGACGCAACCACGTCTCCTTTCTTGACCTCGCGAACTTCCTCTTCTGTTCCTTTACCAGCAATAATTCCTTGAATAGCTAGAAACTCAGCTCTTGCTTGTGCCAAGAGCCTTTGATAGCTTGCCTCATTTCCTCTCGTTTCATTTAATAAGATCTGTTTAGCCTGCTTTTCTTTATCAAGTTGCGAGCTATACGTAACAAGTTGTGTTTTTAATTGCTCAACTTTTTTCTTTTTATCCTCATATATTTCTTTCTGATTTGTATAGTCTATTTTTGCTTGTTGGGTTTCATAAATAAGTCTTTTGTCGTGAGCTTGTGCTCTTTTTAAATAATTCAGTCTCGAGAGAAAGTCAGATGCGTCAGTTGAGGTAAGAAGAATTTGCAAAGGCTGAATAGTACCAATTTCATACGTTGCTACAACTCTATTCATCAAGACTACTATGAGTTCGTTTAAGGACTTTTCAAGTCCGCCTATTTTTTTAGACGCAGTATCTATGTCTAGCGTTAAATTCGTTATTTCTTCTTCTGTTGCTTCAATACGGTATTCTGTTAGTTTTATCTGATTATTCATAATTGCGATCTGATTTGACAATGTGGTCTCTTGACTTCTTAATTCGCTTATCTTGTTTGAGAAATAGTCAATGCACTCTTGAGGCGTAAGTCCTTTCTCCTTACACTCTGGCAATGTAGAAGTTTGGGCATTTGAAGTTAAGCTAAATAAAAAAAATAAAATGCCCGATAATAAAACAAAGAAAATGGCAAAGAATTTTTTAAAAAACATTTATGTTTTAAGATAGCGAAGTACTGCCAAATAACTTGAGAGTATCCCCAAGAGACTAGCAAGAAGCAGTTCAAATGCTAGTAACCCTAGCAATGAAAGAAGAGAAACTGGAAGAACCGGAATCCCTTTTAGAAAAGACTCTAAAAAAGGAGTTGTGTATAAAAGCACACCAACTGAAATTGTCCAACCAATAATAGCCCCAATTGCTCCATAGGTAACTCCTTCTATTATAAAAGGCCATCTTATATACCAACTTGTTGCACCTATTAATTTCATTATTTCAATATCTGGCTTTTTACGCGATATTTTAACACCAATTATTGTCACCATAATAAAAACAGATACTGCGGAAAGCAGTATGATTAGTGCAAGCCCAATTTGTCTTATTGCATTTGTCCATGAAGTTAATGCGGACACTACGTCTCTTTGATATATAACTTCAGATACAATTGGACTTTTTTTGAGGGTCTCGGAAATCCCTGCCAAATCTTCAATTTTTACGGCGGAGATTTCAAACGAAGCCGGCAAAACATCTGCTGTAACCAAGTCCAAAAGTAAAGGGTCGTCTTTATTTTGTTCTTTATAAATTTTTAGCGCCTCATCTTTTGAAACAAACTTTATAGATGCTATTTCTCCGCTTGTAGACAATTCATTTTGCAAACCATTTATTTGCTGCTGTGTCGCGTCATTTTTGAAAAATGCTGTAACCTGAGGCTTAGATTCAAAAAAGTTTATTATCTTGGACGATCCGACTAAAAGAAAAACAAAAAATGAAATAACTAAAAACGTCAGTGACATTATAAGTACTGCAGAAAGCGCCTGATAGGGCGACCTTCTTATATTTCTCCAAGCAGTACTAAAAAATTTCATTCTTTCTTTCCTTCCCCTTTTTCTTTAACTTCCTTGTCGTCTTTATTTTCACCTTTCTCATCTTTCTCTTTTTCTTTTATGACTACATGTTTTATATTTTCATCTTTTACAATTTTGCCTCTATCAATATGAATTGTGCGCATATCCATGCTTTTGACAATATCAGTATTATGGGTTGCCATAATAACTGTTGTCCCTTCCTTATTGATGTCGGAAAGAATTTTTACTATTTCCCATGAGGTCGCGGCATCTAAATTTCCAGTTGGTTCATCTGCAAGAATAATCTGAGGCGATAAAACTAAGGCTCTTGCGATTGCGGTCCTTTGAAGTTCTCCTCCAGACAATTGAACTGGAAATTTATCTTTGTGCTCAAAAATGCCAACTTTTCTCAAAATCTTTTCAACTTTTTCTGCTGCGCCAAGTCCCGTTTCTCCTGAAACATCCAGTGGAAGTACAACGTTTTCAAATATTGTTCTATCGTTTAATAATTTAAGGTCTTGGAACACCACGCCTATCATTTTCCTAAGTGTTGTAAGCTTAGATTTTGGAAGAGTTGAAACGTCTAAATCGCCTACTCTAACCTTTCCTTCTGATGGAACTAAGTCCCTAATTAGAATTCTAAAAAGCGTTGTTTTTCCAGATCCGGTTGCTCCTACTAAAAATACAAACTCTCCTTTATCAATTGCAAGATTTATTTCGGAAAGTCCAAATGTACCTGTAGCAAATTTTTTAGATACTCCATCGAGCTTTATCATTAGAGAACTTCAACTTTTCCAACATCCATCAACCACCCCGCATGTTGCGCAGCCTGAGTTTGTCCCCAAACTTTTATTTTTTTGTCTACAAATTTAGATAAATCAACAATTGAGGATGTTAAGTAAACATTTTGACTTTCTCCACCAGCTCTCTCCAGATGAAAAGCGCCCTCACCGTCTATTCCTCCTTCTTTAAGCACTCCCTCAGCAGTGTCTTTAAATGTGATAGTATCATTAGATCCAACCACTGTACCTTTTGCCGTAACATTTTGCGAGGAAGAAGACGCGCTATTATTGGAAGAAAAATTTAAATTCCTTGTCGAAAGTAAATAGCCGCTTAAAACACCTAGGCTTACAACTAAAACTAAAACGGTAATAATTTTCGGAGTGAACATTCCTACCTCTCTAAACTTGTGAATTAAAGGCTTATTTTCAATGATTGTTCCAGTAGGTTGAGATGTATTATTTTCATCCATAAAGAGTATTCTCCCATATCTAGTTAAGCACAAATTCTAAATTTTATCAACCTTTTATAACTTACGGAGCTCTTCGTCTATAAAGCCTCCAATCTCACCATTTAACACTGCCTCTGTTTCTGAGGTCTCATATCCAGTGCGAAGATCTTTTACCAATTTATAAGGATGTAAAACGTAGGATCGTATTTGGTTTCCCCATCCCGGAGTTTTATATGTTCCTTTGGCTGCTGCTTGTTCTTTCTTTTTTTCTTCTTCATAAAGCTGCCAAAGTTTTCCTTTAAGAATATTCAAAGCAAACTCCCTGTTTTTCCCCTGATATCTTTCGGCGTGAGCAGTAACAACTATTCCTGTTGGTTTATGATTAAGTCTTACTGCGGTCGATACTTTATTAACGTTTTGCCCACCGTGTCCGCCGCTTCTAAAAAAATCCCATTCTAAATCTTCTTCTTTAACATCTACGTTTTCATTATTTTCAAGATTGGGTAAAACTTCAATAAGCGCAAAGGAGGTTTGCCGTAATTTGTCCGCATTAAAAGGAGATTGCCGGACCAATCTATGAACTCCTGCTTCATGTTTTAATAAACCATAAGCGTACTCTCCGTCTATTACAATCGTTATACTTTTAATCCCTGCTTCCTCGCCCTGGGTTTGGTCGATTGTCTCAAATTTCCATCCATGTTTTTCAAAAAATCTACTGTACATTCTAAGAAGCATTTCTGTCCAATCCATTGCCTCTACCCCGCCTTGCCCAGCATGAAGAGAAAGTATCGCGCCGCCTTTATCGTGGGGGTTGGAAAAATATAATATTTTCTCTAATTTTGAAACTAGCTCTCCTAATCCCTCTTGATTTTTATTTTTTATTTTATCAGAAAGCGCCTGCAGCTCTGAAACTTCTTCCGCAAGTCTTGCCAGCTGTTTCATTTTTTCTGTTGCATCCTTTGGATTTTTCCAAAAATCAGGCTCCGATGATAAAGCCTCCAACTGAAATAACATAAGCCTTTTTTCGTCCAAACCCGCTTTGTCTAAAATTTTTTTTGCTCGCTCTAATAAGTCTTCCATAGGCTGATTTTAACAGAGGTCGCTTTTTAGTACAAACCTAAGATGGATAAAAGAAGCGCAATAGATGCAAAAGACATGACTATTGTAATAAACCAGCCTACAATGTTTACATAACGATTATTTATATGCTCTCCCATAATTTTTCTGTTACTCGAAGCAAGCATAAGCATTATCATTATAGGAGGAGAGATGAAGCCATTTAGAATTGCGGTGTAATAAAGCATTTGAAAAGGTTTTATGCCAATAAAATTAATTAGAATTCCTAAAACTGTTGAGAGAGCAATTACTAAATAGAAAGCGTGCGCTTGTTTAAATTTATAATTTAAGCCGGCTTTCCATCCCACGCTTTCCGAAAGTGCATATGAAGCAGAACCTGCAAGAATTGGTATTGCAAGAAAACCAGTTCCCATAATTCCCGCGGCAAAAAGGATGTATGTGAAATCTCCTGCCAATGGTCTTAGTGCCTCAGCTGCCTGGGTTGCAGTTTCAATATTAGTTATCCCCTTTGCAAAAAGAGTTGAAGCTGTTGTAATAATGATAAAAAACATAACAATGTTAGAAAAAAACATGCCTATTGTTGTATCCCATCTCATAGAGCGTATATCTTTCGTTGTGATTTTCGGTATTCCTTTCCCGTAAGTTCTGAGCCTTCCTTGAACAAAATCCTCTTCTGCTTCTTGGTCTGCTTGCCAGAAAAATAAATAAGCAGAAATTGTTGTACCTAATATCGCCACAATGTTCATTAAATATTCCTTTGAAAACGTGAATGATGGAATAATAGTGCTTATAGCAATTTCTCTCCATGGTTGTTTTACGACAAACGCAACAATTATATAAGCAAAAAGGGAAAGAGTTACATATTTAAGAAATCTAGCATAGAGAGGATAGGGAACAAATATTTCAAGCAGTAAGGTGATCGCAGCAATTAAAAAAAGCCAAAGATAGAATGGGATTCCGAACAAAAGTTGGCCTGAAGCCGCCATAGCACCTAAGTCTGCTCCGACATTCACTGTATTGGCAAAAAAAAGAAGCGCAACAATTCCGAAAAGGATTCTTCTTGAATAATGTATTCTTATCACACTCGCAATTCCTTTTCCGGTTACCATTCCTACCCTACCGCATATTTCCTGAATTACCGTCATAAAGGGAAAAGAAAAAAGTGCTGTCCAAGCCTGGCTGTATCCGAATACTGCGCCGGTTTGTGCATAAGTACCGATTCCGGATGGATCATCGTCTGAGGCCCCTGTAATAAATCCCGGTCCAAGAAGCTTTAGGAATCTCTTAATTTTCTTCATTACAAGCCATTACAAATTCGCTCACATGTATTTTTAAGTTCGTTTTTGGGTACATCTTTTAAGGATTTTAAATCATTGATTATTTTTTGCACCTGCGGGGAAGAAGTTGCAACCTCTTCGATATCAAGATTCTCTGCTTGCTTTTGCAAATTAGAAATTGTTTCTTTTACATTTTTCGACAAATCATCAGCGCTAATGCCCTTAATTTGGGAATTGGGCAATTCTGCCGGCTCAGAAGTGTTAAACTGCACTAATCGATATGACAGAAACAATAAAATTAATATTAAAACGGAGAAAAAAATAAATATTTTCTTTTTGTCCCAATTAGCTTCATCTTTTACCGGCTTCATGAAATAATTGTAGGTTAAAAGAAAGCCCTTTGCAAACAAAATTGTTATAATCAATTAATGGATGTTTTAAATGTAATTATTTTTTCTGCAGTTGAGGGCATTACCGAATTTTTACCTATATCCTCAACCGGACACCTCATTATTGCCGCAAAAATTTTAAATATTGAACAATCAAACTTTGTCAAGGATTTTGAAATAGTAATTCAACTTGGAGCAATAATGTCTATTGTGTTTTTATATTTTAGGCAGTTTTTACAAAATAGCCAAGTTTGGAAAAAAATTATAACCGCTTTTATACCAACTGCTATAGTTGGATTTTTGCTTTTTAACTTCATAAAGAACTTTCTTTTAGGGAATTTCTATATAACCATAATTGCAATGCTAACAGGAGGAATCATCCTTATTATCCTTGAACTACTTCATAAGGAAAAACAGCACTATGCTCAGTCTATAGAAAAAATTTCCTATACCAATGCGTTTTTAATAGGCGCATTTCAATCATTTGCAGTAATCCCTGGTGTTTCTAGGTCTGCAGCTACTATAATTCCAGCTTTGTTCTTGGGTACGAAAAGAAAAGCGGCGGCTGAATTTTCTTTTTTGCTCGCCATCCCTACCATGCTTGCAGCAACCGGGCTCGATTTAGCTAAAAGTAATTTTGTGTTTTCTTCAAACCAGTGGCTTCTTCTGATTCTTGGTTTCTTTGGAAGTTTTATTACAGCATTAGTAGTTGTTAAATGGTTTCTAAATTATTTGCAAAATCATAGCTTTCTCGCTTTTGGAATTTATAGAGTATTGGCAGCAATTATATTTTGGTATATATTAATAAAATAATGAACACATTTGATAAAATTCTTGATTTGGTTGCGAAAGTTCCGAAAGGTAAAGTAACAACATATGGGGCTCTTTCCAAAATTGTAGGGGTTGATCCAAGAATTGTAGGATTTGCACTCAATTCAAACAAAACTCCGGACAAAATTCCCTGTCATAGGGTAATAAAGGCAAATGGTAAAATAGCAGAAGGCTACGCTTTTGGTGGCCCTCATGTTCAAAAGGACATGCTTGAGAATGAGGGAATAAAATTTAACGAAGAAAAAGTAGATTTATCAAGATTTGGAGTTTTTATTTAATTTATGGGCTTTACGAATATCATCTACCAGTTCTTTTGTAACCTTTCTAACTGAGGCTTGAATTCTTTCTTCTGCGTTTTTGATTTTTAGATTTAAATGTCGCCATATCTTGTCATGAGTACCCTCGCTTAGATTCTTAAGAAAAATCTTTTTATCTTCTCTATCAAGCTGTTCTAAAACTGTCGCAACAACACTACTATGAAGATTCGCATCAACTAATGAAAGCAGATGCAACCTTTCTTCTTTTTTAATGCGTAGTTCTCCCAGCTCAAGGGTTATATCTGTTGACTCTATCAAATATGAGTAAAAATGCTTATGCTTCACGGATTTATTGGACCCAACGGAATTTTATTCTCAGGATCATCTATAAAAAAATATAAAACGGGACCGCGGGCTCTTCCGTCGTATCTTTCAAGATAGCTCATGACTTCAGGCGATCCACCTAAATGCTTTCCCGTCCATTCCGCAGGGCCAGCATCTCCGATTACGGCAACGACTGCTTTTCCATTTTGCGGATTTACCACTAACATTTTTCTGTATTTGAAAAACTCAACGTATCTTGCTCTATTTTCATTAAATCCTTGAGCAAGAAAGGTTTGAACCGCAATGTAATATTTTTCCCTTGAGTTTTCTTCTTCATTCATACTTTCTTTACTGTCAGCAAAGTATCTCCATGCACCAAGTCCAGGCGCCATACCATATTTGAAATACTCCTGAGAATCATCCGGTGTGTCAAAATGCGAATAAATATTATCTCCTGGGAATCTTGCTAAATGTTGTTCCTGGCCAATTAAACCGTATTGGGTGTTTAACCTAATTCCAGAAAGCTCACCTTTCACGCTAATTCCAAACGTTCTGTCCAAAACTTCAATAACTTTCTCTTCTTCATCTATGTTTAACTGTCGTATTTCATTTGGTAATACATTTTTTAAATCATAAACTAAAAATACTTTTTTATCTATGGGTTGAGTCTGGGCAGAAGCAGTAAAACTTTGTGGTATCTGAGCAACGATTGGAGACGTTAAAAGGTAAAGGCCTGCTGCAGACCCAACAACAACTTGCTTTGAGTTTGCTTCTAACCAATCAAATGCGTCTTTGTGTTTTGAAAATAATTCTGTCTGTAGATCTTTATGTTTTTTGGCCCAAACATTTCTAAGATGTTCGTATTGCCTGCTATTTTTCTTAGGCATAATTAAATAATAACAAATTATCCAAAGGTGAATGCGTAGACTTCTGCGTTTTTATCTAAAAACTCTAAACGAAGATTATGTCTACCAGGGGTTTCAAGGTTAATTATCCTGTAAAGCTTGTCCGTATCTATTGTAATTAAATTTTGAAGTTTATCATCAAGATAAACCTCAACAGACGCCTTATCAGTTTTTGGCCTAATTACCAAATATACTTCCTTCGCCTCGAAATTAAGAAAAAGCGTTGCGCCATTTTGCGGATTTGCATATTCGCTCGTCACAATCCATTCTCCTTTATATGCAACGCTATTATCGGGAAGATTTCGCGGAGCAGAATATTTGCTCAAACCATCTTGTTCGATTTGCTCATTAGATGCAAGATTTGAAATTCTACCATAACCTAAATAAGTTTCCGGAGTTTTGGAATATAATTGATATTCCTCGTTTTCCTGCAAAGAAGAAATATTTTTTATACCCGATTCTTTTAATAAATCCTGGATTGCTTTTTCACTCTCATTGTAAGCTCCTTCGCCAAAATGTACGTAACGAATAAATCCGTCTTTATCTATAAAATATTTTGCCGGCCAGTACTGATTACTATATGCGCGCCAAGTGGCAAAGTTGTTGTCCTGAACAATTGGATATTTTAGTTTAAAATCGGCAATTGCTTGCGCTACATTTTTTTCACTTTTTTCAAACTCAAACTCCGGTGAATGAACTCCAATAATTACTAACCCTTTATCATTATATTTTTCATACCATTGGCGAAGATAGGGTAGGGTTCTTTGGCAATTAATACAAGAATATGTCCAAAAATCAATCAAAACCACTTTTCCTCTTAATTCTGCTAGTGTTAATGACTTGCTATTAAACCACTTTCCTCCTTCAATTATTTCTGGCGCGGGAGGACCTTTTTGTACAAAATCCGACATTGGTTTTCCCATATCTTCTTTTTTTACTTCAGTTGAGTTAATTTTTTTTAACTGTTCTCTAACCGCTTCATTATCCTCAAGCTTGGTTAATCCGACACCGTAATTTGGAAATTTCTCCAAAACAAGAGATTGAAATTTTCTATCGAAATTAAATAATATTGCAATGGCTGTAATTATCATTATTACTCCAAACGCTTTTTGAATTTTTATAGTATTAGACACAAGCCAAGGTACTTTTTTTAATGCGCTCTGTCCGCCTACCATTATTAAAAACATCGGAATTGCAGTTCCTAAAGAAAATGCCAAGGTAATTAAAACCGCATTAAATGTAACTTCGCCTGTAATTGCAAGCGATATAACAGAAGCAAGAATTGGCCCTACACATGGAGTCCATAGCAATCCCAATGACAATCCAATTAACAAACCTCCATGAAAGCCTGTCTTTTTCTGCCCGTTCGGAACTAGGGCCGACAGTTTTGAAAATAATCTCTCCGTTAAAATTTGAAATTGGGGGGTTAATAAAGAAAGGCCAAACGAAGCTATTACAATGACCGAAAAAAGCCTTAAAATATCTGCCGGAATTCCGCTTATTTTAACAATCGTAGAAAGAAATAAAGTAAAAAAAGTGAAGCTTAAAATGAAGCCCATAACTATTCCGATTGGTCGTCTTATACCTGTAGTATCGATTGAGGATGATAAAACGACAGGTAAAATTGGTAGAATGCAGGGAGAAAGTATCGTTACGATTCCTGCTAAAAAGGCAAAAGCAATAAGTAAAATCATTAATTATTTAATATTTTCCAGAAGCTCTTTTAGTTGACCACCGTTCCATTTGGCTATCTCTTTTCCTTCGGAATCTATTTGTACAAATGTGTGTTGGTATGTTATTCCATACTTCCTTGCAAGTTCTTTTTCGTCTTCATCTGTATCAGAATCATTATAATTTACTCTTATTACCGTTACGTCGCTTGGGATTTGGTCCGCTTTTGAACTTAAATCATCATTTGCAGGAAGACATGTTGGACACCAGTTTGCATAAAAGTACAAAACTCTTCTGGTATTTTGAGAATTTTTTAAAATATCTTTTGAATATGCGATATACCTAGAATTGTCAGAAGTCTCTTTATTTATAATGTTGCCCTTTGCAACCGTTTTTTCTTGATTTTGAACTGGCCTAGATACTTGATTTATAACAAGCAACACGCCAACTATTATTGCTATCAAAGCTGTTGATACTATAAATATGTTTCTATTACTCATAGCGAAAATATCTGAATTTTTAATTAGGCCAGTGACATTTTTTGTATTTTTTTCCGCTTCCACACCAGCAGGGATCGTTTCTTCCAAGTCTCTTTTTGGCTTTAGCTTGTTCTTGCGGTGATACTTCAGGAACTATATTAGAACCCGCTGCATTTTCAACAACTCCAGGTCTGTTAAGAGGGCTCTCTAAAGGTGCCTCTTGGTGTACATGGATTTTATAAACTCTATGTACAATTTCATCCTCCACTGTGTTTATAAGGGTATCAAACATAGAAAATGCTTCGTTTTTATACTCAACTAACGGGTCTTTTTGGCCGTATCCTCTAAGTCCTATCCCTTGCCTTAAATTATCAATTGCGTCCAAATGGTCTACCCATAAATTATCAATTACCGAAAGTACAACGAATTTTTCAACTTGCCTCATTAAACTTTCTCCTAATTCTTTTTCTTTGTTTTCGTACAAATCGTCGGCTATTTTTGTAAGAAATTCTGTTTTTTGATCTACTGAGCCTAACTGTTCTAATTGTTTGGCGAGCTGTCCAATGGATTGCTCATCGAATGGAATAACCGTTGCAAATTTTTCTGCGATTTGCAACGATGGCGATTTACTATCCTGAAAATTTTCGGAGTACATAATAATAGTTTGTGCGATATTCTCATGAATTTTATTTTTAATTTCATCTTTTAATTCTTTTGATTTTTCATCCATACCTAATGCAGAAAGTCTTCTTGAGTAAATTATTTCCCTCTGTTTATTTAAAACATCATCATATTCCACTAAGTGCTTTCTAATATCAAAGTTATATCCTTCGACTTTTACTTGTGCTTGCTCAATTGCGCGCGAAACTAAAGGATGCTGCAGTGGAACGTCTTCGGGCATATTAAAGCGAGTCATAAGAGAAGATATTGTTTCTCCGCCAAAAAGCCTCATGATTTCATCATCAAGTCCAACAAAAAATTGCGACATTCCCGGATCCCCTTGCCTGCCAGACCTTCCTCGCAGCTGGTTATCAATTCTTCTTGACTCATGTCTTTCGGTTCCTATAACATATAACCCTCCGAGTTCAACAACTTCGTCGTGTCGTTTTTGCCACGTTTCCCATTCTTTTGAACTTTTGTTTTCGGTTCCATCTGTATTTTTAGGAGTGTCACCGCCTAAAATAATATCGACTCCTCTTCCAGCCATGTTAGTTGCAACGGTTACCGCGCCTTTTTCTCCTGCTTTTGCGATAATTTCTGCTTCCCTCTCGTGGTTTTTCGCATTTAACACTTCATGTTTTATTCCCCTTCGTCTTAAAAGCTCGGCGATTATTTCATTTTTATCAATCGAGGTGGTTCCAACTAAAACAGGCTGTCCAGTTTTATGAGCTTTTTCAATTTCGGAAGCTACTGCGCTATATTTTGCTCTTGCGGTTTTATAAATTGCATCAGATAAGTCTTTTCTTATCATTTGTCTATGCGTTGGAACTACGACAACATCTAATTTATAAATTTTGTTGAATTCTTCCGCTTCTGTTACTGCTGTTCCTGTCATTCCTGCAAGGAGATCGTATTGCCTGAAATAATTCTGCAAAGAAACTGTAGCTAGAGTTTTGGATTCTCTTTGTATCGGAACGTTTTCTTTTGCTTCAATTGCCTGGTGAAGGCCTTCAGAAAGCCTTCTTCCGACCATGAGTCGGCCTGTAAATTCATCAACTAGAATTACTTCACCATCTTTTACAATATAGTCCTTTTCCTTATGGAATAAGGTTCTTGCTTTTAATGCGGCCTCCAAATGATAAACGGTATCAAAATCCTTCTCATAAATGTTTTCAATCCCGTAAAGTTTTTCTATTTTTCCAATACCGTGTTCTGTAAGATGAGCAGTACGCAACTTCTCATCTATTTTATAGTCTGTCTCGGACGATAATTTCTCAACAAGTTTTGCATATTCGTAATATTTTTGGGTCGGAGCTTCGTCAGGTGCTGATATAATATGGGGGGTTCTTGCTTCATCTATTAAAACTGAGTCGACCTCATCTACTATTGCGAAGTAAAACCCTCTTTGCACGAGCTGGCTTTTATCCTGTGACATATTGTCTCTTAAATAATCGAACCCGAACTCGGAATTTATTCCGTAAACAATATCCGCTTCATAAGCCTCTTTTCTTGTTATTGGCTTTAGATGTAAAAGACGACTGTCCCCAACATCTTTCGCCTCAAATGTTGGGTCGAAAATAAAAGACTCTTCATTAATAATTGAAGAGACGCTAATTCCCAGAAGGCTAAATATAGGACCCATCCATCCCGCATCTCTTCTTGCTAAATAATCATTAACTGTTACAAGATGAACATTTTTTCCTGTTAAGGCATGCAAATATAAAGCGGGTGTTGCAGAAAGCGTTTTTCCTTCTCCTGTTTTTTGCTCTGAAATTTTTCCCATAGAAAGTGCAATGCCCGCCATTAGCTGTACGTCAAAATGTACGAGTCCTGTTGTTCTTCTGGATGCTTCCCGAACCAGAGCGAAAGCCTGTGGGATAATAGTTTCTAGTGGCTCTCCTCTGGAAATTTTATTTTTAAAGTCTTCTGTTTTTTTAGAAAAGTCGGATAATTTTAATTTTTTAAAATCCTCCGTGTATAAATTTATTTTTTCAACAATAGGAGTCAATTTGTTTATTTCTTTTTCATTAGTATCGAAGAATTTGTTTAAAAACCCAATCATTAATTAATTTTATCACAATTCGAGGCTGACTGCCAAAATAAAGTATGTAGAAAATCCCTCACATTAAATGTGAGGGATTACAATTGATCAATTGGTAAGTGATAATGCTCCAAATAGCTTATCAATTACTTTCTTTTCTTGGACTTCTTTTTCTTCTTTGCCATTTTCAGCTCACCCCCCTTTACGTTCGTAAAAGTATAATTGAGTTTATAATGGATATTTTATTTAACTTTGTCAAGAGATCTCGTCAGCCTCGAATTCAATAATTTAGATTGAATTTACAAGCAAAAAATAGAAAGAAGAATTATTACTGTTTTATTACACTTTTACCTAAATATTTTTGTAGAACTTTTGGAACTTTTACGCTTCCATCAATTTGTTGGTAATTTTCTAAAATTGCAATAATCGTTCTTCCAATTGCAAGCCCTGTTGCATTTAATACATAAGCGTATTTTTTTTCATTGCCTTGTTGGTATTTAATATTTAATCTTCTTGATTGAAAATCCGTAACAGTTGAAGCAGATGTCATTTCCCTGAATTTGTTTTCACTAGGAATCCATGCTTCTAAATCGTACTTTCTAGCTTGTACAAAGCCCGTATCTGCAGTGCACATTTTTAGGATTTGATAAGGAATCTCAAGAAGCCGGAAAAATTTTTCTTCCAAAGAAATAAGATAATCTTGTTCCTTATCATCTTCACCCTCTTTTACTAATGAGACCATCTCAATTTTGTCAAATTGGTGAACCCGCAATATTCCTCTAGTATCCTTTCCATAACTTCCCGCCTCTCTCCTGAATGCTGACGAAAAAGCCACTATTCTTTTGGGCAATTCTTTGCCATTTAGAATTTTATCTTTATACATTGGAATTATTGAGTGCTCTGCTGTTCCTATTAGATAATATCCTTCGCCCTCTCCGCTGTTAATCCAAAAATAGTCTTCATGCCCCCCAGCTTGCCAATACCCTAGGCCTTCTGTTATCTCTTTTTTTATAAGAACCGGTGGAATTATCGGCTCGAATCCTTCTTTAATAAGGATATCGAATGCGAACTGTATAAGCGCAAGTTCTAGTAAAACACCATCATTTTTTAAATAAGCAAATCTTGTTCCTGAAACTTTTGCGGCAGATTCTATATCTATTATCCCCAAAGCTGTTCCAAGATCCAAATGGTCTTTTGGTTTAAAATCAAACTTTGTAATTTTTCCAAATGTTTTAACAACCTGGTTTTCTCTTTCATCTTTGCCGACTTTTACATCTTTTTTTGCAGGGTTTGGAATTTTGTATAACCATTCTTTTAATTCTTGCTCCACTGCTCTAAGTGCATTTTCCTGCTTTTCAAGCTTTAATTTTATTTCTTTCCCTTTTTCAATATTTTTTTCGCTAGATGCTCTGTTTCTTTCTTCTCGTAATTTTTGAGCCATTGAATCAAGCCCCCTGAATTTATTATCAAGCTCTAAAACATGTTCGACATCAATCTTTATACCTTTATCCTTGGCGGATTGCTGGAATTTCTGCGGATTTTCCCGTAATAATTTAATGTCAATCATAATTTAATTATATTCCTTTTTATTTTCCTTGACTATCTAAATGTTCCTTTAATTTATCAAAGGCCTTTCTTCTGTGAGAAAGTTTATTTTTCCCCTCTAGTCCCATTTCGGCATATGTTTTATCTTGTCCATCTGGAATTATTATTGGGTCGAATCCGTAACCTTCTGTCCCTCTTTCCTCTGTTGCTATTATTCCCTTAACTTCTCCGATGAATACATGTGATTTTGTTCCATCATGGAATCCAATGGCACTCTGAACTATAACTTCTCTATTTTGTTCATCTTTTAAAAGCTCAACTACTTTCTTATTGCCTACAATTCTCTGTAGAAATTTCACTAATGGACCGGGGAAATCATTCCATGCTCTTATTTTGAGCCCAACATCATCAATGATCACAGGTTGTTGAACAATTTTAAAAACCTCTTCAACCTTTTTTCTTGCTACATATTCAAGATCCATACTCTGTACTTCATCAACTTCTATATCGGCAATTTCCAACGGAATATCCAATATGCCTTGCGCTTCTCCAACTTTTCCTTTATGAGATGTAGCAAAAATTAATTTTTTAATCATTTGAAACTTCTTCAAATCTTTTTTTAACGAAATCTTTATCCAAAGAAAGAATTAACCATGCTGCTTTTGGACCGTGATCTTTTCCAAGAAGTGAATTATAAATGGCTGAAAATGTTTGCTTTCCATTTAAACCCAATTCTTTTCCTAATTCGTAAATTTTAGTTTGAAATTCTTCCGCATGTAAATCTTTGAATATCTCACTTGAAATTTTTGACAACAATTTTTTTTGTTCTTTTGATAAATTTTTAACTTCTTTTGGCAATTCTTTTTGAATTGTGAATTTTTCAGACTCCGGCGCGTATTTTTCTACCCAAACCTTTGCATATTCTGCCCATTCTTCATACTTTTTAATTTTATCTTGTGCATTTGGCATTTGAGCAAGTTGCGCAATCGTTGAAAAGCGAATATCCGGCAAATTTTCTTTTTGAGCAGTTTTAGAAAACTGAATTACTCTTTGATGATCTTTGTCTTTTGAATTGGCAAAGGACTGGTATTGATCGAATAGCGCAGGGATTCCATCTGTGCCTTTTGGACTAAACTCAACCGCAACATTCGGCTCTGTTTTTATCATCAAAAATCTTGCCCTTTCCGAACCTACCACCTTTAAAAGCTCATCCCCTGTTATACCCAAGCCTTTCGAAGATGACATTTTTTTGCCTCCGGAGAGAAAAAATTCATAAGCAAGTTTTAGAGGTTTTTTTGTTTTGAACACTTTTTCAACAAGCTCCATTGCTATATCGTAAGATCCGCCTGCTGATGCATGGTCTTTTCCAGCTCCCTCAATTGTTACGCCAAAAGTAAACCATTTTGCTGCCCATTCTACTTTCCATACCATTTTTCCTTTTCCATCATATGGAGAAATCTTTCCTTTTTGCCCGCAGCCTTTAGCCCAGATAACTAAATTGGGAAGACATTCATATTCAACCTTTTCTCCGTCCCAATTAATTACTTTTGTAGTCCCTAATTTTTTGCAGTTTGGGCAAATTACTTGAAAAGGATACCAGGTATCTGAAAGTTTTTTCTTGTACATATCTTCATAAACTTTTCTAACTTTATCTACATCGTCTAGAACTATTTTTATCGCTTTATTGAATACTCCCTCTTTGTACAAAACACTTGTTCTATAAAGAAAATCAGGTTTTATATCTAATTGATTGAGTAAGCCTTCCATCATTTTTGAAAAGTGTCCTCCAAATGTTTCTCCTTTTTCAAGCCCTTCCGCCATAAAAAGAGGCTGTCCCATGTATTTTCCGTGTGACTCCATTAAATTCGCTGGTAATCCATCAATCGGATCCATATCATCGAATCCATAACGGAATTCTGTATCAACTTTTTTCTCTCTTAAAACTTTTGCCAGAGTATCGTGAATTACAGGGCCTTTTAACGATCCCATATGAACAATGCCCGAAGGAGTAAAAGAGTCATTTATAACTTGTTTTCCCTCAATTTTTTCTAATAATTTATCTGCCCAAAACATGAAGATATTATACAGCTTTTGAGGTTAATTTTCTTTGAAGATTATCTACCATTTCTTTAGTCATTTTTTCTAAATCATACTCATGTTCCCATCCCCAATCGGCTCTAGCTTTAGAATCATCAATTGTTTTTGGCCAGGAATCTGCTATTTTTTGCCGTTCATCGGGTTTATAGGAAACTTTTAAATCGGGTATATGTTTCCCAATTGCTTCTTCCCACTGTTTTGCAGTAAAACTTACAGCAGCAAGGTTGTAGCTTCCTCTAAGTTTAATTTTTAAAACCGGAGTATCCATTAAGTCTACCGTTGCTTTTATGGCGTCATTAACATACATCATGGGCAGCATCGTATCAGGTCCAAGCCAACAAGTATTTCCTTTTCCTTGTACACCGTCATATAGCATAGCTACTGTATATTCCGTTGTTCCGGCACTCGGCGGTGTTTTCCAGGAAATTATTCCGGGATAGCGAACAGATCTAACATCAAGTCCGTATTTAATATTAAAATAGCGGCAGAGATTTTCTCCCGTAACTTTTGTTACTCCATACATTGTAGTTGGCTCCAAAATAGTTTCCTGTGGAGTGTTATTTCTCGGAGTTGTAGGTCCGAATGCGGCAATTGAGCTAGGCCAAAAAATTTTAAGTCCAAACTCTACTCCAAGCTCTAGAATATTTTTTAGACCTCCGACATTTATTTCCCAAGTAACTTTCGGATCCTTTTCTCCTCCTACCGAAAGAAGCGAAACAAGATGATAAATTTCACCGACATCATATTTTTTTACTATGGACAAAATTGACTCTTTATCTCTTATATCTGCCTTTTCTATAATGCCTTTGAAGTTTTGGCCTATGCGCTCATGCCCCATCGCAACAACTTGATCATCTCCAAATTTTTTTTGCAGAGCCGGAACAAGTTCTGATCCTATTTGTCCAAAAGCGCCAGTTACCAGTATTTTTTTCATATTAATTTAAGCTGTTTGCCGATTTTTACAAAGGCAGAGATGCCTTTGTTAAGGTCTTGCCTTGAATGAGATGCGGAGGGGATGACGCGGACTCGCGCTTTTCCTTTAGCAACCATTGGGAAAACAATGGGTGTTGCAAAAACGCCTTCTTCAAATAGCATTCTTGAAAATTCTCTTGCTTTGTCTTCGTCTCCAATCATAACAGGGGTTATAGGAGTTTCAGAATGTCCGGTATCAAATCCTGCGTTTTTGAATTCAACTTTTAGATATTTTGCATTCTCCCAAAGCTTTTTAACCAGCTCGTCTGATTCGCTAAGAATTCTTACAGCCTCAATGAGTGCCGCCGTATCGGAAATTGTAAGGGCGTTTGAAAAAAGATATTGCCTTGCTTTTTGCTTGTAATAATCAATTAGTAGCTTTTTACCGGTTATAAAACCTCCTATCACCGAAAAAGCTTTTGACAATGTCCCAACTTCTATATCTATTTGTCCATGAAGTTTAAAATGGTCTACTACTCCCCTCCCACCCTCTCCTAAAACTCCTTCCCCATGAGCATCATCTACCATTGTTAAAACATCATATTTCTTGGCGAGTTGCACAATTTGAGGAAGGGGTGCTAAATCCCCATCCATAGAAAACACTCCGTCTGTTACAACTAAAATTAGAGGTTTTTCTCCGTCCGAATTGGGTGTTTTTCTTAAATTGTCCGCTTCTTTTAATTTTTCTTCCAAAGAGCTGAGATTCTTATGTTCGTAGATTAATTTATTTTTTACTTGGGAAAGTCTAATCGCATCAATTATCGAAGCATGATTTAGCTCATCGGATATTACGATGTCTTCTTTCCCAACAATTGTTTGTATGGCAGCGCAGTTTGCCATATATCCTCCTGTTAAAACGATTGAGGCTTCTGCATTTTTGAATGTTGCAAGGGAGTCTTCAAGCTCTAAATGAAGCTTATGATTTCCTGCAAGAGTTCGATATCCAGTACCAATTCCATATTTTTGTGAAGCATCAGCTGCTGCTTTTACGAGTCTTGGATTTACGGCAAGACCCAAATAATGGCTTGAGCAAAGGTTGAGCACCTCATTTCCATCAATAGTTAGATAAGCACCTTCGCCGGATTCGATGATACGCGCACTTTTATAAGACGCAGAAGCTTTTTCCAATTTTTTGTAAAAATCATCAACTTGTGGCACTCTCTTATTCTAGCTTACAGAGGTAATTGTGTAAACAACGGTACCTGCAGGAGCTTCTACTTCGACTTTCTCTCCAACTTTTTTGCCAATTATTGCTTTGCCCAAAGGGGACTCGTGTGATATTTTTTTTTCATTTGGGTCGGCTTCCCATTCCCCAACAACCATAAATTCCTCTTTTTTCCCTTTAATGTTAACGGAAACTTTAGAACCCAATTTTACAACATGATTTCCTTTTGCGTGATCCTCCTGAATTAGTACAGCTTGGGCAATCAATTCTTCGAGTTCATCTATCCTTCCGTCAATAAAAGAAAGCTCTTCTCTTGCTGCAGCATATTCTGCGTTCTCGGAAAGGTCCCCCATACTTCTTGCTTGAGAAACTCTTTCCAAAACTTCCGGTCTTCTTATATCATTGAGCTGTGTGAATTCTTTTTTGAGCTCCGCAAACCCCTCCTTTGTTAAAAATATTTTTTTATCCATAATTTTTAAAATAAAATCCCTCAAGTTTCTCGAGGGAATAAATAATAATTAAGCCTTAATTTTCATGTCATAATATATCAAAAAACATACTTTGTCAATGTCCTCTAGTATCGTATTTCGACCTAGAATTAAATTTTTTGAGTACAAGGTTTTCATAACTTTTCGGGTGAAAGGCTAACACATCGTTCTCAATTTTTTCACTTGTTATTTTTGGTTTCATATAGATATATTGGAAAAATCTGCTTAAATTTTCTATATATAGTAAATTTAATAACATAACTAAAGTTTTTTCTGAGGCTGTAGACTTTCTATTTATAAAATTATTATTTTTAATGATTTTTTCTTTAGAATTAGGTAAAAATTTGTAAATCCAATTATTATTTTTAATGAATTTTTTATAAGTATTGTCTCTTTGGAAAACTGGTAAAAGTTGTACTATTTCGTGAGCTAAATATAAATTACGCTTTTTTTTATTAAAAGTCATTTTATCTTCACCTATGACAAAATTCAAACAAAATTTATTTTTTACATTTTTTTCTTGTTGACTTCTATAAACTCCTAATAGCTTAAGTAAAATTGCCAATAATAATCGCGTGAACCACACAAAGCCAGTTTTACTGATTATAAAAATATCTATATCATCATCTTCATCTGAATTTTTCATCGATAAACTTCCGCTTATTCCAATCAAGTGCAGCGTAGGTATAAAGGATAGTTTTTTTGCTACTTCTTCCACTCTTTCAATTTTTGGCGCACTGAAACCTTCTCGTTTTTTTCTTTTTGAAATATTCGCAATTTTTCCTTTTAAAAAATAAAACGAGTTTTTATTGGAGACGTCTTTTAACGAATTTTCAAAATCTTTCCTGGATATTTTTTTATTAAGAAACTGCCAGATTTGCTCTTTGGTTAAGGGATATTCAAAAATGTCAAAATATAGCAGTGTTTTAAAAACCGAGTTTCTACTGCTGTCCATACTTTTCTAGAACCTGAAAAACCCCTTGTTTAAATGTGTCGAAAGCAGATTCAACTGAAGTTCCTGTGTTAATTGAATTTACTGCATTTTCCAAATAACTATTTAATTCTTTATTTATTCCATTGTCGCCGGCTGCATCAACTAGAAAACTTGAATCGGCATAAGCAGCTTGAAGAACAACAGGATAAATGACTGTATCTTTTAAACTTTCCGCTAAATCCACTCGTGGATAAGGCTCGCCAAATTCTCTCCCCTTGGCTTCTTCTGAATATAATTTCATCTGTGTTTCTTTACTTGTTAATAGTTTCAAAAGCGCTAATGCTTCTTTTTGATTTTTGCTTTTAAGGTTAGCTCCCCATGCCCAGTAACTGGCCAGATTTATTGGCTCATCACCCAGTTGCGGGACAGGCACAATTTGCAGATTTATATTCGGATTTGCGGCCTTAATATCGTAATAATCCCAGGAATATCCAAAATACATTGCGAGCTTTCCAGCTGAAAACTTAACGATTGAGGGCTCTTCTGAGGCATTCCAAACATTATTTTCATCAAGTGCAAATGCGGTGTAAAAATTAAGCGCACCAATTGCTCTATCAGAGGTAGCGTCCAGATTTTTAATATTTACTCCATTTTGGAGAAAAAGCAGCGATACTATGTCTGGAGCATGGGTTACATTCTCATAAGTACCAAGAGCGGCGCCCGAAGTTATTATTTTTCCTTCTTCATCTTTTACGGTAAGGCCTCTTGCGGTATCTATAAAATCATTCCAGTTTGCAGGTATTTCTGAACCCGTTGCGCTAAATAAATCCTTGTTTACAAACATAACGAGCGTGTCTATGTTAGAGGGGATTCCATATATTGCACCCTTAGGAGCCAAATCTTTTTTTATTACGTTGTAATAATTTTTTTCGAAATCTTGCTTCGACATGACACTTTCCGGAACCGGTAACAAAATTTCTGACAATACCTCTTTCCAGGTATTATGGAATAAAAAGGTGTCTGGTCGATTGTCGTTTTGACTTCTCGCCAAAAGTCTGTCTTTATATTGCTTTAAATCCTGCTTACTGTATGTGACTTTAACGTTTGGATTCTGTCTTTCAAAATCAGCAATCACAGCCTGCATGGTTTTTCCATCTTCCCAAATTCCCCAAAGGTTAAGTGTAATTTCTTTGCTTGCTCCTCCCAAAAATCTTGTGGCGATAAGATAAACAAGCGCAATTATTACCAGGACACTAATTAATCCTACAATAATTTTTAAAATCCCTGATGTTTTTATTGAAAAACGTTTCTCTGGTGGAGGCGTTGCGCCAGCAGTGGCGGTGGGTAAAGAAGGACTAACTGGAGTATTTTCAGTTTGATTTTGAACAGCTTGCACAGGAGGATTCAAAAAATCGGATGCCTTCGCTTGTGGATTGGAACTTTGTTCGTTTTGCATAGTCAAAGTATAGTATAATACAAGAAAATTTCCTACTCAAATGGATCTTTCATTACAGAGGCTAAAAACCATCTTTAGATTTAAATATAAAAGGCATACACAGAAAGTTCTGAAAAATATTTTCTGGTTTTTAACCGGCGCTATTATTACACTAATTCTTCTTTTTGGAGTAGGTTCTTTATTCTACCAGACACTCTACAATAACCAGATTTATCCTGGAATTAAAATTCAAGGTAAGGATTTCGGAGGGAAAACAAAGGCTGATGTTAAAGCGTATTTTGACCTAAGAAATGAAAAAATAGGAATGAGCAGCTTTGTTCTGAAAAATGATTACGGGATTGCAACAGTTTCTGCAAAAGAAATAGGTTTTGGCTATGACTCAACTCTTCTTTCGGAGCAAGCATATCTCTTGGGACGCTCTGTAAATGTTTTTAGCAACATGAGCATAATAGTGCAGGCATATACTGGCGGAGTAAAACTTTCCCCTTCCTACAAGTTTTCGCAGCAAAAGGTTGAAGATGCAATTTCGGAAATAAAAGCAAAAGTTGACAAAAAGCCTATTGATGCCCAGTTTAAATTTGAAAATGGTCGCGTTACAACATTTAAAGCCTCCGAGGACGGCCAAACGGTTAATCTAGATCTTTTATTTCAAAATATTCATGACAAAACTCTTGCTGTTGTCTCTGCGGAAAAACCTATCTCGGCAGTTGTAACTATACCAATCAAAATAATTCCCCCTGCTGTTAAAACGGAGGAAGCAAATAATTTAGGTATAAAAGAGCTAATTGGACAAGGCTCTTCTCTATTTTACCATTCTATTCCATCAAGAATTTATAATATAAATCTAGCAGCAGAAAGACTAAACGGACTATTAATAGAACCTGGAGAAGAATTTTCTTTTGACAAAGCCCTGGGGGACGTGTCTTCCTTTACCGGTTACAAACAGGCATATATCATCCAAAACGGTAGAACAATATTAGGAGACGGAGGTGGTGTATGTCAGGTTTCAACAACATTTTTTAGAGCGTTACTTAACGCAGGTCTTCCGATAACAGAGCGCCACGCACACGCTTACAGGGTTGGATATTACGAAGAAGACTCTTCCCCCGGGCTTGATGCAACCATTTTTGTTCCAAGCGTTGATTTAAAATTTAAAAATGATACAGGAAATCACATTTTGGTCCAAAGCGAAATTGATTTGGATAATTTATCTTTAAAATTTTACCTATATGGAACAAGAGACGGCAGGGTCGCAGCTATCACAAAGCCTGTGGTCTATAATCAACGTCCTCCGCCGGAAGCACTCTATCAGGATGATCCGACGCTTCCTCTTGGAACCATTAAACAAGTAGATTTTGCAGCATATGGAGCATCTGTATATTTCGACTACAGAGTTGAAAAACAAGGCAAAACAATAATTAATGAGAGGTACTATTCGAATTACCAGCCATGGAGGGCAGTATTTTTAAAAGGAACAAATCCCGTTTAGAATGAATAAAATTATAACTGCCAATCAGGCAAAAAAAATATCTCAAGATTTAAAAAATCATGGAAAAAAATTAGTTTTGTGCGGTGGCATTTTTGACATACTTCACATCGGACACATAAGGTTTCTTCAAAAAGCAAAGAGGCAGAAAGACGTACTCTTAGTTCTTCTTGAATCAGACAGTCGTGCAAAAAAAGAAAAAGGAAATACCCGTCCTATTAATCCACAAGCGGAAAGAGCGGAAATTCTCGCGTCTTTAATATTTGTTGATTATGTAATAATGCTTGAGGATAACTTTAAAGATTACGACGGTTTGATTGCAATAATCAAACCCGACGTGATTGCCGTAACCTCACAAAGCACGACTTTAATTCATGCCAAAAGGCAGGGAGAAAAAGTGGGCGCAAAAGTAATCGAAGTAATTCCAAGAATTAAAAACAAATCAACTACGAAGATTGCCGATATTGTTTCCAAAAGCTTCTGACAATGAAAAAAATCACAGTTTTGCTAATAGGCTTATTCGCACTTTTGATAATCTCCACTTTTCAAAACACTAATAATAGAAGTTCTGTTGTAATAAATGAGACTAAGTTTAAAGCGGAATTTGCAATCACAAGCAAACAAAAGGAAATCGGACTTTCCAAATATGACACCATACAAGACGATTTTGTAATGGTTTTTCCTTTTGAAAATAATGTGAAACCTATATTCTGGATGAAGGGCATGAAATTCCCTATAGATATAATTTTCGTAAATAATTCAAAAATTATTCAGATTTTCAAAAATTTACCGCCGCCGAAATCAATTAACGATGCACTTCCACTTTATCAGCCCCGACTTTTTTCAGATACCGTAATAGAAGTAAAAGCAGGGGTTTCTGATAAAAACAATTTTAAGGAAGGAGACGAAGTTAGAATTATAAAATGAGAATCCTTGCTGTTGAGACAAGCTGCGATGAAACGGGAGCTTCGGTAATAGAAGCCGAAGGAGTGACACTAAGATTATTATCTAACGTTGTTGCAACTTCGCTTCCGCTTCATAGCAAAACAGGCGGAGTAATACCTGAAGCTGCTGCAAGAGAACAGCTAAAATATATTATTCCAGTTATAAAGCAAGCACTCGAAGAATCTAAGTCCTCACAAAACAACATCGACAAACTGGCAGTAACTGTTGGTCCCGGCTTAATCGGCTCCCTTCTGGTAGGAGTTGAAACAGTAAAAGCATATGCATATGCTTGGAAAAAGCCAATTATTCCTGTCAATCATTTGTTCGGCCATATTTATGCCAATTTTATAGAAAAGCGGGATATTGAGTTTCCCGCAATTGCCCTTGTTGTTTCAGGAGGACATACCGACCTTGTATTGATGAAAGGCAGCAAAAGTTTAAAGTGGCTTGGTGGTACAAGAGACGATGCTGCCGGAGAGGCTTTAGATAAAACCGGAAGGCTTCTAGGGCTTCCTTATCCAGCAGGACCAAAAATTGAAGAGTTGGCAAAAAAGGGAAAAGATATTTTTAAATTTCCAAGACCCTTAATGCATTCCGCTGATTATGATTTCAGTTTCAGCGGTTTAAAAACAGCCGTTTTTAGGGAAGTTCAAAAAATGGATTCTGCTGGCAGGGCTCCGAACCTTGAAAATATATCTGCTTCTGTACAGACTGCAATTGTGGATGTCTTAGTTACTAAAACTTTAAAAGCTACTAAAGAATTTGGCGCAAAGTCCATTCTTCTTGGCGGAGGTGTTGCCGCAAATCAAACTCTCCGTGATAAGTTTGAATTAGAAATTAGAAGTTTGAAATTAAAAATTCCGCTTCTCGTACCCGAAAAGCAGCTGTGCACAGACAACGCAGCTATGATTGGTGCAGCAGCCACACTCATTGGCAAAGAAACTAGTTGGGATAAAATACAGGCAAACCCGGAGCTTTATTTTGACTAATCTGCTAAAATAAGTTTTACTGTCTAAATGCAAATAGATAACATAATAATCGTTGCAATTTTGATTTTGGGCTTTTCTTTAATCCTATTCGTGCAACTTCGAAAGTCCAAAAATTCCGCAGAGACAACCCTTATCGAATGGCTCAAAACTATGCAAAATTCTCTTGACTCAACAAGCTCAAGCATGGTTAAAACACTGCAGGCAAATTCGGCCCAACTAAACGACAGGCTTGATAAAGCAGCCATTGCAATACGTGACGTCAATAAAGGCATTGGGGAAATGAGCGAAATAGGAAGAAATATGAGAGAACTTCAGGATTTTTTAAAAAGCCCAAAGCTCCGAGGCAATATCGGAGAGGAAGTTTTAAAAGACTTAATCTCCCAGGTTTTTCCGAAAAACAGCTTCCACTTACAATACCAATTTAAAACAGGAGATAGGGTGGATGCGGCGCTAAAAACAGACGCCGGAATTTTGCCAATTGACTCAAAATTCCCTATGGAAAATTTCCAAAAAATGATCAAAGCGACACAAAAGGAGGAAAAAGATGTTTTTAAAAAGGACTTTGTGAAAGACGTTAAAAAACATATTGACGCTATTGCAAAAAAATATATTTTGCCCGAAGAAGGAACAATGGATTTTTGCTTTATGTATATTCCTTCTGAAACTGTTTTTTACGAAGTGGCAGATATGACAGAACTAATGGGGTATGCAAGAAGTCAAAGAGTATATGTGGTCTCACCTACAACGCTCTATGCGCATCTTCAAATGATACTTCTCTCTTTTGAAGGAAAGAAGATAGAAACAAGATCAAAAGAGGTATTTGCACTTCTTAGAGCGCTTAAAGTAGACTATCAGAAAGTAAATAACGGACTTTCGGTTTTAGGAAGGCACATTACAAATGCTTCTTCTCAATTTACAAACGTATCCTCCTCTTTTGAGAAAATGGGGAGCAAGCTTGATACAACTAAATCTTTAGAAAAAGAAAACCAAGAAAAACTTTCGAAAGGAGGTGAAATAAATGAATAACACAAGACTATTAATGTTGGGTGCAGTCGTTTTAGTAGTATTAGTTGCTGGTTATTTACTTTTGTCCAATAAGTCAACAAATCAAGCAGGAACCCAAAATCCAAATCCGACGCAAGCACAAACACAGACCGAAGAACAAAATAAAGAAGCATCCGTTAATGTTACGGCAACCGGTTTTGAGCCACAATCCTTAACTGTCTCAGTAGATACGAACGTAGTTTGGACAAACAGTAGCGGAGAGGTTACAAATGTCAGCTCGGATAACCATCCTACTCATTTAAGATTTCCTTTCCTAAATTTGGGCAATTTTGATAACGGCACGACTGTTTCCGTAGTATTTGATAAGGCGGGAACTTACGCTTATCACAATCACTTGCATCCGGAGCAAACAGGTACTGTAATGGTAAAATAACAAGCTGAGTTTTGTTATAATACATTACTTACATGAACGATAGCCTTAGTTTGGATAAAAATCAGCTTGAAGCTGTAAAACATGGCAGTGGACCTCTTTTAATAATCGCGGGAGCAGGAACGGGAAAAACTACAGTTATTACGCAAAGGATAAATCATTTAATAGTTGACAGGAATACCTCACCCGATCAAATATTAGCTTTGACCTTTACGGAAAAAGCAGCTCATCAAATGCAGGACAGAGTTGATGTTTTGCTTCCCTACGGCTATACCAACCTTTGGATTCATACTTTCCATTCGTTTTGTGACAGGATTTTGAGAAACGAAGCACATTTAATTGGTCTTGATCCAAATTATAAGTTAATTTCAGAGTCCGAATCCATTTTACTTTTAAGGCAAAATATATTTGATTTGGGACTGCAAATATTTCGCCCTCTTGGAAATCCTAATAAATTTTTAGAAGCGCTTCTTACACATTTTTCAAGACTAAAAGATGAAGACATAAGTCCAAGTCAGTACTTAGGATGGGCAAAAAAACAAAAAAAGATGGGAGAAAATGCCCAATACCTAGAACTTGCAAATTCTTTTCTAAAATACGAAGAGTTGAAAACCAAACACTCTATAATGGATTTTGCGGATTTAATTTCAAATACGCTTCTTCTTTTTAGAATTAGGCCGCATGTTTTAAAAACCTATCAAAACCAATTTAAGTATATACTTGTTGATGAATTCCAAGATACAAACTATGCCCAGAATGAATTAGCTATTCTTCTTGCGGGTGATGATGAAAATATCAATGTAGTAGCGGATGACGACCAGTCTATATATAGATTCAGGGGTGCCGCGGTGTCAAACGTATTGCAGTTTAAAAAAAATTTTCCAAAAACAAAAATTGTTACTCTTACAGATAATTACAGGTCAACTCAGGAAATTTTGGATGCCTCATACAAACTTATACAGAATAATAATCCTAATAGACTAGAAGTCGTAGAAAATATTGTAAAAAGACTCAAGAGCCACTCGGACAAAAAAAATGAAAAAATAAATTTACTTCATGAACCTAGATCCGAGGATGAAGCCGACAAAATCACCCAAACTGTTAAAACACTAATAAAAGAGGGGTACAGCTACAGAGACATCGCAATTCTTCTTAGGGCAAACAGCCATTCTTCAACCATTACGGCTGCACTATTTAGAAACAGAATTCCCTTTCAATTTTTGGGGCCCGGTTATCTCTTCCAGCAAGAAGAGATTAAAGACTTAATTGCTTATTTAACGTTTTTAACTAATCTTTCAGATTCTGTTTCTCTGTTTAGGGTTTTGTCAATGGAAATTTTTGGGATATCTTACGTTGAGCTAAACTATATTTTAAATTATGCAAAGAAAAGAAACTTTAGTCTTTTCGAAGCAATAAGCCAATCCAATTTACAATTTTTAAGCGATAAAACAGTCATTACTTTTAAAAATTTCAAGGAGATGGTCGAAGAGCATTTGCGAAGAAGTAGAAAAGATCAAGCCGGACAGCTTTTATACGATTTTTTGGTGGAAACAAAAATATATGACAGCCTTCAAAATACGGAATCGGTGCAAGACGAAAAAAGAGTGCAAAATATTGCAAAGTTTTTTGACAGAATAAAAAATTTTGAAACCGAACGCTCAGATGCAAATATTTTTACACTGGTGGAATGGCTTACTTTAATGATGCAAATGGGAGACAGCCCTTTGGCGGCAGATATAGATTTAAGAGAGACAAACGCTGTAAACATTCTTACGATTCACTCAAGCAAGGGACTTGAATTCCCAGTTGTATTTTTAGCAAATCTCGTAACAGACCGTTTTCCTACTAGGGAACGCTCCGACAAAATACCCCTTCCGGAAGCATTAATTAAAGAAAAACTTCCTGCTGTGACGGATTTTCACCTGGAGGAAGAAAGGAGGCTTTTTTATGTTGGAATGACAAGGGCTAAAGAAAAGCTTTATTTTACAGCTGCAGATTATTACGGAGCAGGGAAAAGACAAAAAAAATTATCCCCCTTTGTTTATGAAGCACTCCCCGACTTAAAAAAGTACGAGGTAGTACTGGAAAAAAACCAACAGATGTCGCTTCTTGAAGTACTTGCACCTTATCAAAATGTTGAAGAAAAAAGCCAAAAAAAATTGCCCCTTAAAATTGACTATATCACATACTCCAATTTGCAAATGTTTGATATTTGCCCGCTTCATTATAAAGCCAAGGCTATTCTTAGCTTACCTACCCCGCAGTCCGGTGTTTTATCTTTCGGAATTTCAATGCACAAAACGTTTTATGAATTTTATAAATTAATAATTGAGGATCAAAAACCAACTTTTGGTCGACTTGGAAAACTTTTAGAAGAAAACTGGGAAAAAGAAGGCTACGATAGCAAAAAGCACGAGCTAGAAAGGTTTTCGCAAGCCCAAAAGATGATTGATGCGTTTTATAAGTCTGAAGGTAGTCCTTTTATCAAGCCTCTTGCAATTGAGCAGCCTTTCAATTTTGTCCTTAAAAACGGCGTGAAAGTGTTTGGTAAAATTGACAGAATCGATCCCAGAGGAGATGGCATTGAGATTATCGACTACAAAACCGGAATTGATAATCCTAAAGCAGATAAAGCTCATCAACTTCAACTTGCCATTTATGCTCTTGCGGCTACAAGAGTTAAAGATCTCCTTGCGGGCAAAAACCCGAAAGATATTATTTTAACCTTGTACTTTTTAGAAGCAAACACCAAAAAATCATTAGAGTTTGAAAAAAAGAACTTAGACGTTTTGGAAGATGAGCTCATTGCAAAAATAGAAGAAATAGAAAAAAGCGACTTTAAATGCAGCGGAAATATTATATGCAAAACCTGCGAGTTTAAGATGCTCTGCTCTGCTTATAATTGACCTCTGTGAGTTGAAATTTGTGCCCGAATTTGTTAGAATATAGCCGTTCTTTGGAAGATGAATTGCTACCCCTCATGTTGAAAAATGTGAGCGGGAGGAAAGTCCAGACAGCAGTATTGCAAGGACTGGGGCGTAAGCTCCGACGCGAAAGCGCTGGTATCCAAAATTTTACCCACATATGGTTTTGGAGCAGATTGTGAATTAACATAATCTGAGAGCAACAGAGACGAGTGGGAGTGAAACGGGCAATCCTACCTGCTGTAACCTACGAACGATGCGACAACGTGCAATACCCAGCATCAAAGTTAGGGCATCCAGGCAAAACCTGGGCAAAGTGAGATTTAAACATCATTTTGAGATAGATTGCAATTGAAAACAGAATCTGGCTTACTATCTTCCAAAGAACTATTTTTTATATTTTTCCTCTATTTCCTTGTCGCTAATAAAATCAAAGGTATATTCAAAAATTACTTTTATTACACCTGCTATTGGAACTGCCAAAAGTAATCCTGTTATTCCCGCAGTATGTTCGCCTGCTAAAACTGCAAAAAGTATAACAAGAGGATGAAGTTTTGTAACTCTTCCAAAAACCTGCGGATTGACAAAATAATCCTGGACTTGTCTTACAACAAAATAAATTAAAACTACAACAAGCGCTGTGGTTAAGGGATCCCATCCGAAATGGTTACTTCCTGAAATATATGCAACAGATGCGACGATTGCTGTTGCCAAAATAGGACCTATTATGGGAACTATTTCTGCAAAACCGGAGAAGATTGCAAGAATTAAGGCGTATTTTACTCCGACAACCGAAAGGCTAACAAAGAGAACAAAGGACACAAGAATTACCAAAAATATAATTCCGCGCAAATATCCGCCCAGTACTACATTTATTTTTTTAAGAAGAATTTCGGTTTCGAGTTTATAACGATTAGGAATCCAATTTAAAAATCTGTTATACATGCTGTTTCCCTCTTTTAAGAAATAAAAAGCTGCAAAAAGGAAAAGTGCGAAAGCAATAAGTCTACTAAAGGCCTGTGGAATAAAAGTATATAGAGATGGAAAAATAAACTTATTGAAGTTTGTAATTGTAGATACGCTATCTTTAACAGTTGGTCTAATAAATTCAGGAAGAGTGTTAATTTGACTTTCTACGCTTTGGGCAAACTGAGTGACATGGCTGTGAAGCGCAACAGACTCATCAATTACTCTTTTAGAAATAAGAACACCGCTTCCTACAATTGCCGCAATAATAATTGAATATATAACTATTACGGACAAGGTTCTAGGTATTTTTACCTGTTTGTGAAGAAAATTTACTAACGGATTAAAAACATAGGCAAAAATTGCTGCAAAAATAAAAGGGGTTATTATTTCTCTTTGAATATAAAGAAACCAAATAAATAAAACGCCTACGGCTAAAAAAAATAAAAACTTAAGACGAAGCGACATCATTAAAGAAATTATACCAGAAAGCCATTATCTTACAATTCTTTTTAATGTTTTTCCTGCAGTAAAGCCCGGAGCCTTTCGTGCTTCAATTGTCATTTTTTCTCCCGTTTTAGGATTTCGTCCGATTCGCTCAATTCTCTTTCTAACACTAAATGTTCCAAAGCCTGTAATTACTACTTTTTCTCCTCTTTTTAGTGAATCCCTAATTCCGTTTAACATTGCCTGTACACTGTCTCGTGCTGCTTTGTTTGTAAGGTTTGCTTTTTTAGCAACCAGCTCAATTAAGTCTTTTTTTGTCAAATTTATCACCTCCTTTAATTTAGACCTACAATACAATCTAAACTATTCTTTGTCAATATAACAAAAGGGGTCAAAAATTATCTTACGAAGACTCCGAGGATACAGCCCTGAATTCCCGAATTGCTGTTACTTTAACTTCTCCGGGAACCGCCAAGGCCTTAGACACTTCATCTCTAATTTTTGCTGCCAAAACCGTAGTTTCTTCATCGTTTAAGACTCCGGGGTTAATAATTACCCGCAATTCTCTTCCTGCTTCAAAAGCATAAGCGTCTTCAACTCCGTCAAATTTCTTTGCAATTTCCTCCATTTGCGTCAGTCTTTTTCCATATTCTTCTATATCCTCGTATCTTGCCCCAGGCCTTGCTCCTGATATTTGGTCTGCTATGTGAACTATTACACTCTCAACAGACGTAAAAGGCTCATCTTCGTGATGCTGGGCAACACAATCAACAATAGGTTGCGGAATATTAAATTTTTTAAGTAAATCAACGCCTAATTTTACGTGGCTTCCCTCTCCCTCAACCACTTTTCCTATATCGTGAAACAAACAGCCAAGTCTTACAACATTTACATCCGCACCAACCTCTGCAGCAATGTGCATGCCGATTTTTGTAAGCTCCAATGTGTGTACGACCAAATTCTGCCCAAATGATGTCCTAAACTTAAACCTTCCCAAAACCGAAAGCAGATCTTTTTGCAAATTAAAAACCCCGGCCTCATGCGCAAGCTTTTCTCCCTCATCAAACATTACTTTATCTACCTCTTCTTTTGTTTGGCTTACAATTTCCTCGATCCTAAAAGGCTGAATGCGGGTGTCTTTAATTAATTTGTCGAGTGATCTACGTGCAATTTCACGCCTAACCTGGTCAAAAGATGAAAGCCTTATTACTCCTTCTTCATCTAAATCTACATCAACTCCTGTTGCCTGCTCAAATGCACGAATATTTCGTCCTTCTTTACCAATAATTCTTCCCTTTACGTCCTCGTCTGTAATTTTTACTATAGAAAGCGTATATTCGGGGATATAACTTAGAGCGCCGTGGCGCATACTATCAACAAGGATTTCCTGCGCCTTTTTATCAGCGGTCGCTTTTGCTTCTTCCTCTTTGATTTTAATAATCTTGGCTGCTGCCTTTGCTTCTTTGCCCTCTACTAAGGCGAGGAGCTCATCTCTTGCTTCCTGAGGCGTTAATGAAGATACTTTTTCAAGCTGTTCCTCTAGCTTATCGCGCAGACCTTCTATTTTTTGTTTTTCAGCATCGAGCCTTTCCTCTTTTTCAAGAAGTTTTTTCTCGAGTGCTACTAAATCTTGTTGTGCCATAAATTTTTTTTGTGGACAAAAGGAGAACTCAGTTTACTGAGCTATAAATTATTTAATTTCTGATACGAATCTGGTGTTCATATACTTACTTTTGTCCAGTCGCGTTCGACGCGATCCTATTAAAGCTATTATAACTCTACTTTAAAACTTGGTCAATGACTTTTTTAATCGTGTCCCATTCAAAACCTTTACTTGCAAGAAATCTACCCATTTTTTCATACGCCTTTCTATGCTCCAGATTTTTAAAGCGCAAGGCTTTGTGCTTTGCCAAATCTAGGGCTTGATCAAAATCGCTCTTGAGTTCTTCACCTTGTTCTAAAACTTGTTCTATTAATTCCTTATCAATACCTTTTTGCCTTAGCTCCAACTTAATAATTTTTAGAGCTCTTGGTTTAAATTTAGCCCGAGATTCTATCCACCATTTTGCAAACTCAAAATCGTTTAAAAACTTTTGCTCTTTTAGTTTGTTTATTATTGAATCTATGAGCTTCTCAATTTCTTGCTTTTCTTGTCCCTCTGAAGCTTTAGCGAAAGAGGATTTCTTTAGAAGATAGTCCTCAACTTCTTTAACGCTACGCGGCCTGTATGACAAAAATCTGTAGGCCTTGTTTAGCAGTTTAGCAAAGTTATCCATTTAATGAATAAGGGGTTATTCTTTCTCTTCTTCTTTTCCTACTTCTACTCTTCCTGGAGTTCTCTTAGATTTTGCCATTATTTCATCGACTATTTTTCTTGCCATTTCCGGTTTTTCTTTCAAATACATTACTGCTGCTTGTTTGCCTTGTCCAATCATCGTCTCGCCGTATCTAAAAAAAGCACCACTCTTTCCAATTACTTCCATTTCAACTCCAACATCCATAATGCCCCCTTCTCTGGAAATTCCGCTGTCTCCCATTACATCAAACTCTGCAATTCTAAAAGGAGAGGAAACTTTATTTTTTACAATCTTTGCTCTGTGTCTACTTCCATATACTTTGTCGCCTTCTTTTAAGGTTTCAATTTTTCTAACGTCGATTCTAACAGACGAATAGAATTTAAGAGCCAGCCCTCCGGTGGTTGTTTCAGGGTTTCCAAACATTATCCCGATTTTTTGCCTTAGCTGATTTGTAAATATAACTACGGTTTTACTTTTAGAAATTACAGCAGTTAATTTCCTTAAAGCCTGCGACATTAGTCTTGCCTGAAGTCCCATTACTGCGTCCCCCATTTCACCCTCAATTTCAGCCCTTGGCACAAGTGCTGCTACTGAATCGATGACGAGAACATCAACGCCTCCGCTTCTAATTAAACTTTCTGCAATTTCCAAAGCCTGCTCACCGGTATCCGGTTGAGAAATTAGCAAATCGTCCAGTTTTACTCCGATTCGCTCAGCCCACAATGGGTCGAGCGCATGTTCTGCGTCTATAAATGCTGCAACTCCTCCGTGCTTTTGGGCTTGGGCAATAATTGATAAGCAAACTGTGGTTTTGCCGGAAGCCTCGGGACCGTAAATTTCAATTATTCTACCCCTTGGCACTCCTCCTACGCCGAGTGCTAAGTCTAAAGGAAGACAGCCTGTGGAGATAACCGAAACATCCAGCTTTTGGCCTATTTCACCAAAGCGCATAATGGAGCCGCGACCGTATTGTTTTTCAATTTGCTCCATTGCAAGCTTTACTGCTTCTAATTTTCCGGAAGATTGCGCTGTAGCTTGTTTAACTACTTCTCCGTTTGATGAAGATTTCTTTGTCCTTGCCATTTGTGCGATTGTAAATCATTTGTAATCCAAATTACAAGAGGTATTTTATATTGATTTGCATATGCCACTAACATAAAACATACTAACATACCTGAGAATGTTAGTATGTGGTAATTTGGCCTCAGTTATGGTATAATAGGACAGTGAAGACCATTAGGCAGACATACCTTATAAATTCCCCTATTTCTAAAGTTTGGAAAGCGCTTGTTGATCCAAAGCAAATTGATGCCTGGGGTGGCGGACCTTCTAAAATGAGTGATGAAGTTGGATTTAAATTTACACTTTGGGGTTCCCAAATTTTCGGAAAGAATTTGCTGGTTTCCAAACATAAAAAACTCGTACAAGAATGGTGGAGCGGAAAAGATAGATGGGACGAACCATCTACCACAACATTCTCGCTTTCCGAAGAAAATGGTAAAACAAAACTAGAGCTAGTTCACGAAAATGTTCCGGAAAAAAATGCAAAAGATATAAATTCCGGCTGGAAAGATTTTTATTTAGGCCCCCTTAAACAACTCTTAGAGCAAAAATAATTTGAGCTTCAAGCTTTAAAGTTATATAATTCCCGCAGTGAAGAAATTATTATTGTTTTTATTTGTTTCTGTGTTTTTCCTCTTTCCCAGATACTCTTTCGCCGAAGTAATCCATTCTTTCGACGTTTCAATTCTCGCACATAAAAACGGCTTAATGAATATAACGGAAGTTATTGATTATGATTTCGAATCACTTTCAAGACATGGAATTTTCAGAAATATCCCTTTATATTCAAAAGTCGGGGATTTGTATAGAATTATAAAAATAGATAATGTTAAAGTTTTAAGAAACGGAAAAGACGAGAATTTTGAAACTAATCAAGATAACGAACAAATAACTATAAAAATTGGCAATGCAGATAAGGAGATTTCAGGACCTCAAATTTACAGCATTTTCTATACAGTTGAAAATGGTATTGGGAGTAATTTTGAGACTCACGATGAAATCTACTGGAATGCAACGGGAAATAGTTGGCAGGTAAATATAGAGAAGGCAAGTGCCAAGGTTAGAGCCGATTTTGATGCAAAATTGACAAACTTTAAGTGTTTTGAAGGGCCAAGCGGATCAAGTAAGAGTTGTAAAATAGTAAACGGTGAAGCAGAGGTTTCTCAAATTTTATATCCGACTTACGGCTTAACAATAGTTGCAACCTTCCCTCCCAAAACTTTTCCGGCAAGCATATTATCAAAAGAGCCTCCAAGGTCTTTAGAAGAAAAGATTTTCTTGTTTTTGGCAAAATATTATTATCTGTTCTGGCTGCTTTTGAATGTAGTAATTCCAGCCGGCTTAATTTACTGGTACCAAAAGAATAAAAATAAAGCTCGGTTAGGAATACCTACGGTAAACTTTGATATTCCAAAAGATGAAAAAGGAAATAGAATTCCACCTGCGCTGTCTGGAACAATAGATAGCACAAAGCTTGAAAGAGACGACATAACAGCAACAATTTTTGACTTGGCAATGAGAAAATACATAAAAATAGAAGGAAAGAAAAAAACACGAGCTCTGCTTCCCGATTCAGACGACCAAGTAATTACAAAACTAAAAGAGCCCGATGGCAGGCTTTTTCCATTTGAAAAAATTTTAATGGACAGACTTTTTGAAAGCGGAGATACAATTGAGGTTTCGAGTTTGAAAACAGACTTTTACAAAACTTTTAACGACCTGGAAAGCGAGGTTTTTGAAAGCTTAGTTGATAAAGGCTACTACGCAAAAAATCCGAAGGTACAAAAACAGTTCCTTTTGGTGTTTGCACTTATTGTGCTTTTCTTTGGTAACATAATTCTTTCGCCGGTACTCTTTTTCCTATCCCTTAAATTAAACGGAAGGACTCAAAAAGGAGATGAAATAGATTTTAAAATAGACGGGCTTAAGCTTTTTCTAAAAGGGATGGATAGAAACTACAAATGGCAGGCAGAAAAATTTTACACAGTCGAGCAAATGATTCCTTATGCGCTTGCACTTGGATATATTGACAAGTTTTTGTCCGCGCTTAAAATTTTAAAACCGGATTATAAACCAGATTGGTATAGTGGCACAGGAAATTTTTATGCAAGTTACGCCCTTTTTAACAGCGCTGCATCAAGTAGTTTTACAACTTCTGCCCCATCTTCATCTTCCGGATTTTCCGGCGGCTCGTCCGGTGGGGGCGGTGGGGGCGGTGGTGGAGGAAGTTGGTAGATCTTATCCTATAATAGTTGTATTGTAGCTTCAAAGCTGTTATAATTGCTGCTCGTGCCAAACATAGAGTTACATCCCCAACACTCAGAACACAGCTATAGACGAGGCGGAAAGCTTACGGCGTCTTATGCTGATAAAAAAGTCAGGCAGTACGACACTTTCGATCCCCGTATAGTTGTCGACTTACCTTCTAAGGGTAAGCAAAGAGATAAAATAATCATCGATAAATATTCAGCTTTTGAAAGCGGGATTGTTATTGATTTAGATAGAATTGAAATTATAAGGGGGCACCACAAGGCAAGACTCGTTGTCTCTATTGGAAGGACCGAAGTAGTTGATGGAGAATTTAAACACGAAGTTTATTCTCCGCATGGATTGTTGGGATATGCACACGGTGAAAAACTTGATTTATATCTTGCTTCCCTATTTTATGACGACCCAAAATTGAAAGAGCTATCAGTTGGCCACGGCCATTTTGATAGAGAAGTAGAAGAGTATTTGGAAAAAGAATTTGAAACTCCCGGTCTTTTTAAGTAGATGCTATAATATATAAACTCCGGGGAGTAGTTTACCGGTAGAATGCGCGCATGGGGTGCGTGTGGTCCGGGTTCAATTCCCGGCTCCCCGACTTACTATGCAAAGTTTGGAAGAATTTAAAGAAGTTTTTAACCCTGTTCTTAACGAATTTGTTGATAAAAAAACCGCTGAATTTATTAAACACACAACCGACCTTTTCATCAAGGATTTTGTAACTTACTCCAAAAATTTAATAACTGGCGGCGGAAAAAGAATTAGGCCATACCTTGCTTATCTTTCTTATAAAACATTTGGCGGCGGAAACGAAGATGAAGAAATGGATGTTTTTGTAGCACTCGAGCTTTTTCATAACTTTCTTCTAATTCACGACGACATAATAGACAAAAGCATCGTGAGGCGCGGCCAGAAAACAATACACGAGTATGTTTTAGAAAAATTGAGTAAGGATGATAGAATTGGAGATTTAAAACATATCGCAAATTCACAGGCTATCGTAATCGGTGACTTAATTTTTTCCTGGGTTTTAGAATTATTGATTAAATCTAAAAACAAGAGTCTTTCATATCTTTTCAATTACTTCTTTAAAAATGTAGATGAAGTAATTATTGGACAAATAATTGATGGCGATACCTCCACGAGAAAAAGAGCAGGGCTAAAGTTAATTGAAGAAAAAACAACTTTAAAAACCGCTTATTATAGCTTTATAAGACCGTTGCAAATAGGAGCAGTTCTAGCTAATCCAAATTATGGAATGGAAAAGCTTTTCGAAGATTTTGGAACGAAGCTTGGAATTGCTTTTCAGATACAAGACGATCTCTTGGATATTATAGGAAAACCCGACGAAATTAAAAAAACTCCTCTTTTAGACATAGAGGAACATAGATATACTTTTTTTACTAATTACTTACAGGAAAACGGAACGAATGAACAACAAGAATATTTTAATAGTGTTTTTGGGAAAAAGCTAACTGAACCAAACCAAAAATTATTAAGGGCAACATTTGAAAAATCTGGAGCAATTACTTATGGGAAAAAATTAATTAACGAAAATTTTAATAAAGCAAAGGATATAATTAGAAACTCTAACTTAGAAAACGACTATAAGCAAAATTTTATAGAACTTGTTGTGCTTATTGAGCACCGCCAAAGTTAGCTTTTGGGTATAAATATTGATATAATTTGTCTTCTTTATGGTAATAGAAAGTTCGCGACATTATTATGGACGAATACCAGAACTCCCTTCTGGATTTAATGTTCAGGAAGTAAGAGTGGCTGGCAACAGGGGAACCTGTGGAGGAGTTGAGATGACACTTGCAGCAGTTCAGCAGATAATGGAAGTTGTTCCTTCCGGAATTGATATATGGACTACAAATACACCGATAAACTTTCCTCCTGCATTTGAAAAATATGGTGAAAGATTAAAATCTGCAGGAGGAGATATGTCTAATGTTCCTGACGGCGCTATTTTAATAATCTCCGCGCACGGATCACCACCAGATTTATACCAGAGAGCTCGAGAGAAAAATGTATTTGTCATTGATACAACTTGTCCTATTGTGCTTGACGAGCAAAAAAAGGTTAGAGAAACTGCTGCGGCAGGAACACCAATTGTATATCTTGGCGAAGAAAATCATCCAGAAACAATAGGGATAAAGGGACAAGTGCCCGACGGGGCAGAAATGGTGGTATTTGATCCTAGTAGTCCAATACCAGAAGATGCCTACATTCCTGAGGATGCAAAATTATTTGTTAAAACAACCAATGATCCAGATAAAAACCAAGCAAGAGCCAAGGAACTTGAGGCTCGCACAAATATTGATACTAGTAGGATTTTACCTTGTTACGCTTTAAGGAATAGATACGCTGCTGGAAAAGCATTAACGGGTGTGGATTTCTGGATAGTCGTTGGCGATAAATCAAGTAATAACGCGAGGGGATTAAGAGACTTAGCTATCGAAAAACAAATCCCAAGTTCTCTTATCGGTAAACCAGAAGAGATAGATTGGTCTGTTTTTACACCAAACATTAGAATAATTGGGTTGACCGCTGCAGCATCTACGCCAGAAGAATTTACACAAAGAGCACTTGATGAATTTAGACTTTTAGGTATTCATGTTGTAGAATTACCTCAGGTAATGGAGGAGATTCCGAGAATTTTTAGAATGCCTAGAAAACAACTTGCGGCATTAGAATTGAGATTCGCACAATAAGATTATGAATAATTATTACAAACAAAAACAATACGTAGGAAAAGTGGACAAAAATGGAAAGCATTTGGGTTATGTAGAAAAATGGGATGCGCATAAAAAGGGCATTTTACACAGGGGTTTTGCGATAATTTTAGTCTATAAAAACTATTATTTGCTCCAGCATCGAAAACACCCCGCATTTGACGCAGTTTTAGATTTAAGCTCTGCCTCTCATCAATTACTAAAAAATGGAAAATTTGAAAATTTAGAAGAGGCAGTAATTTTTTCCCTAAAAAGAGAGTGGAATTTAACCAAAAAAGACCTAGTAGGCAAAATTAAGAGACTCGGGTTTGTTTATTATAAATCTAAAGACCCAAAGAGCATCTATACAGAACAGGAATACTGCGATATTTTAATCACTAAAATAAACGAACTTCCAAATCCTAATCTAGAATTTGCTTACGGATATTCTTTGGCAACAAAAGATGATATCTCTAATAAAAAAGGTAGAATCTATGAAGCTTTCTCTCCGTGGGCTAAGAAAATTATAGAACAAAAAATGATTTAGCGTTTTGGAGACTGCATTTTTCTTCTTGCTTTTCCGCCCATTCCTACTTTTCTTCGCTCTCTTACTCTTGCATCCCTTGTTAATAGTCCTGCTTTTTTAAGAATTCCCCTATTTTTTTCGTCCGCAAAAGAAAGAGCACGAGAAAGCGCATGGACAAGTGCATCGAGTTGTCCTTTTTTTCCTCCGCCTACTGCTCTTACGCTAATAAAGTATTTGTCTTGTGTGTTTGTTTTTATAAGAGGCTCCAAGATTATAGGCAGTGCAATTAATCCCCTAAAATAATCTTGCGCTTTTGTTCCATTGACATATAAGTCTCCTTTTTTAGGAGTTTCTATTTTTAAATCTGTTGGAAGAGTTACGTAAAGCCTTAGCCTTGCAACTGATTCTTTTCTTTTTCCAACTGCAAAAATAAAATTCTTATTATCACTAGACATAATTACTTTGTTTTAAGTTCTGGACTTTGAGCTTTAAACTTATCTTGATATGTATGATCTGCCTCAGCAAATACGTGCAGTCTTAAAAGCATCCTGTCTTTTAACCTGTTTTGCGGAAGCATGCCTGAAACCGCACGAATAATTATATCCTGAGGTTTTCTCTGTCGAAGCTTAGACAGCGTTTCTGCTTTGAATCCGCCAGGGTAACCAGAGTGCCTGTAGTAAGTTTTTAGATTTTCTTTGTTTCCAGTGACTTTAATTTTACCGGCATTTATTACCACGACATTGTCTCCCATATCTAAATTTCGTACAAAATTTGGCTTATGCTTACCCATTAAAAGCTTTGCAATATCTGTTGCTATTCTTCCCAAGACTTTTCCCTCCAAATCTATTAATCTCCACTCTCTTTTTATTTCCGACGCTTTTGTTGGTTTAGTCTGTTTCATAATTTATTTTTTAGTTACCTTCTTAGCTCTTGGTTTTCTAGTCGGCGCCTTTTTTGACTTGGTTGCTACCTTTTTCACTACCTTTGCTTCTTTAGGCTGAGCAACTACTGTAACGGGACCTTCTACCCACTCAAGCAGTACCAGTTGAGCTTTGTCTCCCAAGCGCTCTCCGACTCTAACGATTCTCGTATATCCACCGTTTCTTCCTACAAATCTTTTGGAAATGTCGTTAAATAGTTTGTTTAAAGCATTTGGATATATGTTTTTGGAAACTAATTCTTTTTTGCCCTTTTTAGCTTTTGTAACTAGCTTTTCTATTTCGCCTTTTACCGATTTTGCTTTGGCCTCAGTTGTTTTAATTCTTTCATTTATAATCATTGACGTAACAAGACCTCTTATTAGTGCCGCCCTTTGGTTTTTATTCCTGTTAAATTTTCTGCCGAATATATTTTTCCTCATAATTTTTGTGTAAGAAGATTTGGCGGATATTACGCGTTTAGCTCAATTCCCTTTTCTTTCAGCTTTTCCTCAATTGTGGTAATTGATTTTCCGCCCATATTCCTCATTGAAATAAGCTCTTTTCTTGGAGTATTTAGAATATCTCCGATTGTCTCAACTCCCCCGTTTCGAAGTGAATTGTAAATTCTTGTAGGTAAGTCAAGCTCGTCTATTGTGAGTTTAAGTACGCCTTCCGAAACTCCGGGAAAAGCAGCAGGTACTTCTTCTGTAACTTCTTCTTTTGGCTCAAAAACTTGCGTAAAATAGGAAGAAAGTATTTTTGATGCTCTGTCTAGAGCTTGCCTTGGTGTCACTGCCCCGTTGGTCCAGATTTGTAATGTGAGCTTGTCTAAATTTGTTTGTCGTCCGACCCTGGTTGCAGATACTTCGTAATTTACTCGCTTAATTGGTGTAAATATAGAGTCAATGGGAAGTACTCCTAAGGTTGAGATTTTTCGATCCTCTGCAAGTGCGTATCCATATCCTTTTTCTACAACTAGCTCCAAATCCAGTTTTGCTTTTTTATCTGAGAGACTTCCTAAGTAATGATCTTTATTTACAATTTCAACATCTTCTGCGGGATTTAGGTCTTTTGCGGTAATTTCCTTAGGGCCTTTTACCGAAAGGGTTACCGTGCTTTCTTCTTTAGAATCAAGAAGTCTAACATTAAGGCCTTTTAAGTTTAGGAGAAAATCAACTACGTTTTCCTTAAGTCCCGGAATTGTTGAAAATTTGTGCTTTGCTCCGCCAATTTTAACAGAGGTAATTGCAGCTCCCGGGATTGAAACAAGCAGAACTCTTCGCAAAGCATTTCCCAAAGTATGACCGTATCCCGATTCCAAAGGCTCTATTACAAACTCTCCATAATCCTCGCTTGACTTTTCTTCTTTAACTTTAAATTCAGGTTCAACCATAGTTTAATATTCTACCATTACCTAGAGTAATATTCAATAATTAACTGCATATCAAATGGCACTTGCAAATCCGAGGACTGTGGATAACGTACCAGCTTTCCAACTGTACCCTTTTTCTCCAAAAAGGGCAAACTTTCAGCCTCATTTGCAAGAATTTCTACAATTTTTGGGTTGTTTTGCATTTTAGGTGATAAGCTTAAAACGTCGTCTACTTTTACCTGATATGAAGGAATAGAAACTCTTTTGCCGTTAACCAAAATATGGCCGTGTGTTACCAGCTGACGAGCCATAAATCTAGTCTTTGCAAACCCAAGCCTGTAAACTAGGCTGTCGAGCCTTGTTTCAAGAGCTGATAGAATTAATTCTTTTGTATCACCTTTTTGTCTTCTTACATTATGAACCAATCTTTTGAATTGTTTTTCCATGAGCCCGTAAACCGTTTTTGCTTTTTGTTTTTCCCTAAGCTGCAGTCCAAACTCCGAGAGTCTTCTTTTTCTTTTTTTGCCATGAATCCCAGGGGGAATATTAAGCCTTCGCATTAAGCTTTGTGATGTTTTATCTAGAAGGTTTACGCCCTCTTTTCTTGCTAATCTATGTTTTGGTCCGGTATATCGTCCCATTAAACTCTCCTTTTCTTTTCAGCCCGAGGGCCGTTATGTGGTATAGGTGTTATATCTGCAATCATTGTTATAGAAAGTCCGGCGGATTTTATAGCACGAAGCGCCGCATCTCGTCCGGCACCTGGCCCTTTAATAAATACATCGACAGTTTTTAGCCCTTTATCCAAGGCTTTTCTTGCAGCAGCTTCCATCGCGGTTGTGGCAGCAAAGGGTGTTGATTTTCTAGCGCCCTTAAACCCCGCTGCTCCGCTGCTGCTCCAGGAAATTGTCTCCCCAGCCTCTGTTGTTATAGTAACCAAGGTATTATTAAATGTGGCTGATACATAAACTTTTCCTCTTTCGGAAACTTTTAAATTGCTCTTCTTTGATTTTTTTGTAACTTCCTGTTTTTTAGCCATTTTATTTTGTTGCTGGTTCCTCCGTTGCTATACCCATTTTTACAGCCATTTCTTTCTTTATTGCGCCAATTGTTACCCTCTTTCCTCTTTTTGTTCTTGCATTTGATTTAGTCCGTTGTCCTCTAGCCGGAAGGTTTTTAGCGTGTCTCATTCCCCTGTAGGAACTTAACTCTTTCAACCTTTTTATATTACCGGCTACTTCAACTCTTAAATCTCCCTCGATTTTATATTCCTCCAAAGCTTTCTGGATTCTTTTTTGCTCATCTTCGGTTAAGTCCTTAATCCGTTTCGCTGCTTCCACCTCGGCTTTTCCCAATACGCCTTTAACGTTATTTCTTCCGATTCCATACAAATAAGAAAGCCCTATATCGACTCTTTTATTATCCGGTAAATTTACTCCTAAAATTCTCATAACTATCCCTGTCTTTGATTGTGCCTGGGATTATCGCATACAATTCTAAGCACTCCTCTTCTTTTTATAACTTTGCATCTTACACATCTTGGCTTAATGCTTGCTTGTACTTTCATGTTATTTTAATTCTGAGCTCTAGATTCTAAATGTTATTCGTCCTTTTCCGGTATCATATGGCGTCATTTCGACCCTAACTCTGTCTCCGGGAAGAATTTTTATGAAATGCATCCTCATTTTTCCCGAAAGATGGCAAAGAATTACATTGCCATTATCAAGTTCTACCCTAAAAAGTGTGTTAGGCAAAGATTCTAATACTTTACCTTCGGTTTCGAAACTTCCCTGATGAACCATAAAAGACAATTCCCCTTATCCTCTAGGATTTTAGGAATTTGTAAAGCCAATTATAACAAAATGAACTCAAAAGAGCAACAAATATTAAGAACTTGGCAAACGATAAAGCGCATAAATTATTGCTCCGTCTTCCTCAGTTCCTTCGAAAACAAATCCGGAAGATTCAATTGAATTAATGCTCGCTAAATTATCCGGTTTTATCACGCTGAAGACCTTATCTAAACCTAACCTATTAAACGCGAGGTCAATTAATAACTTTCTTGCTCTCGCTGCATATCTATGACCTGTATATTTTTTTGCAACCCATGAACCCAATTCGGCGCTATTGTTTTCAGCAGGCGTCAAATTATCAGATCCTACCATGACCTTTCCATCCCAGATACCAAATCTAATTTTATTCGGATTAGGTGGATTCACAATACTCTCTCTTACATCCTCAACAGTTTTATATTTTTCAGCAGTTCTATCTCCGAATTGACTTAAATGAGCCCTGTCTGAATCAACTAAATCAAAATAGGCTTGTGCATCATCGGGAACTAGTTGTTTTATTACTACGCTATCGTCCTTGCTTTCAATTATTATCCTATCTGCAAATTTGAATTTATCTTCTTTAATTGAATTATTTTTAGATTCCATAATCAGGGCGTTAAAACCAAAGGTCCTTTTTTAGTAACTGCAATAGATCTTTCAAATAATCCCGACAAGCTTGCGTCTTTAGTTTTTAAGCTCCATCCGTCTTTATCTAAAACAAGCTCGGGTTTTCCCATGTTATAAATAACTTCAATTGCAATTGTCATTCCTTCTTTTAAAACCGGGGTTTGATGGATATTGCCTTTTAAATAGCCGGGCACTTCGGGTTTTTCATGTAGGTTTCTTCCCACACCATGTCCAACAAGCGTTCTTACAACAGAGTAGCCATTTTGAACCTCAACAATATCCTGTATCGCTTTTGAGATATGTCCAATATGATTTCCAATCTTTGCCTCTTTTATGCCGGTTATGAGCGCTTTTTTCCCAACCTCGATAAACTTATCTATTTTATCCTTTTTATTTTTAACTTTAGAATCTGAACTCTTAACCCTAATGGTCTCGCTCATATCCGTATGGAAACCCTTAAAATATACCCCTGCGTCAATTCCCAACACATCGCCTTCTTTGAGCTTGCTTTTGGTTGGAATTCCGTGCGCGCATACATCATTTAAGGAAACACAAATACCATATTTATAATTTTCAACTTTCTTAAAACCCGGCTCTGCACCTTTTTCCTTTATTAAATCCAGCGCCATTCTGTCCAGCTCTATTTCCGAAGTCCCGTCAACTGCCGCATTAATCAGCTTTTTCATGAGTAATGAGAGTATAGAGCCAGACTGCTGCATTATTTCAATTTCTTTGCTGGATTTAATATCAATCATGGGGTTAGTTTAAGTGGGAATATATGTTTTCGGAAACTTCTGAGATTGTTTTTTCTCCATCTACTTCAACTAGGATTCCAACTTGTCTATAAAAATCTAGGATCGGCTCTGTAACTTCGTGGAATAAATCGATTCTTTTTTTTATTGCCTTTAACGTTTCATCCTCTCTATACTCGTCTCGCCCTGCAAGTCTCCATAATGCTTCCTTGTCTGAGACTTTCAGATAAAATGCTTTATCTAGCTTTTCATGGAAACTTTTTGCCTGCTGTATTGTTCGTGGAAAACCGTCTAGAATATAGCCGTTTCTATATTCTGGTCTTTGTAAGTACTCATTTACAACTCTTATGGTTAGTTCATCTGGCACAAGAAAACCGGCATTGATAGTTTCCTTAATAAATCTTCCGTCAACAGATTTATCTTTGGAAAGCTCCCTAAAAATGTGCCCAGTTGAAAGATATGGTAAGTTTAATTTTTCGGAAAGAAAATTCCCTTGTGTTGATTTTCCTGCACCCTGTATTCCTATTAAAAGCACCTTCATTATTTTGCGTATCCCTCGTAATTTCTCATAACAAGCTGGGCCTCAATTGCCTTAATTGTTTCCAATACTACTGTTACTACAATTAGAATTCCTGTTCCGCCAAGAGCCAAGCTTTGAATGTTGGTAAAAAATCTTGCAAGATTTGGAAGTATGGCAATAAGTCCCAAAAATACGGCTCCAGCAAGTGTGATTCTTGTCAATATGTAATTTAAGTACGAAGCAGTTGGACTACCAGGCCTGATTCCCGGTATAAATCCTCCGTATTTTTGGATTTCCTCGGAAATTTTTTTAGGGTTAAAAACAACAGCGGTATAAAAGTATGTAAAACCAACGACCAAGAGAAAGTAAACAGCGTTATATAAAAACCCTACCGGACTAAACCAAACACTAATTGCAGTACCAATATTATGTAAAATATCAACTTTGGAAACAGCCAAATAGTTTGCAATTAAGGAGGGAAGAAGAACTAAGGAAACGGCGAATATAATTGGGATTACACCCGCTTGATTTAATCTTAATGGTAAATGAGTAGATTGTCCTCCATACATTTTGTTACCTCTTACTCTTTTGGCATAGTAAACAGTAATTTGTCTTGTTGCTTCGTTAATTATTACAATTGAAGCAATAACTAAGGCTCCAAGACCTGCAAACATAAAGAGATTAAAGAAATTCTGCTCGTTTACAGTTGTTACAGTTTGTGTAAAAACAACAGGAAGGCGTGATACTATTCCTGCAAAAATAAGAAGCGAAATCCCATTTCCTACACCTCTTTCTGTTATTAATTCTCCAAGCCAAACAAGAAGCATTGTTCCTGCTGTCATTGTGACAATTAAGGAAATTAAGCTAACAATTGTCAGATTATCAATTATCCCCTGGTTTCTTAAAAGCGCATACATTCCTACTGCCTGAAGGGCGGCAAGCGGCACGGTTAAAAATCTTGTGTATTGATTTATTTTCTTTCTTCCTTGCTCTCCTTCTTTTGACAATGCCTCGAGTTTTGGAACAATCATTGTTAAAAGCTGCAAAATAATTGAGGCGTTGATATAAGGATTAAGTCCTAGGGCCATAACCGAGAAATTTGCTAAGGTGCCTCCGGAGAAAATATCGAGCAAAGATAAAAATGCGTTTCCAGCAAAAAGTGCTTTAAGTTGTGCTAAATCAACGCCCGCTACAGGGATGTGGGCAAAGATTCTTGCCACAACAAAAATAAATGCCGTAAAAAGAATTTTCTTGCGTACCTCCGGCGAATTAACGCTGTTTCTAAAAATGGTTAAAATTCTATCCATTTATTATTTGGGACTAGATTCGATTCTGCCGCCTGCTTTTTCGATTTTTTTTGCTGCTTGTTTTGAAATAGGAAGTTTAATAATTAAAGCCTTTGAAATTTTTCCGTCCCCCAAAATTTTAATTCCGTATTCAATAGCGTCTTTCTCGTTTACTATACGTTCTTTGACAAGTGTTTTTAAATCGACTTCTGTTTTATCTTTTAAAATCTCAAGCAGTTTAATATTAACAATAATCGGTTCTTTTTTAAATGCCTTGTTTTCCCCTTTGCCTCTTCTTAATGGAAGTCTCTTTATCAAGGGGAGTGCTCCTCCCTCAAAACTTAAGGCAATTTTTCCTCTTGAGTTCTGTCCTTTAGTTCCCCGTCCTGCGGTTTTTACTCTTCCGCTGCCGTGTCCTTGTCCAAGCCTTTTTTTGCCCCTTTTTTTGATCTTGCTTAAAGAATTTAAATTCATTTATTTCTCCTTTCCAGCTCTCTCTTATGTCTTACTGCCAATCTTTTCAGAGCCTCTATCGTTGCGTATACATTACTTGCCTGGTTGTCCGTTCCTAAAACCTTTGATGAAATATTTTCAATCCCTGCCAGAGAAACTACGCTTCTTACAGCGCCTCCTGCGATTACTCCGCTTCCTTTGGGAGCCGGCTTAAGTAGAATTTTAGCTGCGCCTAGCTTTATATAGAATTCAAAAGGTATCGTTCCATTTACAATAGGCACCGCAATAGCATGTTTTTTTGCTAAAGCAACTCCCTTTTTAATAGCAAGAGATACATCTGCTCCTTTGCCAAGTCCTACTCCTACTTTTCCGTTTTTATCTCCAACTACCATAAGAACACTAAAGCCTATTTTGTTTCCTCCCTGGGTCTTTTTAGAAACTCTGTTTACTTGTACAATACGCTCTTCAAAACCGTCTTCCCGCTTTTGCATTTCGAAATTTTTTATATTTCTGTTCATTAGAATTTAAGCCCCCCCTCTCTTGCCCCCTCCGCCACTTGTTTTACTCTTCCATGATATTTATATGAGCCTCTGTCAAAAACAACGCTTGATATTTTTTTTGCGAGTGCTTTTTTCGCAATAAGGGCGCCCAACGCTTTGGCTCTTTCCTCTTTTTTACCTTCTGCTTTTAATTCTTTTTCACTAGCAGAGACGATCGTTTCGCCCTTATCATCATTTATAAGTTGGGCATAAACAAATTTATTAGACCTAAAAACCGAAAGCCTTGGTGAGATACCACTTCCTTTTGTTTTTACTCTGACTCTTTTTGCTCTCGCGTTGTTTTTCATTATTTAGCCCCTCCTGTACCGGCTAAAGCTTTAGCTGCCTTACCTACTTTTCTTCTTATATGCTCTCCAACATATTTTATCCCTTTGCCTTTGTAGGGTTCGGGCGGTCTTATGTTTCTAATTTTTGCGGCTGTGTCTCCAACTACGGTTTTATCCGCACCCAATATCGTTATTATATTCTCCTCAACTTTAAAAGTAATACCGGGTAGGGCTTTCACTATAACAGGATGTGAAAAACCAACGGAAAGGGTAAGGCTGTCAGAAGCTGCCTGCGCTCTGTACCCAACACCGGTTAGCTCAAGCTTTTTTTCAAAACCGTCTGTAACTCCAATTACTAAATTAGCAAGCGTTGCTCTGGTTAAGCCAAGCATTGGTTTTAAATCTTTATCGCTACTTTTAGCTTTAACCATAATTTTCCCTTCTTCAATTGCAGCTATAACACCCTTTGGGATATTAAAAGAAAGGCTTCCCTTGGGTCCTGCAACTGTAATGGTTGAACCAGTAGTTGTTATTATTACCCCCTCTTTAATGATAATTGGTTTTTTTGCAATCTTTGACATATTTACCAAATTGCGAAAAGAATTTCGCCACCTATTCCTTTCTTTTCTGCATCTTCGGAAGTCATTATTCCTTTGCTCGTTGATATTATTACTCTTCTTTTGCCTCGTTTTTTTATTTCATTTATTTTTTTAATATTTCCATAAATTCTCAAAGAAGGTTTGGAAATTATTTCCACATCTGTTAGAACCGGTATTCTTCTTTCATATTTTATTGTCGCCCTCAAGCTCTTTCTTCCTGTTGACGCATCATCCTTTAAGTCTTCCAAAAATCCTTCTTTAACCAAAATTTTCCCTATTTCTTTATTTACCTTTGAATACGGCAGTAAGACTTCTTTTCTTTTTGCGATTGCGCTATTTTTTATTCTAATTATTAAATCCGAAACTAAATGATTCATAATGATTTTAAACAATTACCAGCTGGCCTTGACTACCCCCGGTAACTCTCCCTTCTGTGCAAGCTCTCTAAAACAAATTCTGCAAATCCCAAACTTTCGCATATATCCACGCGATCTTCCGCAGATATTGCATCTGTTTTTGTTTCTTGTGGAAAACTTTTGTTTTTTCCTAAATTTAACTATGTCAGACGTTTTAGCCATACTTATTTAACAAATGGCATGCCTAGTGCTGCCAAAAGCTCCTTTCCGTGCTTATCATCCCCCGCTGTTGTTACAATTGAAATTTCCAAACCCTGCTGTATATCTATTTTACTTGGGTCAATCTCAGGAAATACGGTACTTTCTGCGAAACCAATTGTATAATTTCCTTTTCCATCAAAACTATTTACTTTTACCCCATGAAAATCCCGCAATCTCGGAAAAACTATTGAAGTAAGTTTTTGATAAAAATCGTACATTCTTTTTCCCCTAAGCGTTACCGCAACACCAATGGGGTCGCCTTCACGCAACTTAAATGTTGAAATTGATTTCTTGGCTTTTTTCACAGCCGGTTTTTGTCCAGAAATAACTGCTAAAATTTCCATTGCTTTTTCTATATTTTTTTTGTCCGCCAAAGCATTTTTTACTCCCATGTTTATGACTATTTTTGAAAGCTTTGGAACCATATTTATATTTTTGATTCCCAAGTCTTGTTTTAATTTTTTAGAAATATTTTCGATATAATTTTGCTGCAACGTATTCATTTTAAACCTCCGATTTACAATTTGTACAAATTCTACTTTTCTTGCCTTTTTCAATTTTGTATCCTATTCGTGATGCTTTTGAACATTTTGGACAGATAAAATCCACACTTGCCTCATGTATTGGTTTGGTTAAATTAACAATCTCAGAAGGCTGATTCTGGTTTCTTGCTTTTAAGTGTCTTTTAAACATGTTTACATTCTCAACGAGAACTTTTTTAGCTTTTGGAAAAACTTTTTCAACTTTACCGCTTTTCCCCTTATCTTTTCCTTTTATCACTTTTACATTGTCACCTTTTTTTAGTTTCATATTAAACTACCTCTATTGCCATGCTTGCTATTTTTGCATAACCTCTATCTCTAATCTCTCGGGCTATTGGCCCAAAAATTCTAGTCCCTCTTGGATTTTTATCTTTTAGGTTATCTATTAATACTCCTGCGTTATCCGAAAATCTTATGTAAGAACCATCCGGCCTTCTATGTTCTTTTCTACTTCTTACCAAAACCACTTTTACGATTTCACTTTGTTTAACTTGCCCTGTCGGAGTTGCTTCTTTCACAACACAATTCAAGACATCTCCTAAAAATCCAAACTTTCTTTTATGTCCCCCCAAAACATGGATAACCTGCAATTTTCTTGCTCCTGAATTATCTGCAACTATAAGCATTGTTCTATGCTGAATCATTTTATAACCTCCAGAACCTTAAAATATTTATCTTTTGACATTTTTTTAATTGCGCCTATTTTGACTTTCTGTCCCACCTCAAGATTTAAACCTGCAGTATCTGCTTTAAATTTTTTACTTCTTTTCATCAGTTTTTTATAAAGCGGATGGGCAACCTTTCTTGTTATCTCAACTACTGCTGTATTTGCCATTTTTAACGAAACAATATTTCCTTCAAGTTTTTTTTGCATATTTACTCTTTCTTGCCACGAACGTCAGTCGAGCGTGCATTTTCAAGCTCTTTTTCTCTTAAAGCTGTAAGAATTAACGAAATTTCTTTTCTTTTCAAAAATACGGATTTTGTATTTTTTAACTTATTTTGAGATAAATCAAGCCTTAAGTTAAATAAATTATCTCTTGCGTCTTTTAACAACTTCGATAACTCGATTTCGCTTTTTGTAAATAAGTCTTTTTTATCTTTATTTTTCATTAGCTTTCTTTTTCAACTACTTTTGTTTTTACATTTAATTTATGCCCTGCAAGGCGCAGCGCTTCAATTGCAATTTCTTTTGTCGTTCCGCCCATTTCAAACAAAATTCTTCCGGGTTTTACCACTGCCACGAATCCAGCCACATCTCCTTTTCCGCTTCCCATTCTGGTTTCTGCGGGTTTTTTGGTTATCGGTTTGTCCGGAAAAATCCTAATCCAAACACGTCCTCCTCTTTGGGTATAATGAGTTATTGCTCGTCTTGCAGCTTCTATTTGCCGCGATGATACCCAAGCTGTATCCTCGCTCATTAAGCCAAAGTCCCCAAAAGAAACAGTTGTGCCTCTATGAGAGTCGCCTTTCATTTTTCCCCTCATTTGTTTTCTGTATTTTGCTCTTCTTGGTACCAACATTATTGCTCCTCTCCTTTGTGTATCCAAACTTTTACACCGATATATCCTTTTTTTGTTAGGGAAGGGGCAGATGCATAATCTATGTTTTCTCTAATGGTTGACAAAGGAACGGTCCCTTGCTGTAGCTTTTCTCTTCTTCCGATTTCCGCTCCGCCGATTCTGCCGGATAAAACTATTCTTACTCCCTTTGCTCCACTGCCCATAACCCGCTCGGCAGCCGATTTAATAACCCTTTTTGCAGGAAGTCTTCTGATAAGCTGGTCTGATATATTTCTTGCAACAAGATACGCATTTAAATTTGGGTCTTTTATCGGCTCGACCAAGGTATCAATTTTGTATTGACTCTTGCCACTTTTTTTAAGTAGGTTGGTCAAGAATTTTTTTAATTCCTCAAGACCTGTACCGCCACGCCCTATTACCATACCCGGTTTAGAAACGTATGCAGTTATTTTTATACTGTTTATACTTCTTTCAATATCAATTTCAGCAATACCGGCATTTTTTAACCTATCCATTAATGCCTTGCGAATATGATAATCCTCCAAAAGCGTATCCTTATATTTAACGTCATCAAACCAGCGGCTTGACCAATTAACACCTACACCCAATCTTAAAATTTTTGGATTAATTTTTTGTCCCATTGTTATTTAGTCTCCTTTTCAATTTTTGGATTTCGAATTTGTTCTTTTATTTCTGGCTTCGAATTTGATTTTTCGGATTTATTATCCGCTAAAACAATCTTGATATGTGTTCCTCTTCTTTTATAAGGGTGTACCCGTCCGCGTGTTGATGGTCTAAACCTTTTATAAAAAGGCGCCTCATTTATTTCAATTGATTTTATAAAAAGCACATCTTTATGTATGTTATGATTGTTTTTTGCATTAGCTATTGCGCTTTTCAAGGTTTTATTAAGCGTCGAAGCTCCTCTTTTATTTAAAAGGGGAAGAGAAACTAGCGCATCTTCCAATGTCTGTTTCCTTATCGAATCTGCGATAAGCCTTATTTTTCTAGGCGCAATTCTAACTGATTTTGATACTGCAATAATTTCCATATTATGTCTTTGATATCTCCCTTGCTACAACTCTTCCGTGAGTTCTAAAAGTTCGAGTTGGTGCAAATTCACCAAGCCTGTGTCCAACCATTCCTTCAACCACAAAAACATTTATAAAATTTCTTCCGTTATGTACGGCAAAAGTATGTCCGACAAATTCCGGCGGAATTTGGCAGGATCTTTTCCATGTTTTTATCGCCGACTTATCACCGTTTTGTTTTTGTAAATTAACTTTTTTAACTAATTTCGGGTCTATAAACGGACCTTTTTTAGAACTTCTTGCCATTAGCTATGTTTTCCTTTCTTTCTTTTTTGCAAAATATATTTATTTGAATATTTTTTAGGCCTTCTTGTATTGCCAACAGCTGCTCTTCCGGCAAATGTCTTAGGAAGACTCATGCCAATTCCTGATCTGCCTTCTCCTCCTCCGTGAGGATGACTCCTTGGATTTTGTGCGACTCCTCTAACTGTTGGCCTTATTCCCATTAGCCTTTTTGTTCCCGCTTTTCCAAATACTCTGTTTTTTAAATCAGCATTACCCAAAGCTCCGATTGTTGCCATAGATTTTTGCAGAATTTTTCGTACTTCTCCGCTGGGAAGCTTTAAGTGTATATAACCGCCTTCTTTTGCAGCAATAACGGCTTGTGCCCCTGCTCCTCTTGCGATTTGACCTCCCCTACCAGGATAAAGTTCTACATTATGAACTACCGTCCCTATGGGCATTTCAGAAAGTGGCATTGCATTGCCTGTTTTTATTTCGGCTCCACTGTCTGCCGCTATTACCCTATCATTTAACTTTAATCCTTCCGGTGATAATATATATCTTTTCTCGCCGTCGCTATATTGAACAAGTGCTATATCTACGGTTCGTCCCGGATCATATTCTAAAGAAATAATTTTCCCGAGTATGTTTTTTTTGTCTCTTTTAAAATCAATAGAACGCACGAATCTTTTCTGTTCTCCCCCTTGATGTCTCACCGCGACTCTGCCTGCAGCGTCTCTTCCGGATTGCTTCTTTTTTATAATTTTTAATTTATTCATATTTGTTCATCTTAACCATTAGCTGTTGAATATTAATCATTAATTTATTTCCCTGATTCAAAAACTGCAATTTTTTGTCCCTCTTTAAGTGTTACTATTGCTTTTTTAAATGGTTTATTTGCTACTTTTGCAACCCTTGTTCTTGTTCGGATTTGTTTTTCTTTACCATGCAACTTAATCGTTGAGATATTTATAACATTCACCTTAAATTTATCCTCAACTGCTTTTCTAATTTGATTTTTGTCCGCATCTTTCGCAACTTTAAATGTAAATCGGCTTTTCCCTACATCGTTTAATGATTTTTCCGAAATTATAGGCTGCAAAATTATATTTAGAGCATTCATTTAATAAAATTCTCCTTCAGTGAGCTTACTGCTTCTTTCATAAACAAAAGCTGACTTGATTTTAAAACTTCGTAAGTGTTTATTAAATTTGATGGCCTAATCTCTACACCTTCGATATTTCTAGCCGCTTTTACAACGTTTACATATTTTTCGGAATAAGGCGGTGTAACAAGCAGCAATTTTTTGTTATTTCCATCAAGCTTTGAAAAGGTTTGCGCCATATTTTTGGTCTTTGGTTCAATTTTCTCAAGCCCTGCTACTATTTTTATTTGTCCCTCTTTTAGTTTTGATGAAAGTGCCGTAAATAAGGCCTTTCTTTTTAAGGCTTGGGGGAGTTTTAAAGAATAGTCTCTTGGCTTAGGTCCAAAAGCGACTCCTCCTCCGACAAAAATAGGCGCAGATGCGGCTCCATGTCTTGCTCTGCCTGTTCCTTTTTGTCTGTAAATTTTTCTTGTTGATATGTTTACTTCTCCTCTACTTTTAGACTTCGCTGTTCCTGCCCTTTGATTTGCTAAATAAACCCTTACAGCTTGTGTAAGCAATTGTTTATTTTCCGGAAGTCCGAAAATCTCTTTTGGAAGAGTGATGCTTTCTAAAACTCTTCCCGTTGCTGAATAAACAGAAAGCTTAAGCCCTGCTTGTTTTGGTAATTCTTTTTTGGAAGCTTTTTTTGCAACAACTTTGGGCTTTGCTGGTTTTGTTGTTTTAAGTTCAACTTTAGCTCTTGGCATCTTGTACTACCTCCTTTTTAGCTTCTTCTTTAGCTTGTTCAGGTTCTGTGGAAGCGGTAGGGGAAGTTTGAACGTTTTCAGAGGAATCGAGAGCGGACTCAGGTTTAATTTTTTGATTATCGTTTGGGTCTGAAGGCTTGCTCTCGCTTAGCTGAGCGGGTTCTGAACTTTGCTCATCCGCATTAGTTTGCGAAGCGTCCTCTGAAACTGGCGAGCTTTCACTGGCGATTCCACTATCCTCTTCCGTATTCTCTTTATATAAAGGCACGAATTTTTTATTTTCTCCTACCTTTTTAATTGTTAAGTATCCGTTTAAATTTCCTGGCACCAGACCTTTTATTAAAAGTACTCCATCTGCTGTAATTTCTATAATTTCTAAATTCTTAACCGTTACTGTGTCGGTTCCCATTCGTCCTGCCATTCTTTTACCTTTATAAACTCTCCCTGGGGTTGTAGTTTGTCCAATAGATCCAGGGGCTCTTTCCCTGTCTGATTGTCCATGAGTTCGAGGTCCACCGTGAAATCCATGTCTTTTCACTCCACCTGCCCACCCTTTTCCCTTAGACGTTCCCGTCACATCTATGATATCTCCCGGGGCAAAAACTGTTGCTATATCGATTGAAGTTCCAAGCTCCGCTCCTTCGATATCGTCCATTCTTATCTCTTTAAAAAAGCGGGGTGCTTTTTCTAGCCCCGCTTGTTTTGCTCTATTTAAATCTCTTTTGCCCGGCTTTTTCTTAATGTCTAGTCCTACTTGAATTGCGCTGTATCCTTCTTTGTCCGTTGTTTTAAGCTGGGTTATTACATTTCCCATAACATTTACTACAGTTAAAGGAACTCTTTTCCCGTTCTGCAGAAATCCGCTCGTTTGATTTACTTTTCTTCCAATTAATGTTGAAACTTGCATAGTATCTCTAAACACAAAAAAGGCGGCCACACAGAGCCGCTTTTACTTACAAAAAAAGTAGCGAAAATTACCCTATGTAGCTAAAATCACCTCCGTTTGTTTAGCCATTTTGTACTTGTAATTATATAGAAGCTTGAACCTAAATGCAAGGGGAGTAAGAAGGAATCATCTATGAAAAACAAGCTTTACCATGTCATCATCAATCACTATTGAGTCTCTTCTTAATTCAAACCCATAAGAAGTAGCAATCCTTCCTGTCCATGTATTTTTTGCAGCGTCTACAATTCCAAGTCCTCTTTCTAAGCCTTGCATAAATTGGTTGTAATTATCGAATCCGTTTTCCCAGCCGCTCTGCCAAAATCTAATATTCCATCCAAGTCTATCGAAGTTATACAAGGCAAATTTTGTAAACTTTCCTGCATACAAGTCACAATGTCTATAGCCATTTAACCTGGAGGTGAGGTCAAACTCGATTGCATTCCCGTTTCTTACATCTGCAACTAAAAATAAGCCCGGTATTTTTGCGTCTTGAACACCAATGTGAGTAGTAGTCGCTTTGTATCTTAAAGTACATCCCGACTCTCCTATTATCACATCTTGCTGCGCAGCAGCTAAAGGTTCAAAGTTTATACCGGTTTTGCCTGGAATATACGGATATCCTGCTTGTTCTAGTTTCATAGCTGCTTATATTTTAATTTGGAGATTATTGAGTTCTTTTTTTGAAGTGGCGAATTTCTAATTTTTTTCATATAGTGCTCTTTTACCATAATTTTTGAATAGTCACTAACAATTTGGATAAATTCCACTCCGTTTAAGTGGTCCATTTCGTGCTGGATAACTCGAGACAGAATTCCGTCAGATCTTAAGCTAAATTTCTGTCCTTTTTCATCCCAAGCTCGCACCTCCACCTCTTTTGGTCGCAAAACCGGTCCAAAGTCCGAAACACTTCCACAGCCTTCGTATATTAAATTTTGGACTTTTGAGCTGAAAGTTATTTTCGGGTTTATATATATTCGAAGTTTATCGATTTTTCCAAGTTTTCTAGCTTTTGTTTTCCTTGGGTGAGTAACAAAAACCATATGATTTTCGCCGATTTGGCTGGCTGCAATACCGATTAACTCGGCTTTGTACATTGTAGCGATCAAATCTTTAATAAGCTTTTTTGTTTTTGGGGAATTAATGTCTTTGATTAGCTTATTTTTAGCTTTAAGCCTCGGGTCTCCCGCCTGAATTATTTTGAATCGCGTTTGACGCGACTTTCTAACTGTCATTTTAGGGTTTCCAACTTAAACGGACCCTTGAACCTATCGAGTTTCCGGGAATATCTGATTTAAAAAACTCGTTTATCTGTTCTTTAAATAACCTTCTTGGGGGAAGAAACACTGGAAAATCAAGCCCTACAGCTATTGTAAGCACAATTTCGTCTGGTGATACTACTATAATAACCAAGGGATCGAGAAAAAATCCTCCGGGTGAGACAGCTCTGGTATTTCTTTTTAATCCAAAATATCGTTTTTCTGTAGCTTCAATTGTCATATGAGTGGAATTCTACCAGAATTGGTTAGAGTTGTCAACTATAGGACTCTTACATCCTGATTTCGATGTTTACACCTGCGGGGAATTTTTTTCTCTATATGTTCTGTATGGGATAGACCTTGCTAAGCTATCGATTCCATATTTCAAATAGAAGTCTAATTTAACTTCTTTGGATTTAAGTGCAATTCCAATTAGACTCGCAACTCCTAAAAATTGGTATAAATTTGTTTTTCTGTCGTCTATCCCATTAAAACCACCGTCAGTTTGAAACAGTAACTCTACTCCGTGTCCTCCCGCTATAGCCTCCTTGGCGGCTGCTCTGTTTGGACCATTTTCTTCTGATATTCTAGTCACTTGCAAAATCATATCTCTCGCAATTTGGATAGCTTGGTTTTCAGGTAATATTTCTAAGTCATAATTTTCTTTCCAGAAAGATGCATGGTGAAAATACATTGAATTAAAGAAATGTCTAACATTTAGTTGAAGGTCTGCCGCGAATTTGGGCTCGCCTTCTGGGACAAACCATTCTAAAACTTTTTTGACTTGAGGATATCTTTCAGCTATTTCGTTCCCTACTGGAGCTTCAATCATGAGGCGATTATAGCAGAAATTAAGTTCTAGATCGAGGTAACTAACTATTATTTATTGCACGGGCAGATCGGATTAGCCGCCTGGATATTCCAGAATTATTATAAGAGGTCTGAGGTTCAAAATATTTAAAATGATCGTGTCTATCATGACGGCGCTGGCCCCATTCCTCTTTTGGTCTTCTCTTTTCAGAAAAAGGTAGTTTGATTCTATCAAAAAGAACAATTTCTCTTCTGATACTTGGTCCTTTGCTAACTTTATCTACGAGTCCGTTTAAACCAGCATCTCCTTCGTGAGGAAACCAGGCTGCTTGCCATGGAATATTTTTTCTGTATACTCGTTTTCTATTGGCTTCATCTTGAATATTTAAAAATCTTCTTGCGGCTTGGGTATTAGTTTCTGCTCGTTGAACTCTGAGTATTTTTTCTATCATGAGGTGATTATATGACCGACATATTGGCTTGTCAAATTACATTCTGATTTCGATGTTTACACCTGCGGGAAGCTCGAGATGCGTTAGGGAATCAATTGTTTTTTCTGTGGGTGAAATTATATCTATGAGTCTTTTGTGGATTTTGATTTGAAAGTGGTCTCGTGCGTTTTTGTCTATAAAAGGTGATTTATTTACCGCATATACGCTTCTTTTACTAGGAAGTGGGATTGGTCCAACAACTTTAGCACCGGTTCTTATTGCCGTATCTAAAATTTGCTGACAGGTAGAGTCTATTACTCTCGCGTCGTAACTTTTGAGTTTTACTCTAATTCTCCCTTTTGGCATATGTGTATTTAAATCAAAGAGCCAGTCTCGACTAGGCCGAGCCTAGGCGGACTAAAAGAGGCAGACTTAAGCGATTATTTTGGAGATAACTCCTGCTCCAACAGTTTTTCCGCCTTCTCTTACTGCAAAACGTAGTCCTTCTTCCATTGCAACTGGAACGATAAGCTTTACTGTCATTTTTGTATTGTCTCCTGGCATTACCATTTCTACTCCGGATGGAAGAGCCACTTCAGCTGTTACATCGGTTGTTCTAATAAAGAATTGAGGTCTGTATCCTGTAAAGAATGGTGTATGTCGTCCGCCTTCTTCCTTTGTAAGGATGTAGACCTCCGCTTCAAATTCTTTGTGGGGCGTAATCGAGCCTGGCTTTGCGATAACTTGTCCTCTTTCAACATCTGCTTTTTCAACTCCGCGAAGCAGTAATCCGACATTGTCTCCTGCTTGTCCTTCGTCTAAGAGTTTCCTAAACATCTCAACACCTGTTACAACGGACTGCTTTGTAGCTTTAATTCCGACAATTTCTACTGCCTCGTTTACTTTAACCTTTCCTCTTTCAATTCTTCCTGTTACAACTGTTCCTCGTCCTTTAATTGAGAAAACGTCCTCAACAGGCATTAAGAACGGTTTTTCTGTATCCCTTGTAGGCGTTGGGATATAAGTATCAACTGCATCCATTAAGGCCAAGATTTGCTTTTCAGCTTCCGCATCGCCTTCCAAAGCCTTAAGAGCACTTCCTCGAATAATAGGCACGTCGCCTCCCGGATATTGATACTTTGTAAGAAGCTCTCTTACTTCCATTTCCACCAAGTCCAAAAGTTCCGCATCTTGTACCATATCAGTCTTATTAAGAAAAACTACAATTGCAGGAACTCCTACTTGTCTTGCTAGTAAAATGTGCTCTCTTGTTTGTGGCATGGGGCCGTCGGGGGCTGAAACTACAAGAATTGAGCCGTCCATTTGGGCAGCTCCTGTGATCATGTTCTTAATGTAATCCGCGTGTCCCGGTGCGTCTATATGGGCATAATGGCGTTTGTCTGTTTCGTATTCAATGTGGGAGATGTTGATTGTAACTCCTCTTGCTTTTTCTTCCGGAGCGTTGTCGATGTCTTCGTACTTTTTGGCTGTTGCCTTACCGCTTTTTGACAAAACAGTAGCAATAGCTGCGGTTAGCGTTGTTTTACCGTGGTCTACGTGGCCAATGGTTCCAATATTTACGTGTGGCTTAGTTCTTTCAAATTTATCTGGCATATTAAAGCAAAAAAAATACCTCTTTAAGGTCAATTTAATATACATTACTTTCTCAGCTTAGTCAAGTAGGAATTTAAGGTTTAATAAAGACAGAGGCTGAAACTACTAGAAATATGCCTATAAAATCAAGCAAAAAGGCCAAAATAACGAATTTGAAAGTACTCATCTTAGAAATCCCCAAAAGGCTTACTCCAACTTCATCGGGCAAAGGGGATGCAATAATCAGTGCGCCTATTACGGGCAGAGTCCAGCTGAAATACCTTGTATGTAATAATTTTGATAAGTGATCCCCGCCGAAGTGGTTATAAATATCAGTAATTTCTAAAGACAATGTGTCTTTTACAAATTTGAAAATTAAAAAATCACCTAATACTGCGCCTAAACCCGCAATGACCGCAAGCTCAATTGGGTTCAGGCTTTCGGCTAAAACTAAAAGCATAATAGCTCCGGTTGCGACTGTAAATACATTCACAAATAAAATCCCCGCGATAAAAGCGCCTAAATAGCCTAAATCACCAAGATTTAAAAGAAAGGCATGGAAAAGCTCAAAGCGGGATAGTATTAGAGCAAGTGTTATCCCGATAATTGCCCCGAGGATGTTTTTATATTTAAAGGATTTTAAATGACTCACTCAATTTAGTATATCAAATGAGTCTATCTTCTTTTCCGCACAACTACTCTTTCTTCTGTTTCTGAGTCTGTATCAATCATTCTTGCATTTAAATAATCAACTAAATAGGTAATAAGATATGCGATAAAGCCATAAACCAAAAGCGCAATTAAAGTCTGCATTTCTAAAACCGAACCGCCTCGCAGTGTTGGATTTGGAAAAATTCCGTTGAAAGGAGCAAGCAAGGGTGAAGTTGCATTATACATCCAATCGACAAACGGCGTTCCTGGATTTGCCGCAAACAGTTTTAAAATAATTCTGATACCCAAAGAAAGCTCGATTAAAGAAAATACGAGATTAACCAGAAATGATATCGGCAATAACGTTCTAGTTGTCATTTATTAATTAAACGCGATTATTGTTATTTTGTTTCAAGGATGTTGATTATCTGCCGCGGATATATTCGGCTGAAAGTTCCATTGCTCTTAATCTAGCTTCTTCACCAATGAAATAAGCCATCGCTTCTTCTCTAACAACAGCACCTCTTTTCCCATCCGGAAGTAACTCGGTGTACCTTTGGACAACTTTAAAAGTGTTTCCGGATTGCATTGTTCTAGCTATTAAAATGGTCGTTCTAATTTTGCCGTTTATAAAAGCTGAGTCGGTTTCTTTTTGGATTTCTTGCGTTGTACTCAAATATCCGTCTCCTCTATCAAGAACGTAGGATCCGTCAACAAGTCTTCTTAAATGATCATAATAAGCTCCACTCCAATTTGACACACCAAATCCGCTTTTTGCTTCTTCTTCGGCTCTGTGATATCTTCTTGAGGTAAAAATTGAAGAAATGGGTATTCCGGTTTCTTTTACACCGGTTTTTTCGAGCGCTTGAACCAGTCTTTCTCTGGCAACAGCCATCTAATAATAGATTAGAAAGTAAGAAGCTAAATGTCAAGGGGATTTACTCGACTCTTCCGGTAAAGGTGGATTTAGCAAGCATTTGTGCCACTATATTTTGAGGAACATCTTCGTAATGAGAGGGCTCCATATAGTAAGAAGCTCGACCCTGAGACATCGACCTTAAAGTTGTTGCATAACCGGAAAGCTCCGCAAGCGGAACCATTGCCAAAACTACAGTTGCCTTTCCTCTTTCTTCCGTTCCTAATATTTGTGCTCTTTTTGCACTCAAATCTCCGATTACATCTCCCATAAACTCGCTTGGAGTTGTAACTTCAACTTTCATAATAGGTTCAAGTAAACTAAGCTGAGCTTTTTTTGCTGCAGCCTGCAATGCTTGAGATGCTGCAATTTTAAAAGCCACGTCACTACTGTCTACTTCGTGATAACTTCCGTCATATACTGTAACATTCATATCTACAAGCGGATAGCCGAGTAATATGCCGTTTTCCATTGTCTCTTTTACTCCTTTTTGAATAGAAATTACAAACTCAGAAGGAATTGCTCCCCCTTTAATGGCATTGATAAATTCGTAGCCTTCACCTCTTGGTTTTGGCTCAACTCTAAGGAAACAGTGTCCATATTGTCCTCGACCACCGGATTGTCTGATATATTTTCCTTCGCCTTCGGCGATTTGTTTTACTGTCTCTTTGTAGGCAACTTGTGGTGCTCCGACATTTGCCAAAACTCCAAATTCCCGCTTCATTCTATCTACCATAACCTCAAGCTGCAGCTCTCCCATCCCGGAAATTATTGTTTGTCCTGTTTCGTGATTTGCTTTAATAGAAAATGTTGGATCTTCTTCCGAAAGCCGCTTTAAAGCGAGGCCTAATTTTTCCTGGTCTGCTTTTGTTTTTGGTTCAATTGCCAAGGAAATAACAGGTTCGGGAAATGAAATTTTTTCCAAAACAATTGGGGCTTTTTCATCGGATAAAGTATCTCCAGTTGCCGTGTCTTTAAGGCCAACCAAAGCTACAATTTCCCCAGCATAAGCCTCTTTAATTTCTTCTCTATGGTTTGCGTGCATGAGTAAAATTCTGCCAATTCTCTCATTTTCATTTTTAGAACTGTTATAAATATAAGATCCGGCAGTTACTTTTCCACTATAAACTCTAAAATAAGTCAATTTTCCAACGTGTGGATCAATTTGGATTTTAAATGCAAGGCCCGCCAAAGGTTGTTCCGCTTGAGGAAGTCTTTGTACGTCTTCTCCAGTTTTGGGATCTGTTCCAACAATTTTGCCAACATCCAGAGGGGAAGGCAAATAATCTACGACTGCGTCTAGTAAGGGTTGGACTCCTTTATTGCGCAGTGAGCTTCCCGCAAAAATAGGTACGAGTTTGTATGCAATAACGGCTCGTCTTAGAGCTTGTTTTAACTGCTCATCATTAATTTGTTGTCCGTGCAAAAATTTATCAGTGAGTGAGTCATCTGTTTCTGCAATTTTCTCAACTAATTTTTGCCTGTATTTTTGAGCTTGGGCTTTCATATCCTGCGGTATATCAGTGATTTCAAATTCCGCTCCAAGATTGTCATTTTTCCAAATATACGCTTTCATTTCCATTAGGTGCACTATCCCGACAAATGAGCTCTCAACTCCAATTGGTAAAACCATAATTGCAGGATTTGCGCCGAGTCTTTCCTCAATTGATTTTATAGTAGCCAGAAAATCCGCCCCAAGTTTATCCATTTTGTTAACAAAGCAAAGCCTTGGAACTTTGTATTTATCAGCCTGCCTCCAAACAGTTTCAGACTGAGATTGAACTCCCTCTTCCGCATCAAGAACCGTGATGCCACCATCGAGAACTCTTAGCGAACGCTCTACTTCTGCGGTAAAATCTACGTGTCCCGGTGTATCAATAATATTTATTCTATAGGAATCTGCTTGCCCTGAAGAATTTGAATGGGTCCAAAAAGCAGTTGTTGCTGCAGACACAATGGTAATTCCCCTTTCTTTTTCCTGTTCCATCCAGTCCATTTGAGTATTTCCTTCGTCGATATCTCCGATTTTGTAGGTTTTTCCTGTATAGAATAAAATACGCTCGGTTGTTGTTGTTTTCCCCGCATCAATATGGGCAATAATGCCAATATTTCTAACCTTGTCTAATGTTTTAATTCTATCTTCTTGTGCCATAAGGGCTTAAAAAAACTCCTCTCCGGAGCTCAAAAATTATAACATAATTCAAGTTGGAATTCTATAATATCGTTCCGATTTTGCGGTTTTTCTTTGTTGCTTTTATGAAAGACTTTAATCGCCGATTAAATTCATCAAATCTTTTTTGTTTATATGCTTCCCATATATAAGCAATTCTAATTCTTTTATATAAGTCGTCGAATTTTTGGAAATTCTGCCAAACCTCTTTATCCTTTTTTAACGCTTGTGCTATTTCGTTTGCTATTTCATATTTGACGTTGTCCAAATCCGCCGGTAGCAATTTTAAACCTGCAGGTGTCATAAGCTTTTTTGCAATAAGTCTTCGGGCTCTTTCTCGATTCAACTCTGACCAGTTGCTTTTTAGATTTCTTGGACTAAATCTTTGTACGCGACTTTCATCATTATTTGCGTGAACTATTGAATCTATCCATCCAAAACAAAGTGCTTCTTCTACTGCATCGTTATAGCCTACACCGGGTTTTCCTGAGGCTTTTTTGTAAAATATAAGCCAGACTTCTTTTTCTTTATCGTGGTTTTTGGAAAGCCACCGCCGCCAATTGGTTCTATTTTTTGCATAAAACTTTTTCATGAGAATAATTTTTCCGCGAGGCGTTTGATTAGGTTTTTTGCTCCCTTTTCCATTTTTAACCAATTTGATTTATGAAAACGAATCGCCTCGAAACTCATTCCCAAGAATTCTTTTATCTGCTTAAATGGATATCCCTTATATAAAAGTACGTAAAGAACGAGTCTTTTTCCCATCATTATTTGTTCTTCAGAAGTCAGAAAGTTTCTATAGAAATCCGCAGTTTCAGATTTGTCTCTTAAAGAGACTATTATTACAGGTAGTGCCTTATCAATTTTAATTCTAAACTCATTGCTAATTGACGTATTAGAAACTCTTGGCATTGTTGTTCCAAGTATACTAGTATATATTGAGTAAGTCAAAAATTAAGTGTTTATTATTATGTGTGGCGTGAACAATCTCCAGTTAATTAAGTTTAGAACCTGAAGTGAGAGAATGCGCGGTTTGCTTCGGCCATTCTATGAACCGTATCTTTCTTTTTAATTGCTGCTCCTTCATTTTTGGAAGCGTCTAAAAATTCCTGAGCCAGTTTTTGGGCAAAAGTATGAAATTCGGAATTAGATCGATCTCTTGCTGCTTCAACTATCCATCTTATTGCAAGCGCACTTTTTCGCTCTCCCCTTACTTCTAAAGGAACCTGATAGTTTGCGCCACCAACGCGTCTGCTTTTAACTTCCACTTTTGGGCCTACATTTTGCATTGCAGTTTCAAAAACCTGTATTGGCTCACTACCCTTTTCTTTTAATATTTCCATTGCACCATAAAAAGATTTTTCTGCGGCAGTTTTTTTACCATTTTTCATTATTCGGTTTATAAATTTTGCAACCAATAGATTGTTATAAATTTTATCTTCGTCTATTTTTCTTTTTTCAATTTTTGCGTGTCTCATAATTAAGCTGGCGCAGGTGCTTCCGCTATGGGTGCTGTTTCAGCTTCCGATGCTGCTTCTGGAGCGGGTGTTCCTGCAACCCTAACCGGGCCCCCTCCTTTTTTGGTCCCATACTTGCTTCTTGAGGATTTTCTTCCTTCTACTCCAGCTAAATCGAACTTTCCTCGCACAATATGATATTTGACTCCCGGCAAATCTCTTACTTTTCCACCCTTTACCAAAACTATTCCATGCTCCGAAAGGCTGTGGCCTACGCCCATAATATATGCGGTTACTTCCATTCTGTTTGAAAGTTTAACTCTTGCTACTTTTCGAAGTGCTGAGTTTGGTTTTTTTGGAGTCATTGTTTTAACCAAAGTTACAACTCCTCTTTTTTGAGGTGCTTCAATTGACTTATAGCGTCTCTCTTTTGCATTAAAAATACGTCGCAGGGCTGTTGCTTTAATTTTCTTGCTCTTTTTATGTCTTCCTCTTTTAGAAAGTTGATTTAATGTTGGCATGTCGTCATATTATACCGTATCTGGAGAGGTTCCCTCAACTGGTATCAGTCTTCCGATAATTACATTTTCTTTTAGTCCCACAAGTCTGTCTTCCGATCCCTCGAGGGCTGCTTCTGTTAATACTTTAGTTGTTTCCTGAAAGGAAGAAGCAGATAGCCATGAATCCGAGAATAGGGATGATTTAGTAATACCAAGAATAGTTTGTCTTGCAGTTGCCGGTTCTCCTCCTTGGGACAGCACCTCTGCATTTATTTGTTCAAATCTTGTTTTAGTTATGAAATCGCCCGGGATTAAAGATGTGTCTCCGACTGTTTCAACTATTACCTTGTCAGACATTTTTCGCAGTATTACCTCAAAATGTTTATCATTTATTCCAATTCCCTGGCTTTCGTAAACTTTTTGAGCCTCGGTTATTATGTATCTTTGAGCATCAACCAATCCTTTAATTTTTATAACTTCTTTGGGATCTAGGTATCCCTGCCCAAGTTGGGTACCGGATAGAATTTCCTGACCGTTTTCAATAGTTAGTGTTGATGCAAGAGGCACAAAATATTCTTTTTCCTCCGCAGGTTTGGCTTTGGAGTTTTTGACTTTTACAATATAGCCGTCTTGACTTGTTTCAACTGAAACTTTTCCGGAAATTTCCGCGATTGGGGATAAAGATTTGGGAGTTCGCATTTCAAATAACTCTTCTACTCTTGGTAGACCTTGCGTAACGTCAGACATGACTATTCCTCCGAAATGTCTGACTTTCATTGTAAGTTGGGTTCCCGGCTCTCCGATTGATTGAGCTGCAACTACTCCAACGGGTACTCCAAGCTCTACTTTTTGTTTAGTTGAAAAGTCCCATCCGTAACATATTGCGCAAACTCCGTATTCAAGCCTGCAGGTAATTGGACTCCTAACTAATATCTCTTCAACCCCTTCGGATAAAATTTCTTTAATTTTCTCTTCTGTAATTTCTTCATTTGCTTTAAGAACTTCTTTCCTGCTTTTTTTGGAAGTTACTTTTTCAGCCGTAAATCTTCCCAAAATTCTATCTGTAAATTCGGCGGTTCTGCCCGGTTCCCCCTGCATAACCAAAATTCCCTCGGAGGCTTGACAGTCCATTCCTCTTACAATAACATCGTGGGAAACATCAACAAGCCTTCTTGTTAAATAACCGGCGTTTGCAGTTTTTAGAGCAGAATCTGTTAACCCTTTTCTGCTTCCTCTTGCACTTGCTACATATTCATAAATTGATAGTCCTTGCCTGAAGTTTCCTTTAATAGGAAGCTCAACTATTTTTCCCAAAGGATCAAGAATTAAGCCTCTCATAGCTGAAAGCTGTTTTAATTGCTCTTTTCCTGCCCTAGCTCCTTCGGAGTCTATGATTGTTCGTATAACGTTTCCCGTTTTTAAATTGTCCCAAGTAAGGTTTGCGATTTTTTCGGTTGTCTCTATCCAAATTTCGTTTGAAAGTCTTTTCTTTTCATCATTTGTAATAAGTCCTGACTGATAATCTTGTTCTACTCCGGTAACTTTTTTCTCGGCTTCTTGAATTAATTTGTCCTTTTCTTCAATCATTTCGTTATCAAAAACCGAAACCGAAATGCCCGAAACAGTTGCACCGTAAAAACCCAAAGCTTTAATATTGTCAATTAGGGCTTCCACTTCTTCCGGTGTTAATGTTTTAATAGCTTTTTTGATTATTGCCTTTATTCCAGATGCCTTAACTGGCTCATTTATAAATCCAAGATTTTCCGGCAGCCTTTCTGAAAGCATGACTCTTCCTGCAGTAGTCTCAATAACTTCTTTTCCAATTTTTACAAGAATAGGTTCTCGAATTTTTATTTTTCTCATTGAAATTGCAAGCATTACTTCGTTTATATTGTGGAACCCTGAAAGGATCTCGCCTCTTAAAGACTCATCTATTGAGGTAAGATAAAATATTCCAACCGCCATTTCTTTATTAGGGAGTGTGATTGGGCTTCCGTCTGCAGGTTTAAGTAAATTGTGTTTTGGCATCATTAACTCTGCCGCTTCTTGCTGGGCTTTTTCAGAAAGTGGAATATGAACTGCCATTTGGTCGCCGTCAAAATCTGCGTTGTATCCGCTACAAACACAAGGATGAAGAGAAATTGCACTTCCTTCTATTAGTACAGGGTAAAATGCTTGAATACCTAATTTGTGTAGAGTCGGGGCACGATTAAGCAGTACAGGATGATTTTTGGTAATTTCTTCTAAGATATCAAATATTTCAGGACTTCTTTTTTCTATAAATCTTTTTGCGCTTTTGATATTTGGTGCGTATCCTCTTACTATGACTTCTCTTAAAACAAAAGGCTTGAACATTTCAAGCGCCATTTCTTTTGGAAGCCCGCACTCTGAAAGCTTGAGCTCCGGTCCAACTACTATTACGCTTCTGCCCGAATAGTCTACCCTTTTGCCTAACAAATTTTGTCTGAATCTTCCCTGTTTTCCCCTAAGCATATCTGATAATGATCTAAGAGGTGATGCAACAACTTGCGTTGTTCGCTGCGAAGCATCTATCAAAGAATCTACTGATTCCTGAAGCATTCTTTTCTCATTTCGCAAAATTATCTCGGGCGCTCCCAATGCCATCAGATGCTTTAGCCTATTGTTTCTATTTATTACTCTTCTATATAAATCGTTTAAATCGGAGGTTGCAAATCTTCCTCCAGCAAGTTGGACCATAGGACGAAGGTCTGGTGGAATTACCGGAAGTGCGGTAAGCACCATGGACTTTGGCTCGACTCCTGCTTTTCGCATTGATTCCAAAAGCCTTAGTCTTTTAATTAATTTAAAATATTTCTGTCCTTTTGCTTTGGCAGTTTCTTCTCGAAGATTCAATATTAATTTCGCTATGCCGATTTTTTCAATGAGCTCCATCAGCCCTTCTGCACCTGTTTTAATAGTAAAGAAAATAGGAATATCGTATTCCAAAATTTTGTAATACTCATCCTCCGAAAGTACGCTACCAATTTTAAGACTCTTAAGAAGTTTAGAAAGTGCATCCTGAATTTCGTCGAGTTTTTTTGCTTCCGCATCGGCTCGCTCGGTAAGTCTTGCTATTTTTTGTCTTTTATTAAGGTCGAGCTCTTCTTTTATCAAATCCTTTTGCTCGCCTTTTGCCCTACCTGTTCCTTCTTTTTTCTTTCCTTCTATTTCCTTATCTATTGTTTTTTCCTCGGAGACAATATCACGTCTTAAATCTTGCTTTCTTTTTTCTATAACTTTAGCAAGCGTTGAAAGAGCTTCTTTCTTTTTATCATCATCCAAATCGGTAACTAGGTAAGAAGCATAATATATAACACCCTCAAGGCTTTTTTGCGACATATCGAGCATTAAAGAAAGAGGGGAACTTGAGCCTTTAAAAAACCAAACATGGGAAACAGGAGACGCAAGTGTTATGTGTCCCATTCTCTCGCGCCTAACGCGAGAAAGGGTAACTTCAACTCCGCATTTGTCGCAGATTATTCCTCTGTTTCTAATTCTTTTATATTTTCCGCAGTAACATTCCCAATCTTTGGTCGGGCCGAAAATTCGCTCATCAAATAATCCGTCTTTTTCAGGCCTTAGCGTTCTGTAATTAATAGTTTCAGGCTTTGTAACTTCCCCATATGACCAATTCATAATGTCATCTTTGCTCGCTAAAAGAAGTTTTAGTGCCTTGAAATCTAAGATTGTAATGTCTTTGTTTTTCTTCTGATTATTGTTCATCTTTCTTAACCTCTGCTTCTGCCTCTGCTATGTCCATTCCTTCTGCTTTTGATGTTTCCTCTCCTTTTGCCAATGTTTCCTCTCCACCTAACTCTTTTTTGAGTTCTTTGGCTTCATCCTCAACCACTTCTTCAACTGCTGCTTTTTTGGCTTCTTCTGTAGTTGTAATAGGCTCATCAATTACCTGATCAGAAACTGTCGCTCCCATAGGAACTACATTAAGACCTAAAGCGTTTAGTTCTTTAATTAAAACTTTAAAAGATTCTGGCACTTTTGGGGTTGGAATATCTGTTCCTTTAACAATTGCCTCAAAAGCTTTTGCTCTGCCGACTACATCGTCGGATTTTATTGTCAACATTTCCTGCAGGGTATATCTTGCCCTATGTGCTTCAAGAGCCCAAACTTCCATTTCTCCTAAACGTTGGCCTCCCATTTGAGCTTTTCCTCCTAAGGGCTGCTGTGTAACAAGAGAGTAAGGTCCAGTCGAGCGGGCATGGGTTTTATCCTCGACCATATGGATTAATTTCATAATGTACTCAATTCCTACAACTGCGGGGTTTTCGTATGATTCACCTGTTCGGCCGTCATAGAGCACGGCTTTCCCTGAAACAGGAAGACCAGCTTTTTTAAGCTCATCAACTATCCTTTCCTCATTAACCTCCTCGAAAGCCGGGATTGCAATTTTTTCGCCAAGCTCTTTTGCCGCCCAACCTAAATGGGCTTCCAAAAGTTGACCTAAATTCATACGTGCAAGTACAGAAATCGGGGAAATTATAATATCAACCGGAGTTCCATCGGCCAAATGAGGCATATCAACTTCCGGAAGTATTTTAGAAATTACACCCTTATTGCCGTGTCGCCCCGCAAGTTTATCTCCGATAACAACGTGTCTTAATTGAGCAACTTCGACAATTATCTTTCGCAAGGTTCCCGGTTCAAGTTCGTCTCCTTTTTTACGATCAAGTATTTGTACACTTATTACAGTGCCCCTTTCTCCGTGGGGAATTCTAAGAGATGTGTCTCTTACTTCTCTTGCTTGCTCTCCGAATATTGCACGGAGTAATCTTTCTTCTGCCGAAAGCTCTGTTTCTCCTTTGGGAGCAATCTTACCAACTAATATATCTCCGGGCTCAACTTCAGACCCAACTACTACAATTCCATCCTCGTCCAAATTTGCCAAATCTTCCTCGGATACATTTGGAATGTCCCTTGTTGTTTCTTCGGGTCCAAGTTTGGTCTCAACTACAGCTGCCTCATGTTTTTCAATATGGATTGAAGACAATGTGTCTTCTTTAACCAGCCTATCCGAAATAACAATTCCGTCTTCATATCCGAGTCCATCAAAAGACATATAAGCAATAAGAAGATTTTGGCCCAAAGCTAGTTCACCTTTCTGCGATGATGGACCGTCAACCAAAATATCTCCTTTTTTAACTCTTTGTCCTGTTTTAACAACTGCTTTTTGTGTGTAGGAAGTTGCGTTTGAAGTTCTTTTGAAAGAATCAATATAGTATGTAATCTCGTCTTTTGCTCCTTTTCCTTTGAACGTAACCTTATCCGAATCGGCGTATTCAACTATTCCATCGTACGGTGCATAAACTACTCTTCCCATCATCGCAGAAACTGCATTTTCCATACCTGTTCCAATTATTGGGCTTTCAGGTTTTAAAAGTGGGACGGCTTGACACTGCATATGAGTGCCCATCAAAGCTCTATTTGCCTCATCATGTGATACAAATGGAATAAGGGAAGCGGCACTTCCGACAACCTGTCTTGGCACTACATCTACGTACTCAATATTCTCTCTGTCTGTTTCGATGAATTCACCTCTGAATCTAGCTGCAACTCTTTCTTCTACGATTTTTCCGTTTCTGTCAAGCACCCCTGCATGAGTAATGTAATGATCTCGTTCATCATCTGCAGATAAATATATGATTTCATTTGTTGCTTTTGAAATTTTTTCTTTACTTCTTTTTTCCAAAACTACTCTCCTGTATGGCGCTTCCAGGAAACCATATCTATTAACCCTTGCATATAAAGCAAGATATGTAACAAGACCGATATTTGGTCCTTCAGGACTTCTGATAGGACAGATTCGGCTGTATTGGGAAGCGTTTATATCTCGTATCGAAAACGCCGCTCTTTCTCTTGAAATTCCACCGGTTCCCATAACTGTTAAGCGGTTTAAATTATCAATTTCGGAAAGCGGGTTTGTCTGGTCTAAAATTGTAGAAAGCTGAGAAGTTCTAAAAAATTCATTAATAGATGCCATAATAGGCCTTGCATTAATTAAGCCGCCGATTGAAATTGGCTGATCTGCCTGAATCAAGCTCATTCTTTCCTTAACAGACCTCTCAAGCCGCAACGCCCCAATTCTAAAAGCTGTAGTTGCAACCAATTCTCCTACGCACCTAACTCTTCTATTTGCCAGATTATCGATATCATCCACTCCTTCTTGTCCCTGGGCAAGCTTAATTAGAAAAGACAAAGTTCCAATAATATCTTCTGTGGTTAGTATTTTTGTGTCTTCGGAAGGCGGATTAAATCCTTCAACTCCTTTTAGCTTTTTGTTCATTTTGTACCTTCCCACAACTCCCAAATCGTATCTTCTGTTGTTAAAAAACGTTCCTAAGAAATTTTCTCTTACCTTGTCTAAAACAACCGGCTCCCCGGGGTGCATTTTTTTGAAAATTTCAATTACTGCATCGTCCGATGTTGCGGTATCGTCTTTAAGAAGTGTATTTTCTATAAATTGAGTTTTATCGGCTTCAGCCTGTATAAATCTTTCTTTAATTGTTTCGTTTGAGGACATTCCCAGGGCACGCAAAAACGTAGTAGATAAAAACTTTCTACGTCTATCAATTTTTACCATTATTGTTTCATGTCTTGTGGTTGTAAATTCAAGCCAGCTTCCGTGAACCGGTCTTATTTCTGCCATATAAAGCGTTTTTCCGGTAACATTATCCGCAGTTGCGGTAAAGAAAACACCCGGACTTCTTACAAGCTGATTTACAACAGCACGCTCTATTCCATTAATAATAAATGTGCCTCTTTCAGTCATAAGGGGAATGTCTCCTAAAAATACTTCCTGATTATATTTGGCGCTAGTTTTTTTGTTGGTTAGGGTTGTGGAAACGTATAGGGGGCTATCATAGGTAATGCCTTTTAATAGAGCATTTTCAGGGGTAGTTGAGGGTTTTCCCAGTCTATAATCTTTTAAATCCAGAGTCCAATTTTTTTCGGTAAAGTCATCAATTGGAGATATTTCGCTTAAGATTTGTTTTATTCCTTCATCCAAAAACCACTTATATGAATTTTTTTGAATTTGAAGTAAGTCAAGGTCGGGGAGTAAAGAAAAGTCTTGTCCCCAAGTTAACCTAATACCATCCTTATTGTCTTTGTCGCTGCCCTTTTTTGCCATTAGGTAAAAGTTATAATTTCCTGCCAAAATAACGCCAAAAAAACGGGAGAGGTCTTCACCTCTTCCATTTAATGTCTATAGAGTAATCTTTTTATATCAATAAACAACCAAACTGTCAAGGGGTAATAGTCAACGCTCGTAAATACCCATTAATTCTGCTTTATCTAACATATGCCCGGCCATAGCCTTTTCTACGTCTTTTTTAGTGGCACTTGAGTCAAGATCAAGAATAACATCAAGTGCAAACAGCTTGAAAAAATATCTGTGTTTTCTGTCCGGCGGGCACGGACCTGTATACTTTGAGTCTCCTCTGGTGTTTTGCCCGACAATACCTAAAGGCTCTGAGTTTTCCTCGATTGAAATTATTTCTGGTGGAATATTAAAAACAACCCAGTGATCAAACATGCCATCGGCTCTTAAATCTTTTGGCACATCCGGATCTTCCATTATTAAGCTCAAGCTCTTTGCATTGTCTGGAATATTCTCAAACTCTAAAGAAGGATTTATGTTTTCCCCATCACATGTGTATTTGTCGGGAATTTTCTGATTATCTTCAAATGCGCTGCTTGTAATTTTCATTTGCTAATGCAATATTATAACGCAAAAGCCTGAATTTGATATAATTTGGGTGTGGAAAGCGGAAAAGAAGTTCAAATTGAAGAAAAACCTATCGAGCAAAGGGCGATGGAAGAATTAATTCACCTGCGAAAAAGCGCAGGCCCTTTAAAGAAATTAAGTATTCGAAGAGCCCTAAAAGATTTAAAAGCAGGAGACTTAGCTCGGGCGGAAAATTTATTACATGAAGAAGCGCTTTCTGCAGGAGAGAATGCTTTAACAGCAGAGCATATTAGCTGGGGGCTAGGCCATGCACCGGGGGGCGTGCCACAAGCGTGGGACAGGCAAGAGTTTTATAGTAAGTTAGCAGAAGGACTTCGAACCAAAATCTCCGAGCAAAATCCTAAGTAAAAAAACCCGAAGTCAAATTATCTATCCTTAAATACTCCAGTATTTCAGTCTGTCTTTTGAAAAGCTTTTAAAAAGTTGACGAACTTCTTGCCATATGGAGATAGGCTGTGCAAAACAAAGTTTCCTTGGTATTTCTTATTAATTAATCCTGCGGCGTAGAGTCTTCTTGTGTGTTCACCAATAGTTTTCTCGTTTGCCTTAAGCTTTAAAATTATCCCGTCCAATGCTATGTCTTTGTTGTTGTCGATAAGTAGTAAGATTTCTATTCGGTAGTGGTTAGAAATTCCCTTTAAGTGTCGCTCCATCTGCTTTGCAGTCTTTAATTTTCCCATTAGTTAATTTATATCAAACTATCCTTAAAAACTCCAGTATTTAAGGGTGGTTTGTGTTGAGGGTTTTGGTTGGGAGCTATGCTGGTAAAAATTTGGCGGTTGTTTAACAAGGTTAATGAAATTGAGATTTGTAATGTAGTGTGATATATTCCACTCCAATGATAGAACACGATTTTAACTATAAACCAAATATTCCTTTTGAGCTTGGCGCAAAAAAGAAAAAGGATAAATCAAAAGCTAAAAACTGGAATCAGCAAAAAGCAGGAACCAGTAAAGCAAAAATGGGAGTAGAACGTGTACTGATACAAAAGACCGGAAAACAAAGCTTCAAACACCACTAATGAGCTAATCCTAAAACCCCAAAGTCAAATTGTTGCATTAAAGAAATAAGAGGCTTTAATCTGCTTGGAGAAGGTGAAAAAAAGTTTCCTCAGGTTCCAAATATTTTTTATCCCTCTTCTTTATAATTGGAGATTCTGAAATTAATTTTTCCCATAAGTAAGTACTCGATACAACTACCCTTTCTCTGCCTGTTGTTTTTGGGACTCTTTTAATTGAGTCTTGATAATGCTCTAACCTCATTTCTGCAATATGTTTCCACGAGTAAAGTTTCCTATCAATATTTTCTTTAAGACTCTTACCATCTGATGTAACAAGAAAGCCTAGGGTGTCTGGATCAAGTGATCTAGTTAATAAATCTTGTAAGCTATTGTATGGATTTCCCAGTAAAAGCAAGAAAGGGAATGAGTCAAAAAAAGTTTGTGGCTCAACATTTAGCGATCCACGAACGCTTTCAAAAATTTTAATAAATCTTTCCCGGTAGTATGCAGATAAATTTTCAACCTGCTGTGCCACCAAATTAAGCGTTTCTACATTTTGATTGGATGCAATTAAAGCCTGTTCACTCACATTGGTCATAAGTCTAAAAATTCTTTGTTGCCGCTCTAAGTCGCTAAGTATAGGGTGGGTTGCGGTTTGATCAAGATATTTAAATAAGTTAAAGGAAGTCTCATTAGACTCAGAATAAAACTTACCTTTTAAAAATTTTATGTCGAAATCGATTTTTCCATCGATAACACCATGTGGAAATCTCCATAGTTGTCCATAGCGCTCTACATTATATTGTTCTCTAAAAAAGTAGCCTAGCTCTTTTGGAATCGTATGATAGTCACTCTTAAACCATCTTTTTCGCCAGACTATAGTTTCTGCAATTAATTGATTTTCATCGGGTTGATCTGCGTTCATAGAGCTTAGATACAGATGTTCTCTTTGCATCCTTTGCGTTAAAGTCCGGGGCAAATCTGATGTATCCTGCCAAGAAGTTCTTATTCGTTCTGAAACTTTTCCGATTCTGTTTGGCAATTCATCTCTTAGTTTTAATAATTCTCCTTCTCGCAGTCTTCGACTCTTTGAATACCATTCTTGCGCAGCTAATTTCCTTCTTCTAGAAAGAACATTAAACATAACATGATCCTCTTCCGCCCAAGGAGTTGCATCAAAAAGGTGTTTTCCTCCAACCTGATCTTTATACAGTACTTTTAAGTGTAAGTTTCTGGATGTAATAGAGGAACCTTCTGCTACAAATCCTTCCACATAAGCAATACCTTCATCTTCTTCTAAGAAGTATCTCATCAGTTGTCCAAGTGCTATATTTGAACCTTCGCAAGATGCTAGGTTGCCGTTTAAAACTCTTTCTGTTTGCCTAAAGCCAATGGGTTCGTTTTCGTTTATTCTTGCGTCCAAAAGATCATATGTTAACCAATAGTCTCCAAGAAATTGAGCTAATCTTGCAAATATTTCATCGTTGTCCATAAAGCCACGAATTTTATTTTTCTTTTTCTCAAGAAGAGTTGTCACGAATTTAGCAATTTCAGGGGGATACATATTTAGTCTGTACCTTTCGTTTTCAGGCAGCGCATCTATCCAGTTAGCTTGTTCTATGGAGTGTCCATAGCGGTATGACTCAGTGTATTTGGTCTTCAAAACTATATTTGCCTTCTTTATTTCATCCTGCAAATCTTTTGGCATGCCTTTTAAGTTTATAACCAGGTTTCCTAGTTCGTCTTTTTCTACGTAAATTTCAATTTGACGTTGGCCAACTATCTCTTTATTTTTTTCTGTAACAAGGGCTACTTCTGATAAATTATATTTAAATCCTCTTGCTCCAACAGCTCTATAATTACCATCAGTAGGAATAGGTATTCCAATAACCTCAACCTTTGCCGGATCTACTCTTCCAAGAGGAGTTCCAATTTCATATCTACTATCGTATCCCAATGGAATGTCCACTTGTCTTGGGGCATCAACTGTTAACTCACCTGTATTCTCGTCATATTTATTCATAATTTTTGTAATGATAAAGCCAGCGGGAGTTAAGTTTCTCATTAGTTCTTTATTAGTTCTCATTAGTTCAATGCTGTTAGGTAGTAATTTCCATTTTCTTTCTCTTCCAGCTTCCTGAAATCTAGTTAATAGAGGATGCAAAAGGTCCCCATTGTTTGATGTTCTAAGTCTGTTTTTAAAGCCGGCGAAAAACTTTGAAAGTGATTCAAATAATTTATCGAGTTGAGGAATTCTTGGAAGTTTTAAGTCTAAGCTTAAGCTTACGCTACTTCCTTTACTCTTTGGCTTAGGAGCTTTTTCTTTTTCTCGCTTTTGTTTATTTGAAGACTCACCGTTTTCATCGTCTTGACTCTCAGGATTTTTCTTTTGGGAGCGGGGTACATATGGAGCGGCAAGAATTGCTACCTCCTCTGTTTTTTCTGCTACAGCCAGTGTATTTAGTCTTTTTTCTTCCTCTTCCAAGGTATTATTAGAAAGTCTATCGACTAAATCATCAATAGTTGCAAGACCCTTTTTAACGTCCTGATCCCTTAAAGCTATAGCTTCAAATTGCGAAGCGTCTCTTCTTATCCATCTATATACAGGATTTGATTTAAGAGTTTTGGAAGGATTTGAATCTACTTCTTGTATTTGCCCTCTAACAATTGGTCTGACTTTATTTTTGCCTTCGAAAACGCCCTGATCCAAATTTAACCCTTGTCTAGTCTTGTTAAACTCAAATAATGAATTTAAACCACGGATGTGGCTTGGCTTAGGCCGCGCTCTACGTTCAAATCTTTCAAGTGTCATAAGGGAGAATTATACTAAAAAAGGGGTAAAATATCAAACTATGGGACTAAGATCAAATTTGAGCGGGAGAATAATCATTTACCACTTGAAACTCCAACCAAAATTTCCAAACAAAATCCTAAGTAAAAATCCCGAAGTCAAATTATACTGCTTTGAGTTAGGCTTTTAAAGATGAGACCGAAAACTGATCCTCCTACGTTCGTGCAAAACTTCCCACTTCGTTTCAACTTCGAGGGACAAGGCGGAAATAACAGTGTATAATTGAAGCTATATGACTGGGAAAGATATAATCGAAAAATATATAAAATTCTTTGAGGGGAAAGGGCATAAGAGAATTACAAATTCCCCTCTTGTTCCAATAGATGACCCAACTACCCTTTTTACATCCTCCGGCATGCAGCCTTTAATCCCCTATCTTTTGGGCGAGGTCCATCCTGCAGGCAAAAGGCTGGTTAATGTTCAAAATAGCTTTAGGGCAGTTGATATAGATGAAGTCGGAGACAATAGACATACAACTTTTTTTAGAATGCTTGGAAACTGGAGCTTGGGAGACTACTTTAAAAAAGAAGAAATACCATGGCTTTGGGAGTTTCTCACCGAGGAATTAAAAATTCCTAGTGAGAGGCTGTATATTACGATTTTTGAAGGGACAGAAGGAGTTGAGAAGGATAATGAATCATTTGAGATTTGGTCAAAGATTGTGCCAAAAGAGCGTATTTTTTGGGCAGGAGTAGATAAAAACTGGTGGAGCAGAAGTGGCGTTCCTGCAAATATGCCTGTAGGAGAGATTGGCGGCCCTGATACAGAGGTCTATTATGAATTTGATAATCCTCATTTCAAGGGCTGCAAAGGAAAAGACCCGGTTACTTGCGAATGCGGAAAGTTTTTGGAAATCGCAAACAGCGTTTTTATTCAGTACCAAAAAACTGAGGACGTTTTTAAAGAATTACCGCAAAAAAATGTAGATTTTGGAGGAGGATTGGAAAGGTTACTCGCAGCAGTTGAGGACAAAAGCGATATTTTTAAAACTTCCTTGTTTGAGCCAATTATAAAAGCGATTGAGAGAGAATCGGGCAAGCAGTATAAAGGTAATGAAAATTCTATGAGAATTGTTGCCGACCATTTGCGAGCAGCCGTTTATTTAATAGATGGAAAAGTTGTGCCTTCTAACAAAGAACGCGGATATATTTTAAGAAGATTAATAAGGCGCGCTTTGGATAACTTAGGACATGCCCATTCGGCAAGCTCAGGACAAGCAGATGTTGAAAATATAATAAGTGCAATTGTTGCAGAGTGTGCCAAAACAGATAAAAGCTTAAGCCAAAACTTTGAAGAAATTAAAAATGTAATTTTACAAGAACAGGAAAACTATAAAAATGTTATAAATGTTGCGGAGAAAATAATCGGTGGCGCGGATGATAATGGGACTAAGCAAATTTCAGCAGATGAAGCTTTTAAAATGTACTCAACCCACGGCCTATCTCCTACACAAATAAAAAGCCTCGGATATATATTTGATGAGCAAAAGTTTGCAGGTTTAATGGAGGAGCACAGCAAAAAATCCAAAACCGCATCAAGTGGAATGTTTAAAGGAGGATTGGCAGATCACAGTGAACTTACAATTAAGGGGCATACCGCAACCCACCTTTTGCACCAAGCGCTAAGAGATGTTTTTGGTAATGAGCTTCACCAGACAGGAAGCAATATTACAAGCGAGCGGGTACGCTTTGATTTTAATTTGGATAGAATGTTAACTATAGACGAGTTAAAAAGAGTACAAGACATAGTCAACGATAAAATTTTAGAAAACTTACCTATTTCTTTTGAAATGCTGCCCTTGCAAAAAGCCAAAGAAATTGGGGCAATCGGACTGTTTGACGATAAGTACGAAGGAGAAGTTAAGGTTTATTTTATAGGTGGTGGTTCGACTGGCTCACCACGGCCGTACTCGGCCGAATTCTGCGGAGGTCCCCATGTTGACTTTACTGGCAAGCTAAATAGTTTTACAATAATAAAACAGGAAAATTTAGGAAAAGGACAAAAAAGAATTTACGCCAAAGTCACTTAACATGAAAATATCAAGCCTGCCAAACCTTTGGAAAAAAGAGGAAAAAGAATTTTATCTTTCTCTTATTTTAAGAAACGAGAAAGCAAAAGCCGTAATTTTTGAGAAAACCACACATACGCTAAAGTACGTAAGCGCAAACGAAGAAGAATTTACAAGCACCATCGAGAATGCTTCGCTTGAGGAATTTTTGAGTGTTTTGGATAAAGCTATTTCCGGAGCCGAAATCCCGCTTACTAGTACGGTTGATAAATATAAAACAATTCTTGCTCTTAAGGATAACTGGATAGAGAATGAAAAAATTAAAAAGGAATATTTGGATAAGCTAAAAAAAGCCGGAGATGAACTGGGACTTGAGCCAATTGGTTTTTTAACTTTTAGCGAGAGCCTAACAAATTTGCTGCAGAAAGAAGAAGGAGCGCCCGTAACTGCAATAATTGCTGAAGTTGGGAAAAAATACTTGACCGCTTACTACATAAAAAGCGGTAGAGTCATGGAAGCAAAAACAAGCGAAATTCATCAAGGCGCTTCTTTTACAGTTGAGACTTTATTAAAGCACTTGGAGACTCCTGCTGTTATGCCTGCAAGAATTATCTTAATTAACTCCGACGAGGATGAGTTAACTCAGGAATTTATAAACCATCAGTGGAGTAAAAGCTTAAATTTTCTACACATTCCTCAAATTCAAATGCTGCCAACAAATTCCGATATAAAGGCGGTTTTACTTGGGGCAGCTACACAAATGGGGGCAAAATTAGAGTTTGATGCATCGGATGTAGAAAGAGTAGAGCAAAATAAGAGTTTCGAGAATGTTTCGGAAGAAAAAGGAATAGAAGGACAAAATTTAGATTATGTCGGAAAAGAAGGGTCTATGGATTTTTTCGGCTTTAGTAAAAGCGACGTTGCAAAAGATGTACAACAGGACAAAGTAAGTGAAAAAAGTGCCCTGCATGATGAAGCTTTAAAAGAAGTCAGTGAAGAAATACCCGAAGATGTAAAAATAAAAACAGAAAAAAAACTGAATATCGGTACCCTGGGTGTTTTACTGGTTGAAAAAGCAAAATCTGCACTTTCCCTTTTTCAAAATTTGTTATCTAAAGAAGCACTTTCATCTTTAAGAAACGGAGGGATAAAAGATAAAAAATTGTTGTTTATTGGCTTAGGAATAATAGCTCTTTTTATATTTTTTTATTTTGTTTTTATATTCCAAACTAAGGCGACTGTAAAGCTTGCTATTGATTTGCAAACTCTAACAAAAGACGAAAGCTTAACTTTTTCTCCTAACTCAACTACCAACCTCGATGATAAATTACTAGAAGCAAAAATAGTTCCTATTGAAGAGGAAGGATCCGTAACGGTGGACGTAAAAGGCAAAAAAGATGTAGGAGAGAAAGCAAAAGGAACGGTTACTATTTTCAACAACGATACAGATCCTGTTAGTCTTGCTAAGGGTACTATAATAACCTCTTCAAATGAATTAGACTTTTTGTTAGATAGTGGAGTTTCTGTAGCTTCTGCGTCGGGGGATGTTTTTTCCGGTACAAAACCGGGAACTACTAATGCGAATGTTACGGCAGAGGACATTGGAACGGAATATAACTTACCATCTGATACTAAATTTACAATTGGTTCAAATAAATCAATTGGCGCTAAAAATGACAACGCTTTCTCAGGAGGTAGTAAGAAAAATGTACTGGTTGTTTCAAAAGAAGATTTTGCAAATGCAAGAGCAGAGCTTCCTAAAAAACTGACAACTAAAGCAGAGCAAGATTTAAGCAAGAAAGTTGAAAGTGGAATGACAATTTTACCTCAGTTTATAGACACCGAGCTCTTAAGCGAGAAATTCGATAAAAAGGAAGGAGATGAATCAAATAAGCTTATATTGACTGGCGCCGTTGCGTTTAACTATATCGCATATTCAAACTCCGACATGATAAATTTTGTTCAAAATCTTTTTAATGATTCAGAAACAGAAATTATGAAAAGCAGTATTAAAACAAATGTTAAAGACTTAACCGTTGCGCGCAACAGGGATGTTTCTGCAGATCTTACGATTGAAATTAAGGCTGTTGCTAAAATTGATACCAAGTCTCTTGCTGAAGACATAAAAGGAATGGACGTTGGAAAAGCAAAAAATCTTTTAAGTAATTTAGATAAAGTGAAAAGCGTTGAAATATCTGTTTTTCCGCCAATTCCCTTTTTGTCTTCAGCTTTACCAAAAAATCCTGCCAACATAATTATAAATGTTAACAGCAATTAAATGGTTAAATATTACAAAAAAAAAGACCCTAAGAATAAAAAAAGAGTTTTAAAGCTTTTAAGTTTTGTAGTACTAACTCTTGGAATTTCGATACTTCTATATTCGTTTTTTCCGTTAATTTCCTGGCAAATATATTTTGCTCCCGTATTTGCAAACCAGGAAATAAATGCACCAATTCCCAAAGTTAATATTGTTTCGGGAAATACGCTAGCATCATTAATAAGCGGCGCGTCTGAGTCTTTGTCCGGGATAAATTACACGGATGCACAAAATTGGTTTCCGGGATATAACCAGAGAGCCGAAAATTTAAAAACTCCGCTCTATAACATTTCCATACCAAAAATAAATATAAAAGACGCGGTAGTAAGTGCAAATGATACCGATTTGACCCGACACTTAGTTAATTATGGTGGCACAGCTCTGCCGCCTGAGAAAGGAAACGCGGTTATTTTCGGGCATTCTACTCTTCCCCAGCTTTATAATGAAAAGGACTATAAAACAATTTTTTCATATCTGTTTAAGTTGCAGGCCGGAGATGATTTGATTGTTAAGGTTGGGAGTATTACTTATAAATATAAGGTTGAGTCAATAACCGTAGTTGAGCCAACAGATACATCTGTTTTAGAGCAAAATTATAGCGACAGTTTTTTAACATTAATTACATGCACTCCGCCCGGCACAATTTGGAAAAGGCTGATAGTAAAAGCAAGGCTCAATAAAATATGAAAGACTTATTTACCAGATTAAAAATTTTATTTCTGGACTTATATTCTTTAACTCTAAGAGTTTTAAAAAAATCAATAAGAATTGCGATGTCACAAATAAAAGGATATGGATGAGAATCATTTGGCAATAAACGCCATAAGAAAAAAGCTTCTGGGAAAGAAGTTAACATATAAAGAAATTTACGCAATAATGGATGAGATTTCCAAAGAAAAACTTGGAGATGTTTTAACGACTTATTTTGCAGCTTCCGGATACTCTAAGGGCTTTAGCAACGAAGAACTTTATTATCTGACAAAGGCAATGGTTGAAACGGGAGACAAATTGGAGTTTAAGGGAATCGTTGCAGACAAACATTCTATTGGAGGAGTTCCAGGAACCAGAACCACCCCAATAGTTGTGTCCATAGTTGCAGCTGCCGGCTTTAAAATTCCCAAAAGTTCGTCTCGTGCAATTACTTCTCCTGATGGAACAGCAGATGATATGGAGGTGCTTGCTCCTGTAAGTTTATCCAAAGAGCAAATTTATAAAGTTGTGGAAAAAACAAATGCTTGTATTGTATGGGGCGGAAGCTTTCATTTAGCTCCGGCGGATGATATTTTAATTCAAGTTGAAAGACCTCTTTCCTTTGAATCGTACGACAAAATATTAATTTCTATAATGGCAAAAAAAATTGCATTTGGCTCAAACCATATAATAATCGACTTACCGTATGGAAAAACAACAAAAGTTCATTCTCTTAAAGACGCCGAGGCTTTAAAAAATAAGTTCGAATTTTTGGCTAAAAGATTTAAAGTAAAAATAAAGGTAATTATTTATAAAACGGCTGAGCCGGCAGGTAGAGGAATAGGCCCGGTTTTGGAAATAAGGGATTCTTTAAGGGTTTTAGAGCGCACAGATGACCGTCCTTTGGATCTTGAAGTAAGAAGCATGCATCTTGCTACAGAACTATTAGAACTTTGTTTAAGTGATGACAAAATTAAATTAGAATATGTTCGTAAAAATTTTAAAAGTATATATGCATGGGCACTGCATATACTTGAGGAAAAAATTGCACTTGAAAAATTTAAAGAAATCATAAAAGCTCAAGGAGGAAATCCAAAAGTTGAAAGCAACAGTCTTCCGTTAGGAAAATTTGTTCATCAAGAAAAGGCTACAAAAAATGGGATAGTAAACGAGTTGAATATTCGAAACCTTACAGCAATTGCAAGAATATTAGGAACGCCTCTTGCGAAATCTTCCGGAATATATATGGATAAAAAACTTGGAGAAAGTGTAAGATTAGGAGATACAATTTTTACACTTTTTTCGGAAAAGTTGTATAATCTTAAAGAAGGAAAGCAGGCTTTAGCTAATTTTCCAATAATAAATTTTGAATGAAAAAGTCATTAGTTTTATTAATAACTATTTTAGCAATTTTTATTGCTGGGATGTTTTGGTGGCAAAACGGAAATTTACCGGTAAATAAAGAAAGCCAAGAACAAAAAACTTTTGTTATCGCTCAGGGAGATAACGTGAGAGCGATAGCTTATAACTTAAAAACAAATGGCTTGATTCGCGACCCAATTGTCTTCTTTCTCATAACAAAGCAGAGCGGATTAGATAAAAAAATACAAGCCGGCTCATTTAGATTATCACCCTCAATGACAGCAGCCAAAATAGCAGAAAGCCTAACCCACGGAACTCTTGATATATGGGTAACAATTCCTGAAGGGTTTAGAGCTACACAAATCGCAGAAGTGTTAAAAGAAAATATGCCAGGATATGAAGACTCATGGATTAGTGAACTTGAGAAAAACGAAGGGTATCTTTTTCCGGATACTTATTTATTCCCTAAAGACGCAAATGCAGCAAACATAGTCTCTATAATGATGAGTACCTTCGAGAATAGATATAGCAGTATAATCACAACCAAATCTAATTTGTCCAAAGAGGAAATCGTAATACTTGCTTCCCTAATAGAAAGAGAGGCAAAACACCAAGAAGACAGGGCGATTGTTTCAAGCGTTATACACAATAGATTGGGAATCGGTATGAAGCTTGATATAGATGCAACTATACAATATGCGAAAGGCAAGATTGATGGTAAATGGTGGAGGCCAATAAACACTTCCGACTATAGTCTTTCTTCCTCTTATAACACTTACAGAATAAACGGACTTCCGCCTGCGCCTATCTCAAACCCTGGCCTTGCAAGTTTAAAAGCTGCTGTCAATCCAGCAAATACCGACTATTTTTATTACATAACAGACAAGTCCGGGACAAACCGCTACGCCAAAACTCTTGAGGAGCAAGAAGCAAATATAGAAAAATACGGATTATCTGACTAATCTACTCTTTTGAATCTTCTGAAGAATCTCTTTTTAGGTTTTAATTCATTGATTTTAGAAGAAACAGAGCTTTCTTCTTTGACGTCTGGCTTACTATCTTCTTCATCTTCAACTTCTTCTTGTACTTGTTTATATTCTTCAACCAGATTTTGGAACCCCTCCAAGCCTTCTTCGGAAATAGTTTTTACAATTTTCTTGCCTGATTTTGTTCCGAAAAGAAATACAGCGATTGCTCCAACTACGACTCCGAGCAAAAATCCATCAAAAAATCTGCTTCCACCGTTATTATTCATCTTTTTTATCTTTCTTTTTTCCTTGGAATATTTTTGCAATTGTAGCTCCGGTTTTAAGACCCATTGCAAGGGTTGACAAAGAGCTAACGGGTTTTTTTACAGTTTCTGTAATTTCTCCTGCATCTTCAAGAATTTTGTTTGCCTTATCAACTGTTTTCCTAAGCTCTCTTAAAATAAAAAAAACTTGTATTCCAAGTACAACCAGAAGAATCGTAAGAATTATGATTACCAGAAATAAAATCAATTGTGCACTGTCCATACAATTAAGTTAGACTAAATAACTAAAAAGGTCAATAGCCACTCTTTATTTCAACTATTAATTTCTTACTGGTCTTTTTACCGAAATTGTTTTCGGCATCAACATTCAGAATAAAATTTCCGGGAAAAACACCTATTGTTTTTGAAAAGTTGCCGCCCTTATCAACGGTTACGGGGTCTTTATTTATATAAACATTTGTTTCAGGTTCTGTTTTACCAATTACCTGTAACTCCTGTGTAACAATTACACTTCTGTCTTTTGGACTATAAATTGTAAGCGGCGGGTCAATAAAAGCGTATCTATACTGAAATAAGATGTAGGCTATAAAAATAGTAAAAATTACTCCTGCAATAAGTAATGTCTGGCTAAATTTAAAACTTTTTATCTGAAACTCTTCTCTTCCTTCAAAACCTTTGGGTAAAACCCTGTATTCTTTCTCCGGATCGTACTCGCGTCTGAATAGGGGCATGATTTCTTTTTCCGAAATACCCATAAAATTTGCATAGTTTTTTACAAAACCTGAGGCATGAGAGGCTGAAGGCAGCTCTTCAAACATTCCCTTATCGATTAGGTCTAAATATTCTGCCTTAATTTTGGTGGATTTTTCTACCTCTTCCAGAGTCAAGTCTAGCTCTAGTCTTCTCTCAAATAATTTTTCGCTAGCTTTTATCATAAGAGTAGAATTTATTGCAAATTGGCAAGAAATTCCTCTGGATCTCTAATGAGTACATCTCGCGGTTTGCTTCCGTCAGCTCTTCCTATTAAACCTGCTTCCTCAAGCTGATCTATAATTTTGGCAGCTCTGGAGTATCCAATAGAAAGTCTTCTTTGCAACAGTGATGCGGAAGCTCTATCATACTGGCAGACAATTCTAACTGCTTCTTCAAATAATGTATCCCTTGCTCCATCAGATGTTCCATGACCACCTTTTTTAACTAGCGGCTCAGCCAAAACTTCCTCTGTATATTCAACCGGGGGATTTTCTGCTTTTAGGAAATCGACCAGTTTTCTTACTTCTTTTTCGGAAACGAAAGCACCCTGGATTCTTGTCGGTTTTGCCTGGTCAGGTGGAATATACAACATGTCCCCTCTTCCTAATAATTTTTCTGAGCCGGGCATATCAATAATAACCCTGGAATCAATCATGGATGAAACGTTAAATGCGATTCTTGCCGGAATATTTGCTTTTATAAGTCCTGTAATAACATCCACACTTGGGCGCTGTGTAGAAACAACCAAATGTATGCCTGTCGCTCTCGCCATTTGGGCAAGTCTTGCAACCGCATCTTCAACCTCTACCGGTGCATAAGCCATTAAATCTGCTAACTCATCTATAAAAACTACAATATAAGGTAGTCTTTGAAAACCGGCAAGCTCGTTATAGGAGTCGATGTTTCTTACTCCTTGTTCTGCAAAAGTCTTGTATCTTCTGTCCATTTCTCCCATTGCCCATTTGAGTGATGCTAAAATTTGATCGACCTCAACAATAACAGGCGTCATTAAATGTGGGATGCCGTTATATCCTGTTAACTCTACTCTTTTAGGATCTATCATAATTAGTCGTAGCTCATCTGGTGTTGCTCTAAAAAGAAGCGACGCAATAAATGAATTTATTAAAACCGACTTTCCCGAACCTGTAGTTCCTGCAACTAAAACATGAGGCATTTTACCGATATCTGCTATTAGCGGGTTGCCTGACACGTCTAGACCTAAAGATACAGCAAGTTTCGATTTAGACTTGCGCATTACCTCACTAGCTAGCATAGTCCTTAGTGTTACTACTTCTAGACTCCGGTTTGGTATCTCAACTCCGATTAAATTTCTGCCAGGAATTGGCGCTTCAATCCTAATTTGTCCGGTCGGTGCTTCCGTATTTAGAGCGATGTCGTTTGAAAGATTTGTTATTTTTGAGACTTTTGTGCCCAAAGGAATCTGCAGGGCATATTGAGTAACAGCGGGTCCTTGATTGACTTCAACAACCCTGGCACCTATTCCAAAACTTTGTAATGTTTCCTCAATCTTGCTTGCAATTTTTTTTACGTCTCCTCTATCAGCTTTTTGGGAAGCATCAGATGAAAGCAAATCTAAAGGAGGAAGATGCCACACGCCTGTTTTCCCGGGAACATTCATAACCAACTTATCGGAAATTAATGGTTCATCTTTTTTTGGAGAATTTGAATTTATCTTTATATCCTTAGGGTTTCTGTCTTCCATTCCTTTAATAATCATCTGCTTATCTGAAAGTGCTGGAATTTCCTTCTTTTTGAAAAATGAAAGAAAACTCCCCGGCAAAAGTTTTTGAATAAGAGAAAATATTGATGAAATAATTTGCATGACTTCATCTATTGAGGTATCGAAAAATACAATTAAGCCAACCACTATGCCGAAGCCGTAAATTGCAAAAGCGATAAACCCTCCTAAAACGTCGGCAATTAAGGAATTTAGAGTAATTCCTGCTAAGCCTGATTTTGAAATTCCAAGAAGCGATAAATAAAAAATAAGAGCACCGATGGTAGCATTTGGTTTAGATAAATAGAATTTGAGTTTTAAAAAGAAAAAACCAAGTATTACCAAAACTAAAGGAAGCAGTATTGAGAAACGCCCGAAATAATAATCTAAATAATCATTAATAAGAGCAAGAGATGGGCCATTTTTAGTAAAGGAGGCGCCAAAAAGTATTGCGGACAACATTATCCCAAAAGCAAAAATCGAATAAATCGTAGTTTTTTTAAGTTTGATCTTAAATTTTTGCTTCCTATAATGTCTTTTGGGCATGTATTTATTATAAGTACTTTATATAGCTTCTACAAGTTAAGCCAGAGCTACTTATTATTAAACTATACTACAATCTTCCTCAATTTGCAAACTATAGGTTAAAATTCCAAATTCTGCTATAATTTCCTAAATGAGTAGAAATATAAAAATCCTCACTTGGTTTAATTTTTTTACGGATTTTAAGCTTTATGCCCCAATTGCAATAATTTACTTTGCCCAAGTATCAGGATCTTTTGCTCTTGGGATGAGCATTTTTTCAATTACAATGATTTCTTCGGCACTCCTAGAAGTACCCACTGGAGTTTTTTCAGATAGGATAGGTAGAAAGAAAACTGTAGTACTTGGAGCTATAGCAGCCACCTTAGCTGCTGTTTTTTACGCAATAGGACAAGCTTTTTGGATTTTGGTAATTGGAGCACTTTTTGAAGGTTTGTCCCGTTCATTTTACAGCGGTAATAATGACGCATTATTACATGGTACATTGGCTGAAAATAACCAAACAGAAAAATATGCCGATTATTTAGGAAAAACCAGTAAGATGTTCCAACTTGCCCTAGCAATCTCTGCCGTATTAGGAGGATTGATATTGATTAAGTGGAATATACCTGTAATACTCTGGCTTTCAGTAATTCCTCAAATATTTTGTGTGATTCTTTCCTCTATGTTAATTGAACCACAAGTTGTTTTTCATAAGAGTGCGAATATATACCAGCATTTAAAAGAAGCTCTCTTCGGATTTACTAAAAACAAAAAGCTAAGACTTTTAAGCCTTTCATCAATTGTAGGTTATGGATTGGGCGAGGCTACTTATCTTTTTCATTCGGCTTTTTTTGCAACCGTTTGGCCAGTTTGGGCTATTCCTTTTTCAAAGGTTCTTTCTAATCTTGGCGCAACAATAAGTTTTCATTATAGTGGAGCTGTAATTAAAAGATTCAATATATTCAAAATTCTAATTGGTGGTAATATTTATTTTCGGATAATGATGACAATCGCTACTGTTTTTCCTACTATTGCCTCTCCTATTATCGTGTCTTCCGGAGGACTGCTTTATGGAATTGTTCAAGTAGCAAAAAATTCTCTGATGCAAAAAGAATTTAAGCAAGAACAACGTGCTACCATGTCCTCGTTGAATTCTTTTGCCGGCAGTATTTTCTTTGGAATTATAGCTTTTTTAATCGGTTTTTTAGCAGACAAATTTTCTCCAGCGCAGGCAATACTTATTTTTCAAGTTTTCCAACTCAGCTTGCTTTATATTTACTGGAGACTTTTTAAATACCACAACTAGACTTCAATAACAATGGGTAAAACCATGGGGTGTTTGCGGAAAGTTTTGAAAATAAACTTTTCCGATGTATCAGCAATTTGTCTTCTTATATAAATCCAGTTTGTAACCGGACCTTTCTTTCTAGACAGTGCGTTCTTTAAATCTTTAGTTAAGCCTTTAGATAAGGTTTGCGCGTCAACTGATGCATAACCTCTTGCGATAATATTTGGATTTTCAACAATTTGCCCCGTTTGTGAATCCACTTCGGCAATAACAACAACCACGCCTTCTTTTGCTATTTTTTGCCTGTCCATTACCACAAAGCTTTCTACCTCTTCTCCTGATATTTGATCTACAAAAACAGTTCTTAGATTTAGCCTTTTGCCCAAAAACGAACTTTCTCTGGTAAATACTACTTCCTGACCGTTTTCTATAAGGATTATATTTTTATCTACAAAACCTTGTTGCCTTGCCAAATGTCTGTAAGCTACCATTTGTCTATACGTTGCGCCAATTGGAAGTACGTTCTTTGGCCGAGTTAAATTCATAAGTAACATCAAATCGTCTGCTGCGCCGTGACCTGAAACATGGAAAGACCCAGATACTTCATGATACAGAGCTCTTGCCCCAATTTTAGAAATTTCATCAATCAAAGAATTAATGGAAATCTCATTTCCCGGAATTGGATCGGCACTGAAAATTATTGTGTCAGAAGCGTTTAGTTTAATTTCTCTAAATTCTCCGCTTACAATCCGCGTTAAGGCAGAATTTTCCTGACCCTGGCTTCCTGCAACTATTAAAACCAAATTGCTATCTTTTACGTTTTTTAGTCCCCTAACATCAACCTCCATACCTTTGGGTAAATTCATGTATCCAAGCCTTATTGCCATATCTTTTGCCTTAATTAATGACCTGCCTACAAAACAAACTCTTTTGTTAAATTTTTTTGCCACATTTATTACCTGATTTAACCTTGATATGTTTGAAGAAAATGTTGTTACGATAAATTTTCCTTGTGTTTTATCAATTTCCTCCTCAAAAGCGTACGTAAGGCTAGACTCAGAAGGCGCTTTTCCCGGCTCTTCTGCGCGAAGCGCATCTGATAAAAGGCATAAAACACCCTGATTTGCGCTCTTTACTATTTTTTGAAAGTCTGTTTTCTTATTGTCATATGGAGTTAAATCAAATTTAAAGTCACTTCCATGGTAAAAATTTCCGATAGGGGTTTTTATAAAGATATGAGACGTATCTGGAATACTGTGGGTAACCCTTATAAATGAGATTGTAAAACTGCCAATTTTTACTTCTCCTCCGTCAAAATCTACTTTCTGTACTCTTTTTTGCTGTCCAAATTCGACAAGTTTTTCGTTTGCAAAGTCTGCAGTTAAAGAAGATGCATATATGGGAAAATTAGGTAAATCTGGCAAAATATAAGGGAGTGCTCCCATGTGGTCTTCGTGTCCATGAGTTATAGCCATTCCGACAATTTTTTTGCCGCTTTCTTTAAGGTAATTAATGTCGGGAAGCAACAAATCGACTCCTACCATTGTTTCGTTTGCAAAACCAATCCCGCAGTCCACCAAAAGAATCTCGTTTTTGTATTCGTAAATATACATATTACGAGTTACATCTGATACTCCTCCAAGAGGAATGATTGATATTTTTTCTTCCATACTAATCTAAATATTTGTTTATATTATTTTCGTCTATTTTAATTCTTGCATTTTTTTGCAATTTTCCCTCAACTATTTCTCTTGCAACCCCTCTAGCTAAATTTTCCAGCGTCCTTTCCAAACTTCTAATGCCACTATCGTAGCCTAAAGGTCTTATAATTGTAGACCATAAAGCCTCATCTATTATAACCTGGTTTTCAACTAGACCTGAATTTTTTACTATTTTAGGGAATAAATACAATTCTCCGATAGTTTTCTTCTCCTCATCGTTATATGAAGGCATTTGAATTATTTCCAGTCTATCCAAAACCGCTGTTGATAAGGTTGACGTATTATTTGCTGTCGCAATAAATAAAATATGTGATAAGTCAAAAGGATAATCAATATAGTGATCTACAAATGATTTATTTTGTTCATTATCCAATGCTTCTATTAGAACTCCCATAACATCAGCTCTTGCGTGTTCTGCAATTCTATCCAATTCATCCAAAAGTATTACGCAATTTTTGCTTTGGGCGTGTACGATTTTTTTTATAAAAAGTCCAGGTTCTGCGTCTGAAAATGCACGAGACTGGCCTCTTAAAGATAAGGAATCGGAAAGTCCTCCAAAAGGAATTCTTTCAAATTTTCTACCCAGGGCCTCTGCAATAGAATAAGCAAGAGTTGTTTTACCTGTACCAACTAGACCAACTAGGCAAAGAATTGGGGCGTTCACAGATACATTGTTTTGCTTGTTTAAAATGAGTGTTGATAAATATTCAAGAATTGTGTCTTTTATAGAAGTCAGTCCATAATGGTTTTTATCAAGAATTTCTTTAGCTTTGTTGATATCTAAATTCTCTTGCGTTTCTATATTGAAAGGTAGTGAACAAAGCCAGTTTAAATAATTTTCTGTAACCTGATAGTTTATAAAACTACCTGTACCTGTTTTTAAACTTATTGAAAGAAGAGACAACATTGAATTTACTTTTTCCAATAAATCAGCTGGTAAAGAAGCTTTTTTTACTTTTTCCGATAATTTATTTAATTCTAAATCTAGGGTTTGGGCAGAATCCATAGCTTAATGATAACATAATGAGGATTTAGTATCTTGGTTTTTTAGGACCGAAGCGTTTATTTTGTTGCCAGGTTTTTTGCCTTTCCCTTTTAAACTGCATAGATAAAGGATGCTCGCGCCTTGGCCCTCTATCATCTCTAGCACTTCCCGCAAAACTTCTTTCTTGCCTTTCCCGAGGCTCTCTTTCTTTCTCGGCATCAGCTCCAAATAACATAGATAGGTTAATTCTTCCTTGTTCGTCTATCTCAGCAACTCTTACTTTTACTTTTTGTCCAATTTCAACAACGTCGGAAGGATTATTTACAAATTCTGTTGACATTTTTGAAACATGTACCATTCCTTCTTTTCCGGGTAAAATTTCAACAAATGCTCCAAAAGGCAGAATTCTTTTTACTTCTCCTTCAAATTCTTCTCCGACTCCAACGTCCCTAGTTAAACTTTTAACCCAATCTGTTGCCCTTTGAACTGCTTCCTCATTGGTTCCTGAAATTGTCACAGATCCATCATCTTCAACATCAACAGTTGCGCCTGTTGTTGCAATAATGTTTTTTATAACCTTACCACCTGGTCCAATTACTTCGCCAATTTTGTCCACTGGTATATGAACTACTTCTATCTTAGGAGCATATTCCGAAAGTTCTTTTCTTGAAGAAGGAATAACGGATTGCATTTTATCCAATATAAAAAGTCTTGCTTTTTTGGAAGCAGCAAAAATATCTTTAACTTGTTCTATTGTAAGTCCTGGAATTTTTACGTCTACCTGTATTGCTGTTACACCATTCTCGGTTCCGGCCACTTTAAAATCCATATCTCCCGAAAAATCTTCAATTCCGATAATATCCGTTAAAAGTTGATATTTTTTCTCATCCGACATCATCCCTATAGAAATTCCTGCTACCGGTTTTAAAATTGGTACGCCTGCATCCATTAACGCAAGAGTTGACCCGCATGTTGAAGCCATAGAACTTGATCCATTCTGTGATAAAACTTCCGAAACTACTCTTATTGTGTATGGAAATGTTTCCTGTTTTGGAATAACAGCTTCAAGGGCTCTCTCTGCCAAAGCTCCGTGTCCAATTTCGCGTCTGGACGGTGTACCAACTCTTCCGGTTTGTCCGAAAGAATATGGAAGCCCACTATAGTGGTGAATATAGCTTTTTGATTCTTCACCTTCTGCTGACTCGATTAACTGCTCCATTCTTGGAGAACCAAGAGTTATAACGGAGAGAGCTTGTGTTAAGCCTCTTTGAAAAAGTGCGCTTCCATGAGTTCTGGGCAAGATTCCAACTCTAGCAGCAATTGGGCGAATTTCATCCATTTTTCTTCCATCTACTCTTTTGTTTTTTTCCAAAACATCAATTCTAATTTGTTTAAACATTACATGCTCTATTGCTTTTACAATTGTTTTTTTATCGATGTCTGAATCTTTGTTTTTCATTTTTTCATCGTCATAAATTTTATCAACCAACTCTCCCATTTCGTTTCCTCCTGATTCTTTATCTGCTTTAGACTTAATAAGTGCAATAATATCTTCTTTGTAGGATTTATCTATTAACGCGACTGCTTCATGAGATGAGGCGTCTTCGCTTATTTCTAATTTTTTTGTTCCAACTTCCTTTACAAGCTCCTCGATTGAGGCGACTATTCCGGAATTTACTTTTTGCGCCCTTCCAATTGCTTCGACAAAAACATCCTCGGAAACCTGTTTTGCCCCTGCTTCTAGCATTACGGTTTTATCTTTTGTTTGCGAAACGACCATATCCAGTTCCGACAAGTCTATTTCACTAGTTGTGGGATTTTCTAAAATTTCTGCAGAATTTCCATTTTCCTTTATATAACCCACTCTTATTGCGCCTATTGGTCCGTTCCAGGGAATTCTCGAGATTGCCAATGCTGCAGATACAGCATTTAATGCAAGAACGTCTGCTTCGTTTTCACCATCTACTGACATAACGGTTACAATTATTTGAACCTCATTTTTGAAGCTTTTTGGAAAAAGAGGTCTAATGGAACGATCTATCAATCTTCCCGCAAGTATTGCTTCATCACTTGGTCTTCCTTCTCGTTTAACCCAGCGGCTCCCCTTTATTCTTCCTCCTGCATAAAGCCTTTCAACATAATCGACACTAAGAGGAAAATAATCCAAATCCGTCTTTCCGCCTTCGACAACAGTAACTAAAACTACGGTTTCTCCAAGCCGCGCCAAAATAGAAGAAGTTGCCTGTTCGGCAAATTCTCCAATTTCAAGTATTAGCTTCTTACCTGCTAAATCTATTTCCTTCGAGGTTTTTTTCATTAAATTTTAATTATTTTTTCAGTCCCACCTTTTTTGCGATTTCCGAGGCACGTGCTTTATCAACTTTTTCCAAAAAATTGATAAGCCTTCTTCTTTTTGCAATCATCGAAAGAAGACCGCGTCTGCTGTGATTATCGTGCGCATGAGCTTTTAGATGTTCTGTTAATTTTTCAACTCTGTATGTTAAAAGCGCAACCTGTACTTCAGGGCTTCCTGTATCGCCTTTAACCGTTTGGAATTCTTTAATTATGTCTTTCTTCTGAGAAGAACTAAGTGGCATCTTAAATTTCTTTCCTTATTAACAAAACGTATTATATCAGCTCTTGTTTCCAATTACAATGGTCTAGAAGTTTGTGGAGCCTTTGTAGATTTTTGGCTCTAGCCAATCATCGGGTGGATTTTCAACTACCTGTTCTTTTTTCTCTACTTTTTCAAGAACCGGAGCTTGAGTTGGTTGTTGCACAAGCTCTTCTCTTATAGATTCTGCTGAAGAAGCTTGAGCATGCTGTTCTGTTCTAATTACTCTTTCCTGTTGTTTTATAAAATCGCCTTCCGAAACTTTTCGCACAACTGTCTGCAGCTGTCTTGTAGCACCCTGCCTCATTAAAATTCCGGCAACTTCGAAAGCTAAAGCGCTGGTATTTTCGCTCTGAAAATTATCGGTTGCCGCAGAAATTCCTGACATTAAGTTTTGGGCTATATCCAAGTCAATTTTTAAATTCAGGGCTAAAAGCATATTGGCAACAGCCTCCGAAATAGAAGATAATCTGTTAGAAACCATAACAATGTCTCCAAATCCTTGGTTTTGGGCGCTATTGTCTATATTTACAACAACCGTATCCTTAAGCGCAGCTGCGTCAAATAACGAACCTAGATCAGAAATTCTGGGAGCACCAATTACAAATAAAAGCTGCGGTGCGATTCCTCCTCTTGTGAATTTTATGTCTTTTTCGTTGAAATTAAGGCCTAACTCTCCTGCTTTAACTACGATATTTAAATAGTTTTCATCTCTTGTATAAGAAACTTTTTCTATCTCTCCTTCTTTGTACGGAAAAGAAACAATTAAATCTCCGCCTGCGCCGCCAAAACCGTTTGAAACTTCATCAATCCCTACCAGAGAGGAAACTTCAACCAGGGGCGTGGAAGGAGAGGCAATTGTTACGTTTTTGCCCAAATTTTTAAGAGAAAGGTGTAAAGATAATGCTGCTGCCGTTGAATCCAAGGAGGAACTTGAGGCGATTGCAATCCCTATATTATTATATTTTTCTATAGCTTCTTTTATTTTTGGAAACGTCAAATTGTCCATATTTCAAACTCGAGGCAGATTAGTTGTGCGATAGTACCATATCGCCTATAGTAAAGTCAAGGAAAGGTGAAATTATTATTCCCCCTTCTTGCCCTTCTTCTAGCTTAGACGCCTGCTCTTTTCCAATTCTTACTGATGTTACATGAGATTCACCTATAATTTCTTCGCCTCTTAAAAGCCTCAATTTATCGTTTTTAGCAACTCTTCCCTCTTGTACTTTTATTCCCATTACTTTTGTCTTTTCAAATGGAAAACTGGCAAGAATTTTGCCAATACCTAAAACTTCTTCTTGCATAGCCTCTAGTTTTCCCTTAACAAAATCACTTATTTCATCTATCATTTCATAAATTATGGTATAAATTTTAACCAGAATTTTTTCAGTTTTCGCAAGTTTTAAAATTTCGGGTTTAAGTTTTACATTAAAACCCAATACTATTGCGCCCGTTGATTTAGCATACAAAACATCCGATACTTCTATTTCTCCTGTTTTTTCTCTAACTACTCTTGCTTTGTCGGGTAGGGAATTTTTAATTGCCTCAAGTGATCCAAGAGTGTCGGCGCAAAGAACGATTGCAACAACGTTCTCATCCACCCTATCAAAGGGTGAGGTTGATAAACTAGATTCTGCAATTGTTTGAGCCTGGAGATCAACAGGAGTATTGCTAATTATACTGCCTACGCTTGGTGCTTTCTCAAATCCTAATATCTCAACTGCTTCTCCAACACTTGCACCTTTTACATTTAAACCTTCTGCTGATACTAGGTTCCTAACTTTTCCAAGTTTTCCCTCATCTGAATATAGATCGTCTTTTAAACTTAGCTCTCCATTTTTTACGACAACAGAGGCAACAGAGCCTCTTTTTTGATCTAGCTTAGATTCGATTACTATTCCTTTAAATTGACCTTCTTTTGAGTGTGGATAAAATTTTGCGTCAATTTTTAAATCAAACACTAATAAAATTAAATCTAGTAATTTTTGAATATTTAAGCCTTCCTTGGCGGACACTTCTATAAATGGAACGTCTCCTCCGTAGCCTTCAAGCATTACTTCTTCTTTCAAAAGCTGGTCAATTGTTTTGTCTACAAGTTTTTTGGGATCGTCTACTTTTGTAATAGCAACAATAAATGGTAATTTCGAGTCTTTTAGTAAACCAATACTTTCTTTTGTTTGAGGCATTACTCCATCCACAGCAGATATAACCAGTATTCCAATATCTGCTGCTTGTGTACCACGTCCTCTCATCTTAGAGAATGCTTCATGTCCAGGAGTATCTATAAAAGTAATTCGCCTTTTGTTACCTTCGTGCATTACTTCTATGCTTGATGCACCAATTTTTTGAGTAATACCGCCGTGTTCTCTTTCCGCAATATTTGTTTTTCTAATTGCATCCAAAAGAGATGTTTTTCCGTGGTCTACATGGCCCAATACCGCAACTACCGGCGGGAAGTGTTCTGCATGCAAATTTTCGTTTTTTTGTTTTTTAGCCATATATTTTCAAACTTACAACTCACGTTTTTCATTGTAAATTTTCTTCGTCTTTAGTCTCTGTTTGATCCTGTCCGGATTTTTCTATTGGTGTTTTCTCGACTGTTTCCGTAGTTTCTTGTGTTGGTGCCTGTGCAATACCCGCGTCTTCTGCTCCGGCTGCATTTGCGTCTGGCGCGGATTCAGGATGAGCTTCTACTTGGGCTTCCCCAACCGGCTCTGAGGGCTCATCTGACGCTACTGCTTGAGCAATTTGTTCTTCTGTTGTTGCTTTTTCTTCTAATTTTAATTCCTTTGGCTCTTCCTTAGGAGCTTCTGGGACAACCGCAGCTTTTGTTGGATCCTCTTCAATTTCAATTCTATATCCTGTTAACTTTGATGCAAGTCTTACATTTTGCCCGTCTTTTCCAATTGCTAATGACAGTTCGGCTGCTGCAACAAATACATGAGCAACTTGCTCATCCTCATTTACTTCTACTCTTAAATCCTTGGCGGGAGATAACGATGCTGCAATATAATTTTTAATATTTTCCTGCCATTGAATTATGTCAATTTTTTCAATTCCCCCAAATTCAGCAATTATAGCCTGTACTCTAACTCCCTTTTGCCCAACGCAGGATCCCACCGGATCAATTCCGGATTGGTTTGAATAAACAGCAACTTTGCTTCTGTTTCCCGGCTCTCTTACTATTGCTTTAATTTCTACTGCGCCTTGAGAAACTTCTGGAACCTCTCTTCTAAATAATCCTTCCAAAAGCCCGTTGTTTGCGCGAGAAACAACTACTTCTTCGCCTCTTGGTCCTTCGGCAATATTAAGAACATAAACTGCAAGTCTTTGATTTAAGTGATATTTTTCATTTTGTATTTGCTCGACTGGCGGCATAATAGCTTCCGTTTTTCCTATATCAACAATTACGTTGGGGCCTGCAAATCTAAGCACCATCCCGTTTACAATTGAACCAACTTTCTGCCTAAAATCGGCCATAACAGATTCCTTTTCTTTCTCTCTAATCTTTTGCAAAATTACCTGCTTTGCGGTTTGTGCTGCAATTCTTCCAAAACCTGGTGGAGTTACATCTGTTTCCCCTTGAAGAATTTTTGCCTCTCCGGTATTTGCATCAAGCAGTGCTGTGTAATCTTCCATTTCGCCTGCTTCTGGATGGTCTTTTCTGTAAGCTGCCAAAATTGCATTTCTTACCGCATCCAAAATAATTTCGGGGTCCAAGCCCCTTTCATTTGACACCTGATTTAAAGCTAAAGCGAATTCGCTACGCTGAATTGCCGGCATAGTTTTGCCATTATACCAGTTTAGCCAGCTTGCTTCAAGACAAAAAGAAGTTAACTAATTGAGATTTTCCCTTGAGTAGTAATTGAAATTACAATCTTGTCGCCTCTCTTAATTTCATCTTTTAGTAGCTTTTGGGCGATTAAGTCTTCGATATTGTCTTGAATATATCGCCTAAGCGGCCTTGCGCCAAAATCCCTGTCAAAGCCCTCGCTTGCAATTTTTTGGATAACAGGCTCTTCAAACACTACAGTTATGTCTTTTGCTTTAAGATTTTTTGTAACATCTGTGAGAAGTAGTTTAACTATTTGGAGAACTTCCTCTGTCCCAAGTGGTTTAAAAACAATGATATCATCAAACCTGTTTAATAGTTCGGGCTTGAAAATTCCTTTTGTCTGAAGAAATTCAATAAGCTGAGCTTTGAATGATTTGTCGATTAGTGAGCCTGACGCCACTTGTTCTCGAATATATTCCGATGCGGCGTTTGAAGTTGAAATTATAATTGAGTTTACAAAAGAAACAGTCTTTCCTTTGTTATCTGTTAGTCTTCCGTCGTCAAAAACTTGCAAAAATAAGTCTAAAATTTCACTGTCTGCTTTCTCAAATTCATCGAGTAAAACTAACGAATATGGATTGTCGTAAATTGCTTCTGTAAGCTGACCTTTTTCATCTCCTTCTCCCGGAGGTGCTCCTAAAAGTCTTTTTCTTCCTTCACTTCCTGCAAACTCACTCATGTCAAACCTTAAAAACCTTTCCTTCGAGCCGTAATAAGTGTCGGCGAGTGCTTTTGCTGTTTCCGTTTTTCCTACTCCTGTTGGACCCAAGAACAGAAAAGATATGGGCTTGGTGGGATTTGAAAGCCCTGCCCGCAGTCTTCTTATGGCCTCTGAAATAGCAGAAACAGCTTCAGTCTGATCTATAATTCTCTTGTGAATTTCTGCCTCAAGATTTAAAAGTAAGGTTTTTTCCACCCGCTTTGGTTCACCGACTTCCACGTGCACTTTCTTTTTTACTTGTGCCTGGATATCTTCTTCCTCAACAATGTCTTTTCCTGCTAAATGAACTGCGTTTGCAGCATCTTCAAGAAGGACTACAGCGCTCCCCGGCTCTACCCGTTCTTTGGAATAATTTTTTGCAAATTGTATAGCCGCAAGTACAGCACGGTAGGAGAAGGATACATCGTTCTTAGCCTCGATTTCCAAAGTTTTGGCGAATATAATATCCAACATTTCCTCATTGGAAATTTCCGGAAAAGTAATAATTGTTAATGTGTCAAGTAAGCTTTTGTTTGACTCAATAAATTTTTTATAAGAGCTGGGCGCAACCGTTGCGATAATTCTAATATCTTTATTTTGCAAATATGGAAGAATTGCTCCCGATATATCTAAATCAAATGATTTACTGCCCAAAAGATTCTGAAATTCAGGGATATAAATTATTATATTTCCGGAATGCGATAGTTCCTGCATAGTAAGATTGAGCCGTTCTTCAAGCTCACCCTGATCTTTCGCGCCTGCAAGCAATGCATCAACCATTAATCTGTAGACCCTTTGATGGTATAAAGAGCCATTATGTCTTCCCATATAGCTTTCGTTTGCAAAGTATCTGACAATTGAATCTTTGCCCGAGCCTACTTCACCAACCAAAACAACGCTTGCGCCTTTGTATAAAGCTTCTACGAGTTGATTATATTCACTAAGCCTTACGACTGGCTCACCTTCATTGATATATTGCCTGGTTAAGTCTGTAGCGTATTTTTTAGTCTCAAGAGTCCAGCCATACACCCAATCTTCAGCAAATCCTTCTCCGGCAAAGGCAACATGCGCTTTCCTCCCTGTTTCTTCGTTGTGAAAAACAGTAGATGCCCATAAAAGAATATTATTTAAATCATCCGTTTTTAATTTTTTGTTAAAAAGAAATTTGGTTTGAGATTCAGTTAATAGTAGGTAAGCTCCAAATAAATCTATGGTGGTTACAAATTTTGCGTTTAGAGATTTTGCTAGAACAAAAGCTGATTTAGATAATTCGCTTTTGTCAACATCAATTACGGAAGTTCCTTTTTCGGTTGCATCACACTTTGACAGAATAAATTTAATTTGAGGAAGTGAAAATAAATACTGGATTAAATCTCTACTTGAGTTTATTTCACTAATAGAAAGTGCTTCAATTGTAAAAGAATTTAAAATGTCGCCTTTATTTTCAGAAACCGTTTCCCTAGGTGTATATTTTGCAACTTTTTGATAATAATAAACTTCCAGAATTATATATATTCCAAATAGAGTAATAAATATATTCGGATATATTTTGTATGCATAAGATAAAAATGTTAGACCTATAAAAAAAATAAAGAGTAAAATTCTTACTACTTCTGTCAATATATTATTGTATGAATGGTAAAATTCCGCAAAAACTCTATTCATAACTTAATAAAAGGTAAATAAAATATTACAAGTGGAAAAATAAGAAACCCAACAAAGAATGTAATTTCAAAAAGTAATAATAACGAAAATAAGACTAAATCGACTGCAATAAATAGCGTTTTGAAAGCAATACCCATCATAATGGAAAATCTTACTAGTCCTTCCCTGTATTCGTTTTTCCATGGCTTAAAAAACGTTTTTACCATAAGAGGAAGCGAAAAAGCATTAAAAAATGACTTATTTAGATTTAAAAAATACCCAAAAAGAAGAACTGGAGCTTCAAAATACCAAAATTTAAGTATGAGTACGGGCAGCTTCCACATGAGAATAGTATACCATTAAAACCAGCCTGATTTTTTCTCTTCGTCAAATTCCTTAAGTAATGCTTTTTGTTTTGAAGTTAAGTTTTTAGGAATAACTACTTTTACTCTAACGTAATGGTCACCCTTACCGCTTCCTTGGAGGTGTTGGACACCTTTCCCCCGAAGTCTAATTAGGGTATCAGGCTGGGTGCCGGCCGGAATTTTTATTTTTACATTCCCTTCTACTGTTTCTATGTCAAGCGTTGAACCTAAAGCAGCTTTTGGAAAAGAGATTTCTTCTTCCGAAATAACATCGTAGCTTTGTCTTTGGAATTTATTGCTTGGCTCAACCTCCACTATTATATCTAAGTCTCCGAATCTAATTCTGGAGCCGGTGTCAACACCTGCCGGGATTTTTATAGTTTGAGTTTTTCCACCCATATTTACTCTTTTAGTTGCGCCCTTTACGGCCTCCGAAAACGAAATATTTAAGGAGTAAACAGGCCTTCGTTCTCTTTGTGCTCCAAAAGGATTTGCGCCACCAAAAAATTGCTCAAATATTTCAAAAGGGTCGGAAAATCCTCCGAAGTCAAAATTGCCGGAATCACCACTGTTAGTATAAGTGTAAGTAAATGGCCCGTATTGTCCGCCTCGTTGGCCAAAACCGGCTCCAAACGGCCCACCGGCTCCACCTTGTTCAAATGCTGCTTCTCCAAATTGATCGTATGTTTTTCTTTTTTGTGAGTCTGATAATACTTCGTAAGCTTTTGTAATTTCTTTAAATTTAGCTTCAGCTTCCTTACCCTTATTTCTATCTGGATGGTATTCCAAAGCAAGTTTTCTGTAAGCTTTTTTTATTTCGGCCTCTGTTGCGTTTTTTGAAATCCCCAGTATTGAATAGTAATCTTTATCAGCCATGGCTCTTATTATAATATAAAAGCGCGTTATCCGCGCTTCAAATTTCTATCTATTGAATTAAATTAATTAACGACTTCACCTTCAACGGGTTCGTCTTTTTTAGCTTCGTCTTTTTTTTCTTCTTTTGGTGCTTCTTCTGCGGGCGCTCCATTCTGATCTGATGCTTGCTGTTCTTGTTTATACATTTGCTCGCCTATTTTTTGCAAGGCCTCTGAAAGTTCTTTTGACTTAAGTTCCAAATCTTCTTTTGAACCGCTGTCTAAAACTCCCTTTAGCTCTGAGATTTTTCCCTCTATGTCTTTTTTATCGGCTTCAGCTACTTTATCTCCCGCATCTTTTAGTGTTTTCTCAGCCGTAAATATTAAGGAGTCAGCTTGGTTTCTTGCTTCAACTTTAGCTTTTTTCTCTGCATCTTCGGAGGCGTGGGCTTCTGCCTCTTTAGTCATTTTCTCGACTTCTTCCTTAGTTAAGCCGGTTGAGCCTTGAATTTTAATGCTTTGCTCTTTGCCTGTCGCTTTATCAGCCGCTTTTACATTTAGAATCCCGTTTGCATCAATATCAAAAGTAACTTCAACTTGAGGAACTCCTCGAGGAGCAGGCGGAATACCATCAAGAATAAACCTTCCCAACGATTTATTGTCAGCTGCCATTGGTCTTTCTCCTTGGAGTACGTTTATTTCGACCTGAGTCTGGTTATCTGCAGCAGTTGAAAATATTTGAGATTTGCTGGCTGGAATTGTTGTATTTTTTTCAATAAGAGGCGTTGAGACTCCACCCAAGGTTTCTATTCCAAGAGTCAACGGAGTAACATCAAGGAGAAGAACGTCTTTCACTTCTCCTCCCAAAACTCCTCCCTGAATAGCTGCCCCGACTGCAACTACTTCATCCGGATTTACACTCTTGTTTGGCTCTTTTCCGAAAAACTTTGTAACAGCTTCAACAACTTTTGGCATTCTTGTCATTCCGCCTACAAGAACAATTTCTTGAATGTCCGAAACTTTATCTTTTGCGTCTTTAAGGGCCTGCTCTACGGGTTTTAATGTTTTTTGGATAAGCGGATCGACAATTTTTTCGAACTGTGGACGCGTTATCGTCATTGTCAAATGGAGAGGACCAGATGAGCCTTGGGTTATAAACGGCTGGTTAATTTGCGCTTCCTGAGAGGAAGAAAGCTCAATTTTGGCTTTCTCGGCAGATTCTCTAAGTCTTTGCAAGGCTTGCGGGTCGGCTCTTAAGTCTACATTATTTTCCTTTTGAAACTCCGAAGCAATATAATCAATAACTGCTTGATCAAAATCGTCTCCCCCTAAATGAGTATCTCCGTTAGTTGATTTTACTTCATAAACTCCTTCTCCAAGCTCTAAAATTGAAATATCGAAAGTCCCGCCTCCTAAATCATAAACTGCAATAGTATGGGCATTTTTCTTGTCCAATCCATATGCAAGAGATGCTGCGGTTGGTTCGTTAATAATCCTGAGTACTTCCAGTCCTGCAATTTCTCCTGCTTGCTTAGTTGCTTGTCTTTGTGAATCATCAAAATATGCTGGAACCGTAATAACAGCTTGCGTAATCTTGCTGCCTAAATACGCCTCTGCATCCGCCTTAATTTTTTGGAGAATCATTGCAGATATTTCCTGAGGGGTGAACGTTCTTCCCTCTACTTCAACAACAGCCATTCCGTCACGGCCTTCTTTAATGCTATAGGGAAGCCATTTCATGTCGAATTGAACTGACTCATCTTTAAATTTCTTACCCATGAGTCTTTTTATAGAAAATATCGTAGTTTTTGGCTTAAGAACAAGCTGGCGTTTTGCAACGTCTCCCACAATGTGACTTATTGGATCAACCACAGAGGGAATGACGTTTCGTCCCTCGGCCGAATGAATTACCTTAGGACTTCCGCCTTCCATAACTGCAACTGCACTGTTTGTTGTTCCTAAATCTATTCCAATTATTTTTCCCATTTTAATTTTCCTTTCCAACTATTACTTGTGCAGGACGTAATACTTCTCCATTTAAAGTATATCCTGCTTTTACTTCTTCAACTACTTCGTCCTCTTTACCCTGTTTAGTTGATACTGCTTCCATAAGTAAAGGATCGAAGTTTTTTCCGGTTACGTCTATTTTTTCGACACCCTCGGCTCTGAGTATGTCCAAAAAATGATCTATCGAAAGCTTAACACCTTGGTCTTGTGTGTGCTTTTCAGCCAAAACCAAGCTATCAAGGCCGGGCAATAGCCGTAGAAGTAAATCTTTATTAGATAGCCTTATCCAATCTGATTTCTCGCTTGCTATCCTTTTTTCAAGGTTCTGGTAGTCGGCCAGTGCTCTTTTTAGTTGGTTTTCAAGGTTCTCGTTTGTTTGTTTTTTATGCTCTTCATGTTTCTTCATCTATTAAAACATTACCATCCCTCAGCTATTTCTTCAATTAATTGTCCGAAATATCTTACAGTTGGGACTACAAGATTATAATTTAATCTTGCCGGTCCTAGTATTCCAACTTCCCCAGTTAACCTTGCGGGCGTTGTATATTTTGTATAAACAAACCCGTAAGGGCCATTTAATTTTGGGCCTAAATCTTCTCCCAGTAAAATATGTGTTTCATCATCATCTTCCTGCTCGCTAAATAAATTTTGAAAATAATCGAGCTCATCTATAACAGAAAGAAGATTTTTTGTAACATCTATGTCTTCAAACTCTCTCGAGTCAAGTAAATTTGCATAACCCGCACAAAATAAATCTCCTTCGTTTGTAGTTGTAACAGCCAAAGCTTTAGTTCTTTCTGCTAAGGTTCTGGTTAGTTCTCTTAAGAATTCTTTTTCCTTTTCTCGCAAGTCCCAGACTTTTTCTTTTAATGAAACTTCCTCGGCAACCGAAAGTTCTTTTTCCTTCATCAGTTGCTTTACATAGAATTTCATTCCCTCAGAAGTTGGAACTCTTCCTGCAGAAATGTGTAGCTTTTTAAGATATCCTAACTCTGTCAAACGCACCATTTCATTTCTAATTGTCGCTGGGGACGCGCTTAAATTGTGCTTTTTTTCTAATGTTTCGGAACCAACGGCTTCCGCCGTTTCTATGTATTCCTCAATTAAGCTTTTTAGGATTTCAACCTGCCTTGCTGTTAAATCGTGCATATAATTTTTAAATAAGCTCGCCCCGGATACACGCGGGCAGAAGTATATTAACCTGCCTAAATTTGCGTTGTATCGAGGTTAGCAGTAAGATATCACAACTGCTAAAACTTGTCAAGAGTTATTTTTAAATTTGCCCGTATTTAAATAACTTTGTTATTCTATAATGGTAATGGTGAGGTTATTTTTTTTGGCGATTGCAATTTTTTGCTTTGTCCATATAGCAAGAGACATTCTCCAACTTAGAGGAATTAAAAACTGGTTTACTCAACTTGGGCACTTCTTTGATGCCCCAAAATATGAAAAACACGGAATGATTATTCTAGGAATTATTGGGTTCGTTTGCCTTTGGCTTGCTCTGTTTTATGCGTAAAAGAAAATCACTATTGCCTCTTATTTTTATTTCGGCATTTTCGCTTATTTCTTTTTTTTACCTTGTGCTATTTTTCCCCCCGAAATTTTCAGTTCCGCTTTACGCAGTAGAAATCCCAATTTTACCAATTGTGCTGTTTGCAGTTTTTATTTTTTTCTGGTCGGCGTTCTGGTATATTTTGGCCAACAAAAGACACGCACTCCTTATTGCAACCGCTGTATCAATAATCCTTATTATAAGGGCTTTGGGATTAAAACAGGCTCTTTTCCCAATTCTTGTAGTAATATTTTTCTTGGGACTTGAGGTTTTATTTAAAGAAAGAAACAAACTCTGATATAATTCTGCCTATGAACAAGTTCTATCTAACAACAGCTATTCCCTATGTAAATGGAAGGCCCCACGTTGGACACACGCTTGAATATTTCCAAGCCGATGTTATAAGGCGCTACCATCAAGACTTAGGAGAAGAAACTTTCCTTCTGTCTGGAGCGGACGAAAACGCTTTAAAGAACGTGCAAGCTGCTAAAAAAGAGGGCTTACCTATTAAAGATTACCTGGATAAGTATTCAAAGATTTGGAAAGATACTTACGAGCTCGTCGGAGTTCATTTAGATGTATTTCAAAGAGGGTCAGATGAAAAAAAACATTGGCCTGGTGTACAAAAGTTATGGAAATTGTGTGAGAAAAACGGAGATATTTACAAAAAACCTTACGAGGGGCTTTATTGTATAGGGTGTGAATCTTTTAAAAATAGTGGTGAACTAGTAGATGGCATATGTCCAATACACCAAACAAAGCCTGAAAAGGTTTCCGAAGAAAATTATTTTTTTAAACTCTCAAAGTATCAGAATAAATTAATAGAACTTATTGAGTCGAACGCTCTTAAGATAATTCCTCAAAACAAGAGAGAAGAAGCTTTATCTTTTATAAAACAAGGGTTGGATGATTTTAGTGTTTCGAGATCGAATGAAAGAGCGCAAGGAGTTGGAGTGCCGGTTCCCAACGATGCAAGCCAAAAGATTTATGTTTGGTTTGACGCTCTAAATATTTATATGACAGGGGTCGGATTTGGATGGGATGAAGAAAAATGGGAGAAATGGTGGCCAGCAGATTTGCATGTTATTGGAAAAGATATCAATCGTTTCCATACTGTTTATTGGCCCGCGATGCTGTTGTCTGCCGGAATTTCTTTACCTAAGCAGATATTAATTCATGGTTTTGTTAATGCGAAAGGTGGGGAAAAATTTTCGAAATCACTTGATAACGCACCTGATCCTAAAGATGTTATAGATGAATACGGCTTGGAGGCAATCAGATACTATTTGCTTTCACAAGTGCCAATACAAGAAGATCATGATTTTATATTTGAGCGATTTGAAGAAGTTTATAACGCAGACCTTGCAAATGGACTTGGAAATTTAGTTGCAAGAGTTGCAAAACTTTGTGAGAACGCAGGATACAAGCAGTTTGCATCAGATAAAGCTCCTCATCTTATAAAAGAATATGATGAATATAAAAAACTTATGGAGGAATATAAATTTAACGAGGCACTAAGTTTAATTTGGAAAAAAATCAGAGTTTTAGATAAGTTTATAAACGATGAGAAGCCATGGGAACTCTTAAAATTATCAACAAATAGAAAAGGCAGAGACTTGAATTCAGTTCTTGCCCACTCAGTTGACCAAATAGCTGAAATTTCTATCCTGCTGCAACCGTTTTTACCTGAAACTTCAAATAAAATTAAGAAACAATTTTCTGGAAAAGAAGTAAGTTCGCAAAGTCAGCTATTTCCAAGAATTTAAGGGGAAGCAAAGGTCAGGAATTGAAACTTAAGAAAGATTCCGACCAAAAAAGAAATAGTTAAAACTACTACTATATAAACAAATACCTCTTGATTTGTATGCTTACCGTGCAGTTGAAAATGCTTATATTTGGACTTTTGTTTTTTGGCCATACTCTATTATGTGCTCAACCGCTTCCCTTTTGTCAAGTAACTTAAAGATATTATTGACTTAGTACTCATGCAGGTATAAAATCAGCCTATGAATACAAGAATAGTTGGTGCGATAGTAGTTGTGTTAATACTCCTTGGAATCGGTGGGTATCTAGTTTTAGGACAAAACAAATCTGGGCAGGAAACAAATTTAACGCCAGCTCCTACAAAAACAGATCAGGAAACTTCAAGCGTTAATCTTTGGGGTATTCTTGCAAAAGGTGGAAATCAAAAATGCGATTTCACTTATGCAACGTCTGATGTTTCAACAACGGGTACTTTTTATTTCTCCGGAAAGAAGATGAGAGGAGATGTAACAACTAAAACAGAAGGGGAAACTTCTATGTTTTATCTAATAAGAGATGGTGATGTAAATTATATGTGGGGAACGGGTATGGAAGCAGGGTTCAAAATGACCTTAAAAGAAGAAGATCTAAAAACCAACGAGCAGTTCAATCAATATTATGATGTAAACCAAAAAGTAGACTATAAATGTTCTCCGTGGTTAGTAGATAATAACAAATTTACACCACCCTCAAATGTTAAATTTATGGACCTTTCAGCATATACGCTTCCAAAGTCAGGGGAAGGTGCAAATTGCAGCACATGTAACTATTTGTCCGGAGATAGTAAAATAGCTTGCCTACAACAACTTAATTGTCCCCAGTAATTTATTTAAGCTCTTTATCTGAAAGACCAAAATGATGTCCAATTTCGTGAATTACAGTAGCGCGAACTTGTGCCCGAACTTGCTCAGGAGTACGTGAGACACGAAGTATTGAATGCTTAAAAATTGTAATTTTATCCGGAGGAGCCGAGTAATAAATTCCCCTTTTTGTTTGTGGAACCCCCTGATAAAGCCCGAATAAAAGAGCCCAGGATGGAAGCCCCATTTGATTGAGCAAAGAATTAGAAGGAGAATCTTCAATAGTTACGGCAACATTATTTAATTTATCTTTGAACCCTTGCGGTAAAGATTCTAGTGCCTCCTCAACCATTTTCTCAAATTTTTTTTCATCCATAGTTTAATTAATTTTTTTAAAAACTAGGAATTCTTCCTTTTTTAAAATGAGACTGTAGTTTGGGTCATTTTCTACTTTTAAAAGCAAAGGTTTTTCTACTACTCCTCTTATTCTTAAAAAGATAATAAAATCGGCTTCACCAATGCCATGTGGCAAAACATAAACTTTTTGTCTTTGAGAAACGTGTGCTCCTAGATTATTAGTAACTGCGACGCTATAATTTTTTGGGATTGCCACTAAGTATTTGTTAATAAATGATTGGTTTTTTACAATTTTGGTATACATTGCTATATCTTGTCCACGAGCTCCCGGCAAAGGACCGTAAAGATAAGCAGCGAAAAGGCTGAATAATAAAATGTATGCATTTATAATGTTAGGTGCTATTTTTCTTTTTAAAATGGCAATAGAATAAATTGCCGAAATAAATATAAATGGGGAAATAGTCGCTGTGTAATGATAGTAAAATTCTCGAAACAAGCTTCTTTGGGATAGAAGATTTATAAATAAATCGGGGATTGCAAATATAAGATACAAAGGAGAAAAAAGTGATAAAAAACCAAGAGGATAAAATAATTTCACAAGATAATTTATCCTGTCTGGCTGCGTAAGAATATCAAGAACTTTATCGGGTGATGATAATATGCTAATAACTATATTGCTGGGGGAGTCGCCTAAATCAGAATAATAAGAAATGGCAAAATGCTGTGCTCCTGAAACTGCCGGAATTATGTGCCAGATAAGTAAATAAAATATGCTTATACTAGTAAAAAAGAATAATCCACCAAGTAAACGTTTTTTTTGCTGGAAAAATAACAGCAATCCAAATAAAGAAACAGCGGCCCAAATTTCCTCTTTACACAATGCTGAAAGTACTGCAAAAAATATAAATAGTTTATAGTTTTTCTTTATATAAAAATAAAATGTTGCTAAAAGAAAAGTGGCTGCAAGCACAACCGGATGGAAATCATATAGATTTGCCCTTTCAACAGCCGGGTTAAGTAAATATGCAAATGAAAGAAGTAGGGCGTAATTCTTATTCTTAATAATCTCAAGCGCTATGGCATATACGAAAAATGAACCAGCTGCAACTATTAGTACCTGAAGTAAAAGAAGCATTTTTGGATCTTCCCAAATCAAATACAATGGAGAGATTAAAACCAATATTACATCTGCGTGGAAAGCCAGTCGCGAAATAATTATCCCATTTTCATCCGACATTTCAAATATTCGTCCATGTATTGTGTTCCAAACCGTCTGGTCCATATTTCCCAAATCAAACTTTCCTGTATGGAAATTATTTTGACGAAGAAAAGATGTGAGTAAAAAATAACCAATGTAGGCGAGGAAAAAAATGAGAAGTATTAGCTTATGTTTGTCTTCCCAGAATTTCATTTATCAATCTTAGCGTTATATTCTTTAAATTACAATTTATTTGCTATACTCAATATGTTATGTTGCCCCTATTAACTCAATCCCTTTGGCGAGACGAGGCTTTTTCGGTTATATTGGCAGGGAAAAGTATATTTCAGATTTTTGTACTATCTACTCAGGATCCCTCCCCCCCTTTTTACTATTTGTTACTACACTTTTGGATGATTTTATTTGGGAATACAGAAGTTTCCATAAGAACCCTTTCACTTTTCTTCCATTTAGGTACTACAGTTTTAATTTATTTACTCGCCGCAAAATTGATTAAATCAAAAATTGTATCGCTAATCATAGCTTTCGCAACGCTTATAAATCCCTTTTTGCTCCAATACGCTTTTGAAGCCAGAGCGTACAGTATGGTAGTATTTCTTTCGGTTTTATCCCTCTACTTTGTAAAAACAAATAAAAATTTATTAGCTGGAGCTTTTTTGGCAATGGCGATTTTCACACACAACTTCGCTGTTCTTACTTTTTTTATAGTTATCGTTTGGTGGCTTATTGCAAACCGAAAAAATTTTAATAAAAAAGAATTTTTAAAACTAGTCTGCTTCCCTGTTATAATAATGCTTTTATGGGGCGGGGTAATTTTTGCGCAGTGGTCAAAATTTAAAGAAGGATTTTGGATTCCAAGGCCCACGCTTTCTTCTTTTTCATCCACCTTTAAAATATTTACCTCTGGTGAACTTCATTATTCACAAAAATTAATTATTTTATACTTAAGCAGAATTTTATTTGTAACCTCAATTATGTCTTTCATTTTGAAACTCACTAAAGAAAAAAATAGTTTTATTTGGTTAATTATTGGTCTAATATTTATTCCTGTAATTGCTACTTTTATCTTTTCACAATATTTCACTCCAATATATTACGAGAGATATTTAATTTTATCGACTCCATTACTTATCTTATTTATTGGATATACTCTTTATAATTTTTTGCAGAAAAATTCACTGCTTAGGACAGGACTTACTATTTTGCTCGCATTTTATCTATTAACATTAGGTCTTTCGAGTATAGAAATTTTAAATAAGCAAACTAAAGCAGATATTAAATCGGGAGTTTTGGAAATAACAAAGCAAGCAAAAGAGGGCGATATTATAATTCCAAAAAATTCTCTTAACTTTCTGGAAGTAAAATACTACGCCGAAAAAAGCAGCAGGGATATTCCCGTTTATGCGCATGCAAAGTCCGGGAAAGTGCCATTTTATATTGGAGGAATCTTATATGAGAAGCAGGATATTGTAAAAACTCTTCCTGTAAATAAAAGAATTTGGCAAATAGAGCCAAACGGACGTTATGAACTTATTATCTTATGATAGATGTCCATTGCCATTTAAATTTCAAGGCTTTTGAAAACGATTTAGAGGAGGTCTTGGAAAGAGCAAAAAAAAGTGGCGTTAAAAAAATAATAAATGTCGGCACCTCTTTGGAATCAAGTAAAAAAGCCGTTGAACTAGCCCAAAAATATGAGGAGCTTTATGCAATTGTCGGAATTCATCCGCATCATGCCGACAAATTAAGCAAGGGTTGGGAGAGGCAAATTGAAAAATTATTGGAACAACCAAAAGTTTTAGCAATCGGGGAAATAGGCCTTGATTATTACAGTTATGCATCTAACGGAATTGTAGATTCAAACTTACAGAAGGAGGTTTTTGAAACACAAATTAAAATTGCAATAAATAAAAATGTACCACTCCAAATACATAATAGACAAGCAGGTAAAGATGTTGTTAAGAGTCTAAAAAAATACAAAAATTCATTAAGAAATATTCCGGGAATGTTTCATTGTTTTGCATCGGATTTTCAAGTTTTGAAAGAAGTTTTGGATCTGGGATTTTATATCGGTTTCGATGGAAATATAACATACGAAGGAATTGCCAAAGGAGAAGTTATTGCCCTTTTCGAACTATTAAAAAGAACTCCACTTAATAAATTAGTCGTAGAAACAGATGCGCCTTTTCTTTCTCCAATTCCCCACAGAGGTAGTAGGAATGAGCCTAGCTATGTTATAATAACAGCTAAATACATAGCCCAACTTAAAGGTGTTTCTTTTAGTGAGATTGACAGAGTTACAACTAAAAATGCGGGTAATGTTTTTAATCTATGACAAATTTTTTTGACAGAATTTTTAGAACCTATCCGGTTAAGACACATAGGGCGCTGGAGATGATGCCTGGTACCTTAGCTTGGTTTCTTATTTTATTTCCTGTCTGGGGAAGCTTTTTCATTCCCTTGGTTGTTGCTTACTTTATTCTTTTCTTTGACGTTTATTGGTTTTATAAATCATTTACGCTGGCTGCGACTGCGTTTATTGCTTCAAGAAAAATAAAAGAGGCTGAGAAAAAAGACTGGCTATTTATCGCAAAGCCGCTAGAAAATTTTGAAAAAATGTCACACATCGTTATAATTCCAAACTACACGGAATCTGCCGACAAGATAAAACCAGGTATAGAAAGCTTATTTAATCAAACTTTTCCAACAGAACGTCTCCATGTAGTTTTAGCAATGGAAAAAAGAGAGTCTGGCGCAAAAATAAAAGCAAAATCTTTAATTGCAGAATTCGAAGGAAAATTCGGATCTATTTCTGCTACTTTCCATCCCGACATCGTGGGTGAAGTAAAAGGCAAATCAAGCAATGAATCCTATGCTGCAAAAATCGCCTATAAAAAATTGGTTACTGATAAAGTAGTCGATGAAAATTTTACAACCATTTCCTCAGTTGACGCAGACTCTATTTTTGACAGACAGTACTTCTCTTATCTTTCTTTCGAATTTTTAAGAGATAGTGAGAGACATAATAAATTTTACCAATCGGCCAACGTTTATTACAATAATTTTTGGAAAGTTCCAGCTCCCACAAGAATTATTACCTTTTTTGGAAGCTTATGGAGAATGGCTTTGCTTGTCCAAAAAGATAGATTAATTTCAAATTCTACTTATTCTTTATCTTTAAAACTATTGCGAGAAATAGGCTTTTGGGATACTGATGTAATTCCCGAAGATTACAGAATTTTCTTTAAAGCCTTTTATAAAAAACAGGGTAAAGTAAGTGTTCAACCAATATTTTTGAAAACCTCAATGGATGCTCCCCTTTCCTCTTCTTATATTGGATCTTTAAAAAATAAATATCATCAAGAGAGACGCTGGAGCTGGGGTGCATCGGATGATCCACTTTTTATAAAATGGTGGCTTACCGTTCCAAATGTTCCTTTTTTCAAAAAGACTGTCATGTTAATAAATGTTTTAGTGGATCATACTCTTTGGCCAGTCAACTGGTTTATTATAACCATTGCAGCAAATGTTATGCCATTTATTAATCCCGTTTTTACTAGGACCGCTTTAGGATATAACCTACCAAAGATAGCAGGGTTTATTCTGACCCTCACTGTTATCACAACGGCTGTTATGTTTATAATTGATTACCGAACAAGGGAAAAACATCACAGAGCCTCAAAGAAACGACTTGTTTTTTTTCCGTTTGAATTTCTACTTCTTCCATTTGTCGGTTTTTTTCTTTCAGCCTTGCCTGCTCTTATTTCCCATACCCAGCTGATGTTAGGGAAAAGATTGGAATATAAGGTCACTGAAAAAATATAAATGAAAGAATTCATTAAAAGCGTAAGGCGCGATGGAATAACTTTTAATATATTTTTATCCTCACTTCTTGTTGGTGTATTTACGATAATTCTGATTTTAATAAATTACGTAAATCTACCTCCCTATGTTCCCATTTTCAATCAGATGCCTTGGGGAGACTCTCGTCTTTCTGAAACACCCGGCATCTTTATTCCAAGTGCTCTATTTATGATAGTGTTTATATTAAATTTCAGCTTTGCGTCATTTCTTTACGTTAAAAATAATCCTCTTCTTGCAAGAATTGTAGCTTCTATAACCTTGACCATTGCAGTTATGAATTTACTTTTAATTGTTAAGCTTTTGCTTCTAATTTAATGTTTAATTTTAATTTTGTAATCATACTCCCACTGCTTGCATCTCTAATTATTACGGCGGTAGCTGTACCTATATCTTTATTTTTCTTGGGGAAATATAAAGTCATGGATGATCCAAGAGTTCACAAACACCCTGCAATTATACATGAAAAACCAATACCCCGAGGCGGTGGAATACCTCTGTTTATAGGAGTGTTTTTAGCAAGTCTTATTTTCATTCCTTTTACAAATCTTATAGCGTCTATCTTTTTTGCAGCATTTATTTCACTGATTGTTGGTGTAATTGATGATAAATATGACATTTCTCCCTATAGTCGGTTTTTGGTAAATATATTCTCCGCAATAATTGTGGTCTATAGCGGGGCAAGCGTTTCTTTTATAACTAATCCTTTTGGCGGAATTTTATTCTTAAATCAAATAACGATACCATTTTTACCTTTCCCATTCTCTTCTGTCTCCGCCATAATCGCGGTATTATGGATTGTCTGGGTAATGAACATGTTAAATTGGAGCAAGGGCGTTGATGGACAAATGCCGGGAATTGTAGCTATATCAGCTGTAGTGATTGGAATTTTAAGTTTGAGGTTTTCTGTATTGGATCAAACTAGTTTAACTGCAGCAACTTTGTCTTTTATAATCGCCGGCGCATCACTTGGGTTTTTAATTTATAACTATTACCCAGCAAAAATTTTTCCAGGCTATGGAGCAACAGCTATATATCTGCTTTTAGCTGTTGCGTCAATACTGTCCAGCGCAAAACTAGCAACTGCAATTTTGGTAATGGGAATTCCTATGACAGACGGTTTGTTTACGATTATACGAAGAGTCTTATCTGGTAGATCCCCTTTTTGGCATGATAAAAAACATTTGCACCATTTGCTTTTAAGCTTAGGTATGGGACAAAAAAGAGTAGCTCTATTTTACTGGATTGTTTCTGCGGCCTTGGGAAGTTTAGCTTTAGTACTATCAAGTAAGGGAAAACTTTTTGCTATAATAATGCTAGTAATAATTGCTTTTGGCGCAATTCTATTTTTGCATATTCTGATAAAACGGTTCGATGATAAAAGTTCTTTATAACATTTTAAGGCTGCTTCGTCCAAGACAGTGGATTAAAAATTTTGCTCTTTTTGCTGCAATTACTTTCGCCGGGGAATTGTTTAACACGCCCGTTTTGTGGAATGTAATACTAGCATTTGTAGCCTTTTGCGGACTTTCGAGCGCCACCTATATTATAAATGATATTTTTGATGTAAAAAAAGATAAACTTCATCCTTTTAAAAAATTTAGACCCTTGGCTAGCGGGGAAATTCCACTTTCATTCGGATTTAGTTTTGCAATTTTTTTAATTGCAGGATCTCTCCTTTTAGCAAAGTTTATTGCACCAACTTTTTTTGCAGTCTGTCTTTTATATTTAGTTATTCAGTTTTTATATTCATCCTTTATTAAGTCTATCGCAGTTTTAGATATTTTGGCTATTGCATCGGGTTATATATTGCGGGTCTATGGCGGAGAATTTGCAAGCGGATACCATATATCAGTATGGCTTCTTCTTACAACAATATCTATTTCTCTATTTCTTGCGGTTGGAAAAAGAAGGTCCGAGCTTACACTCCTTTCTGGAACTAAAGGTACAAACATTGCTGCGACAAGAAAATCACTTTCTCACTATTCCGATAGGCTGCTCGACGTTTATGCATCTATTTTTGCGACATCTACCTTTGTTGCTTATTCGCTTTTTACTTTTTTGGAAAATCCGGGAGGATTCAGATTAAACTTGAATATTTTATTGCCGGACACTTTTTCCTCTTTTATAGAAAGGAAATGGCTAATGATAACTATTATTCCGGTTGTCTATGGACTTATGAGATATTTACAGGATATCTATGAAAAGAACGAAGGCGAGTCTCCGGAAAGGGTTTTGCTTTCGGATATTCCACTTTTATTAGATGTAATAATCTGGGTATTGCTTGTTATTCTTATAATTTATTTCGTTGGACCTAGCCCTGCTTTTTAGCATATTGCCCGCTTACCCAACCTGTTGTCTTTCCGTCTTTTAATTTTATTTGGTACCAACCGTTTTGCTCATCAAGTAATTCATATTCTTCTCCCGGATTTACTCTCCCAACTTCATTTGCGCTTGTAGATGGCGTTTCTCTAACTCGTAGAAATCCCGTTGGCGTATCTTGAATTATTAATTTTTGTCCGGTGGTAAGAGATGCGGATGGAGTTGCCTCTTGCTCACTTTCCTCAGCGGCATTTGGGTCTACTCCCAAATAAATTATAGAATCAAGCCTATATCCTAAAAGTGCTCTTACTCTTATACTTTTTTCCTTATATCCGGATTTAGAAACTTTTATTTCATGGTCTGATTCTGTTACATTTTTAAGTAAGATTGGTGCGTGTCCGACTAAATTATTATCAAGATAAGCATCAGCCCCCGATGGAAAAGTAACAATACTAATCTGTGCTTGTTTTTTATCTTCTATTTCTTTAAGAGTAATTATTGATGCTTGAGCTAAGGCTGTTTGAGCAAAACTTCTATCCACGACCGTTAATATTTTTTGTGTGACAGTTATTTTATTCTGGAATGGTTCAAAGTCTCCGCTTGTTGGTACTAATTTAATTGTATAATCCCCAACATCCACCATATTATTTCCCTGGCAAAGACAAAGCGGAGTTTTTCCTATATGTTTGTCATTTAAGTAAACTTCTGATGCCGGAGAAGATGTTACCTGAAGAGCGCCTTTTTCAGGTCTTTTATTTACAACGAATACCAGGATAAAGAAAATAAGGAGGGCAAGAAGGATACAGCCAAAAACAAATAGAATCTTTCTCACGCAAACTATTATAACTTATGAGGGGTTTAGTAGTCCATGCCACCGGGCGGCATTCCGGGGGTTTCTTTCTTTTCTTCAGGCTCATCTGTAATTAAACTCTCTGTCGTAAGAATCATACTGGCTACAGATACGGCATTTTCAACGGCAGACCTAGTTACTTTAGCTGGATCAATAATTCCACGCTCTATCATATTAACATAAGAACCAGTCAATACATCATACCCAAACCCAGCTTCATTTTTGTTTATGTTATCTATTACAACATCTCCATTTACGCCTGCATTTTCAGCAAGCTTTCTAGTTGGAAATTCCAAAGCTTTCCTTAAAATATTTACACCCGTAGCCTGATCGCTATCACCTGGGATATGTTTGAGAAGTTTGGGATCCAAGACTTTTATTGATTCAAGAAGGATTACCCCTCCACCAGGTACTATTCCCTCTTCTAGCGCTGACTTTGTTGCAGCTACTGCATCAATAACTCTTTCTTTCTTTTCTTTCATCTCTACTTCTGTTGCAGCTCCAACGTTTATCACTGCCACTCCTCCTGTTAATTTTGCTAATCTTTCTTGGAGTTTTTCTTTATCAAAATCTGAGGTAGTAATTTCCATTTCTCTTCTGATTTGAGATATTCTTGCCTCTATAGCTTGTTTGCTTCCTTTGCCCCCAATAATTCTAGTATTATCTTTATCCGACCATACCTTGTCCGCTCTTCCACAATCTTCGATTGTAACGCTATCGAATTTTCTTCCGGTATCCTCGCTTATTACTGTTGCACCAGTTAAAATTGCTATATCTTCCAGCATTTCTTTTCTTCTGTCTCCAAATCCAGGGGCCTTAACTGCCAAAGAATTAAACGCACCTTTAAGTTTATTAACAACCAGAAGAGCCAACGCTTCTCCATCTATATCGTCTGCAATAATTACCAAATTTTTAGAAACTTTTACTAAATTCTCAAGAAATGGAAGTAATTCCTGCAGATTTGAAACCTTTTTATCGGTAATAAGAATGTATGGTTCCTCAATTTCTGCGGTCATCCTGTCGGCGTTAGTTACAAAATAAGCAGATGCATATCCTTTATCAAACTCCATTCCTTCTTTATATTCTTTTTCTGTGGTTAATCCTCTTCCTTCTTCAACGGAAACAACTCCATCTTTTCCACCTACCTTCTGGAGAGCCTCTGCAACCAATGTACCAATCTCTTCATCACCTGCTGAAATAGTTGCTATTTGAGAAATTTCCGCATTGTTCTTTATATTAATTGTTTTAGCTTTACTTTTGATAAAATCAACAACTGCTCTACTTGCTTCTTCTAGTCCTTTTTTCAGAAGCATTGGATTGGCTCCTGCAGTTATGTTTTTTAATCCCTCGTCAACAATTGCCTGTGCTAATACGGTCGCAGTAGTAGTTCCATCTCCAGCCACATCATTAGTTTTACTAGCTGCTTCTTTAACAAGTTGTGCTCCCATATTCTCAAAGGGGTCTTTTAGCTCTATTTCTTTTGCAACAGTTACTCCGTCGTGGATAACGTTAGGAGACCCCCATTTTTTGTCGAGGGCTACATTTCTTCCCTTTGGACCAAGAGTTGTTGCTACTGCTTTAGCCAATTGATCTACTCCACTTTGTAATTTTTGTCTCGCTTCTTGAGCGTATAATATTTTTTTTGCCATATTATTCTAAAATTGCTAATATATCTGATTGTTTTACCATCATATACTCTTCTCCGTTGCTTTTTACTTCGTCTCCTCCCCATTTTTTATACATAACTTTTTGCCCTACTTTCACAACCATTTCCTCTTTTTCGCCCTTTGGCAAAATTCTCCCCGGTCCGGCAGCCACAACAAGTCCCATCTGTGGTTTTTCCTTAGCGCTGTCGGGCAAAATAATACCGGATGCGGTTTTTTCTTCCGCTTCAAGAGGTTTAATCAGAACGTTATCAAATAAAGGTTTTAGATTAATTTTTGCCATATTTAGCCTAAAAAATATCACTCAGTAAAAGCGACTGCTTATTTATACATCATAAGTTTTTTTTTGTCAACCGTTTTCTTGACACCCATAAGCTAAATCCATACACTTAGAATATGCACTTATCAGCCAAAAAATTGCTACTTTCAGGGTTTATTTTTGTCCTTTTGCTCGCAATCCCAATAACAGTTTATCTTGTAAAACAGCAACAGACGACCCAAAGCTCTGCTGTTGCTGCCACAACTCTTTCTTTTTCTCCTACTAGTCCTTCCGTTAAGCTTGGGCAAAATACAGACTTGGATATTTTTGTAGATCCTAGTAATACAAATGCGATAAGTTACATCAAAATCATACTCTCTTATGATTCAACAAAGCTTGCTACGGCCTCGGGAGGCGTAAAAATAAATTCTTGGACTGTTTCGGATGGAACAACTTTTACCCCAAGCCTTGCTAAGGCAGTTGAATATACGCCCAATGCCATTTCATTTGCTATAAATCTTGGAACTAATCCTCAAAATCTTATTTCTACCAAAACTAAAATCGCAACCGTAACTTTTAATACTATTGCGCCAACAGAACAGGATGTCCCTACACAGGTAATATTCGCAAACCAAACTCAAGTTTTATCAGCTGGGCAAAATGTTGTAAATGTGCTTTCCTCATCTGCGCCTGCAAATATAACTGTAACTCAAGATACTCCATCTTCAACCCCAACGCTGACTCCCACTGTTACTCCAACAATTATTGCTTTAACTCCTACGCCCATTTCTACCTCTTCGGGCTCTGCGTCGGAAAGTGCTCAGCTTTCAAGTGGAGAGCTTATTTGCGAGAGCCTAACGGTAGATCCTAATACTTTAGGCACTGCTCCTTTTTCGGTTAACCTAACGGCAGTTGGCTCAAGTAGCTCATCGGCAATTACTAAGGTTTCATTTGATTTTGGTGACTCAAACACACAAGATGTAACCGATGCCGGAGGGGTTGGAACAGATGCAGTGTCTGTTTTGGTTTCCCACACTTATGCAACCTCCGGCACTTTTTCTGCAAAAGCAACATTAACAGATGAAGATGGCAATGTAACAAATAATGGATGCAGTGCGACAATTCTTGTCGGCCAAGCTTCGACCGTTTCATCAACCCCCACCGAGGCCGCTCCCTCTCCCCTCCCGCCAACCGGACCAACTGGTAGTATTATTGCAGTTGGCGCATTAGGAGCCTTGCTGTTTTTGATTGGTGCCGTAGTTCTACTTGCACTTTAAAAATTTCCCTTAATCAAATCGACCAGTGAATTTTGTGGAATTTGAACTTTTGAAATACTGACCAATTTGTGTTTTCCTTTTTTCTGTGCCTCTAATAATTTGTCTTTTCGGGTTCTATCCCCTCCGGACATTTTCGCAAGGACGTCTTTCCTAAATGGCGATATTTCTTCTCTTGCAAGAATTTGCGAACCAACTTTTACCTGAATTATCTGCCTGAATTGTTGTTTATCAAGTGTATCTTTTAATCTTCTTGCTTTTTCATTAGCTGCGTGTATTTTTTCATCTACATAAACCATTTCGGTTAGCACGTCAATTACATTGCCGTTTATTAAAACTTCCAGTTTTTCCAAGTCCGCGTTTTTATATCCAACAATTTTATAATCAATACTTGCATATCCTGAGGTTGCACTTTTTAATTTTGATGAGAGACCTCTTATAAAAGAGGCGTATGGCATTTCGAATTTTAAGATTGCATTCAACTCGTGATACTGTATATCAATTACTCTCCCTCTTCCAGCTTGCGCAACAGTCATAACAGCTCCAACATAATTAGCTGGAACAAACACTGAAAGTTCCATATAGGGTTCTAAAAGTTGTTCATTCTGTTGCTTATAATCAACTTGCGGCATTGTTAAAATAGGCTCAACCCCTAATTCTTGAGTAAGCCTTTGTTTGACAATTTCCGCATGGAGAAGTCCCAGAAAACCAACACGAAAGCCATTTCCTAAGAATGCTGAATGTTCATTGCTAAAAGTTAAAGAGCTATCGTTTAGAGATAGCTTGTTTAATGCTTCCCTAAGATGGATATAGTCATTGCTTGATTTTGGATACATACCAAAGAAAATCATTGGCTTGGGAACATTGTAGCCTGCAAATGGCTTTAGATTTAAATTGTTAAGGTTTGAAAGAATAACTGTATCTCCTATTCTTGTCCTTTTTATGTCTTTTAAACCAGTGACAATATATCCAATTTCACCAGCTGTAAGTTCTTCTTTTTTTATTAAACCCGGAGCAAAAAAGCCTACTTCTAAAACATCGGAAACTGTTTTCTCCTGCAAAAATTCTATTTTGTCTCCTTTTTTAACGCTGCCTCCGGCAAGTTTTACGAAAATTATTACTCCCCTATGCTCATCATATACTGCGTCAAAAATAAGAGCCGATAAACTCCCTTCATATATATTGGGAGGCGGAACTTTTTTAATAACAGACTGCAATAGCTGCTCCACGCCTTCCCCTGTTTTTGCAGAAACATGTATAATTTCTTCCTTTCTAAAACCAAACATTTCCCCAAGTTGCTTTTCCGTCTGATTTACATTTGCAAAATTTGAATCAATTTTGTTTATTGCAGGAATAATAGTAAGATTTTCAGTTTTTGCCGAGTTAAAATGAGCAAGAGTTTGAGCCTGAACCCCTTTAGTCGCATCGACCAAAAGAATTGCACCTTCGCATGCAGCAAGCGTTCGGGAAACTTCATAAGTAAAATCCATATGTCCTGGAGTATCTATTAAGTTTAAGGTGTATACCTTTTCTATATAATTGAATTCCATTCTTACAGGAGCAAGTTTTATTGTGATTCCCCTTTCCCGTGAAATTGGATTTTGATCCAAAAATTGTTCTCTTAATTTATCTTTTGAGATTGTTTTAGTAATTTCTAAAAATCTGTCGGCCAAGGTAGACTTTCCATGGTCAACATGTGCAATGATTGCAAAATTGCGGATATTATCTTTTTGCATTAAAGAGTATTCTATGGGTTTAATCTGTTTGCGTCAATTGGCTCTGAGGATTTTGATAGGATTTGGCGCCAATCTCCAATTTTTCTGAAAAGTAAAACAAACATGGTCGCTTCTTTTACGTTGAAGAGCCAAGTTAAAAAAAGGTATAAAGATAACCCAGCAAAGCTAGAAATTCCTGTTAAAAGAATTAAATTAACAGTTCTTGTGGTGTCGAAAACCAGCTGATCTAAGAGTTTTATGGGAATATATAAAGCAAACGCGGTGAAAAAAGTTGCAAGCAATATTTTTGTAGTACTAATTATAAACTCCTTTTTAGGAAATCCTCCGATTTTAATATCCAAGAATACAAACATTATTACGAAATTTAAAATAGAACCCACTGAGTAAGCGAGCGCGATAGACTCGACTCCAAGGTTATAATAAAAAATTAAAACGCTGGCAAGTATTATCATAAAAAATGTAGAAATTGTACCAATAATAAGTGGTGTTTTTGTATCGTGGAGCGCGTAAAATCCTCTTGAAACCAAATAAACAAGAGCTTGAGCAAAAAGGGAAATTGCAAAAAAAGAAAGCGTTCTGCCGGTTAAAACAGTCGCTTCCCAGTCAAATTGAGATGCGCCGTAAATTAGTCTGACTATAGGGATTCGCAAAACCAAAAGTAAAACAGAGATTGGGAGGATTAAATATAAAAGCTGGTTGAAGCTAGTCATGAAAGTAAGTTTAAAATGTTGTGGATTGTCTTTCTCTTTTGATAAAACTGGGAAACTTGCTTGTGCAATTGCTTGCCCGAAAAGCGCAACCGGGGCAAATGCCAGCGTTTGAGCATAATCATAAATAACATAGTTTCTTCCTGGATTTTGTAAAAAAGATACCAAAGTAACGGTAACTAAGCTTCCAAGCTGAAAAACAGCAATTGATAGAGTACGCGGCCAAATAAGCTTAAAGACATCCCATACGGCAGAATTTCTTACCGATTCCAGCGATAAATTGGGTCTAAATCCAAATCCTAAAGATCTAATAGTTGGAACTTGCGCAAGGACAAAAATTAAAGCTCCAAGTATTACACCATATGCTGCTGAATATATCCCAAAAAAACGATACAACAAAATTATTCCTAAGATTATTCCAAAGTTATACAGAGCAGAAGCTATGCCTGGTATAAAAAAATGATTATAGGATTGCAGAATTGCAGAGAAAAAACTTCCTGCAATAAAAATAATTTCGCCCAAAATTATAATACGGGTAAGATTGGCCATTAACTCTATTTGAGCTACCGAAAAACCAGGGGCTACAATTGAGGAGATTTCTTTTGCAAATATTATTAATATTACGGAAATTGCAGAAAAAATAATAAGGCTTAAAAATAAAAGTGTTGAAGCTATTTTTTTCGCTTCTTCCTCTTTGTCTTTAGCTAAGTAGTCGGAAAATACCGGTATGAATGCTGACGTTAGGGCTCCTGCAATAATGAGCTGGAATAAGAATTCTGGAATTCTTGTTGAGACTAAATAAATACCGAGCGTATCAGAGGCGCCGAAAATAGAGACTAACAACCTCTGCCTAACTAAACCCAGAATTTGTGAAAATATTATGGTACCCATTATTACTACTGCAGCCGAGAGTATATTATTTTGTCTTTTCAGAAGAAGTCCCAAGCTTTTTTTAAAAAATTCAGTAGGCATAATATTGTTTTATACAGTATAACATGCTAAAATACCCGCATGCCAGTTATCAAATCGGCCAAAAAAAAGTTAAGAAAAGATATTTTACGTGAAAAAAGAAACGATTTAATTAGAAACTCCCTAAAGCAGGTCCTAAAACAAATAAAAAATAAGCCTACGGCAGAATCAATTAAAAAAGCTATTAAAATTGCAGATAAAGCAGCGAAAAAAAATATAATTCATAAAAATAAAGCGTCAAGAATCAAATCGAGACTTTCAAAATTGGTAAAAAATAAAAATACTACTTCTAAGCCCTCGAAAGCTAAAAAATAAAGCTTTTTTGCTTTGACAAAAGCCACAAATTACCCTAGACTAAATTTATTATGCCAAACAAATTTGGCTCTATTAATTTGGTAAAAAGCGACAAGGGAGAGACAGTCGAAAGAGTCATAAATTGGCTTCTTAGTATTGGTAGAATTTTGGTTATTGTCACCGAACTCGTTGCTTTAGGGGCTTTTCTGTGGCGTTTTGGACTTGATCAGCAATTAATTGACTTACATTCAAAGATTAAGCAAAAACAGGCAATAGTTGAGGCTTTTAAGAAAAACGAGGAGGAGTACAGAAATTTACAAGATAGACTTTCCATTGCAGCGAGTTTTGCAGATAGCTCTCAAAAAAAATTAAACGTTTACAGCGAAATCCTACAACTTGCTCCGGAAGGAATTGCATTTACTCAGCTTTCTAAATCCTCTAACACGCTATCTATGGAAATGAATGTAAATTCAGTATCTGCACTAAGTAGTTTCGTTGCTGCTTTAAAATCTAATCCTAATATTGAAAGCATAAGCATCGACAAAATTGAGACTAAAACAAACAAGGCAGTTATCTTGGTTGGTATATCTGCAGAAATAAAGGCAATTCAAAATAAATATGCAACCCAGATTCAATAGTTTAATTAAAAGATTCAACAAAGAGCAATATGGTAGATACTTAGAGCTGCTTCCTAATTTTAAGAAGGAAAAAGCACAAAAGTTTACAACTATCGTGCTCACAATTATTGCAATAATGATTCTTGCTATTTTTGCAATAAACCCCACATTGTCAACCATTGCAAACCTTCAAAAGCAATTGGAGGACGCAAACTTCGTTGTAGAAAGGTTAGACCAAAAAATAAATAATTTATCGGTGTTGCAGACAAAATATGAAACTCTAAAAAATGACCTCCCGATCATTTATGCGTCGATTCCAAAAACAGAAGAGGCTGCGCGTCTTACCGGACAACTCCAAGCTCTTGCAACGGAAAACAATCTTGCAATTGCATCAATCCAAGCTATCGATTTCTCTGACTCTGCAGATTTCTCCTATTTTACTTTCAATATTTCTATGCAAGGAAGTTATGAAAATTTAATAGAATTTTTAAATGGCGCTGTAAGAATGGATAGGATTGTAGACTTAAGCGATATCAGTATAACTTCGGCGGAAAATGAGAACAATACGTTAACACTGACTGCTAGGGGGATAGCAATATTTAAAAAATGACATGAAAAAAAATGATATATTAGTATTTCTTATACCGACTCTTCTAATAGTCGTTTTGTGGGTAATTTTTAATATCTACCATAGTTTTATTACAAGTACCATCCCAAGCACGCTAAACGTGAGCATTAAACCGATAAGTCCCGACTTTGATGAAAAAACTATATCAGACCTTAAATCAAGAAGTTCCGTTTCTCCTTCTTATCAATTAAATGAAGACAGTATTGCCGAATTAGAGCTACAACCAACTCCACCCATTGCAAGCACCCAGAGTGCTCAAGCAAGTCCCGGAGGAAGCTTGTTGTAATGAAAAAAAGTTTCTGGAATAGAAGAATTCCAACTCTCTTTGCAATTTTAGTTCTTGTTCTTGGAATTGGAGCTACGACTTTTTTAGTGCAAAAAGGAGGTTATTTACCGATATCCGCAACGCCCTCCGAAGAGCCCAAGGATGTAAGAATATCTAATATTACAGACGCATCGTTTACTGTTTCATATTTTACCAATGATAGAACAACTGGGGCAATAAATTACGGGACAAGTGCAAATTTAGGACAGTCTGCGCTTGATGATAGAGATCAAGAATTCGGTAAAATTGAATCCCGTAAGATTCATAATTTTACAATTAGAAATCTTTCTGCTGTGACAAAATATTATTTTGTAATTATAAGCGGCAAAGGAAATTACACGAATAATTCTTCTCCTTTCGAGGTAACTACCGGTCCGGTTATCTCAGGCGAACCTCCTTCGCAAGATCCAATGAGTGGAATAGTAATTAAACCAGATGGCATACCACCTGAGGAAGCTCTAATTTATGTTGTGGCGGAAGGCTCACAGGTTATTTCAACTCTTACAAAACCGGATGGAACATTCGTTCTCCCCCTAAATTCATTAAAAACCTCAGATTTAAGTTCATATTTTGCTCTGGAACTTGATACTTCTTTTAAATTACTCTCTATCGGGGATGGGATGTTTTCAAATGTTAAACTCTCAAGCTTGCAAGCCCATCCGGTTCCCACTTTTACTCTTTCAAATGATTATGACTTTACTATTGCAAGCGCACCGCAAGCATCTGCCTCATCACAACTATCAGGCTTTCCGCCTTTTGAAATAAGACAAGCAACAAAAGAAGGTCCCAAGATTTTGACCCCTCAAAAAGATCAGGAATTTACGGACCAAAAGCCTCAATTTAAAGGGACTGCTATACCGAATGAGGAGGTACAAATTGTTATTAATTCCGAGGAGCAAATTCAAACAACAGTAAAAGCAGACGGGAATGGGAATTGGGTTTACAGGCCACAAAATGATCTTTCTCCCGGAGAGCATACAATAACAATTACCACAAAAGATTCCTCCGGTATTATAAAAATTATAAAACAGTCTTTTACTGTTTATGCATCCGGCACGCAAATTTCAGGAGATAAAGGTTCTCCTACTCCTACACCTCAGCCAAGTATTACAGCCACTCCGACACCGACCCCGGCTCTAAGCATTAGCGCAGAGCCAACGCAAGTTTTATTAACAGCTACGCCCACCCAAGCTCCTGCGCAAAACCTGGTTATAACTGCAACGCCTACCCTTGCTCCAACGGGCAATTCCAGTATAATTACATTCTCAATTGTAGGCCTCTTAGTAACCCTATTCGGAGGCCTCATCTTCCTTCTGACCCGGGGAGCTATTTAATTATGAAGGTAGCAATAATTGGCGCCGGATTTACCGGCCTTTCCGCAGCTTATGAATTAGTAAAAAAAGGTAACGATGTTACTGTTTTTGAGAAAGATCAAAATCCCGGCGGTCTTGCAATTGGATATAAAGAAAATAATTGGAAGTGGTCGCTGGAAAAACACTACCACCACTGGTTTACTAACGACTATAGCGTTTTAAATTTGGCTAAGGAAATTAATTACAAAGTCATCATAAAAGGGCCAAAGACATCTATACTTGTTAATTACAAAATATTTCAACTTGATTCTCCAATTTCTGTTTTAAAATTTCCCTTGCTCACATTAATAAGTAGGTTAAGAATGAGCATAGTTATCGCGTTTTTTAAGTTTTATCCGTTTTGGAAAACTCTCGAGAAATACAAAGCTTCTATTGTTTTACCCAAACTTATGGGTTTAAAAGCTTATAGCCTTATTTGGAAACCTCTATTTGTAAATAAGTTCGGGAAATATATAAATGACGTTTCTCTTTCCTGGTTTTGGGCAAGGATTAAAAAAAGAACCCCCTCTCTTGCATATCCCAAAGGAGGATTTCTGAATTTCGCAAACTGTATTGTCGGAAAAATTAGAGAACGAGGTGGAAAAGTTTTATTTGAAACAGAAATTTTAGAACTTAGTTCAGAAAACAAACCACAAATTAAATTCAGAAACATTAAAAATTCAAAATTGGAAATTGAAAACTTCGATGTGGTTATTGTAACAACACCATCTTTTCTTTTTTTAAAAATCGCTTCCAATCTTCCTGAAACTTATAAAAATACACTTGGAAAACTTAAGGGTTTAGGAGCGACAAATTTGATCCTCAGACTCAGAGAGCCGTTTTTCAATGATGGAACTTACTGGTTGAGTGTTTGTGATAAAACTGCTCCGGTTATGGCAATAGTGGAGCACACAAATTTTATGGACAAAGAAAATTACGACAACGAACGACTGTTATATTTAGGGAATTATAGAGAACATACGGATGAGTATTTTTCAATGACTAAAGAGCAGATGCTTGAAAGATTTGACCCATTTCTAAAAAAGATAAATTTAAATTATAAAGACAATCTTATCGGATACGAACTATTCAAAGCTCCATTTGCACAACCTATTATTCCAACTAATTATTCGAAAATGATTCCTCCATTCAAAACTCCTTTAAAACATGTTTACCTTGCTAATATCGAACAGGTATATCCATGGGATAGGGGAACAAATTATGCAGTTGAGCTGGGAGAAAAAGTAGCTAGATTGATATCAAAAAATGCATAACTTGATCAACTTATCTAAGAAATATAAATTCGAGATCATCTTAATTTTATTTTCAATTATTTTTTCCTCTTGGCTCATGTTTTCAACTTTTTCTTACGCAAATGGAAACATGTTAATAGCCTCTAAAGCCTGGAGTGATTTCGGAAGTCATATACCATTAATTAGAAGTTTTTCATTGGGAAATAATTTTCCTCCAGAATATCCTTTGTTTTCCGGTCAACCCATTAAATATCACTTCCTTTTTTATACATTTGCAGGAATACTGGAAAGAATTGGTCTTCCCATTGACTATGCCTTAAACATCCCTTCGATATTTGGATTCTCCTTGCTATTTATAATGATTTATATTTTTGCAAAAAAGATTTTTAAATCAACGGCTGTTGCAATTTTAAGTGTAATTTTTTTCCTTTTTAATGGATCTTTAAGTTTTATAAAATATTTTTCCGAACATCCCATCTCACAAAGTACTTTATTAGGAATACTTTCTAATAACTCCTTTCCTTCTTTCGGTCCTTATGATCATACAAGCATTGTTTCTGCTTTTTGGAATTTGAATATTTATACAAACCAAAGACACCTTGCTCTTTCTTTTGCGTTATCTCTTTTTATACTTTATTTGTTTTTAAATTTGGAAACCTTCTCGGATAAAAAGAAAGCGATTCTAACTTCAATCCTGATAGGAATATCTCTTGGTATTTCCTTCATTTTAAATATGGCGGTTTTTCTTATGACATTTGTGGTCCTTTTTTCTTTTTTTGTATTTTTAAAGAAGGAGCGTTTATTTATTTTTATAACACTTGTTTTTTCCGCAATTGTTTCTTTTCCTTTATATAAATATATGAATAGTATTCCTTCTAATTATCAATTTAACTTTCATCCCGGTTATCTTGTTGAACAGTTAAATTTCGTGAACTTTTTGAATTATTGGTGGATGAATTTAGGATTTCATCTTATATTAATTCCCATCGGATTTTTTCTTGCAGCTAAGTTTAACAAGAAAATTTTTATTTCCTTTTTTCTTTTATTTGTAATAGGAAACTTAATACAGTTTTCTCCGGAGATTGCGGCCAACCATAAATTTTTTAATTATTTTTTAATTGTGGGTAGCATGTTTAGTGCTTATGCTCTGGTTGAACTTTGGAAGAGAAAAGATGTGTTAAAACCGGTTGTAGTTATTTTATTCTTCCTTTTAATTTTCTCCGGAGTTATAGATTTTTTTCCAATCTTTAACGACGGTAAAATTGCGCTTGCTGACAAAAGCGACCCGGATGTCCAATGGATTACTAAAAATACCCCACCAAATTCCATATTTCTCAACACTCAATTTTTTATGGATAAGGCCTCTGTTGCCGGTCGTAAAATATTCCTTGGTTGGCCATATTTCGCATGGAGTCAGGGGTATGATACATTAGCAAGAGATAATCTTAGAAAAGAACTTTTAAATACAACTAGTCTATCCTTTTTTTGTGAAAGCGTAAGAGATAATGCCTTGAATTTTGTAGAAATAAATAATTCTCGAGAAGTTTTAATTAATAAAAGTTTTTTTGAAAACAATTTTGAAAGATTATATACCAACGAAAGTGTCGGATATTATATATTTAATTTAAAATCGTGTGAATCTAGTTTATGATTGATAGTTTATACATTTCTCAATGGTGGTTAACTATTTTTTTGGGGGGTACAATATTTTTACCACTTACCTTTATCCTGTTTAGAAATTTTAAAGATAAAGGATACATCTTTTCAAAAGTAATGGCACTCGCTTGTATTTCTTATGCGGTATTTATAACTTCTTCGTTAAAACTCTTTCCTTTTTCTTTTTTTGAAATTTTGACGATCACCTTTATATTTCTAATTTTGAACATTTATATTGCTAAAAAAATAAATCTTATTAAACTTGTTAAACAAAATTTAAAATTAATAGTATTTGAAGAACTTTTATTTTTTGCAGGACTTGCTTGTTGGGCATTCGTCAGGGGGAATTTGCCTGACATAAATGGGCTTGAAAAATTTATGGACTTCGGATTTATAAATTCAATTTTACGGAGCACCTACTTCCCCCCCTTGGATATGTGGTATCCACCTCTTCCAATAAATTACTATTATTTCGGGCATTTGGTCACAGCTGTAATTATAAAAGCGTCCAATATACCCGCTTTTATTGGATATAATCTTATGCTTGCAACGCTTTTTTCGTTAACTTTTGCAACAGTATTTTCTTTAGTCATGAACTTATTTGCACATATCAAAATAGGTATTAAAGCGACTTTTGCCGGACTTCTTTCTGCAACATTAGTAACATTTGGAGGAAACCTAACTACTATATATACTTTCTTCAAAGCATATATGCCTCTGGATAAACCTGTTCCGTTTTGGACTTTGCCATTTCAACTTTTTAATTTTCCTAATGATTACTGGTATCCGAATGCTACCAGATTTATTGAGTACACAATTCACGAATTCCCAATGTATTCTTTTGTTGTATCAGATTTACATGGACATGTACTTGATATTCCATTCGTTGTTTTAACCATTGCTATTCTTTTTTCTTTCTTTTATAGATTTGGCGGTCATCAAACTTTTTCACAAATTATATTTAAATTAGGGAAAATCATTATAAATTTTGAATTTTTATTTTTTATCTTTATCGGTTTTCTTATTGCAGTTATGTACATGACAAATGCCTGGGACGGTTTGATATATTTTTTACTTACGGTTTTTATTTTGATATTTCTCTTTCGAAAAAAAGGATTGCTGAATATCATTTACAAAATAGGTGTTGTTTTTTTTAGCTTTGTTATATTTTCCTTGCCTTTCAGTATTCACTTTAAGCCTTTTGCTTCGGGTATTGGGGTTTTATGTGCGCCAGAACTGCTAACTTCTCTTGGAAAAATTGGACCATTTTTATTTGAAGCGCAGCATTGTCAAAGATCTCCAGTTTGGCAACTTATGGTTTTATATGGATTTTTTTATTTCTTTGTAATTTTTTTCATTATTTTTTTAAGAGTAAATAAGGGCAAAATATACTTAGCTGATAAATTTGTATCGCTGCTTATTATTCTCTCGACCATTCTTTTGATAATTCCTGAATTTATTTACTTAAAGGACATTTATCCAGCTCATTACAGAGCTAATACAATGTTTAAGCTCTCTTACGAAGCTTTTATCATGTTATCAGTATCTTGTGGTTATATTGTTTTTCGGATTTTAACTAATTTAAAAACGAAAAGGGAAATTATATTATTTTTTATTCCTTCATTTATTCTTATTTATATGGTTCTATCCTACAGTATATTTGCTATAAATTCTTTTTACGCTGATTTTAGAAAATATCAAGGGCTTGATGGGTTAGCCTATTTGGAAAAAACACATCCTCAGGACTACCAAATAATAAAATGGCTGGGAAAAAATGTAAAAGGACAGCCGATAATTTTAGAGGCAAATGGGGATTCGTATACCGATTACGCCCGAATTTCGGCAAACACCGGTCTTCCAACAGTTGTTGGCTGGCCGGTTCATGAATGGTTATGGAGGGGAACATATGACGTAGTGGCTCCAAGAATAAAAGATGTTGAAACTATTTATATAACAGAGGATTTAAACGTTACAAAAAACTTAATTAAAAAATACAACATATCATATGTCGTTGTCTCCCAACTTGAAAAAGAAAAATATCCAAGCCTAAAAGAGGAAAAATTTAAAAAACTAGGAGAGATAGTTTTTAATTTTGGGGGGTCAAAATTATATAAAGTTAGTTTTTAGGGGTTGGGGTAACTTTGCAATTTCCTTGTTCCAATTCACAGTTGACATAATTTGAAATTTCTGAAAAATCCCCGTTTCCAATTCTAGGTATTAAAACCGATAAATAATTGTATTCTTCGGAAAGCGGGGGTTCAATCAAGAGCCCATTTCTTGCATTTTGTTCATCTCCATAATCAATTACAACGCTCTCTATTTTCGCCTTATTCATTTTTGACGCCAGCTTCAGAAAATCATCTAATTCGTCGTATTTAATATCGGTATCTATACTAGATTTAACAGTATTGTATAAGTTTATTAGAGTAACCGGATTGGCAAGAGTTTGTGGAGATAATATTTTATCTCTAAAAGCCGAAATTACTTTTTGCTGTCTTTTACTTCGTGCAAAATCGCTCCCCTCACCTCCCAAGGCGTGTCTTGAGCGCACAAATTTTAAGGCTGTTTCGCCATCCATATGTGTTAAACCTTTGTCAAAATGCAAATGAACATACCTGCAAGAAAACTTTTCTGCTATTTCAAGCTCTGCGGGCCCTGTCGCTATGAACTCTTTTATTTGTTCATCGGAAAGACCGCAGGGATTGTCTTCTTTGCCACCAATTGGATAAAGATAATCATCAAGATTATTATCAACTTCTATATCTAAGCCCCCTACAATATCAACTGCTTTAACAAAACCTGAGAAATCGATTCTTATTCCATAGTCGATAGGCTGACCGGTAACTTTTCTTACAACTGCTTCCATAAGCTTTAATCCCCCTCCTTGCCTTTTAGATTCCCCGTATGCATATGCGGTATTTATTTTTTTATTACTACCTGAAAGTTCGGGTATCCATAAGTCGCGCGGCAATGAAGTAAGTGTAGCTTTATTTTTCCCCTCATCTATACTTGCCAGCATTATTGTATCCGTTAAAAGAGGTCCCTCATGTTTACCGCCGCCAATTCCTAAGATTAAAATATTGACTTTGTTGGGACTGACTTGTGTAAGGTTTATTTCTCTATTGAAAAAGAGGTTGAAAAGAAAAGGGTAAAAGTTAGCGGTTTTTACTATAAAAAGTAAAACGACAATAGCCAAAATTCCCGCAATAATAAAGCCGGTTTTTCTCTTAAGCATTTTCTATAACCCTGATGAATTCGTCTGCCTCAAGACTTTCCTTTCCTACAACCACACCACTTATTTGGGTTCTTGAAGTAAAATCATTAACATTTGCTGGATTAACACTTCCACCATAAAGCACCTGATACTGTCCTGCTACTTTTATTTTTTCCGCAGCTTTCAAAACGTCATCAATATCGTCGGCAATGCCTCCACTTGCACCACTGATAGAACTCGGTGGTTCGTAAACTACGAGCTCAACTCCTGAAGGAATTGCTCTATCAGGAGTTTGGACAAAAAATATTGGTATTAATTCATTAGAGATAGAATTTCTAACTTTTTCAGAAATCATTTCATCAGTTTCGTTTAACAAATTCCTCCTTTCGCTATGCCCTATTAACACATAGTCTGCAAACTCTTTTATTTGTTTTGCATTTTCCTCTCCTGTGTATGGGCCTTCATCGAATTGGGAAACATTTTGGGCGCCCAGCGAAATTTGCAAAGAATTAATTTTTATGAAGTTTTTGAATGTTGGAAGTAAGGTAAATGGCGGGCAAAGAATTATTTGTTTTGCATTTTCTCCTTTGTAGTTTTTAAAGTTATCAAGCCAATTTTTTGCCTCATCTTCGGTTTTATTGGACTTGAAATTGGCTACGATGTAGAGTATTTTTCCTTGAGTCACGTCTTGCACGATGGTATTATTATACGGTATGAGGTCAGACTTTCTCAAGGAACTTAACAAGGAACAATTTGCGGCCGTTAAGCAGCTGAATGGCCCTATTATTATTTTGGCGGGAGCAGGATCTGGCAAGACAAGAGTCTTAACTTATCGGGTTGTTAATCTAATTGCAAATGGCATATCTCCTTTTAATATTTTGATGGTGACTTTTACGAACAAGGCTGCTAACGAAATGAAAGAGAGGGTACAAAAAATTCTAAAAAGGGGGGGCCTAAGTTTTTCCGACATGCCTACAATTGCAACCTTTCATGCTCTTTGTGCAAAAATATTAAGAATAGATGGAGAAACAATTGGAATTAATAAAAATTTTCTAATTTATGACACCGAAGATCAAAAAGAGGCAATAAAAGAAGCATTTAGCTTATTGGGCTTATCTCCTAAGGAATATAAGCCCTCTAGCATTCTTACAATAATTTCTCAGGCTAAAAATCAATTAATAGATGAGAAAAATTACCCCCAATATGCAAAAGGCCATTATCAGGAGGTTGCTGCAAGAGCTTATATTGTTTATCAAAAACTGTTGAAGGAAAATGGTGCGCTAGATTTTGATGACCTAATTTTAAAAACCGTTGAGCTCTTCAAAGCAAGTCCTAAAACTCTGGAAAAATATCAAAACAAATTTAAGTATATAATGGTTGACGAGTATCAGGATACCAATCATTCACAATATCTTCTTGCTAAATTACTTTCCCAAAAGTGGAATAATATTTGTGTTGTTGGAGATTTTTCTCAAAGTATTTATAGCTTTAGGGGTGCAGATTTCCAAAATTTATCAAAATTTAAAGAGGATTTTGAAAATGTTAAAACTTTTTCTCTTTCACAAAACTATCGTTCTACACAAAATATCTTGGACGCAGCATCCAGTGTAATTTCTAAAAATAGCACGCATCCAATTCTGTCCCTTTGGACGGAAAATGAAAAAGGCCAAGATCTTTTTATACATGAAGCAATAAATGAGCAAGAAGAAGCAGAATTTATGGTAAACCAAATTGAGGAAATCAAATACCAAAATAAAGATTTGAAATTTTACGATTTTGCGGTTCTTTATAGAACCAATGCCCAATCTAGAAGCATCGAAGAGGTATTTATTCATAAAAGCATCCCTTACATACTTATAGGCGGTACGAGATTCTACGAAAGAAAGGAAATAAAAGATGTGCTTGCATATCTTCGAATAATTTCTAACCCAAAAGACAAAGTATCACTTAAAAGACTAGAGAAACTTGGAAAAAAAAGATTTGAGAAATTTCTTGAATTTCAAGAACGTGTAATAGATAAACACTTGTCTCGAACTGAAACCTTAAAATTAATGGATGACGTTTTAAAGGCTACCGAATATCTAATGCTTTATGATGAAAGAGACGAGGAGGATAGAGTAAGGTTGGAAAATTTAAAAGAATTGCGCTCTGTTGCCTTAACCTTTCCTCAATTAGACAATTTTTTAGAAAATGTGTCGCTTGTCGAACAGGAATATATGCCGGACCATGTAAAGGATGAGGTGGGGAAAAAAGACGCAGTTAACTTAATGACATTCCATGCTGCAAAGGGATTGGAATTTAGTGTTGTTTTTATGGTAGGAATGGAAGAAGGTCTTTTTCCGCATTCAAGAAGCCTTATGGAGAAAAATGAACTTGAAGAAGAACGTAGGCTCTGCTATGTTGGGATGACAAGGGCAAGACAAATACTTTTTCTAACATTTGCAAGAAGAAGACTCTTTTTTGGACAGAAAAATTCAAATATTGTCTCAAGATTTGTATTAGAATTGCCTGAAGGGATATTGGAGAAAAATCTTTCAAGAATTGAGGATATTCCGGAGTTTTTATGAAAAGGCACCCTTTACAATCAGGAAGGTGGGCGGAATTTAGAGAAAAAACGGGAGTTAAAGTTATTAAAAAAGGCGATTTCGTTTTATCGCTTCATCCACTTCCCTACACAAAATACAAAATAGGATATCTTCCAAAAGGAAACATGCCATCTAAAGAAGTGCTAGAAGAGTTAAAAAAAATCGCATTAGAACAAAAATGTATTTTTATACAACTTGAGCCAAGGATTGAGAAAAAAAATGGCCTTGAAATGGAATTCAAAACGCTTGGATTAATACCTTCTGCACATCCATTGTTTACAAAATATACTTTCATTCTAGATATAGATAAGGACGAGGAAGAACTGCTTAAAAATATGGACCAAAAAACTAGATACAATATCAGACTTTCACAAAGAAAAGGAGTAATAGTTAAAGAAGATAATTCAGATAAGGCATTCGAGCAATATTTAAGGCTTTTAAAAGAGACGACCCAGAGACAAAAATTTTATGCTCATTCCGAAAAATACCACAGACTAATGTGGGAAACATTACGTAAAAACAGCAGGTTACAAAATTCAAACTCAGAAGAGCTCACAGCGCATTTGTTAAAAGCGACTTATAAAGGAGAGACACTTGTTGCATGGATATTATTTGTTTTAGGCGATACCATTTACTATCCCTATGGTGCATCCAGCACAAAATATAAAGAGACCATGGCTTCAAATTTAATGATGTGGGAGGCAATTAAATTTGGGCAAATTATGGGTTTGAAAAAGTTTGACATGTGGGGGTCTTTAGGAGAAAATCCAAATCCTAACGACCCTTGGTTTGGTTTTCACAAATTTAAACAGGGTTATGGAGCGCGGTTGATAGAATTTGTCGGCAGTTATGATTTAGTTATAAATCCCTTTATGTATACTGTGTATAAAATCGCGGATAAAATACGCTGGTTTGTTCTTAGATTTAAATAGTATAAAGGTATAAATCTTCAGAGTTACCAATTAACTCTAAATCCATCTTATATCTATAGCTTACTATTTTCGTTCCTTTTTTTAATTCTTTCCGAAACTTTGGTATTAGCTTTTCTAATGTTTTTGGAACCAAATATAAAAAAATTACGCTTGCATCTGAAAGATTAACATCGAAAAAGTTTTTCCTTTCTATTCTAACTTTTCTAGAAACCTTATTTTTAGCAACTAGCATCTTTGATATAAAAGCTCGTCCCGGATCAATTTCAATACCTACTCCTGTTGCACCAAATTCTTTTGCTGCAACTATTAAAGCAGTACCATCCCCAGATCCTAAGTCATAAATTATATCACTACTGCCAACTTTGGATAATTTACAAATTTTTCTTGCAACCTCTTTGGAGGTTCTCCACCATGGTGCCCAAGGACTATCAGGTGGCCATACAAAAGAAAGAAGTACCAGTAAAATAAAAATGACCCCAATAATCAAAATAAATTCCATTAAAGCTTGTAAATTACCTTTGCGACGATTTCCTGATTAGATATTTTTCCGAGATTTTTACTGTCTAAACTATCTTTTTTATTATCTCCCTCAACGAAATATTTTCCGTTCTTTATATCTCTAACTCTTTTTACAAAATACTTTCCTTTCACTTTAAAAATTACGACATCCTTAACTTTTGGTTTAGAAATCAAGTACGGGATAAAACTTGCTAATGCTTTTTCCCCATCTTTAAATAGGGGCTCCATTGAATGGCCTCTTATTTTAAATTTAGAAAGCAAAAACATTATTTGTGGGTTACAATTTCGCCCTCGGTGGGATAAACAGACTTTACTCTTACTGGGGTCGCACCTTTTGTTTTGAAAAATATTTCAGAGATTTGCAAAACCGACTCTACCAGATCTTTAGCTGAATTTTCGTCTATATTTTGTCTTGTTGTTATTGATAATTTTACGGCTTTGCTTATTAATTCTTTTAATTTAGGAAAATTTTCGAAATGTTCTTCTTTAAAATAATCATTTTCTAATGTCCCAAGTTCATCTTCTACTAACTCTCCATGCTCTTCTTTTACATCTGTGACTCTTGCAATAGTGTGCTGCGACTCAAGTGATTCTCCTTTAATTTGGGTAAGAAGCTGAGTCATTCGCAAAACTGTATGAGCTGCCATTTGTGCCATGTGAGGATCATAAATCCCACAAGGGATATCGCAGTGAGCATGAGCCTTGTTTTCGGGTAAAAGTTTTGAAATTTGATAAATAAGGATATTCATATCAAAATGATAATATTAAAACGGGATAATGTCAAAATAGTTAAAATCCTAATACTTCGTTTACAAAAATAAGAAACACTCTATTTTGTATTTTTTCTTTATTAAAAAGAAGAAGCTTGCTTACGTTTGTTCCTACCCCGTATAAGTCCTGCATATGTTTTTCTTCTTTCGGTACAACATATTCGTGCAATCTTTTATATGCTTCGTCTAGATTTTCAACTACTTTTTGCGCACCAACTATCCAAATAACTTTACCGGCTCCTGAAACGTAACCAGCTAGTTGGGAGCCTGTGTTTGAGGCTATAATAACTTCACCTTCCTTTGTAACTGCATGAACGCTTCCTATGATAACATCGGGTGTAGATCTTAACTTTCTTATTTCATCTCTTTCTTTATCGTGATCAAGAGCCATATATTCTTTTCTAACTGAATGGAACTTATCTGAATTATCTATTTCCTCTTTTAATCCAATTTGCTCGGCTGTTACGGAGGTTGAAACTAAAACTTGAGAGCCTTTCGGAATTAAATCTAGTGCTTTTTGCTTTGCATCTTGACCGGCTTGAACATAAAAAGCTGTAATCCCCCGTTCTTCAAGTTTTTTTATTATTTGTTCTACTATTTCTTTTGAAACCAATTCATTCCAATTCATCGCTCAAGCAGCCCTTCTTATTTTGGTCTTTTTACTTAAGTCTTGCAGCTTCCACCAACCTGTTTGTCCAATTAAATCTCTATCCTCAGGATCTATAACAGCTGTTATCACTCCGGTGGCAGATGCAATGCCATTTCTTACTGTTGGGCTTAGTCTTTCTCCTATCATGGAAACCCTTACCCTATCTTTTGAATCTCCTTTGAATTGACTTGAATCTCCGCCCCACGGTCCAAAGTGAAATTCTCCCTTAAACCATTTATGATTCATTGGTACATCTGGATTAAGAGAAACCCTGTCTCCTTTTGAAGTAGTATAAATGGCACGCTGCTCTAGGTCTGCTTCTTTGTTTTCCTCACCCATGTCATAATTATATCAAAAGTCAAACTTGTTGAAGCTAGATTTTATTTAGAGTAACATTAAACTATGCTCGATATTTTATGCATTGGTGATGCAAGAATTGATATCTTTCTTCATGTGCCAAGCGATAATCCCCATTTTAGCCTTGACGAAAAGAGAGAAAACATGCTTTTGGAATATGGCGGAAAAATCACAATCGAAAACTATTCTAAAAATATTGGGGGAAATGCTTCAAATGCGGCGATAGGACTTGCAAGGCTTGGCAAAAACGTCGGAATTTGCGTTCAAATTGGAAACGATGAATTTGCATCTTTTATTACTAACGCTCTTGAAGCAGAAAACATTAATACAAATTTAATTAAAAAGTTCGTTTCGTCTACTCCATTTTCCGTAATCTTAAGTTATAAAGACGAACGCACTATTTTAATTGAAAGTATTAAAAGAAAATACGAGTTTAATTTTGAAAATACTAGCGCAAAAATAATCTATCTTACAAGTCTTGGAGACGATTGGAAAACAGTTTATGAAAAAGCTTTGGATTTAGTAAAAAACAGAGAGAAAATTCTTGCTTTTAATCCGGGATCTTTACAGATTGAGAAGAAAGACGAATTAGTCATGGATTTAATTTCAGAATCGGATTATTTATTTGTAAATAAAGAAGAGGCGGAAGGTCTTCTTCACGGAAATGGTTCTAACTTATTAGAAGAGCAAAAACAGATTAAAAAAACACTATTTGGACTAAAAAGTTTGGGTGCAAAAAATGTAATTATTACTGATGCGGAAAATGGAATTTATGCACATAGTGAAAAAAATGAATATTTACACTTGGACATTATAAAAGTCGACGTTGTCGAAAAAACAGGAGCAGGAGATGCATTCAATGCAGGTTTTATTGCTGCGATACTGGAAGGCAAGGGCATTCAAGATGCTCTAATTTGGGGTTCGATAAACGCTAGCTCTGTAATTCAAAAAACAGGAGCACAAAATGGACTTCTTAAAAAAGAAGAGCTTTTAGAAAAACTAAATACTCTAGGAAAATACATAGTCTTACCTCTTTAGAAAATAAAGATAATTATCTTAATTAGGCCCGTAAATTGGGAGAGATTATTTTTTCATTAATCCCAATTGCATTGCTGCTTGATATAAGGCAGACAATCCAACGAGTACGTAAACTAGCATTTCGACGGTTGACCATGATCCAAGCAGCATATGTACTACATTCCAGCTTGCATTTAATCCAACCAATCCCCAGTTTAAGCCCCCTATTACCAATAACCACCAACTAACCTGGTTTAATGTTTTCATATAATCCATTCTTTTTCACCTCCTTTCAAACTACTTTGGCAAAAAGTTCTGAATTGCCATATTTGCTATAGAAAGGATAATTCCAAAAATCAAAGCCCATAAAAACCCATCAACTCTAACGCCAGGTACGAAACTGGCAGCAATAAGTATAAGTAATGCATTCAAAATCAAAGTAAAAAGGCCAAGAGTGAGCAGATTTATTGGAAGAGTAAGTATTAGCAGTACTGGTTTGAGTATCGCATTAATAATTCCAAGAACTAGTGCCAAAACTATTGCAGACGTGAAACCGATTACACTTACGCCGGGGAGTACATAGGCTATACTAAAAATAACCATTGCGCTTACGATCCAGTTAATCAGGATTGCAAACATACACACATTAAATAATATCCTGCTTGGTAAATGCAATATCCTGTAACTTTTTGCATATATCCTATCTAGTTTTATGTAGTTTTGGTAGAATAAAATTATGGAAAAGGCAACATTTGCAGGCGGATGCTTCTGGTGCACAGAGGCAATCTTTAAAAGGCTAAGGGGGGTAAAGACTGTGGAGTCTGGCTACAGCGGAGGGGAAATGGATAATCCAAATTATTCTGCGGTGTCTGAAGGAAATACAGGGCATGCTGAAGCCGTTCAGGTTACTTTCGAGCCTAAGATTATTTCTTTTGATAAGCTTCTAGAAGTTTTCTGGGCAACACACGATCCTACAACGCTAAATATGCAGGGAAATGATATTGGAACTCAATACCGTTCTGCAATTTTTTATCACAACACTCAACAACAAAGGCTTGCTGAAGAATCGAGGAAAACACACCAAGAAAAGCTTAAGGACAACATTGTTACAGAAATAAAACCATTCGAAAAATTCTACAAGGCCGAGGAATATCATCAAAATTACTATGATAATAACCAAAACTATCCTTATTGTTCTTTTATAATAGCTCCGAAAATTAAAAAGTTGCTAGAGAAATTTGGAACAGATATTAAAGAGGAATATAAAAACTAATGGTTATAAGTAAATTCCTAAATATGGCCGAGGTTCTTATGGCGATATCTATCTTGGGGATTGAGGTCCTAGGAAGTTCTAGTCTCATACTAAATTGATTTCAAACTGAAGCGTAGTTGTCAACTAAACGTAGCCAGGAAAAAAGTCTTTTTTAATTTGTGACGTACTTATGCCCAATCTTATCAATGTCTCTTCAAATCCAACTACCATCGAATGGGGGCCAGAGAGATAGAATACAGCAGATTTATACTGAGGAACTTCTTTTTTGATTATTTCATCATTTATTCTTCCCTTGTAGCCACTCCATTGATCCGGAATGGTACTTTCATCTGTTAAGTTGTAAACGGTTTTGATGTTTAGTTTTTCTTCTGCTTTATCAAATATATCTTTATACACAATTTCACTTGCCAGTTTGTTTGAATAAAAAACGGTGATTGGAAGTGTGATATTTTTATCCAATAAGTATTTAATCATGCTTCTAAAAGGAGTTATCCCTATACCACCGGCAATAAAAACCAAATTTTTTGGATTCTTGGGTAAAACAAAATCCCCTGCTAAATTTCCTGCAAGAACTCTTGTTTCTGTGTTCAATTCGAGCAATGCTTTTTTAAAATTGCTTGGTTTTTCATAAATTTTAATCCCAATTTTAAGGTCCTCCTCGGTAGGAGAAGAAGACAGGGTAAAATATCTTCTATTGCCCCTTGAGTCTATATTTTTTGTTTTGATTGTCCATTCAAGATATTGCCCGGATTGATAAGAGTAATTTACATCCTTTTCAAAAATAAACTCATAAATTCCGAGTCCAATTTCTCTTTTTTCTTTTAATTTTATGGATAATTTTTTCTTAGAAGACAAAATGTAAGAAAATATGTTACCTATTAATAGTGCTATTTCTAATGTTTGGAAAAAAGATAAAACTCCAACTATTGCAGCGTATGGAATTCTAAAAGTGCGTTTAGGTGGATTAGTTGATGGTTCGGTCAGCATAACAAAAGCAAGGAATAGTATTGAAGAATAAAGAAACGAAGTCGTTAAAGCACTAAACGCGTCTATCTTATTTAGCAACGAAAATAATATGATAGTTGCACCATGAATGCCTAAAAAACTTAAAACTAGATCGAATCTCTGAATTTTACGAGTCAGCAAAATTCCCCCTATTAGAACCCCGATGTTCATAATGGGAGTTCCCACCCACCAACTGGCTGCCCCTATTGAAAATAACGATGGAATAAATACTCCTATTGCTACGGGGTTAAAAATATGTTTTTTATTAAATGCAAATATATATTTGGAGGCCATGGCAATTACCGAAGTAACTATTGCAAATTGTATGTTTTGAACGCTTAAAGAAGGGGTTATGATTAAAGATAAAATCAATGCAGAAATATAGGTGGATTCAAAATTTGTAATTGCTCCTAAAATCTTTTCAAATAATTTATTCGATAAGTAGCAGGATAAGAATATTATCAGAGTGCTAAAAAGTAAAGCCTGTGGAGAAAATGGGAGTAAGGTTAAAAAACTTAAGAGTAGTGCTAGGCACCACAAAACAGTCAGATAGTACAGCATTGATCTGTACATTGTTACAAAATTCAACAGGCGGTCCAGGGGTTTGAACATTTTATCTATCACTCTTAAATAATAACTCAACGAGACAACTTTAGGAAGGATAAATTATCGTAAGAATTTCTTCTGCTAATTTCCGCGGGTTATGCCTTATAATACTTCGTCTTCTATTATCAACCGGGTTTTGAATTATAATTACATCCCTTATTAAATTCTCTCTTATAACTTGATATTTATATTCATCATTTAAGTCATCTTCTACTGGGTATTCCTCAAACTCTTCGTACCAGGAATGTGTAATCTTTTTGGGTTTTTTTGAATTTACTAGGACATAATCGAGAATATTTTTCCCCAGGTATTTTTCGAGCTCCTCAACGTGCTTTTTTGCGCCGTATCCAGTGGTGTGACCATATTTTGTCATTAGATTAACGACAAAAATTTTTTTAGCTTTTGAGTTTCTTATTATTCCTGGAACACTATTTACAAGGATGTTGGGCATTATACTCGTATATAAATCCCCAGGGCCTATTATAATAAAATCTGCTTTCTCCAAAGCTTGTTTTGCATCCGGATTTATCTGCGCTTTCGGCTTTAGGTAAATTTTTTTTATAGCGGCACGGTGCTCTTTTGCTTCAACTTCATCTATATGTGTCTCGCCTACTATATTTTTTCCATCCTCAAGATCTACGCAAAGACTAGTTTTTTTTGTAAATGTAATAGGCACTACCTTTCCTTTTATGTTTAATATTTTCCCAACCTCGGCTATCGCTTTCTTCATGCTTCCAGTCTTCTTTTCCAAAGTTGAAAGAAATATATTGCCGAAGTTATGACCCCTCAATCCTCCATCCTCAAACCTGTAATTGAACATATCACGAAGAAGTTTAGATGATTCAGCCAATGCCACCAGACACTGTCTAATATCCCCCGGTGGCAATACCCCAAGTTCATCACGAAGCCTGCCACTTGAACCTCCATCGTCTACCATGTTTACAATCGCAGTTAGTTTAAGGGGGTATTTTTTAAGGCCGTAAAGGGCAGTATAACTTCCTGTTCCGCCTCCTATGGTTACAATGTTAGGCATTCTTACCATATTCAGTTTTGTATTCTACCATTTTTACAGATTGAAATGAAATAACTTGCTGTTCGTTTTAATTATAAAGGAGGTGAAAAATGGCTACAATAGTAAACAACCCGCCTAATGACACATCAAACCCTAGAGGCGGAATGGGCTTTTTGCTTGGTGTGATTTTGTTAATAGTATTTATGGCAGTATTGTTTATATATATACTGCCCATCATTGTACAGAATTTTAGGGGATCAACTATTAATATTCCAAGTGATATTAATGTGAATTTAAAATCGCAGTAGCTAAAATGCGTTTTGGCAATTTTGCCAACCGCTTTTTAGTGCCGAGGCACCTTCTCTTGACAGGAGTTTATTCAAGATGCTACCATATCCCCATAGGGGGGATATATGGCATATAGACCACGTGATACACACGAAAGAGTAACACATCGCTTAAAGATTGGGCGCGGACATCTTGATAAGGTTATCAAAATGATGGATGAAGATGCTTATTGCATAGATATAATGCATCAAATACAGGCAATAGAATCAGGACTTAAGGAAACTGGAAATCTTCTTCTAGAAAACCATTTAAAAAAGTGCGTTGCAAACCAGATCTCAAAAGGTAAGAAAGACGAGGCAATCAGGGAAATAATGCAAGTATTTAAGAAAAATAATTAATAGGAGGTGATTTTATATGGTAAAAGATCCTGTTTGTGGAATGGATGTTGATTCTAATAATCTCAAATTTCAAAGCGTCTATAATGAAAAAATTTATGTATTTTGCTCCTCTTATTGTAAAAAAAGCTTTGACGAAAATCCTGATAAGTATATAAATAATCATGCATAAAAGTCTTTATACGTGTCCGATGGATCCCGAAATAATAAGCAAAAGGTCCTCAAAATGTCCTAAGTGTGGGATGGATCTCGTCCCGATAGAACGTGGGCGAGAAGATATTAATCACAAAGATATGGAAAAAAGCTTTAAAAAACGCTTTTTCCTAAGTCTTCCGCTTACTCTTTTTGTTTTAATTCTTTCGGAAAAGATTCAGGAGTGGTTAAGGTTTTCGTTGAGTGTCCCCTACCAAGAAATAGTAATTTTTGTTCTTTCGTCTGTGATCGTTTTTTGGGGAGGACTCCCCTTGTTCCAAATGGGTCTATCCGAAATAAGAGCAAAAAAATACGGAATGATGACGCTTGTATCTTTAGCTTTATTGTCTGGTTATTTATTTTCGGTTGCCGCCACGTTCCTATTTCCAGGCGAAAGTTTATATTGGGAAATTTCGACCTTGGCTTTGGCTTTTCTATTCGGACATTGGATAGAAATGAGAGCGGTAAGAGGAGCTACGGGTGCTCTAAAAGAGCTTACTAGGCTTATTCCGCCACAAGCGCATCTAATTGATGGGGAGAGTCTTAGAGATATTCAAACTGATGAGCTTAAAAAAGGAGATCTTATCCTAATCCGTCCGGGAGAAAAAATACCAATTGATGGAGAAGTTATAGAAGGTGTATCCGCAGTCAATGAATCGATGATTACGGGAGAGTCTGTGCCAGTTAACAAAAGTGAGGCATCAAGTGTTATAGGAGGAACAATAAATAGCGATGGGACGCTTACCATTAAGGTAACAAAAACTGGTGATGAGACTGCAATCTCACAGATGATGGAGCTCATTAGACAGGCCCAGGATTCAAAACCAGAGGTTCAAAAAATTGCAGATAAGGCAGCAGGCTTTTTGACTTTCGCAGCTCTTTCTGTTGGTATATCGACTTTTTTATTTTGGTCTCTAGCAACTTCGCAGGGGCTTATTTTTGCAGGAACTTTAGCCATATCGGTTATCGTAATAGCCTGTCCTCACGCCTTGGGACTTGCTATTCCTACTGTTACAACTATTACAACCGCGCTTGCTGCAAAGCACGGAATTTTAATTAAAGACATGAAAGCCTTAGAAATTTCAAGAAAGCTTAACTATATAGTTTTAGACAAGACGGGTACACTAACCGAAGGTAAATTTGGTATCACAGACATAATCCCATTTGCCAAAGTCTCAAAAGAAGAAATTCTAAAATTGGCTGCTTCTGTCGAACGTTTCTCCCAGCATCCTATTGCTTTGGGAATTATCGATTACGCAAAACACAAAAAAATTAAGCTTGAAGCGGTGAAGGAATTTAGATCAATTCCCGGCAAAGGTGCACTGGCAAAATTCTCAGGAAAAGAAATTTTGATAGGAAATCAAATTCTCATAGATGAATATAAAATTGGAAATAAAAAAATAATTTTCAAGAAAACTGAGGGATCTACTTATATTTTTGTAGCAATCGATAAAAAGTTAATTGGCGCTATTGGACTTGCAGATATTATAAGGCCAGAATCTGCAGAAGCAATAGAATCATTTAAAAAGATGGGCATAAAAACAGCGATGCTAACAGGTGATCATGAAGATGTTGCAAAACTGGTCGCGAAGAAACTAGGCATAGATATCTATTTTGCAGATGTCTTGCCAAAAGATAAAGTCAATAAGATCAAGCAGCTACAAAAAAAAGGGAATATCGTAGCAATGGTTGGTGACGGGGTAAATGATGCAGCTTCTTTAACGCAAGCTCACATTGGACTAGCTATCGGTGCAGGTACGGGCGTAGCTATAGAGTCCGCAGAAATAATTCTCATGAGAAATGACCCTAGAGATGTTGTGAAAGCAATCAGACTTTCTCAAAAAACAAATTCAAAAATGGTTCAAAATCTTTTCTGGGCAGCTGGGTATAATATTATTACAATACCTGCTGCAGCAGGTGCATTTTATAAGCTAGGAATTCTACTAAGGCCGGAGTGGGCAGCTCTTCTTATGACCGCTTCTTCATTAATAGTTGTGGCTAATGCGCTTCTTTTGAAAAGAGAGAAATTGTGAGTAAATCAATAGAATTAGGCAGACATTGTCTGCAAGCTATATAATAGTATTATGGATCTTTTAGTAATTTTTGTAACCGGTTTAACAGTTGGAGGGCTAACTTGTCTAGCTGTGCAAGGAGGTCTTTTAGCATCTGTTATTACAGCCAGGGAAAAAGAAGATATTGATAGTGGTAAAAAGGCGCCAAATCCAATATTTCCTACATTGACTTTTTTAACGACAAAGCTTATTGCCTATACAGTTTTAGGATTTATTCTTGGAAGCTTAGGATCTGTAATAAGCCTTACTCAAAACCTACAATCGTCAATGCAGCTTATTGCAGGAATGTATATGATTGTAATTGCACTTAATCTTTTAGATATTCATCCAATTTTTAGATATGCAGTTATTCAACCACCACGGTTCATAACTAAATTCGTTAGGAGTAAATCTAAGAGTGCTGATTTGTTTGCTCCGGGCCTACTGGGAATTTTAACCATTTTAATTCCATGTGGTACAACTCTTGCCATGGAAACCTTAGCGATAAGTAGCTCCAATGGATTAAGAGGAGCGGCAATAATGGCTACATTTGTTTTGGGAACTTTTCCCATGTTTTTTGGAGTAGGTGTAATAACCGCCAAACTAGGAGAAACAATGAGATTTAACTTCTTAAAAATAGCAGCAATTATTTTAATATTTTTAGGGGTCTCCTCAATATACGGGGGTCTTGTGGGAGTGGGCGCACCGGTGATTTCTGTAAAATCGGCGTTAACAATTCTTAATCCTTTTTCTTTCCCTGAAAATATGTTAAATTCTTATCCTCCTATTAAAAATGGGGTACAAAAAATTTCTATAAACGTTGAGTCTTTTGGATATAAACCTGATTCTATAACTCTACGCGAAGGTGTACCAACAGAACTTTCATTAATAACAAATAATACATACTCCTGTTCAATTGCATTTCGAATCCCAGCTCTTAATATAGGCGTTAACCTGCAGCCCACCGGAGAAGAGAAAGTAAATCTACCGAAACTTAAAAAAGGTAATTATTTATTCACCTGTTCTATGGGGATGTATCAGGGAGTATTTAGGGTTATATGAAAAATCTGAAACTAAAGCTACAAGGAATGCACTGCTCCAGTTGCGCAATGGATATAGATGGAGAGCTAGAAGATAATGGGGTACAAGAATCAAGAACCAGCTATGCAAAATCAACTACAGATATTAAATTTGATCCAGAGAAAATTTCGGAAGATGAAATAATACAGATAATAAAAAGGATTGGCTACTCGGCTGTTTTAACTAAATAGCCTACAAGGTACACAACCAGATTAAATAATTAGTTCTTGCAAAAATTGCCAATTTATAATAAGTACGGTCTTCCATTATTAGCTTATGGTTATTTCATCCACATCATTTTCTTTACCCGCCAAACAACAATTAATAAAGCTCCCCCCAAAATCCAGGCTCCATAAGTTGGTAGGTTATACATAACCATTGCCCATTGCACCAATCCGTAGACAATTGCAATAAGTCCTATTGTGAATAGAAAGTGTCCTCCCCCACAATGATGCCCATAATTCATTTCTTTTTCAGCCATTTATAATCACCCCCTTATAATATGTAAGCTGAGTCTCCTTTTTTAACAACGCCGTCTAGTTTTATTCCAACTTCTTGTCCTTTTTTGGCGGTTTCAATATCTTTGTGGTCAAACTGCATTTGGGAAATAACTTGTTCAAAATCAGTGTTGTTGCCGGAAAACTTAAGCTTGTCGCCCACTTTTAAATTGGAATCAAGTTTAACTATTCCAACACCAATCTTGTCGTAGAAATGAGTCACAATACCTAACTTTTTGCCTTTATCTGCCAAATTCATCACCCCCTTAAAGTTAAGGAAATAATCTCTCTTTCTTTCCTAAAAGTCAAATGGGCTTTCACTGAGCGATAAAATTGAATTGTTTTACTTAAGCAAGTTTTACGTTTTTTGCTGCTGGTCCTTTTTCAGTATTTTCAACATCAAAAGTAACAGATGCTCCCTCTTGAAGTTCATCAAAAGTAACGCCTACTAAGTCTTTAGAATGAAAAAATAGATCTCTGGCTTCTCCTTCTCGGGAAATAAACCCAAATCCTCTATCCGTCTTTTTCTTAATTGTTCCGTTCATAATTTTATTTTGCCTCCTTTCGTTTCTCTATTATACAATTTTTTGGTCTTAAGGAGAAGATGTGCTCCACTTAATGTTGTAGATTCTAATCCTGTCGAATGGTGACGAATTTACGAACTGTGTTTTTAGCTGTGCTTCGTAATTGTTTTTTGAAGAAGTCTTTCAAAAACATCTGCCGCGGCTACAACTATAAGTGAGGCAAAAATAATAAAAAGACCCATCATAACGCCGCCCGCAATATCATCAGACTTGCCGCGTTCCACTATAAATAGGTAGGTTTCTGCCCCTACAAAAAAAGCGACAAGGGCTATTGCGCAGTATTTTATATTCCTCACAGCTTTCACAGAAGCTTGAGAGAAAATCTTGTTTTTATCAACATAGCCTAAAAGCTTAAAAGCTTGATATAATGCCACAAAAAATGAGATTGAAGCTATATAAATGTAGATAATAAACGGGTCTTTATAAATACTGACTAGATCTAGGTTGGTCGCTCTTCCCTCAGTCTGAGGAAACCGAATCATGCCAAAAAACACCGCTGCTGCGATAAGTAAAACTGCTGCCTTTAAAAATAATGTTGAGCTTCGTGTCACAGCACTGATAAGTATACTAAAAAAATGTTAATGCTAGAGCCTATTTATTCATCCAAGGTTATTGAATTTGCTGAGGTCGTAGCTGGAACATTGAATTCAAAAAGCTTCATAACTCCTGAATATTTATAGATTCCGCCGTCAGGAATGACCACCAGGTCTCCTTCAGCTACCTTAATCTCCTCGCCATTAAGAATGAATTTGCCTGAACCATTCAAGACGAAGTAGCTTCTAGTTGCTCCAACCATTTGTTTAAGTGGATGTGATCCGAAAACATCTACTGTTAAAGCACTAAATCCTACCTCTTGACCAGCATTTACCAAGACGTTTCCAGTAAAACCTTCTCTTCTGAAGTTTTCTCCTTGTTCAGGAGTAATTCTTATTGGTTGTTTTTCAGCCATGGCGGAGATTATATCACGGAGGTAATGAATATTCAACTATAGGACATGGCTCCGCCTAATGGACGGGTCAAGAACCATTTTCTTTTAGACTAAGAATGCATGTCTTCGCTTTTTTCCATTGTTTTCCACCATAACCATCCTTGAAAAAAGACATAAAATGTCTGAAATATTATGCCCAAAATAGCATAAGTGTAGTTTCCTTTTCCCAGTTGATATCCAATTATTGTACCTATGGGAATAAGAAGACTCCCCATTAAAATGGTGATAAATTTGTACAATGAGTATCCCCCACGTTTTTTACTGGCCATATTTACAATAATACAATAAAGTCTTATTTTAAGATAGATAGGTGATATTTTGAGGCTAATTTGCTCCGCCTAATGGACGAATTTAGGAACTATCCGTGCTTCAAAGATAACCTTTTGCTTTTGCATTACCAATAACGCTGTCTCTCGTTCTAGTAGGAGCCCTTTGATAATAGATTTTATTTATAAAATCCACAACTTTCTGCCAGTTAGGCCTGCCATGATGATGTGTTTTATGCCTGAAATCTTCAGATTCAAGAACAAGCTTTAAGAGGGTATCTTCATCTTCCGTCCATTGCGTTGCTCCATTAATTTCCAGCAGATGCTCAGTTTTTATTTTAGTCTTACCATTCCTTATATTTTCTTTTCTGGTTTTACGTGCTTTTGATCTTGCATCTTCTAGTTTTTTTGGATCTGCTTTTTCAAGTGTCGCTTCAAAAAGTAATTTCTTTTTTCTTTCGTTGATAAGTTTTCTTTCGTCCAGTTTTACAAGAGAATTAACAATTCTTCTGACTGCTCCTGCGGCAATCAGTGGAAACTCACCAGCTATATCGGGAAGCATCACTCTCCCAATGTCCGCGTAGGTTAAAACTGGCTTGTCTAGGTCGACTGAGTGCTTAAACATATTAACTACCTCCTCAGCCTTGCCTTCATCCATTACTCGTTGAGCAAGCTCCTTTTCCTTACCAATAGCTGCTTTTTGCTGAGGAGAAAGTCCTTCATTAGTAAAGCTTTGTTGATTTTGTAAGTCACCGCCCTGCATCTCTGGACTCATAGAGGTGGATTATAGCAAAATAAGCGGGAAATATGCAGCTCCCTGAGTCGGACTAGACCCGTTTAGGGTTGTAGTTATTCTTGGGGTTTATTAAATCTTTCTGCTTGTTCAGATAATCTTGTTCTTCTCTCTTCCATGTGTCTTCTTGCATTACCAGTGGGATCTTGATCTGCTTCTCTTTCCACTTGTTTTGTCAGTCTGTCTAAAGCAGAAGGTTGTGCGGATTCAGAGAGTAACTCTGAAAGACCTTGCAGGTCTCCTGTGCGTAATGCTTCTTGCGTCCCTTTCCAAACTCTATCCACTTCTTCTGGATGTTGTCTGGCATATTCGGAAGCACTTTGGTTATTCTTTTCTGTCATAGCGTGAATAATAGCAGATTATCTCCATTTGTCAAGAAATGGGTCATAGTTATATTATCCAGGATGCTCCGTGGCTAGGATTCGAACCTAGAACCTTGAAATTAACAGTTTCCTGCTCTACCGTTGAGCTACCACGGAATGTGGGTTAATTTTATCAAAGATAGAGCTTGAGGTCTAGTTCCATTGACAATCAGAAAACTTAGGGTATAATTTGCTCCACTATGGTAGAGAGACCTGAACAACAAGCTAAACCTGAACCAAGGACTTCGGAAGAGGTTCAAACCGCAATTCCTTTGTTAATAGAATCTGTTCAAAAAAGATTTTTTCCCGTTGACGATCTTGAAATAGGTCTGATCAGGTTTAGAAAAGACGGGTCTCATTATGTAATTGAGCTAAAGAACCAAAATGGAAAACGCAGGCTACAAATAAAAGAACAAACACCTGACTATACAACTCAAGATACGATAATAGATGAGAATTCAGAAATATTTGGAGTTCCATTTATTGCTAGCTACCAGTTTTTAGATAATTTATACAAACACTACAATTCCAAAAATAGCCTTAGAAGAGCAAAAGCTCTCGTCAGAAAACTGCAAATCTAAACCGCTTCGACAATTAGTGTATACTGTTCTTATGGCGAAAAGAGATACAGGAGTTGGAAAGAAGAAAAAATCTCGCTCACACAAAACTAAAAAAAGGCTTGAAATAAAGTGGACAATGCTTGCTGAAAGAAAGAAGAAAAAGCGCAGGTAGAACGTTGCAAATTATCAACAACATGCATATACTTTCCTTGATATGAGCAAGAACCCCATCATTAATGCTCTGACCGCACTTTTGTATATAGTTATGGTTTCCCTATTTATGTTTTATGGAACACGAAACTTACCAAAAGAGGACACTGTTTTTGCGCCAATTGCTGTTCTCTCACTTTTTACTCTATCAGCTGCCGTAATGGGATACGTTTTTCTATTCTACCCTTTGCAACTATACCTTGATGGAAAGAAAAAAGAATCAATTAATTTATTTAGTAAAACGCTTTTGTATTTTGCAGCCTTTACATTAATTGTTTTTGTGATTTTATTCTCTGGAATTTATAAAATGTTCCTATGAAAAAGGCATACTTTTTGCAATCGTTTTTATTGCTTCTAGGTACTTTATTTGCATGGTTTACTGTTTATACGGACTTTAACCGTTTTTATAACATTTATCATTCCTTAACTAGAATACAAAATTGTATTGTTCCAAACCCAATAACAACACCTTGTTTTTACGGAGCTTTTGCATTCCTGGGAGCTTTTATTTGGTCGTTATATATTCTTAGAACATCTAACGAAAAGAAAATTAAACATCAAAAATTTCTTTCAATTTTTCTGATTGGAGGAACTATTTTTGCATGGTTTAATCTATCCATAGAAATTTATAATTTCTATGCTCAAAAAGTGGGCTCAAAATTATCCTGCTCAGGCGTTGCAACAGATAATATCTTTACAACAGCTTGTTTTATAGGTTCAATGATATTTCTAGTTTCCCTGATTACGGCATTAACAATCTACAGGAAAAACAAGAATAAGAAAAATGATACCTAAATTTATAAAACCAGGGTGTCTCCTTGCATGAAAAAAATTTTATTTCTTGTTGTAACATTAATTTTTTCTGTCCTCATTGTTTTTAGCTTATACTCTTCAGGGAATAAGCGCGAGGTTAGCGAATCGTTCTTTCCTAGGCCTGGAGAAAAGGTTGAAAAGCAAAATATAAAAGCCTCATTTGCAATTTTTACAAACAACACTAAGCGGGTTTTTACAGACCCAAAATATCACAATCAATCAAAAGACGCTTATATGGAGGAAGCAAATATAGTTATTGTTAAAAAGACGGGTACTGTCTGGGATAATTTTTTTAAAACCTTGCCAATGAAACTTACAAAGGACTGTCTGACTACAGGAACCGGTCAAATATTTTGTGGTGATGGCTCTGGAAAATTAAGATTTTTTATTAACGGCATAGAAGATAGAGATGCTCTGGAAAAAGAAATAAAAAATGGCGACAAGCTACTTGTAAGTTATGGTAGTAAAACAGAAGATGAAATTAAATCTGAATTAGAACAAGTCCCAACCGTTGATTAATCTCTAACCACTTTGTATATTCTTTGATTATATGTGTCTTTTATGCTTTCGCTTAGGCCTTCATTATGAGGATTCCAACCATATATAGAAATGCTATCTTCTATCCAAGCGACTTCTTTCTCCAAGGCGCCAATTAGTGAATCTGCCTTAAAACTTACTTTGCCGATAACTCTGTTTTCATTGCTTATATCTGGGTTGTATGTTGAATCGGCATTGTAAGCGGCAGCGATTGAAGTCCAGACTCCATCTCTAAGTTGTGTCATAACTAAGACTTCTGCCATTTTATCTTTGAATAAACTAGCCGGAACAACCAATTCCTGTTCAACTTCATATACAGGGTCTCTATCTTGATATCTTGCGAGTCTTCTTGCCTTTACTTGTTCAGCTGTTAGATCGTGGCCTTTCGGTTTTCTTTCGGAAAGAAATGGGAGAAACCTGCGAAGCCCTGTCCTTCTCTCAGCAATTTGCATAAAGGAATTATACACCGAAACATGTTAATTGCAAATTTGCTACAATTGGCTCGTGAAAAGAGTACTCGGATTATTTTGTGTGGTTTTGTTAATCATCGTCGCTCTGGAATCATTATACATTTTTCAAAATCAATGGTTCAAGCAAAACATAGTCGAAGAGTTGCCTATACCCCGGCCTCTCCTTGCCTACGCATTTGAAAATTTAAGAAAGACTCAATTCCCTCAAAACCAAATAAGACTTGGGGGTGTCATAAGCGAGAATGAAAATTCATTTCAACAAGTATTTTATTTTTACGTTCCCAAAGCGCCTAATAGTAAAGAGATGCTAAAAGTATCAGGGCTTGCCAATATTCCAAAAGAAGAAGGTGAATATCCGGTTATTGTAATGTTTAGAGGATTTATTCCAAATGATGTTTATAAACCTGGGGCGGGCACTCAACCATCTGCCACGGTTCTTTCCCGAGCCGGTTTTATAACGCTTGCTCCTGATTTTTTGGACTTTGGAGAGTCTGATAAATCGGGCGATTCGTTTGAGGGAAGATTTCAAACATACACAACTGCTCTTACTCTCTTATCCTCTTTAACAACTTTGAACCAAGGCCTAGAATCAAACTATAAAGGGACTATTTCGGCAGATTTACAAAGGATAGGAATCTGGGGACACAGTAATGGTGGCCATATTGCGCTTTCTACACTTGCAGTCTCCGGGAAAAATTATCCTACTGTCTTATGGGCGCCGGTTTCAAAATCTTTTCCTTATTCAATTCTTTATTACACCGACGAATATGATGACCAGGGAAAACAGTTAAGAGAAGCTCTTGCAAGTTTTGAAAATCTTTACGACGTCGAGCTTTTTTCTCCCGAGAAATACTATAAATGGATTAAAGCGCCAATTTTAATAAGCCAAGGGTTGGATGACCAGGAAGTTCCCTACTGGTGGTCGGATGAATTAGTTGAAGCTTTAGAAAAAAATAAAATTGATGTTACTTACTTTACTTATCCAAATGCAGGCCACAATCTTTTGCCATCAGGCTGGTCAGCTGCAGTAACAAACGCTGTTAATTTTTATAAGGAGAGGCTTTCCGAGGTGCTATAATTGCCCCAATTGACAAGAATTATGCAAAAGTGTATACAGTACTTATCTTAAATGAGTAAATATATTGTTATAGGAACAATAACTGTAATAGTTGTTTTAGTTGCAGGATTTTTTCTCTTGAACAAATCCACTTCCCCCTCTTTAACAAACTTGGATAATCAAAGTTCACAAATTTCTTCCTCATTTACTGACCCAAAAAAAAGCGCCCACTATGAAAGCAATACTCCAGCACACGGCTCAACGTTGTCCGGTGTTCCGGTTAACGTAGTTATAGATTTTAATTTTGATCTGGCTGCTCCATCTGAAATTAAGATAGAGAGTAACGGAAAAGACTATGGAGTTGGTGAAACAGAAATTGACACTAATAAGCTTTCTATGAGAAGAAGCATGGATTCTTCCGCACCTGATGGAATATATACAGTAAATTACAATGCGTGCTGGCCGGATGGGTCCTGCCACGACGGATATTTCCAATTTGCAATTGACAGAAGTCTGCAATCAAACTTTGAAGACATGACAGGACAGAAAGAAGTGACTATAAAATTAAGCAATATTATGTTTGATCCTAAAGATATTAAAATAAGCAAGGGTACAAAAGTTACATGGGTGAATGACGAAAGTATTGAACACTATGTAAATACTGATTCACATCCTGCGCACACTTATTATTTAGAGCAGAATTCAAAAGCGCTTGGAAAAGGAGACTCATACTCGTTGACTTTTGATACTGCAGGAATTTATCCTTATCATTGCTCAGCCCACGCCGATACTATGATTGGCTCAATCCTTGTAGAATAACTGCTATAATTGCCCCAAAATGAGGAAAGTAGTTTCTACACATACTCCATCTGAAGAAAGAGTCGGTTATTCAAGAGCTGTCGTAATTGATGAGACGAGGATTTATTTTTCGGGAACAACAAGTCAAGACGAAAAAGGAGAAATAATTGGAGACGATGTTTATTCACAATCAAAAAATATCTTTAGCAAAATTACGAGTGTTGTAAATTCAGAAGGATTTAAAATCGGAGACACAGTTTTGGTAAGAGCATACTTGGTTGATATTACACAAATTGAAGGATTCGATAAAGCATTTGGCGAAGCTTTTAAGCAAACAAAACCGGCCTGCACTTTAGTTGGAATTAACCAATTAATTGATCCTAAAATGCTAATTGAAATAGAGCTTATTGCTGAAAAGTCTGGCAAATAAAAGGCAAGATCAACTATAATCTCTTTAATGAAATATAAATATTCAGCAAAAGAAGCAAAAAAAATTAACAAACACGGAATAGATTTAACTGTTTATCCGACAAATATAAAATCTGCAAACGTAGTTTATGTTTCTTTAGAAAAAGGTCATTTTCAGGAATTTTTAGATAAAAAAAGCTGGTACATTTATTACATAATCGAAGGGAAAGGAACATTTTTTCTAAACGGTGAAAAAGTGGAAGTACAGCCAACCGATATATTGGCAATTCCTCCAAAAACTAGAATTCATTATTTTGGAAAAATGAAAATGGTTTTGACAACAACTCCAGCATTTAACCCAAAAAACGAAGAACATATAAGATTTATCAACGAATCAGAAGCTTCTAGCAAATAGAAGGCAAAAGGAGTAAAATTTTCCCATGCTGTTTTTAACTTCACAAGCATATAACGTTCTACATAGATTAATACCGCTTCTAAAAGATAAACCAGAGAACTTATCAGTAGCTTTTATTCCTACTGCTGCAGATTTATATAAAGAAAGGCCTTGGATGGATGATGATAGAAATAAGCTAGTCGAGCTTGGATTTAATGTTTTTGATCTGGATTTGAAGAATAAAAACGAAGAAGATCTCAAAAAAATTTTATCAAATGTCAATTTAATCTTCGTTGCCGGTGGGAATACTTTTTATTTGCTTGAGAAATGCCGAAAAAGTGGCTTTGATAAACTCATCAGACAATTACTTGATCGGGGAGTAGTTTATATAGGCTCGAGTGCCGGATCCGTAATTGCTGGACCGGATATAGAAGCTGTTAAAGACTTTGATGATCCAGATGAAGCAAATTTGGAGTCTACCACTGGTTTTGGATTAGTAAATTTTGTCACCTTGCCACATTTCAAAAATGCTAAATACTCCACCCTGCATGATAAGGTAATTAAAGAGTATGGGAAAAAATACAATATTATTCCCATAACTGATCAACAGGCGGTCTTGGTACAAGATACTAAAAACCAGGTCATCGAAGCTTAAACCCTCTGGCAAATAGAAGGCAAAATTTCTCATCTGCTATAATAGGTGTATGTTTAAATCTTCGCACGCGTTTTCAAGTTTTTCGGTAAGCGATTTAGTAAAAGCTAAAGAATTCTATGGAGAAACTCTTGGATTAAACGTGGAGGAGGATACAGAAATGGGAATGCTGATGCTTAAATTTGCAGGTGGAGGAAAAGTTATGATTTATACAAAAGAAAATCATGAGCCTGCAGCTTACACTGTTCTTAACTTTGCAGTTTCAGACGTTGAGAAAGCGGTTGATGAGCTAACCGAAAAAGGAGTAGTCTTTGAGCAATACCCCGATTTTAAAACAGACGAAAAAGGAATATCCAGAGAATGGGGACAGGAAATCGCCTGGTTTAAAGACCCAGCAGGAAATATCCTTTCCATCTTAAAAGTAAAATAACTTCTGCTATAATTGCTGCGTGGAAAACGAAAGGGAACGAGATTTATTAGATCAAGAACGAGCAACAGATGAGGGAATGCCTGAGTATGAAATAGTAAGAGAGAATCCAGTTTTAGAATCAAGAAAACAAGCTTTTGAAAGAGGAAAAGATCAGTTCTCAAACAAACTACAGGAAGAGATGGCAAATAGAAAGCAAAAGAGTTAGAATCTACCCAAATGAAAAAGATAGTTGTGCTGGGTGTAAATTTTTCGAATGAACAAAAAGCCCGCTTGAAAAAGCTCGGTGATGTTAAATCTTATGATAGCCCTTCTTCCTCCGAAAAATTTATCAAATTCGCAAAAGGTGCAGATGTCGTTGCAAGTGATGGTTCTTTTCTTCTAGAAAACTTGTCAAAGCTTAAAAACGTTTTTGTCACATATCCATACATCGAGCTTGGTCTATTTGATTCTGAAAAACTCCGGAAAAATGGAGTTTTAGTCGCCAACACACAAGGCAGCAATAGAGATTCAATTATTGAATGGGTTGTTTTTATGACTATCGCACTTTTCAGAAAGTTTCCTCAAGTATTAAGAACCAAAGATGAATTTGATTTCGAGCTAAAGGAAAGCCTAAATGGCAAGAAAGCTTTAATAGTGGGAGCTGGAAGTATCGGAACCAAGCTAGGAGATGTGCTCAAGGTATTTGGAATGAAAGTAGATTTTTTTAGAAGAGGAGAAAACTTAAAAGAAAAGTCATTAGATGCCGAGTTAATTATAAATTGTCTAAATACCAGCTCATCAAGTAAAAATCTGCTTGATGGAAATTTTTTTAATTCACTTAAAAAGGGCGTTTATTTTGTCTCTTTTGTTAGAAGGCACACTTATGATTTAGACGGCTTGATTAAAGCTATTGATAAAGGGGTAGTAAAAGGAGCGGCAATTGACACAGATCCGGAAATTCCAGGAGACACTCAAAATGAGTTCTATAAGAAAGTACTCAGCAATCCTAAAATACTTGTAACTCCGCATATAGCATTTTCTACCAAGCAAGCTTCGGCTAATAGCAGGGAAATCGCTCTTCAAAATATAGAAGCTTTTTTCTCAGGTAAACCAAAAAACGTCATCGATAAAAATTAACTAGCAAATAGAAAGCGAAAGAACTCTCCATGAAATTTATTACTAATTGATCTTCTATACGTTTTATATGTATGATTAGAAAAGTTAAGGAAGGATACCGCGTAGTTGCTGAGAGCGGAAGAAATATGGGAACATATAAAACAGAAGCAGAAGCTCAAAAAAGGCTTAGGCAAATAGAATATTTTAAACACAAAAAATAATATGGCAAAATACGTAGACGGTTTTGTATTGGTCGTTCCAAAAGATAAAACTGAAGAATACAAGAAAATGGCGGAAGAAGGCCACGAAGTATGGATGAGACACGGCGCTTTGGAATACTTCGAATGCCGCGGAGAAGACCTTAAACCGCAGGAAATGGGAGATGAAAAAGCACGAGCGTTTCCGGAAATGGCCGGAGCAACAGAAGACGAGGATGTTTGGTTTTCTTTTATCGTATTTCGAGACAAGGCGCACCGCGATGAGGTTAACAAAAAGGTAATGGATGAGATGAATGAAAAATATAAAGACGCAAAAGACATGTCTATGCCTTTTGATATGAAGAAAATGGCATATGGTGGTTTTGAAGCTGAGGTCGAGGGATAAATCATGCAAAAAATAATTCCTTCCCTTTGGTTTGATAATAATTGCGAAGAGGCGATGAACTTCTATACTTCGGTGTTCCCCAATTCCAAGATTGTATCGATAAAACGGTACGAAAAGGGAATGAATACTCCGGGGATTTCGCAAATGGTAGGAAAAGTCTTAACCGGAATTTTTGAGCTAGACGGATACCGGTTTATGGCCCTCGACGGAGGTCCAATTTTTAAATTTAATCCCTCAGTCTCTTTTATTTTAAATTTTGACCCCTCAAAAGACAAGAACGCAACGGAGAATATTGAAGAAATGTGGGACAAGCTTTCAGAAGGCGGGAAAGTCCTTATGGAATTTCAAAAATATGATTTTGCGGAAAAATACGGATGGTGCGAGGATAAATTTGGAGTCTCCTGGCAGTTAATGCTAACAAACCCGCAAGGGGATGAACGACCATTTATTGTTCCATCACTTTTGTTTGTTGGCGATAGCGCAGGAAAAGCGGAGGAAGCAGAAAAGTTTTACCAGGGAGTCTTTAAAAATTCAAAACAAGGACAAATTGCGCGCTATCCTGCGGGAATGGAGCCGGAGAAAGAAGGGACGCTTATGTTTTCGGATTTTATGATTGAGGGTCAGTGGTTTGCAGCAATGGATTCTGCTAATCCAGGACACAAGTTCTCTTTTGCAGGGGAAGCGATATCTTTTATGGTAAATTGCGAGGATCAGGAAGAAGTGGACTACTATTGGGAGAAACTATCTTCGGATCCTGCCTCAGAAGTATGCGGATGGCTTAAAGACAAATATGGAGTCTCATGGCAAATAATTCCCAAAAGAATGGGAGAGCTAATTGATTCTCCAGACAAAGAAAAATCAAATAGGGTAATGAATGCGATGCTAAAGATGAAAAAGATTGATATCTCCACTCTAGAAGAAGCCGCAAAATAATAGTATAATAAGCCCTTCGTGATGAAAATAATTAAAAACCCCTTATTTACTATTATTTTTACGATTTTCCTTGATTCGTTAGGATTTGCAATTTTAATTCCCATTATTCCCCTTCTTTTGGCAGACCCCGTATCTAACTTTTATATACTCCCTGGAAATGTTGATGTAAAAACAGGGTATATACTCTTAGGATTAATTACTGCAGTTTTTCCCTTAACCCAGCTTTTTGCAACATCTATCCTTGGGCAGTTTTCAGACAAGATTGGGAGAAAGCCTATACTTCAAAATACTCTTTTTATTACTTCCGCATCGTATTTGTTATTCGCATTTGGAATTGCAACAAAAAACATTCCGCTTCTTTTTATATCACGTGCTGTAGCTGGAGTTGCAAGCGGTAATATTTCTGTTGCGCAGGCTGCAGTTGCAGATATTACAAAACCGCAAAACAGAGCAAGAAACTTCGGGTTTATCGGAGCAGCTTTTTCTATTGGTTTCATATTTGGTCCTTTCTTAGGAGGATTTTTGTCCGACTCCAAAATTTTGCCTTTTTTTAATCCCACTGTTCCCTTTCTTTTCGCAGCGCTTATGAGCTTGATTAACGCATTTTCAGTTAGAAAATTTTTAAAAGAAACAAACAAATATATTAACAAAGAGAGAATAATAGAGTGGCATAAATCATTACTCGATATTGCCAAAGCTTTCCAGCTTAAAAACGTTAGATTTTTATTTTTGGTAAATTTTTTGTTTTTCTCAGGTTTTACTTTTTTCGTTACTTTTATGAGCATATTTTTAATTAATAAGTTTTCTTGGGATCAAACTGGTATCGGATATTTCTTTTCTTTTTTTGGAATTTGGTTTTTAGTTACACAATCTATAATTACTGGGGTGGTTGCTAAAAGATTTAGGGAAAATCAGGTACTCAAGGTTTGCCTAATTGCAACAGGTATAACAATTGGGCTTGTGTATTTTACTCCTGTATCATTATGGCTTTATTTTATAATTCCGTTTCAAGCTCTTTTTATGGGATTAATTTTTTCAAATATGGGGGCATTAATTTCAAGATCTGTAGATGCCCATATTCAGGGGGAAATTTTAGGAATTAACGCAAGCGTCCAAGCATTAGCACAACTTCTTCCTCCCGTTATCTCTGGTTTTATAGCTGCAGCTTTTTCAGCTAGCACGCCCATTATTATTGCAGCTATTATTGTAGTTTTTGCCGGGGTAATTTTTAACCTATTTTACAAGCCTGTGAAAGCTCCTGCCCATATAAAAGACTATTAAGCTAATTCGTTATTTAAAGCCTCTTACTTTCCTGCTAATCAGTCTTCTGAAGATATCGCCTTTTGAAATAATACCTATTAAAACCCCTTTATCATCAATTACTGGAAGTCTACTAATATCATGTAGTTTCATAATTGATTCTGCCTTAAGAAGCGGATCGTCTATATGAATTGTTATTGGTTTTTTTGTCATAACATTTTTTACTTTTTGGATAAGGATATTTTTTAGATTGCTTTCCATTGCTTCAAAATCTCTTTCATGAATATAGTCTTCCATTAAATCCGCAGCCTTGGGAAACATTTGCGACATTATATCCTGTTCAGTTATAAAACCGATAATTTTTTTAGACGTATTTACAACAGGTATTCCTTTATGATTATGTCCGAAGATGAATTTTGCGGCATCTAGGAGCGTGGCGTTTGAAGTTATATACCCTACCTTTTTATTGAAAGCATTTTTTACTTTCATTTTTATTATTATACTCCCCTTGTCAAAGTAAAAATGAAATATTTTTTTATTTGTGCTTCAATTATAGTATGCTTAAAAAGATTTTAAGAAGTCATAGGCTCTCTCAAATACTGATTCTTGCAGCTTTCATAGTTACATTTGCAATTGCAAGAACTATAACCGTTGCTCAGAAATTCGGCTTCATTCCAAATCAGTCAGGTGATATCCATATACACCATTTGGTCTTTGGAATTTTACTTCTACTTTTTTGCGGCTATATCGGGATTTCGTTTTGGGCATCAGATAGAGTTAGACACGTTATGGCTATTTTATTTGGCATTGGAGCTGCTTTAACAATAGACGAGTTTGCACTATGGCTTTATTTAGACGATGTCTATTGGCATGATTTAGGAAGAATAAGCATAGATGCAATAATTTATACTTTTGCAATTTTTAGCCTTGCTTTTGTAATAAGTGAGATCCACGACCACAAGTGGATTAAAAAGCTGCTATCAAGAAGGTGACTTCTTTATCTTCTTGCATAAATATTGTAGAATAGCTCGGTAATGAGCGTTGAAACTAGACATTCCACATTTGCCCAAGATATCCGAAATAACGGAGAAAGGTTTTATCATCCGCGCCTTTCAAGAAGGCAGAGAGAAATTGATTTTACGATACCAGCTCAACTTGAAGATAAGCTCGCAGAAGCAATCGAGGGTGGTCTGGCAGATAAATTTCCCGAGCTGCTTCCACACGAAGCAGATCAGCCATTACTACTTACCCCTTATGATGACTATGAAGGTTTAGAAGTTGCAATACCGCCTGAAGAATATTTGGAGGGATGGAAAACTTTAAGAGAAGCTAATTTACGTTTAGCAAATCACCCTGCAAGAATCCACGCAATGATGGAACTTGAAAAAGCAGGATTTAAAAAACCCGAGAAAAGAAAGGGCGTTATTGATGAATATATAGAAAGAGGAATTACGCCCCAGCTTTCTGATCTTGGGCATAACCGTGATAGCGTAAACGGAAAAATAGAGAGCAAGCAAGTTCACAGAACCGATTTGCTCGAGCAAGGGCCATTTTCTTTCACATCTAAGAAAAGGGTTGGAAGTTTTGTAAACATGGGGGCAATGCCAGACACTAACGGCTCTGTTTTAATGATTGAAACCGCTGCAAAAATGTTTATGAGAGTTGGTGTGCCTGAGGTTGGAGTTTTTTCTGACCCTAAAGTACAAGCGAGATTAGCAAAAGCTGTCATGGAAAGACTGACCATAGATGACCCACTTTTGGAAGGACGGTCTGATGAAGAGAAAAAATTTATTGTTGATCATTGGAGGGCTTGCGTCGTAGGGGTTTTGGAGGTTCATCCAAGAAAAGCTTTAGAAAGGGCTTTTCTTCTTAAGGATGCTGGCCTTACTAGTTTTAGACCATACGGACATTCAGTTGGAAGAGACATTATTGGAACTACAAAACTACTTAGAAAGGAGCTTGATGACGAAGACGAATTTTTTCCAAGTCAGATTACCAATGAGGACATTGCTTTAGAATGCGAGCAAGTAGGGGCTGACGCCATAGTTGAGGGTGTAGGAGGAGGAGCAAGATGCACAACTCCAGAAAGATCACAAATGATTCCTGCCAATGCGGAATTGGCTTGGAAATTAAGGGGGAGACTTGGAATCCCAATTATAGGAGAGGGAGGAGCGGTAGATGATATTGTAATTTCAATACTTGTAGGGATGTCAGGAGTTAATGGCTCGGGTTCTATAGGAGGAGGGGTTTTTGAAGCTCCAGGAGGAATGTTTTTCTTTACAAGAGACGGAGAAAAATTCTTAAAGCCCTATGGCGGCGAAGCATCTCCTAGAACTAAATTCATTAGTAAAAGACTATATCTCACAGGCTTACCATATTTTTCCGAAGGAGAACAAACATTTAAAGAATTACTTACTTATGAGGAATCTATGACACAAAAAACCTTAAACCATTGGGAAAGAATTGCATTGGGTGCGACCATGCTCGGTGTTGACGAAGGACCTTATACTATTTCGGCGATGCAAAATCTTGATCCTTCACCACTTTTGGAAAAAAGTCCTACGACTGAATTTATACAAGGAACTCATTAACTCAGCCTCTCTTGACAAAGAAAGCTTAAGCTAAATAATCTTTTAGTTTATTTCCCCGGGAGGGGTGTCGGAGCTTTCGTAGTGCCTTTGCTTCAATTTGCCTTATTCGCTCTCTGGTTACTGCAAACATTTTTCCAACTTCCTCAAGTGTTTTAGGACGGCCGTCTTTTAAACCGAAACGCTCTTCCAAAACTCTTTTTTCTCTGTCTGAAAGAGTAGACAAGACTTGTTCTATTTGTTCTTTGAGTAACTCTCGTGAGGCAGTATCAAAAAGCGTCGGTGCTGAACTATCGTGTATAAAGTCTCCTAGCTTGCTGTCTTCTTCATCTCCTACAGGTGACTCTAGGCTTGCCGGCTCCTGAGAAATTTTTATTATTTCTAATGCTTTATCAGGCTCGATGCCTAGCGTTTTTGCAACTTCTTCAGGCGTTGGCTCGCGACCCAACTCTTGCATTAGTTTTCTTGATGCTCGTAAAAACCTATTTATATTTTCAACCATGTGTACTGGAATTCTTATAGTTCTTGCCTGATCAGCTATAGCGCGGGTAATAGACTGCCTTATCCACCACGTGGCATAAGTTGAAAACTTGAAACCTCTTCTCCAATCGTATTTTTCAACCGCTCTTATTAAACCTTGATTTCCCTCCTGAATTAAATCAAGAAGCGTCAGCCCTCTTCCAACATACTTTTTGGCAATAGATACAACCAATCTTAAGTTAGAATTAATCAGCATTTGCTTTGCTTTTTTGTCGGCTTTCTCCACCTTTTTAGCTAAAGAAATTTCCTGGTCAAAAGTTAAAAGAGGTATTCTTCCGATTTCTTTTAAATACATCCTTACGGGATCCGAAACAGTCCCTTCTGTTAAAACAGTTAAGGCTTCGAGCTCTTTTTCTAAGTCTTCAATCGGTTTTTCCTCATCTGCTTCTGCCGCAACAGATTCGAAAACATCGATATCAGACCTCATTAGCTTGTTATAAAGCTTGTCGAGGTCTTCCAGATGCTGCTCGGGCTTGGGGAAAAGTGCTAGAATTTCTTCCTGAGTAATATATCCCCTCTTTTTTGCACTAGAAACTATATCTGAAATTAAGTCGGGCTGCTTCATAAAAGTATATCTATTTTAGCACCTTTGCGTTACAAATTAAACTTGCGCATCCCTTATGAGGGACAAAATCTGAGTATATTCTTTTTGCAAATTTTCTTTCTCTTTTTGCGCGCTTGTAGTTCTAATCTTAAGAGTAACATCCTTAAGTTTTTCTTTTAGATACAAGGTAAGTAATTCTTTAATAACTTTTTTAATTTCCTCCGCCTGCTTTTCTTCGTTTTGAAACTTCGGTAAAGGATATAAATATAAAAAGTCATATGCTTTTAAAAGCTCGGTTGGTAAAGTGGTTGAAAATTTTTGGAAATTTTCCTCTTTAGTATCCAATACGTATTCAAATAATGCGTCTGATATTTTTTGGTAAGCCGGGATTTTAAATTTGTATTTCTTTATCTCATCTTCAACGGCTTTTGCAAGATTCGTATTTTCATTTTGCAAAATTAGAGCAAGTGAATATTCTTCGAGAAGCTCTCTTCTTTCTTTACTTTCGTTTTTGGGAATAATTATTCTATCCTTCGTCTTACTACTGTCTTGTTTCGCAAGCTCCCTATTTATAGACTCAACTGATGTATCAAGTTGGCCGGCTAATTTTTTAGTATAGTGCTCTTTTACAATTTCGTTTGAAATTTTAGAAATGATAGGAAGTATTTCATCCGTAATCTTCCTTTTCCCCTCGACTGTGTCTGTTGGATTATCAGAAGTATAAAACTTAAGAAGATAATCATATACATTTGGGGTGGCTGATAATTTCTTTTTAAATAAAATCGGATCTTTTTTGATTGCCTCGTCAGGATCTTTTGAGCCCTTTAAATCAACAATTTCTGCAGTAAGACCTTTTTGCTCAATAATTGGTAGGCTTCTTTTTGTCGCTTCAAATCCTGCAACATCCTGATCAAAGCAAAATGTCACTTTGGGTGTAAATCTTGAAATCAGAGACACTTGATCTTCTGTTAAAGCCGTCCCTTTAATGGCAACAACGTTTTTTATGCCGTGGGTGAAAAGCGAAATAAGGTCAAACTCTCCTTCGACTAAAATTGCGTTTTGTTTTTGCTTTATCTCTTCCTTGGACAAGTTTAAGCCGAAAAAGACACTCCCTTTGTGGTATATAAGAGTCTCTTTGGTGTTAAGATATTTGGGCATATCAGCTTCATTTAAAGCTCTTGCCGAAAAGCCTAAAATATTTCCCCTGTGGTCGTAAAGAGGAAATATAATCCTTCCTCTGAAAAAATCGAAGATTTTTCCCCCTCTTTCAAAAGAAATTCCAGCCAAGATTAAATCTTTTGCTTTATATTTTTTTCTATTTATTAAATAGTCAGAAAGGCTTGATGGCAAAGTCGGTGCAAAACCAAGTTCAAAAATTTCTATAGTGCCTTTTTTTAAACCTCTTTTATTTAATAGATAATCAAGAGCATCTTTTCCTGCTTTGTGCTCTAAAAGCAAATATTTATAAAATTTTAGAGCGAGCTTATTTATCTCATAGATTTTTTCTTTTTCGCTAGTCACTCCTTTTCTGTAGCTTGATTCTGTTAGTTCAACTCCTGCCTTTTTTGCCAAAGTCCGCAAGCTTTCGGGAAATTCCATGTTTTCGTACTCCATTAAAAATGTGAATGCGTCTCCTCCCTTTCCGCAGCCGAAACAATGCCAAATTTGCCGCTCGGGAGATATCATAAACGAGGGACTTTTTTCGTTGTGGAAAGGACACAGCGCCTTAAAATTTCTCCCTGCTTTTTTTAAAGTAATAAATTCCGAAATAAAAGATACTAAATCTATCTTTTCTCTTACTTTTGCAACGTCGTCCATTTGGGCTCTATTCTAGCACAATTCAAAGTGCTAAAATACTGCCGTGGGAGCAACAGTTATTATCGGTGCCCAATGGGGAGACGAAGGAAAAGGTAAAATTATTGACCACTTATCCTCAAAAGTCCATCTTGTGGCAAGGTTCCATGGAGGAAATAATGCAGGGCATACAGTCGTAAATAAATACGGAAAATTCGCAATGCACCTTATTCCTTCAGGAATTTTCAACAAGAAATCAATCTCTTTAATTGGTCCTGGCGTAGTTTTAGACTTAGAAGTTTTAGTATCAGAAATTCAGATGCTTGAAAAAGCGGGATTAAAATTAGACAACCGACTTTTTATTTCTCCACGGTGCAATATTATTCTTCCGTATCATAAAATTCTTGAGAAGATTTATGAAGAAGCCAAAGGAAAAAATAAAACTTGGACAACAGGACGAGGCATTAGCCCAACTTATGCAGATAAAGTCACTTATAACGGAATAAGGGTCTTTGATTTTTTGGACAAAAAAATCTTGGAAGACAAATTTCAAACTCAGCTTTTTATAAAGAATAAAATAATTAAGGCTTTCGGAGAAAAAGAATTGGATCTTAATGAAATTTTAAAAATTCAGCTCAAATTATTCAAAAAAATTGAAAAGTATGTAAAAGAACCTTTTGCGATCGTAAATAAAGCTTTAGATTCAAAAGAAGAAATTTTACTAGAAGGCGCGCATGGAGTATTCTTGGATAACGATTGGGGAACTTATCCGTTTGTTACAGCTTCGTCAATTTTGTCTGGAAATGCTGTAGCAGGATTAGGAATTGCACCTCAAAAAATCAATAAGATTATTGGTGTTGCAAAAGCTTATATAACAAGAGTTGGGTTTGGCCCGTTCCCCACAGAGCTCACGGGTAAGGATGGCGCTGATTTAAGAAACTTAGGAAATGAGTTTGGGTCAACCACAGGAAGGCCAAGGCGTTGCGGATGGTTTGATGCAGAAATGGCAAAATTTGCTGCAAAAATAAATGGTTTTACTGATTTAGCAATTACAAAGATGGATATTTTGGATAGTTTTAAAGAGATCAAAGTTTGTACTCATTACCTATTAAATGGGTCTAAAATTAGATACTTTGATTTAAGCACAGAAACGCTTTCAAAGCTTAAGCCCGTCTATAAAACTCTTCCCGGATGGCGAGCAAAAACAAATGGGATTAAAAAATATAAGGACCTTCCGAAAAATGCAAAGAGTTATTTAAGAGAAATTGAAAAACTTGTTGGCGTTAAAATTTCCTATATTTCAACCGGCGCCGAAACAGAAAACATTGTTGAAATTTGAACACTTTATTCTTTTTTGTTAGTCTAAGCTTATGATCGCAAAGGTTACATCTGCAGCGGTTTTAGGCTTGGATGCCATTCCAATAGAAATAGAGGTCGATATTCAAGCGCAGGGACTTCCCTCTTTTACTATAGTTGGACTTCCGGATAAGGCAGTTGAGGAAGCAAAAGAAAGGGTAAGATCTGCTGTTAAAAACTCCGGGTTTGATTTTCCCGCTAAAAGAATAACTGTTAATTTGGCTCCCGCTGATTTACCCAAAGAAGGTTCCTCATATGATTTGCCTATTGCAATGGGTCTTCTTATTGCAGATGGGCAAATTGAAGCAAATATTGAGAACTTATTCTTCACTGGCGAGCTATCATTAGATGGAAAATTAAGATACACAAATGGAGTTTTACCCCAAGTATTGATGGCGAAGGAGAGAAAAATAAATAAGATATTCTTGCCTAAAATTAACTCCCAAGAAGCTGCAATTGTTAATGGTATCGAGGTTTATCCCGTTGAATCTTTGCTCTCTTTGGTTAAACACATTACAAATGAGGAAAAAATTGTTCCCGCTAAATACATACGCTTAGACAAATTTGAAAATAAGTTAAGTTTCGATTTTGATATGAGTGAGGTTGCCGGACAAGAACAGGCAAAAAGGGCATTGGAAATTGCTGCTGCGGGTGGACACAATATTATTTTAAAAGGGCCTCCGGGAGCTGGAAAAACGCTTCTTGCGAGAACTCTTCCCTCAATTTTGCCAAAATTGACACTAGATGAGGCTTTAGAGGTTACTAAAATTTATAGCATTTCCGGACTTTTAGATGGAACTCCTATAATAACCAAGCGGCCATTTAGAAGCCCGCATCACACAACTTCACATATAGGACTTATAGGAGGAAGCGCTAACCCTAAACCCGGCGAAGTTTCACTTGCGCATAGGGGAGTTTTGTTTTTGGATGAATTCCCAGAATTTCCAAGACACGTTTTAGAAGCCCTAAGACAGCCCTTGGAAGACGGCTTTGTGACAATCTCAAGGGCAAGTAAAAGACTTACGTTTCCTTCCAAATTCTTGCTATTTGCGGCTCAAAATCCCTGCCCTTGCGGATATTTTGGCGACAAAACTCACAACTGCAGCTGTGCGCCAGCACAAATTATTCGGTATCAAAAAAAAGTTTCGGGTCCGATGCTTGATAGGATAGATATTCATTTGGATGTTCCCGCTGTAAAAGTTGAAAAGTTAACATCCTCTCAAAAAATAAATAACGAGACGTCCACAGCTATTAGAAACAGGGTTCAAAAAGCAAGGGATTTGCAGACAAAACGATTTAAGACAACAAAAATTTCCTCAAATGCTGAGATGTTAAACAAGGATATCAAAAAATACTGCGTGCTGTCCGATGACTGTATTGAGCTTTTAAAAATGGCTGTATCCAAAATGCAGCTTTCGGCAAGATCTTACCAAAGGATAATTAAACTTGCCCGAACTATTGCAGACTTGGAAGGCTCAATTGATATTAAAATACAACACATCGCCGAGGCCCTACAATTCCGTCCGCAGGTAGATTCCGCATACTGAATTCCTGTAGAATAAAATAATGCAAGGACTGTCCACAAGCCAAGCTCAAGCGCTTCTTGAAAAACACGGAAGAAATGAGATTAATGTAAAAAGGCGCTATAGCATAGCTTCTGTTTTTATTTCCCAGTTTACTACCCTTTTAAACGGAATACTCTTTGCCGGAGCTCTTTTTTCCTTTTTAATTGGGAATTTTATTGATGCAAGTTTTATTTTGGCAATCTTGCTGCTTAGCGGACTTTTTGGCTTTTGGCAGGAATTTAATGCTGAAAAGTCGTTGGAAAAACTAAAGGCTTACATTAAAGATAAAGCAATAGTAATAAGAGACGGGAAAGAAAAGGAAATAGAAACTGCGCAAATTGTACCCGGAGATGTTGTTATTTTAAATGAGGGCGAAAATATTCCAGCTGACGGAAAGCTTCTTTTTAATATACACCTTGAAATTGATGAATCTGCGTTAAGCGGCGAGTCTTTGCCTGTAATTAAAAATGAGGGCGAGGAGGTTTTTGCAGGAACAATTGTGTCTAAAGGAAGAGGTCATTTTTTGGTAGAAAAAACCGGGGACAGCACAAAATTTGGGCAAATTGCTAAAAGTTTGGTAAATATTGAGACATCGCCTACCCCTCTGCAAAAAGACCTGTCCAAGCTTGGAAAAATAATATCGTTACTTGCAATTGTAGTTTCCTTTTCATTAGTTCCTATAGGAATATCGCAGGGAAGAAACTTATTTGACTTAATCCTTCTTTCCATAAGCGCTGCTGTTGCAGTAATTCCCGAAGGTCTTCCTGCCGTAATTACAATTGCGCTTGCAATAGGAACAACACGGATGGCAAGGCGAAACGCAGTTGTTCGAAAAATGTCCTCGGTTGAAACACTAGGAGCGGTACAAATTATTTTATCTGATAAAACAGGGACGCTTACTCAAAACAAAATGGTTGTTAAGGACTTTTGGATTGCGAGTAAGGAAAATAGTGAATTGCTATTTAAAGCCTGCGTTATAGGCAATACGGCTTCCTTGGTGCAAAAGGCAGATTCTAATAATTTTGAAGCAATTGGGGACAAAACAGACGGCTCTTTACTTCTATGGGCAAAGGAATTTGCAAAAGACAAATCGCTCACCCAGGACGGAAAAGTTATAGATGAGTTTTTATTTGACCCCGAAACTAAACTTATAACAACTATTTGGGAAGAAGGGCATGAAAAATATGTATTTGTAAGAGGGGCTCCGGAAAATTTGCTAGAGCTAAGCAGTTTAAGCAAGGCAGAGAAGGATAAAATAACAAAAAGGTTCGAGGCATTTGCAAAAAAAGGCTTTAGGGTAATAGGACTAGGTTATAAAAGAATCGTAAATGAAAATATCAAAGACAGGAAAGCGCTGGAAGAAAATATTGAATTTTTAGGATTTACAGGAATTTATGATCCGCCTAGAGTTGAGGCAATTGAGGCTATAAAAAGTGCTAAAGAAGCCGGAATAAAAACCGTGATGGTAACAGGCGACAACGAATTAACTGCGTTAACCATTGCAAAAGAGATAGGCTTGATAGAAAAAGATGAAAACGTAATTACAGGTGAGGAGCTTGATAAGTTAAGCGATGAAGATCTTGAAAAGATAATTTTAAATACCAGCGTATTTGCCAGAACAAAACCGGAAGACAAACTACGCCTTGCAACTATTTACAAGAAGTTAGGTTTTGTTGTTGGAGTTACAGGAGACGGGGTCAATGATTCCCTCGCCTTAAAAAAAGCAGACGTTGGAATTGCAATGGGTAAAACAGGTACTGATGTAGCAAAAGAAGCATCGGACATTGTTTTGTCAGACGATAATTATTCAACTCTTATTAAAGCAGTGCTTGAGGGAAGAACAATTTATGCAAACATAGTTAAATCTATTACATATCTTCTGTCCGGAAATTTATCTGAGATATCTTTAATATTTTTTGCAGCACTTCTCAAGTTACCCGATCCGCTTTTACCGACTCAAATCCTTTGGGTTAACCTGGTAACAGACGGGTTGCCTGCGCTTGCCTTGGCAAGTGATAACAGAAGCTCAAGTATTTTAAAAGAAAAGCCAAGAGATATAAGACAAAATATTCTTACTCCAAAAAGGATAGGTTTTATATTAACCTTTGGGTTTGTGATAGCAGGTGCCCTTTTGCTTCTTTTTTCCAAATTACTTGAGGGCAATAGTGAGATTTTTGCGAGAACAATTGTTTTTAATGTTTTAGTTTTTTCCCATATGGCTCTTGCATTTATTGTCAGGGGACGCTCAATCTTTAAAATGAACAAAATACTTATCGCCTCGGTAATTGTAACAATATGCCTTCAGCTGTTAATAACCTTATCCCCGTTTCAAAAATTCTTTTATTTAGGCCTTGAGTAGTTGACAATCGTTTTATTTTTAGTCTAAATTTAATTAGTGGCATCGCTTGAGACGTTACTAAGAATTCATTCAAGAAACACTAGCTACTATGGCTCTTCATTCAATCCTCGCCCAGAACCTGACGCGTTTGGAAGAAGAGACGCAACGCCTCTTGAAAGGCAAAGAGCAATAAATGGAGAGTTCAATTTGCCAGAAGATAAGCCAATATTCAAGGGTAGAAAATTTAGAAAGAGGAAGTAATTTGAGCGGCTTCTTCGATTACCTCTTGGTGAATTCCAACTTTGTCTGCGTCTTTTTCGAAAATTACTTCAGCTTGTCCTAATGCAGCTCCTAAAATTGCAGCCAGAGCAACTCCTTTGATAATTCTTATTTTTTCGCCTCTCATTATTCCCATGCTTACCTCGTATGTTCCCAATGCTAAGGAAGCGGGAGTTTTTAGAGCACTTGCAGTATTTGAAATGAATTCTGCAACTCGTCTTCGTTCTTTTAAGTTTTCTATTATTCCGGCTCTTGGGTAAATTGCAATAATATGGCCGTTTCTTTCGATATCAATATGATCGCGGCGCATGTGAGCTTCAAAAATTCCGAGGGTGGTTTCTAATCTAGACACAGAGGTGAATACTACCAGCAGGCTTACCCTTTGTCAAGTCAGAGGAGTTTTCCCTGTTTTAAGCCCTTGGGAAGCTCAATTCCCAAATGTTTGTAGGCTGCAAGTGTTGCTGTTCTACCTCGTGCTGTTTTTTTAAGAAATCCAACTTGGAGTAAATAGGGCTCTATTACTTCCTCGATCGTTCCTATATCTTCGCTTATTGTGGAGGCTATAGTTTCAACTCCAACAGGTCCTCCACCGTGTTTTTCAATAATTGATTTCAGATATCTTACGTCATTGTTATCTAGCCCCACAGAGTCAACGTTAAGCATCTCTAAAGCTTTATCAGTCAAGCCTTTTACTATTTCACCTGTTCCATGTACTTGTGCGTAATCCCGTACTCTTTTGAGTAATTTAAGGGCAATTCTTGGGGTACCCCTTGCTCTGGTTGCAATTTCTGCAATTGAGTCTTTATCTACTTTTGTTTTAAGCTTTATCGCTCCTTTTCTTATTATTTCCGAAAGCTCATCCGGCTCATAAAATGCCAGCCTGTGGATTACGCCGAATCTGTCACGCAGCGGGGCTGACATAAGCCCAATTCGAGTTGTAGCGCCAATAATCGTAAATTGCGGTAGATCAAGCCGCAGGGTTCTTGCAGAAGGTCCTTTACCTATTATTATATCCAGCGCATAGTCTTCCATTGCCGGGTAAAGAGTTTCCTCCACAATTTTATTAAGGCGATGAACCTCATCGATGAACAAAATATCACCTTTTTCTAAATTCGTAAGAATCGAGGCTAAATCACCTGCCCGCTCAATTGCTGGGCCTGATGTAACCCTTATGTTAACATTCATTTCTTTTGCAATTAAGTGCGATAATGTAGTTTTTCCAAGGCCGGGCGGCCCGTATAAAAGAATATGCTCAATTGGCTCTTTTCTTTTTTTTGCTGCAGAAATTGCAATATTAAGGGCTTGTTTTACGTTTTTCTGGCCGTAAAATTCAGGCCATGCGGAAGCTCGAAGAGATGTAAAAAGAACCTCTTCCTCAGGCGTTTCTTTTTCCAAATTTGATTTTTTATCTTTTGTCATTTTTATCTACCAAGAGATTTAAGCGCTTGTTTTATTTTTTCCTCAGTCGAAAGACCTGATTCTAAGTTTCTTAATGCTTTTTGAGCTTCCACCACTGAGAATCCAAAGTTTTTTAGAGCCTCGATAGCTTCTGTATTCTCAATTAAATCTTTGCCTGATAAATCAACCAGGCCGTCTCCGCCCATTTTGTTTTTAAGCTCTATTATTATTCTCTGTGCATTTTTCGTACCAAGCCTTGGAACCGAAGTAAAAAATAATGAGTCTCCTTTAACAATAGCCTCAATTATATTTTGCCTTTCTCCGAAAGAGAATATATTTAGTGCAGTGCGAGGCCCAATCCCAGAAACTGTTAAGAGACTCTCAAAAAGCTTTAAATCGTCAATTTCTAAAAAGCCGAAAAGCTCTAATGCATCATCCCTAACATAGGTGTAGGTAAAAATCTTGATTTTCTGCCCAACTGTTAAGTTTTTATAAACGTTTTCCGAAACTAAAACTTTGTAACCTACTCCGTTAACATCGATAATTACGTTTGGCCTTTGTAGCAGGTCAATTTTACCATTTAAAAAACCGATCATAATTTAGCTGATTATAGCATAAGCTACCTAGACAACTTATTGATTTTTGAGCTTGAAGCATGAGTTAGGGCTACTGCCAATGCATCTGTTGTATCATCCAGTTTTGGCATTTCTTTTAGTTTGAGCAATATTTTTACCATTTGGCCAACTTGTGCTTTTTCCGCTTTTCCATACCCTGTTAGGGCAATTTTAACCTGCAAAGGATTATATACGCTTGTTTCTAAACTGTACTGCGATGCTGCAAGCAGAACAACTCCTCGGGCTTGTCCTACAGCGAGTGCGGTTTTTGTGTTTGTACCAAAAAATAGTTCTTCGATAGCCAAAACTTCGGGCTTATATTTTTTAATAATTCTTGAAATTTCGGCGTAAACCCGCTCTAGTCTTTTTTCAGGAGCAAGTTTTAAACCTGTTTCGATACAACCATAATCTATAGCTTCCGCCTTAGAACCAGCAATTTCGAGAATTGCCCATCCGCATCTTCCAAATCCGGGATCAATCCCTAGTATTCTCACGCCTCAATTATAGCACGCGCTCTACTTGCCATACCTAGCGCTTTCAGGTAAAATAACGATTATGGCTACGCACCCTAAATTAAAAGTCGAAGAACGAAAAGTTTTAGGCAAAAAAGTTAAGAAATTAAGAAGAGATGGAATAACCCCGGGTAATGTCTATGGAAAAGAAGTTAAATCAACCGCAGTTCAGCTTCCGACAAAAAATTTTATGGACGTGTACAAAGAAAGCGGTGAAACTACGCTCGTTGATTTAGAATTAGGCTCAAAAACAATACCCGTTTTAATTCAAAATGTTTATAAAGACTTCAGGGGAAATGTTTTGCACGCAGATTTTTTCCAAGTAAACCTCAAAGAAAAAGTTAAAGCAAATGTTCCGCTTGAATTCGTTGGGGAACCAAAAGCTGTAACCGAAAAGACGGGTATTCTAATGGAAATTACCAACGAAGTTGAGGTGGAAGCTTTGCCCACCGAATTGCCTGAAAAAATTGAGGTTAATGTGGAGCATTTGGCACAAATTGATGACCAAATTGCAGTATCTGACCTAAAAGTTCCTCAAGGAGTTACCATCTTATCAGATCTAAACCAGGTCGTTGCAAAAATAGAAGAATTGGTATCTAAAGAGGCACTTGAACAAGCAGCTGAGGAAGCTGCTGCTGCTGAGGCTGCTAAAGCTGAAGCCGGTGAGGCCACGGGAGAGGCTGCGGAAGGCGCAGGGACTGAAGGCGAATCTGCAACCGAAGAACAAACTTCGACTGAAGAAAAGAGCGCTGAGGAAGAGAAAAAACCAGAAGAAAAACCTCAAGAAGCCTAATAGCCTCTTTTTTCAAGCTCCTTTTCTAGTTTCTCGGCCTGGGGATAATTTGGGTCAAAGCTTAAGGTTTTTTCAAGATAAATTCTTGCTTTATCCAATTGATTAAGTTGAAAATATAAAAGAGAAATATTAAATGAGGCGTCTGAATATCCCGGATACTTATCCAAAATCGAACTCCAAAAGTTTAATTTCTCATAAAAGTTTTGTCTTTCTTTTGAAATTACCAGGTATTTTTGGAAATCATCATATGCCTGAACCGAAACTAAGGAAATAAATATGATTAAGCTCAAAATTGAAATTAGAACTAGCAACAAAATACCCTTTTCGGTAATTCTTCGGTAATTCTTCGGTAATTGTGGGTTTAAGCTTTTACTTTTGGCCATTTTTCAAGCATTATTGATTCCAAATGGTTTGGAAGCTGCAAATAAAGCTCTTCTGTAATAAAAGGCATGAAAGGGTGTAGAAGAATAAGCATAGTTTTTAAAATATGTTCAAGATAAGGTTGCGCTTCTTCCCTTCTTTTTTTAGATTGTTCAATATAAACATCTGCAAAATAATGCCAAATAAATTCATAAAGCATATTTAAAGCAAAATTAAAATCATATCTTTCCAAAGCATCGGTGACATCTTTTGTGACTTTTTCCAAATTTTTCATAACTTTTATATCCTCTATTCTCTGTGCTGCCTCTTTAGAGCTTGTCTTCGGTTTCATTTCAACAACAAACCTTGCTATGTTTCTTAGTTTGTTAATAAATTTTTTCGCTGCCTCAAGCTTTGTGTAAGATAACGCCTGATCATTTCCGGTTGCGTTTCCATAAACAAGCGCAAATCTAACTGTATCTGCACCATACTGCTCAACTATTTCAATTGGATCTATTACATTTCCCTTGCTTTTGCTCATTTTTTTGCCCAACGGGTCATTAACTAATCCATGTAGCAAAATATCTTTAAAAGGAGGCTTCCCGGTCATATAAATACCAAGCATCATCATTCTTGCCACCCACCAGCGGAGTATGTCATAACCTGTTTCCATAACGCTTGTTGGATAAAATTCCAAAGAATTTGTAGCCGCGAGTGACGCATAAGGCCACTGTCCGGACGAAAACCACGTATCGAAAGTGTCATTATCCTGAATATAGTCATCGCCAGGATTCTCGCCTTCTGTTACTTTCCACTCTCTTGTTTTTTTATTTTGCCAAGCTGGAATTCTTATTCCCCAGACAATTTGCCTACTTATATTCCAGTCTCTTATGTTTTCGAGAAACTGGAAATACAGCTTTTCAAAATTCTTGGGATAAATTTTTAATTTGCCCTCTTTTACAGCCTTGATTGCATATTTTGCTAAAGGCTCCATTTTTATAAACCACTGCTCCAGGGGCAGAGGTTCGATTGGGTTTTTACATTTGTAGCAAACTCCTATTCTATTTATGTAACTTTCGTCAATTTTTTCAACCAGTCCTTTCTTCTGCATTTCCTCTACGATTGCTTTACGAGCTTGCTTAACATATAGCCCTTTGAGTTTTCCTGCTTTTTCATTCATTTTTCCGTCTAACCCAATTACTTGAACGCTTGGCAAATTATGTCTCTGTCCTGCTTCAAAATCGTTGAAATCATGTGCCGGGGTTATCTTTACAACCCCCGTTCCAAATTCCGGGTCAACCATATCATCTGCAATTACCTTTAGCTTTGCCTTGCCAAATACAGTCTCAATTTCTATTTCCTTGCCGATATACTGCTTGTAACGCTTGTCCCTTGGATTAACCGCAACGGCAGTATCTCCGAATTTTGTCTCGGGTCTTGTTGTTGCAAGAGTGAGAGGTCCATACTTTATATAGTAAAGAGGAGAATTTTTCTCTTCATATATAACCTCGAGATCAGAAAATGAAGTGCCATCATAAGTACAATAATTTACTAGCTTTTCAGCTCTATAAACCAAACCGTCTTCATAAAGCTTCTTAAATGTCTTATAAACTATTTTTATAATATCTTCTTCTAGTGTAAATTTACTTCTACTCCAATCGAGTGAAAAACCAAGTCTTTTAAGCTGGTTTTCCATTACTGGTCTATTTTCGGCAGCAAAATCCCAAATCATTTTATAAAGAGTTTCTCTATCGTAGTCAAAGCGGGATTTACCCTTTTCCAAAAGCTTTTTTTCAAAAACAAATTGGGTTTCAAAGCCTGCATGATCTGCACCCGGAAGCCACAAAGTTTTATCGCCTAATAGTCTATGGTAACGGATTAAAATATCCTCAACCGTATACATAGCGTGGCCAAAATGAAGCGGAGCATTGGCGTTTGGAGGCGGAAGAATTATGGAATAAGGGTTTCCATTTGTGTGCAACTCCGGTTTAAAATAACCCTTCTCTTCCCAACTTTTATAGATTTCACCATCCTTTTGCATCACACTAATTCTACTTGGATTTATTTTTTTTAGCAATAATTGCAGTCTTGCGTTATAATACATGGTATGGCAGGCGAAAGAATACCTAGTGGTAGGCGTCCTTTCGAGGACCCTTGGGCAGTAAGACATACCAAAATGGTAAGGATCAAGTTAGGTAATGTAACCATTATTGCAAATCCAAGACACAATTCTTTAAATAGTCTCAAACAACCTCAAAATGCAGATGGACAAGAAAAGGGCAAGCAAAATTCTTAAACTTCTTAAAAAAAGCTACCCAAGCGCAAAAATAATTCTTAATTACTCAAACGAATTCGAGCTTTTGCTCTCTGTTATGCTTTCCACTCAAACCAGAGACGTCCAAGTTAACAAAGTGACATCAAAACTATTTCCAAAATATAGAGGTAGAAACATGCGAGGTGAGATAGAAAATTATTCGAATGTTAATTTAAAAGATTTTGAGCAAGATTTAAAGCAGGTTGGACTTTATAAAACAAAAGCAAGAAATATTAAAAAGACCGCAGGCAAGATACTTAAGGAGTTTAATAGTCAAGTTCCTAAAGATATGCGCCAGTTGATAAGCCTTCCGGGAGTTGGGAGAAAAACTGCAAATGTGGTTTTAGGCAACGCTTTTGGAATTTATGAAGGGATCGCTGTAGATACTCATGTTAAAAGATTGTCTTTAAAATACGGCTTTACTAAACACAGAAATGTTGACAAGATAGAACAAGATTTAATGAAGCTTTTTGAAAAAAAGGACTGGCTTGCTCTAACGTATTTATTAATAGAGCACGGGAGAAATATACAAAGAACTAAAAATGACTTTATCGAACTATTTCTTGGAAAGATTAAAAATAAAGTCTGAATCCTTCCTTAAGCTTGACGAAAAGCTTGCTCCATTAGATTTAATACCTGCTTCTTTCGGATAGTCAACAACTGTTAAAAAACTTGGTAAATTAAGTGAGAAACCAAAAGGAATATTATCAATTCCCGGCTGTTTGTAGGCTTTTAAACTATAATTAAAACTAGCCTGGTTCAAGTTAAGTTTACTTGCCAACTTATAAGTTATCGTTATGGTTTTTAATGCTTCTGGCTCTATGTTTAATAACATTCCGAAAACAGACTTTGCCGAATTTTCAGTCACTTCAATTTCAAGTCCCTGAGGGGGTTTAAAATTTGTTGCCTCATAAACACTAGGCTGCGTTACCGCTGGAATAATGCTTTGCTCAATCCCATCTATTTCTACTTTTGAAATCTGGCTTGCAAAAGGAAGTATAAGTCTTAAATAATTTTTATATAAGCCTTTAGTGTTTAAGCTCTTGGGCGCGTTGTTTTTATAACTTAATTTTAATACATTTGTGACTTCCCCATTTTCCGCAATTGTTGTACTTAAGTTCTGACTTCTTGATAAATAATAATTTACTTTATTTGCTCCAAAATTAGATTCATTAATTCCAACAAAGTCATTAATGGTTGCATCCGATTTTTTCCTGTCGTCAAAAAGCGTTCCTCCCCAACCGTTTACTGAAAAAAGCGATGATACGTTTACCTTATTAAACGCAAATAAAATATGCTTTTCAGAAACCGATGCTATAGCGCTTTGAAGAACATTTAAATAGGGGGTAGTTTTATCACTTGATAGCTTGGTTTGAATTGAAACATATAAACTTCTTAGAAAATCTTTTTTTTGTTTGGAACCCGGAAAAAAATTCTCTTCCACTTTTGCCTGAGTTAGTTGGAAGAGGTTATCCGAATTGACTGTCTCGTTATAATCCAAAACCTTAACGTCTCCGATAGTCTCAAGCAAGCTACGTACGAATGAGAGGTCAACTGCAAGGACTCCATCCACTGTTTCTTTAAGCTCTGTTTGTAGAAAAACTGCAGAAGCCTGTGCGCTTTGGGAAAAGTCGATATCGAAGTTACTATCTCTTAAATACCAGTTCGGAGAGCTAAGGTATCTTCGAATTGCAAATGGAGGCTCAATATGCCCTTTCAGCTGTCCGTCTGCATCATATACATCATAAATTTTAAAATTTGTAAGTTTGCCATTTTTAATTCTGGTAATAGCAAAAGAGCCTATGAATCCGCCTGTAGCTCTTAGCTCCATATTGTTTTGCAACAGTATTAAATACTTTCTTTCCCCTTTAAATCCCAGAATTTCAGGCCAGCTTTCAATTGTTGCAGAGGTAAATGTCAGAAGTGGTTCGAATTTTTTACTTATCGATTCAGGAATGACTCCATTATTTTTCTGTTTTTGGTAAAAAACCAAAGAAAGCTTTATATCATCTGCTACTTCACTGAATTCTTTTTCCGAAACAGAAGCGCTGCCATCAAAAATTCTTTTAATTTTATCTACGCTTTTAAAAAAACTTAGTATTGCAAACGATGCTTCTTTTCCTTGATCTATTTTGGTTGAAAGCTCTAACGCTTTTCCTTCCAATCCTACAAAGCTTGCCTCTTTTAAGAAAATTGGAAAAGAGCTATGGGAAAATATGAATGCATAGTACGAGCTTTGTGTGTAATTTTTTGATGATTCAAATTGCCCCTTTTCGACTTGAATTTTAGCCCCTTGCAAAAGAAGAGCTCCCGCAAAAAAAGAAATAAGAGTAAAAAAAATCGGCATGATTAAAACAAGAAAAAGTGTTAGAAGACTTACTGCAATAAACCGAGATAGACCACTAAATCTAATAAGCTCAATGGAGGGTTTGCTCTCTTTTCTGCGCTCGACTTCTTCAAATTTAGCCTTTTCAAATTTGATTTTTTTTATCCTTGCTTCCAAGTCGTAGTTTTTATCTAAAAGCATTTTTCCTTGGTGCTCATTTTGTCCTTTCGGGAGTGACGATTTGTCTTCTACAAAGTTTATTTTTAGGTCCGGATCAATTTTTTGTAAAATTCGGGAGATGGAAAGAAGCGTATAACCGCTTGGATAAATTTTAAAAGCTCTATCGTCTTTTTCAATAAAGCCGGCTTGGAGTATTCCCCATACAGCGTCTTCGACAAAAACGGGGAATGTTTGCCTTAAACCTTCGCCTGCAATTTCTATCTTTTTATTTTCTTTTGCATGTTTTATAAAACGATTTATGTCTGTTGATGAATCAAAAATATAATCGCTAGCAAAAATATCTCCTGTTATAACAATCTTTGCCTTATCGTAGGAAGAAATGAAACTATCGGCAAAGTCATCTTGGAGCATATCTCGTCTTAAAACTAGAACTAATTCAGAGCCGTCGTGTTCTGCTTTTTTTACGAAAGGCGTAATCATACTTTTTGATAAGACTCCGTCTTCGTCAATTAGAAAAATGTGTGAATATGTGTTATCGGGAATGCTTGGAGTAATTCTTTCATATGGTATATGAATAATATTTGGGTCTTCTTGTTTTTTGGCGCTTACCAAAATAACTAGCGTCTCATCCTTTATTTTTTCTGCTAGCGCAGCCCCGAGGATGCCTATTTTATCAACGACAAGCACTGGAAATTCACTTTTAAATTCTTTTGTAACAAGAGCAGGTGAGTTCATTCAGATTAAATTATCTAATGCTTGATTTACCAACAAATCCGCCTTTTTATTTCCTTCACGTCTCACGTGGTTATAAAATACCGGAATACCCAAGTTTTTTTCTTTCTCCCAAATTTCTAACACAAGTTGTCTTAAGTTTTCATTTTTTATTTTATAAAGTCTACTTATATGTGAATATGCAAGAAGAGAATCCATATAAAAATGGATTTTTGCGTCAGCATCGAGTAGGTTTTTGTTTACAATGAGCCAGTTATATGCCTCAAGAATAGCGGTGTATTCTGCAATGTTATTTGTGGTTTCCCCAATTTTTTTCCCGGATAGAAACAGAGGCTGACCACTTCCGTTTTCAATGTATACTCCTATTGCAGCAGGTCCCGGGTTTCCTCTTGCTCCACCATCTGTATAAACAAATACGTCTGCCATTATAATTCTATTCTAGCAGAAAGACCACGCTCAAGAAAAAGTGAAATTAAGATGGTAAAAATAAGCTGTCCCTGTTGAAGTGTTAATAAATAATGATCTAGGCTTCCCAAAATGATCACTGCAAAAACAGCTATGAAGCTAAGCTTATTGTTCTTGGCAGCCATAGTTAAAAGAAGTATTAAGAATGAAAGCCCAATTATCCCAGTCTCCGAAAAGGTAAGCAAGAAAATATTGTGAACCGGCTGTATCTCTGAAAAATTTTTAAAGCCTGGGTTTAGGCTGTCAAAAAAGTTATTTATCCCAATCCCAAATACGGGATTTCCTGCAATCATTCTGACGGATTCTTTTGCAAGAGCTACTCGATTAGATACAGACTCATCATAAAAATTTAAGTTAAGAAACCTTCCGTATATTAAGCCGCCTAAAAATAACATTATTATAAAAAGCAGTGGCAATAAAAGTAGTAAATTGTTTTTATTAGCAGCAAGATTCAGTTTGCCTTTCTTATATTTTTCGTAAATGGAAATTATAAAGAAACTAAAAATGAATAAAACTAATGCAACTATTGCAGTGCGGGAGAAGGATATAAACACACCACATATTCCAATCAGAAATGCTATTAGATAATATCTATTAAGCTTTTTAACAAGCAAGGCACAAACTACCATTGACAAAACAAGATATCCTGCTAGAACATTTGGGTGTGAGAATGTTCCGTAAGGCCTGAGAATAATATTGCCATCTATAGAAGCATTTGCAACGCCCGGTGTTGTACTGTTAAAGCCACGTTCTCCTAAGAAATAAAATATACCCTGAAACGAACCCTTATTAATGTACTGGAATATTGCAAGGAGAGACTCAAATATAATACTCATGGAAAAAATTATAGCAATGGTATTCAAATTCAACGACCTTTTATTTATATAAATAAATACGCCAAGAAAGGTAAACTCAAGAAGCTTTAAAATTCCCCAGACTCCTGCTTGTGGATTTTTTGAGATCGATACTCCAACAACAAGTGTTAGAGTAAAAAGTACAAAGATTAAAAGCTGTTTCTTGTGCTTTTGCAAAAGTGTTGAAATTATATATCGCGCGCTAAGTACAAAGATTAAAAAAATTAAAATGTCTGTTACATATACAGTTGGTGATATGTAGTCAATTCTCTGTCCTTGTACTAAAGCGGACTCTGGCCAAAAATGTTTTCCAAATTGTGTTGGTAAAAAAAACAAAAGAAGGTAAAAGAGAGGAAGCGTCTTATCTTGGCCTAATGACAAGGGCTCTTTCCCTTCCTTCACCCATAGACTCAGAAAGAACTTCTTTATCATCTGCAAGCTCCATATGAACTATTCTTCTCTCCCAAGCCTTTAAATCATCAAGCCTAATCTCTCTTCCCTCGCTTAGTGCTTTTTCTTTTGCATCAAATGCCAGCTTTCTTAACCATTCTTCTCTATTTTTTTTGTAGTCTCCTACTTCAAGAGACACTCTCTTAAACTCGCCAAGTTTTTTGGAAAGAAACAAAGAGAGTATAAGTTGCAAGGACTCCAATGTTTCTCCGTGATAGCCAATTAGAATGCCGGGGTTTTCAGAACTAATTGAGACTTTTATTTCCTCCTCTGTTACTTCTAGATTAAAGGATTCATCAATTTCCAAGATGTTAAAAAATTCCTTTATGAATTTTTTTAATTTCGCTTCCATATTTGTCTTGTCAAATCCTCAAGTCCACCAAGGCCTGAAATTTTGTACTGCTGTATGATACCAAAAATGGTAAACGTGTTCCAATATAGCGAGAGTCCAATTGGAAAAGTGTAGGACAAAAATCCAATCATAATTGGGAAAATGTAAAGAGACTGGGATTGGAACGCGGTTGCAAAATCGTCTTTTTTTGTAGGGGTTGCTTCGGCGATTTTTTTTTCTTCTTTAAGAACTTTTTTAGGCAACATCATCTTCGACTGAATAAATTGAAAGAGTCCTGTGAGTAAAGGGACAAGAAGTATTATGGGTCCCATTGTGCTTAGCAGCTGTCCGGGATTTTGTGCGAGAGGAAGAGCAAAGAAATATACATCCCATGTTTTGTCTATTTTGAGAAAATCAGAATATGCAAGCCTATTAACTTCCGCAACGGTGTTTGACCCAAGATTAATAACTTTAATTAATACCGAGTAAAGTCCCCAAATAACCGGTAGTTGTACTAGTATTGGAAGACATCCAGCAGCAGGATTAACGCCAAATTCTTTATAAAGTTTCATTGTTTCCTGTTGCAGAAGTTTTGCGTCATTTTTATACTTCTCTTTAAGCTTTGATAGATGAGGGCTTACTTCCTGCATTCTTTTTGCAGCTTTAAGCTGTGCGGACATTAGAGGATAAAGAATAAGTCTAATTACAATTGTTAGTCCTATTATTGCAAAACCCAATGCGAAAGGAACACCTATGGTAGAAAACAGTTTATAGTTTATAAGGAGAACGTTTAAAATTGGGTTTAAAATAATAGTGTCAAAACTAATCATATTTTGGCCGGATTATAAAATGGTTGGCATTTTAATATTCTCTCTATTGCAAGGGTTGTGCCTTTTAAAATTCCTTTTTCTGAGATTTGAATTTTTGCATACTCAGAGCAGGTTGGATAAAACCTGCACGAGTTATTGAACCCCAGTGCTTGTTTTAAAAGGGGAGATAAAAATTTTTGGTAAACATTAAGTAAGGTTATAAAAATAATTTTCATTTTACTAATTTTTCTTTTTTTAAAATTTGCTTGAAAGAGAAATCTAAATTTTCAAAACTAGCTTCTGTGCTTTTTTCTCGTGCAATCAAAAAAAAGGTTCCAGACATAACGCTTTCTAAATTTTTTACAACGATTTCTCGCAGCTTCCTTTTTACTTGATTTCTAACAACTGCTCGCTTATTAATTTTTTTAGAAACTATGAATCCGAAATGCGCTGTTTTTTCATCTCCTTTTTTATATTTTAAAATAAAATAGGGAGAAGAGACACTTTTTAAATTTTCAATTTTGCCAAATTTAGAAAGCCTGTTTTCTTTTTTTAACACTTAAACTGTTAGCTTTTTTCTTCCCTTAAGCCTTCTTCTTTTAAGTACATCGCTTCCAGATCTATTAGAGACTCTGCTTAAAAATCCATGTTTTCTTTTTCTTTTTATTTTTTTTAGTTTTCTTAATTTTTCCACGAGCTTTAGTATATCAGAGAAAACTATCTTTTCAAAGCATTTTAAAAAAGATACACTTTTATGCAGTTTCTCATCTTGACATAAGTTATCCACATTAATGATAATGACTTTTACCATGAGAGACTGTAAAAGCATCTGGAAAGCTGTTTTATCCGAAATAGAACTCGAGGTTTCAAGAGCTAACTTTTTTACTCTATTCAAACAGACCCATCTTTTATCAATAGAGGGAAGTGTAGCAACAATTGCCGCCCCATCGGGGATGATAATTGATTTACTACAAAGAAAGTTTTTTGCCATAATTAAAAACGCGTCTGACCATCATATAGGAAACGACACTAAAATTGTTTTTGTTCCAAAAACTGTTGTGGATGAAATTGTTGATAATAAAGACGACACTCTATTTTCCGAGGAAGCAATAAAAACGACGGTCGGCCATTTACCTAGAGTTAGACCTGATTATACTTTTGAAAACATGGCGGTTTCGGGGAGCAATCAACTGGCCTTTGTCTCTGCTACTACTGTTGCGAAAAGTCCAGGCGCGTCCTACAATCCGCTGTTTATATATGGTCCTGTTGGTGTTGGGAAAACCCATCTCATGCAATCAGTTGCAAATGAGGTGTATTCAAAAAAACCAAATACGAAAATTCTCTATACAACAAGCGAGGAGTTTACAAATGACGTAGTTGAGGCAATAAGAACAAATACAACTGGAAGAATGAAAAAAAGGTTTAGAGAGCTAGATCTTTTAATAATCGACGACATCCAGTTTATCGCAGGAAAGGAAAAGGTTCAGGAAGAATTATTCCATACCTTTAACATCTTAGTTGATAAAAGCTCTCAGATCGTTCTTTCTTCTGACAGACATCCTTCTGAGATAAAAATGCTGGAGAAAAGGCTTATCTCAAGATTTGGTGGGGGACTAACGGTTGACATCCAGTCCCCGGATTTTGAGCTTCGCTGCGCTATTCTTTTGATAAAAGCAAAAAAATATGGGGTAGCGCTTTCATTCGAAACGGCAAAAATTATTGCACAAAAAGCGCTTGATGCTCGAGGACTGGAAGGACTCTTGTTAAGAATTGTAACAGAAGCGCAAAATAAAGGAGTTACACAAATAGATGAAGAAATGGCATCGTCTGTTTTGTCTTTTGAAAAAGAGCAGGATACGGGTTTTCATCCGGAAGAAATAATTGAAAACGTTTGTACATTTTATAAAGTAAAACAAACTCAGTTAAAAAGTCCCAAAAGAGACGCATTTCTTGTTAGGCCAAGACAGATTGCAATGTATCTTCTTAAAAAACAAGGTCTTACATTTGTTGAAATTGGACACTTGCTCGGAGGACGCGATCATACGACAATAATGCACGGGGTTGAAAAAATAGAAAAAATAATTGAACAAAGAGGTAATATGGATTTTATGGGGTTAAACTTGCAAACTTTTGGAAAAAAAGTGGATTAAAAACCGTTTTTTTTTATTAACTTTTTATCCACAATTTTATCCACCGGTTATCAACTAATTCTTAGGTTGGGCTTCTTGCTTTTTTCCACTTTTCCATATAAACTACTACAACTACAAATAGATATATGTTGGTTTCTCTTCTTTCAGATAAGCTGCTCGAAAAAATTACTCTTTTAAACCACGCTGTTTCACAACGTGCCCCTCTGCCAATACTTTCAAGTTTTTTACTGGAAGCGACAAAAGGAAAGCTTATTATTTCTGCAACAGACTTGGAGGTTGGAATAAAAGCAGAAATTGCAGCAAGTGTTGAAAAAGGTGGAAAAATTACCGTACCCGCTAAAAATTTTCTTGACTTAATAACCAATATCAAAGACCAAAAAATAACTTTGGAGCTGGAGGATAACGTTTTAAAGCTTAAGGGAGTTGGACTAAAAGCATCTTTTCAAACCAGCCAACCTGAAGACTTTCCAAAACTATATGAGCAAAAAGGAGATGAGATTTTAAGGCTTCAAAAAAAAGACGCCGAGAAATTTTTTAAAAGGGTGTCTTTTGCAGCTGCTACTGATTCGACAAGACCGGCGCTACTTGGGGTACTTTTTGAAATTGAAAAAGATGGGTTGGTTTTGGTGGCAACCGACCAATATAGACTTTCTTATCAAAAAACACCTCTTAAGTTAAAGCATGACCTTGAGAAACCCGTTGTGGTTCCAGGAAGAATAGTTAAAGAGCTCTCATTTTTAAAAGACGATAAAGAGGACATCATTTTTTATTTATCTTTGGGAAACAATCAGGTAGTTGTGTCACAAGGGGACGTTGAAATTGTGGGAAGACTAATTGATGCAGATTATCCTGAGTATCAAAAAATTATGCCAGAAGACGCAAACACAAAAACAGAGATAGACAGGGAACAGCTCTTAAATGCAATCAGGATTTGCTCTGTTTTTGCAAGAGAGACGGCAAACATAGTAAAGTTTTCTCTGGAGAAAGATAAACTTACGGTTTCTGCAAACTCCCCACAAGTTGGAGAAGATTTAGTAGAAATCGAAGCAAAGACAATAGGGGAGGACAATGAAATTGCATTCAACGCAAAATATTTGATAGACGTACTTACAACTCTTGAAGAAAATGATTTAGTTTTTGAAATGACAGGACCCTTAAATTCCGGAGTATTTAAGGTACAAGGGGACAATTCTTTTCTCCACCTAGTAATGCCAATTAGAATCCAGGGGTAATTATCTTGGGAAAGACTTATATTCCACAGAATACTTATTGGTATCCACCCCGATATTTTGGAGCACTGTTAAAACTTGTTTTTTTAATTCTTCTTCTTGTTGGGAGATTGAATTTGGCGAAGAATATTTGGGATAAATGGCAACAAAAAATTTTTCTTTGTCGGAATCAAACCCAATAAAATAATCATTACTTGGTTCTGGTATTTGGTCATACCACGGATACTTTTTATCAAACTCTCCTTGCTCAACTGCCGTAATTATGTCTTCTTGCGCTTGGCGCTGTGTTAAATCATCTTCTGTAGGAACAGGATTAGAACTTGTTGTAAAACCCCATGAATAGCTGTAGTTGTTTAAAGAAACCTCAACCAAATATTTGGTTGAGGGAACAAAGCTTTGTTCCGGTAGTAAATATAGGGTTTGCTGATCAGATGACCAGTAGCTTATATATTTTATGTTTGGCGAAATAGTAACTTGCATTTTTTCTTGCTCATTCGAAGAAATTTTTCTTGAAAAAGTTGCAGCAATGTTTGGGTACAGCGAATTATTTTGTGAGCCATCCTTAGGGGCGACTTGGCTCACTTTTATTTCCCTATTCAAAAAAGAAAGGAAAAGAAAGATCCCTACCAGAACTACTATAAAAATCAATATAATTTTTCTTGCCATATTATCTTGGCCCAAGCCCTATCCACCAAGCGCCGTTTGGGTTGCTTGAATAATTATGTTTTACCACCCAATTTTCTACACGAAGATGGCTTCTGGTTTTTGGTCCGTTTGATTGAACATAGTTTATTCTGCCCCAGCCCGTGGTTGGGTCTATATTAACATCTTCGACTAAGATTACATGTCTGTGCCCTGAAGAAAAAGTATCAAGGCTATCGGGCTCAGATCCCATAAAGAATACGTCGCCCGGCTTAATTTGGCTAACACTAGACCGGTTATTTTCTGTCAACACTGCGTACCCTGGCCCTTTAGTTTGCCAATTTCTTGCCATATGAAAAACAGATTGGCTCCACGAATTTTGATGCCCTGCAAGGGCGTAAGAACTTTTAACTATGTTTGTACAAAAAAATGTGTTCCCGCTAAATCCGCAGCTCCCGGTTCTATATGGCGTGGTATAACCATTGCTTGACAGTCTAATCGTTAGTTTGTTGTACATTTTGTAGCCCCATCCACAGAGCTGCTCATAAGGCTGGATAGTATCGGCCAGTACCCTTCCCCAATGTATAATTTCAGAATTAAGCTCTGGAGGATTGCCAATTGGCGTTTGGATAACAAGTGCGTCCGAAGAGCCCCTGAGCGAGAGAAAAGCAAGAAATAAAAAAGTCACCAATAATAATTTTTTCACAGCTCTATTCAATTTTACTATTCAACCTCCTCAAATGTAAAGGTAATAGTACCGTAAGTGTCGATATCAAGTGGCGTAACGGTTAGATTGAATTCGAAATTATACACTGGAGGATCTGAATCTGCTACTTGAGTGAAAATAGAATCTCGAATTTCAGACACGTTAAGTAACCATGTATATTCTTTAAGAGTAGAGCTTTCTTTTGTAGAATAACCATGTGGCAAACCCGATATGCTTATGGTATCTGATGCAGTCATAACTATTTTCAAATCTTCTAAAGTTCTTCCTTCACTTTTCCCCTCGTCAAATGTCCCAAAGATTTTAACCTGGTAGGGAACTCCATTATCAGGGTCTGGGGGTCTAACAGTGTAGTCAATATCAACCCCTGGAAATTCTGCTTCTTCTACAGGCGCATCTCCTTGATCCTCTGAAGTTCCAGTTATTGCGCCGCCTCCAATTAAGCCTATAAACAGTGTGGCAAGAAGTAGAGAGGCAAATGCAATTGTTAGAATCGAGCCCATTCCCAGCCCTTGCCCAAGACTTGTAACAGCCCTGGTTATTCTAATCGCCTGAAGCGTTTTCTTTGCCTGCTTGCCTTTCTGGTAAATTCCTTTCGCATTATTTATAAAATCATTAGCTCTATCAACTGAGGATTTTTGATTTTGGTTCTCGTCCATAGTTCTAGTTTATCAATTACCAGATACTAGTTACTAGGCACTAGTTAAGGTTTTGGTTTTTTTTCATTTTGAACAGGTTCTTGAACAACAGCCTCTTTTGGATTTGTCGTAATCATTGCGTGTTCATGATCTGCGGCAACAACCTGCATTGCTACATGGTTTTGCCCGGCAAAGAAAAGTCCCTCGCCAATGCCGGCTGATAAAAGAAGCTGCTTCTCGCCTTCTGTTAAGTAAAAAACATTTGCAACCAAATCAACTTCACTAGGCGCTTGTTTTAAAAGCATCTGAAGCGATGAATTTGATAGAACCGCCTTTCCATAATCCGTTGAAAGAAAATCTTCAACGTCCTGTGTTGCAGTGGTAAGTCCTAAATAATATTTTCGAGCACGCTTTGCAATAGAATATACGAATGAAGCGCTATCTTCGTATTCCATCATATACCACGCCTCGTCCAAAATTAGAATTCTTTTTTTCAAATCGCGTCTAATTTTTGTCCAGACAAAGTCCAAAATTATATGCATGGCAATTGAGCGAAGTTCTTCCTCAAGTCCCTTTATATTAAAAACAGTAAAGGGATTTTTGATATCGAAGTTGCTTTGTTGGTTAAAAATTCCGGAAAGAGAGCCTTTTATAAACTTTTCCAAAATAAGCGCTAAATCGCTTGCGTTTTTTTCTTCCATTCCAAGCAGCACCTTGTACAAGTCTTCCATTAGGGGCGGAGTTTCTTTTTGAGTTTTTGGCTCAACCGTTATACCTTTTTGCCTGTATGTTTCAACCAAAGCCCTATCTAAAATAGCATCAGAAGTAGGGTCTAATTTTCCAAAGACTATTTTAAGTAACCCGTGTAAAGAGAGAATTTTTAACCCGAGTTCATTTTCTCCCTCTTCATAAACTCCCGATAAATCAAAGGGATTTATTTTAATTGCCGAGTTTGCGCTAAATTCTACTATTTCCCCTCCTACAGCTTCTGCGAGTTTTGAATACTCTCCTTCGGGGTCTATAATTATTATTTCTGTTCCAAACATGAACTGGCGCAGCGCCTCAAGTTTTATAAGATAGGATTTTCCGGCACCTGACTTTCCCAAAACTACTTCATTTGCATTTTCTAGGCTAAATCTATCAAACACAATAAGAGAGCCGTTTTGCTGGTTTATTCCATACATTATTCCTTTGTCCTGCGTTAGCATCGCAGAGGTAAATGGAAAAGTAGAGGCAAGAGATGTTGTATCCATGTTTCTTGTTAGAAAAAGCAGGTCTCTTCCAAGCGGAATTGTTGATTTGAAGCCCTCCTCCATTTGAAGTGTTGCTGTTTTTGGAAGAAGAAGAATAGAGTTTAAGGTGGAAACGAGTTTTTTCGAGTCTTCATTTATCTGCTCAAGAGAATCCGCAATCAAAGAAATGTAAAGTGAAAATTGGTAAAATCTTTCTACTCCCTTTGCAAGCTCTTCCTGAACAGCAAGCGCGTCTTCAAGCGAAGCCTGAACTTTCGGGTCAATCTCCATCCCCTCTTCTATACTTGAAGCAACAGTTGCCTCCATTTCCGCAATTTTTCTTCTTAAATCCGACAGTACATCAGGAGCATCTGTTGGATAAATAAACATAGAAATATCCATTGAGGAGCTAAAATTAATAAGCGGCTCGAGCCAGTTTGCGGATACATACCTTGGGTAGCCTGATAAGAAAAATGTTTTATAAACTTTTTCCCCTACCCTAATATTGTTAAAATCAACCTCAATGGAAGAAGGTGCTAATACATCGGCAACGCTGTTCATGCCTCTTTGCAAAATTGTGCTTGTCTGGGGCGCCGAGCTTTGAACTTCACTCTTCTTATTTTTCCGAAACAACATTAGAATCTCCTTTCTGAGCGATTTGCCCTTTTACAACCGGAATGCTCTTTTCGGACGCCATATGAGACTGATGCACCTGTGCATCATTAAATATTTCATAAAAAAGCTTTAGTAAATCTTCCCTTTCTAAGGTTTTTGATTTTAAGCCAATTCTTGCAAGCTGTGCATGAAGGGTTTCTGCTTTAGAGGAAAGTGCTGCTTTCGCCTGGACCTCTAAATTTTTAATAGAATCTGCTCCAATCGACTGTTTGGCGCCAAATAGGCCTTTTTCTAAAGACGAATAAGGAATTACAATATAAAATTTTTTATCAAGCACCACGTTTTGTTTGACCAGCTCTGTTACAAATTTTTTATATAACCCTATTTGCTTAGCCAAGGCAGAATTTGAAGTTTTGCCTTCCTCCAAAGACAGCGCATTCAAATAAGAAGAAATATCAATTTGCTTGCTTCTTATAACTATTTGTATCGGGAAAGAGAGTGAGTTTAAAAGAGAAGAATATGCATATATTTTTGCGTTTTGCTCGCCTTCGGAAAGCAAATCAAAGTTTGTAGCCTGGACCTCAATTATTAAAGAAGCGTTTCCGCCTGATAAAACGATAATATCCTCATATATGTCAGTTATTTCTATGAATTTTTGCGTTGAGTTTAATTTTAGGGCAGATTTGGCCATAGTTAATTTTTAAAAAGCTCCTTTCGCAGCTCTTCCCTCTTATCTGTTGATATTACTTCTATCGGCATAATTATTGATCCATTTGCTTCAAATGCGACGCTATCAAACTTATGTTCTTCTTTTAGGTCGCCAAACTCAATTGTGTATTTTCCGTTTGTTAATGCGGTAGCAGATGCAAACTGGCCGAGCGCGTTTGTTTTAAAAGCCCTTACCGCATTTCCGTCGGAATCTTTTACCTCGACTAAAATATTTTGTAAGGGATTTCCCCGCGAGTCTTTGATTATTCCAGTTAAAAGATTTGGAAATTCCATCTCTTGTGCTATCCCCACAGACTTGGTCATTCCTTGCGGAATTACTCTAACATTTTGTGTTGTCTGGGGCGCAGTTGCAACGGACGGCGAATACACAGGAGCTTTAGCGGAAAAAGCACTTTTTTGCATTTCTATTAACCTTTTTTCTAGCTCTTGCTTTTGCGTAGACATGTCATTTAATTGACTTTGCAGCTCCAGTACCTTTTGGTGGGTATCAAGGAACGCTTTCGGATCAATCTGGTTTAGTCTTTGTTGCTGCTCTGTCTTTCTTGCTCTCTCCAGTTCTTTTTGTAAAACAGCCGCTGTTTTTTGAAGGTCTTCTGAAACCGGTTGGTTATTCTTATCCTGTGTTTTATGAACTGCTTGGGAAGCTTGTTGTGCAGATGAAGGCTGAGGAGCTTGCGTTGCATAATAATGCGAAGGCAGCTCTTTGGGCAAAATAGTTTGGGGAGTTGCCGACATGGCACCGACATTTTGGAAAAAAACCAGCTCCTTTTTATCTAGAGGGTTTCTAATTTTTGGAAGTTTATTAAAAAAATCCTTAAGTTGATTTTGGGAAAGGGTTTTTGTTAAATCAGCGCCTTCAGAAACCATTCCTAAGCTTGCGCCCTGTTTTTGATATTTGTATTGGGTCGGACTAAATACAGCTTTAAAAAAATATGCAATCATTGTGTCAAGCGGTCTGCCATCCACAGGAACAAAGGCAAGAGCGACTCCGAAACTCAAGAAAAAAACGACAATTGGAAGCTTAATAAGTAAAAATAAGGGAAGAAGGTAAGTAATCCACGCGAAAATTGCACCTGCTGCAAGGTAGGCAAATTGCTTTAGTGTCATGTCGCCTATAAGCTTAAACTGAAATCCCGTTATGTCTTGGGGTATCGGATGGTTCTCTTCCATAAATTAATATATCACTCCTTATCCAGTATTGACCGTGAAAAAAATCAATTCAAGATTATCAAAGTGGGTCAAACAAGGTGTAAAATGTGTCCGATTTCGTGAAAACTAGGGTAGGCAACTTTGGAAGTCAAAGTTTTTAATACAAGATACGCCTGTAACTTCGGCAATAACGTTAATTATTAAAAAAGAAACCATAATCAAAATAAATCCTAATAGGCCATAGGTAAAAGTCTTTCTCGCAGCATCAGCTGATTTTGGATCTCCACCTGAAGTTAAGAATTTGTAGCCGGTGTAAATAAGTATAACAAGAGCTACAATTCCTGCAAAAACTAAGGTCCAAAAAACAATAACTCCAAAAATCATCGGCAGACAAGAAAGAGAAGCGGCTCCTAATGCGTCAGGATTATTGCTGCTATTGTATGCGCACGACGCCCAGTTAATTGATGGCATGTTAAATTCAGAGTATCAAACAAAGTAAATTACTTCAAGTATTAAGGCCGCGGGATTTGGGGAAGGGTAAATGTACCTAGACTAATTCCAAGGAAGAATTGCAAGACTATATTCAAAATGAAATAAGCCAAGAAAATCAAAACCAAGCCAACAATTGCTGCTACAATGTGTTCGCGGGCGGCCTGTACTGCTGCTTTGTCACCGCCAGACGTAAGCCATTTTAAGCCTCCCCAGATAAGATAGAAAAGTGCAATAACTATTGCGATTATAAAAATTGTTGAAATTAAGGCAGGAATTACATTAGCAAAATTTAAATCACATAGGGGCTCAAAGCTTCCTGTTGGGCATGTTTCAACTGTTTCCTGCGCAAATGCGGAAGTTGCAAGGGTTAGATAGGCTCCTAGCGAGCTTGTTAAGGCAGTTAGTTTTTTCATCTATAATTTATGCTATGTGCTTTTTTAGCTTTTGTCAAGTGCTTTGTTTTAAGGTCCACCCCCGCCGGGATGAGAACCATCACCCACAGAGCTAGTAGAAGAACTGCTAGCACCACCGCTTATTACTGGTAAATTTATACTGTCCAGGTTGAAATCAGCGCCTAGGAAGAATTTAGCAATAAAGGACAATATTAAATAAGAAAGGAAAATAATAATTAAACCCACAATTGCAGCAATTAAATGCTCGCGAGCCGCCTGAAGAGCTGTTTTATCTCCTGCCGATGTAAGCCATTTTAATCCTCCCCAGATAAGATAGAAAAGTGCAATAACAATCGCAAGTATATAAATAAAAGTAACGGCGTTTCCGATTGCAGTGCCGATTTCAAGACCGCACAAGCCTTCGTATTGAGTGTCTGTTGGGCACAAACTAACGGCATAAGCAGGCGCAGAGTAGAAAACAAAAAGCACTATTGGAATAAATACAGCTATTAATCTTCTCATTTAAATAAATAATATGCCGCTACATTAGACTTTGTCAAGTTTTAGGGCGTTGGAAAATCCAGGATATTAATTCCGAAGAAATCTCCGAAAAATTGCACTAAAAGCAAAGAGAGAAAAATAATAGTCAGTCCAACAATCGCATAAGTCATCCGGCTTCTTGCGTGCTGAATTTTCTCCTTGTCTCCCCCGGAAAGCATCCATTGCAACCCGGAGAATATAAGAGAAGTTCCTGCGACAATAATTGCAAAAAAGAAAGCCAACTCAATACCCGTGCGTATAATGTTAGCAAGCTCGGAAAGCCCACCAGTTGGTGCCTGTGGGGGATTAACCGATTGGTTATCTATTGTCAGAACTAATTTTTTCATATTATTTTCCAAGTCCCGGAAGATTTAGAATATCAACTCCAATTACTTCAAGAAAGACCAAAGAAAATATTATAAACAAAAGTCCTACAAATGCTGCAGTTAGTTGTTCTTTTGCAGCTTGAATTTGCTCGGGATTTCCCTGACTTGTCATTAAATGAAAGCCCGAGCGAATTATTAAAAGTAATGCAATGCCGCCGGACAGGGAAAGAATTACTCCAAGCAGCGCTTTTACAAAACCGTCTTTGGTTGTCGCAATACCGCCAATTGCTGAGTTAATAGTACAGTTACCACTTTCTACTGATTCTTTTGTACAAAGAAAATCGGGAAGCCCAACGTTGTATGGGTTGTTTTCGTCAACATTATATGATTTACACCCTTTACCCTGATCGCAATATTGTTTAGTGTTGCAAAACTCCTGGCTGAGAGGAGCAACTTTGGTATAGTAGTCTCTTCCTTCTGAATGATCAAGTACATAACAACCAGACTCGCTTTGGTCTGTTCTATACTGACTATTGTTTGGACAAGTAACGCACGCTGACTCATCTCCAATTTGGGAAAGCTCAAAGGTTAGGCCTACAGTACGGTTTTGATTAGTATTTTCATCAACAACAATTACGCTGACGTTCGGATTTGAAACATATGGCACCGTGAAGGCATTAAGATTACAGGTTGCTGTAGCGCAGGTGGTACGACTAATAGAACGATTATCGAATTGAATGGAGTAAGCGTTACCAGTCGTCGCATTTCTAATCGCTATTCTAACGCTATCTCCCTCTTTTGCGGGATTGGGAGTAACAGAGGATATGCTGAAGGATGCGGGCGGAGCATCGCTAAAACTAAAATATCCAGAACCAGGTTGGGTGCTGTCGAAGTAAACAGCATAGTTTCTGGAATTAGTTAGCGGAAATTCCGCTTGGCTCGTGTTATATGTCCCCGTAAAAGTTCCATTCTCGGTGTTGCAATTCGTGCCGCTCCAGGCTGAGCTTCCTTGACAGCTTGTGAAATTGAAGATATCCCAACCGATAACTTCCCCGTTTGATTGCTCGCCAGCAAGGCTTATAGAAATGTCTCCGCGAATCATGTTTGTAATACCAGTGATAGTAATAGTTACAGAGCCACCTGTGTTAATAGAAGCTGGGCTATATGTGGCGCCAAGAGCAGCAAACGATTTGCTAGGAAAAAATAAAAGGAAAAATATTACCCCAAAATAGACGAGAATTTTATTAATCACAATTTAATCGTAGATAAATTATTAATAACTTGCAAGTCTAGGGGGTAAATTTAAAGCCGCGGCCTTTAATTGTTTGGATATGAGTTGGGGAATTTGGATTTTCTTCAATTTTTTTTCTTAGTCTAAAAACCAATTGATCTAGCGCTTGGTCTGTTACTCCCAAAACTGTTTTTTGATCGCCCCAAACGGCATTAATTATTTCTTCTTTTTCTACTACTCTTCCCTTATTCTCCAATAAGAACTTTAACATTCTATATTCAAGTGAAGTTAGCTTTTCAAAAAGAGCGTTTATATCTAAACTTTCCCTTTCCAATTCTGGTGCTTTTTCTTTTGCATAATCGGAAAAAAGAGGAACAGTAACTAAACCATCTTTTATTAGTCCTACATTTTCAAGAAATGGACTGTCTTTTAATTCTCCTTTAACAATTTGTCTCTTTTCCCCAGGAGTTAAGAAATTCCAAATAGCAAACAGAGCGCTTCTTATTGGTTTTTGCGTAAGAAAATATTTTCTCATAAGCTGTTTGTTTTCCAGTTTTTCATCGCTAGCAAGCATACTTTCCACACAAAGCCTTACAAGATTAGTGTGTGCTCCGGTAAGCTCAAAAACCTGTTTTAATAGTTCTTTATCCAGCTTTTTATTCGTAATTTTTTCTAAATAGGAAATCCTAAAATCAGTACCAGTCTTATCAGTTATTGGAAGATAAACTACCTTTCCAGCTACTGCTTCATAAAAGTCTGCAAAAAATGTCGGCTCAAACGTTTCCTCAAGTGGTCTATTTAAGGAAAATATTACAGAAAATTTATATTTTGCTCTGTTTCTCAAAACTTTAAGGTTTGCAAAAAACTCAGGCGTAACGGTTGGAACATAATCTTCAAATCTATCAAACAGAAGAATTAATGTAAGATCTTTTTCCAAACAAAGAAAATCCAATGCCTTTTTAAGTCCTGCGAAAATCACCATCTCATCCTTTAACGTTATGCTTTCTTTGAAAATTTTATTTACCACCTCGTATCTTTTTGAATATCCTCTGTCTTTTAAAGAATCCAAAAGTCCCAAAAAAATAAATTTGAAAACCTCAGAAACCGGTTTTTTCCTAATTTCGGAGAAGTTAAGATAGACAAAATGAATTTTCTTTTGAGCCTCATTTAAGTGTTTTTCTCTAACCTTCCTGTTATAAGCTAACAAGCCCAATAAGCTCGATCTTCCAACTCCCGGAATCGAAACTAATTGACACGAGCTTCCTTCTTTAATAAAAGACAATACTTGTTCAATCTCGCTAGCGCGTGTATCAGATGGGTACATCGACTCAAAATGTTTGTCTTCCATATTTAAATTGTAATTTTTTTGTAAGGTAAATATCAAGCCTGTTTTACTTTTTGGATATAAACTTTGCTTATGAAAGAAAAAGAAGTTGAATTGACAAGACAAGGCCAAGATCCTAGACTAAAGTCAGGAGGTAATATAATGCCGGAAGGACAAAATAACGGACCCGAACACGAAGGTAAGGAGGGACAAGGTTCCCGAAGGCCTTTGAACAAAATTTCAGAGGCTGTAACTGGTGAAATTACCCCTGCGGTAAAAGATATACGCGACGATGTAAGAATACTGCGAGAGCAAAAAGAAACTGAGGCTCAAAAGAAAGCATTAGCTAATTTCAAAAGAAGAGTAAAAAGCGCATGGAGTAGACAATATCCTGGTCTTGAAAATGCGCCGGCTCATTTAAGAAGTTTTATAAGAGCGGCAATGGATGCGGGCATAATGCCTGATAGGTTAACAGATGAACAACTAGAATTATTAGATGAATTTTCTGCCCAAAAAGCCTCTCCCACTTCTGCAAGTGTGGGCGGAGATAGTGGAAGCAGAGAAGAACCTCCAACTCCGACTTCGCCTGTTGAGAGATTTATTCCCCCAGCACCAGATGTGCACACTGTTGTTGACGAAGAAGGAATAAATAGTTTAGTCGTAAAAGGTTTTGTAACTGAAGAACAGGCAAATCAGTATAAAAATTTAATAAGAAAAGCAACAAGTAGGCAAGAGAGTCCCCAGGAAATACGTAAACAAACACTTGAAGAAATTAGCGATTTAGTACAAGAAATATTAAATTCAAACGATATCGAAGCAGTACACCGCGATGTCTATAAATTATTGCAATACGCGCGTCTTGCAGAAGCGGAAGATGAGAATAATGTTATAAAAGATAAAAACGACTTATTGCAGAGACTTAATACAGAGGAAGGGTTGCAGGAGCTAAAGCTCGCAGTTGCAGAAGCACTACCCGATATTAACAAATATTTTTCAAATGTAGAGCATCAAATACCTGACGTGCCAAGGTCGATAGATGATTTAGTAGCCTTAATTATGCGCTCGGCTAGTGCAGAATGGAAAACAGGAGGAGAGAAAGAGTTAATGGATAAAGAAGGGAAAGTAAACAAGCAAAATTTTCTAGCCTGGATAAGAAAAAGAATCCTTGATTGGCATGAATTTAATCCAACAAGCGAAGTTGATTTCTTCAGCGCTATTAATGTGCGCTCAACCTGGTCAAGCGTTACATTGCTGGATATGGTCTTTACCGGAAGCTTTTTTCTTGAAAGAAGGCTAGAGCGGCGTCCAATAGGAATTGATAGCAATGGAAAAGAGATATTTGAGACAAGAGAAACTTTTCATAGAAACGAGGACCTTGAACAATTAAAAAACCAAATAGTAAACGAAGTATTTTTATTCCAAAATTCAAGAAACTTCCATGTCAAATACTTCTCAATAATGGGAATAGAATCAGAGCTTCCAAAAACACTCGGCGGAATTTATGGGACAAACCTTTTTACGAGAGGTGATTTTTTAGAGCAAATTTTTACTTTGCCTTCAATTTCCAAAAAGGCTAATCAACAAAGCGGCGAGGCAGGCCGAGAAATAGGGGAAATGCTTGAGAAAAATGGAATTTTAGGAGAGGCTACCAGAAGACTACTTCTGTCCTATAATTATATTTATGATTACGAAATGCTTTCCAAGATACTCGGAGAAGATGCAGTACTTTTTCAAAAAGAATATGCTGATATAGACTCTTATACCGGGAAATCCAAAGAGGGTAAGGCGCCGAAAACCTCGAGAGGGAAAACTTCAGGCGGAGAGACTTATGAAACAGAAGACTGGTTTGATGGGCAAAATAAGCTGAAAACTAATGACAAATTAATAATGGATGAATTTATGGAGTATGTAAATATCTTTACAGGCCCCGGCCCGAATAAAAATGCTGCAATTATTGCGGAAGTTAGGGAAAGATTAGCCCAGTCAGTTATGCAAAAAATGGGCCTAAGTTATGAGGAAGCAAAAATAGCAGAGGCTTGGGCATTTTCCATGACTCGCTGGACAGGTATTGCTGCAAAAGCTGATACAGATGCAGTAGGACACGATGCATGGACAAAAACCCTAAACACGTTTGAATATAGATTAAGGCAGCTTCAGGAGCATAGAAATGCAACCTTTGGAAACATATTTAATTTGTTAGGAATTAAAAGACTAAGTTTGACTTTTTGGGAAGGCATAAGAGATAGCCAGGGGAGGACCGTAATGGAGGCTATCCAAGGAGGTCAAGGCGGAGAATATATCCCGGACCTTGATTTAAAGGCAAGAAAAGAAAATGGCGAAGGGATTGATTTTAACGAGCAAGCTATGGGACTTTTCTGGGCAAATCACATAAATAATTCATTTAACGCGTTAGAGTTTTTAATAGATTACCATAAGTTTAATTTCCAAGATCTTATAACTATAGATGAGGCTGGAAGACGACATATTGATTATGAAAAAGCAAATAAAATGATAGATGGAATTCAAAAAGCAATAAGATACTTATATTCAACATGGGGTGGAACTGATTATGGCAAAACAGTTTTAACGTGGGAGAAAGAAGAGATTGATGGAAATATTGAAGTTATTTCCAAGGAAATGCCAATTCTTGCAGAGCTTTTTGGCAACGAAATCATAGGTTATATATTTGAGGAGGAGAAAATAGCAAAAGATATTAGAGATAAGAAAAAAGACAAGGTGTTAAAGAGGCTATCAGGGGAAGAAAAAGAAAGATATGACGAAAGAAATGCAAGAAAAAATGAATTAAACAGGCAGAGATTCGAAAGGCATAATCTTGCGACCTTATCGGATGATGAAAGAAATATATATAATGCGGCGGACGTTGAGAGTAAGAATAATTTCATAAGAAGTTATGAAAGCAAAAGAGATGAAAATTTATGGTATGTAGAAGGGCTAGGAGAAATAGACCTTTCCAAAATTCAAGAACACTCTACGAGACAATACCTATGGAAAGGGGTTTTTAAATATTTAATAAAAGCCGAAATAGAGGCTCATAGAAATCCTTACAGCGACCAGAAGAAATTTAACGTAGAAGAATTAGAAAGCATTTATACATACTTTAAAGAAAAAGGAGTGTTCTCAAACGAAGAGCTAGATGAATTAAGAAAATTAACACACACGACAGTGGGGAGACTATTTTTAGAGGAAGGTTCAAGTAGTTTTATGGCAGGCCTAGCAGAAGCTTTGAAAAAACTTAGAGCAAATTTAGGAGTGGTAACTAAAGTAAGTTAATTTTAATTATTAACTAGGTTACATCTTCTCCTGGTTCAGGTGGTAATGGTTCTCCCCCCTCTCTTACTGGCTCATCATGAACAGCTGCGCCTGTTGGGGGTGTTGCACCCGGAGGAGTCCTATCTCTTCTCGTTAGCACTCCAACATCTCCTCTTCTAAGTTGTCTTCCTATCTCGCGCCAATTTCTTCTAGGCGGTTGGTTTCTTGCACGTTGTTGTGTGCGCCGCTCTGCTTCTTGTCTTACATCTGCTGATGGTTGCCAACCCATGAATCTTCCGGCAGCTCTCGCAAGCCTATTTCTTCTTCCGGAAAGCCAAATAGCCCCGGCTCCAACCGCGTTTCCTTGTTGGTCTCGCCTGAAGAATCTCGATGCTGCGCCGCCGGCAAATCCTCCAACAACAGCTCTTCCAACGCCTAGGCCTTCACCCACCCCAAGTTCTATTTTTGGAGCTTTAAATGCTGCCTTGGTCAATTTTATAGCATTGGGGGTCATTAAAAATATTCCTAAAGTTACAATTGAAGCTAAAAATCCCGGAACAAGCGAATTTCCTAATAAAGGAGGCGCAAATCCAAGCGTACCTGCACCATCTTTTCCTCCTAGAGCTTGTCCCATTACATTTGCCAGTATTAACATTCCATATACGGCTGGGAACACCGCCAAATTAGACGCTAAATCCCTCAACCACATTCCGAAACCTAAGCTTTGATTTCCGGGAATAAGCCCACCAAGAATCCATATTGGGGCAAGTATTACATCAATAAGCACTGAGACAAAAGCAATAATAAGCATAAACAATACCCTAAATAGCGTAACAATCAATGCAATAATGACGATAGCAAAAATTACTAAATAAGGTAATAAATCTCTTAAGAAAATCTCCATGAAGTTAAACACCGCGAGCCCAACACCTATTCCCACCCCTGCGCCAACAATGGGCGTAGAGGTAATATTTGAAGCTGCTGCGCCCATTCGAAACCCAGCCACAAGGCTTATCAGGTCATAAAGTAAATTGACAACACTAAATGATTGCCATTGAAAATTAAAGAGATTACCAAAAAATCCGGCTATTTCGCCGATGCCAAAATCAAAACCAGCTGAAGGGGAAACATTTAAGAAGCTGTTAATTTGATCTTTGCCAGACAAGGAAATGTTATGCGCTATATCCCAAAAGCTCGTTACTGGATTTCCACCCTCAAGAATGCGAGGATTTACAGCGTCAAAAATTGTTCTACCTTGAATATATTCAGGAGTTATTGCAATGTTGAATCCCGCAAATAAATTATAAATAAGAAATAAGGAAACATACATTAAATCAATTAAAAATCCTGCAATTGCAAAGGACAAAGTAATTAAAACTAACGATATTACAACTTTTGGTATTTGGTTTTGGATTGTCATAACAGTACGCGGATCAATTCGGACACGCAGCATTATTGCTATTCCAATAATTAAGAAAATCACAATTAAAACTACATATGCTAAGTTTCTAAAAATAGACCAGATAGGAATTAAAGGATTTAGCGCCTGAAAGCCAAATCCTTGTGCGTAAGTTGATTTGGCAATACCAAAGTTCTGCGATAAATATCTAACATAGTCCCCAGTATGAAGTGGCGGCGTATAAGTTGACCCAATTGCTAAAGCGGTAATTCCAATTAATCCCCCGCCTGATTTAACGTAACCTATTTTTCCTGATTTTGAATCAATTCCCAAACATCCTTTATCAGGGTTAATTAGATCTACCCCTGAAAGCTGGCAAACACCGGCGGATAAAACTTCTATCATTATATTTTGAGTCCAGGTGTGGAGATTTTTAGGAACATCCTCGTTTGTATTTGGAGTAAGATACTGCGCAGAGTTCGTTTTTTGTGTGGTTTTGGTAGGCGATTGAGCAAAAGAAGGAGTGATTAAGATGAATAAGCTAAAAACAATAAGCAGAAAGACGGACAGAATTTTTCTCATCTAATCTCAGTTTGAGATATTTTCAAACCTATGTCAAGTTCGAACGAAATTAATTGGAGAAATTTATTTCAATCTTTTCGCAAGGATCAACGTTGGTATAAGTGCATATGTCGTTTAAATTACCGTCTATCGGTAGAGCGTAGGTGAATTGGGGAGAATAGCGATCTATTACTCTGGTCCAGGGGCTTTCCTTGCGTTGATTTATCAAATCTAAAAGTTGCCAACTGCCGTTGACAGCCTTTAATGCAATTCCATATCCGTTTCCATTTACTCCTCCCGGCCTCCACTGTCCAAAGTCAGGAAGCTGGTCATCAGGCGTTTCTTCAATCCAGTTTTCAATTTTATCTCTATCCCCCCAATTGGATATGTAATAGTCGTCTTTTACATAATAATTAATCGCTCGGTAACGCCATATAAAATGCAGATTTCCTTGTCCCGCCCAGGTAATTCCATTGGCTCTATCTGCCTCAGACACCATATTATAATCAATGCTATTTAACTTGATATTGTTAAATTCCATTTCAACTATAAATCGACTCGCCGTTGCCTTGTTGTCTCTAAATTCTTCAAGTGTGTAGTCTAAAGTTATTTGAAGGGGAGTAGTTGTCTCAGCGCTGTTGAGTAAGCTGTCTTTCTCGGCGCTGTACCACTCGTTAAAATTTACGGCATTTGAATTAATATATATAGTTGTGTCGAAATTATCATGGTCTGTATCTGATACATCGTCTTGGTTAAAGCTAAAACTATAGTCTTGATTCCATGTGCTTGCCCAAAGCTGAAGCACTTTTTGCTTTGCGCCAAGCAAGGGGTTATCGATTTGCGGCTCCTGCAATATTTCGGCAATCGAGGTTGTTGGCGCAGGCGTTTCGGTGGCAAAAGGTGAATAATTTAAATCATTTCTAATTCCTCCACAAGCATTAATTGAGGCTTGGTTGGGTCCGCATCTTCTTTTATCGGCTGTTCTTACATCAGCCCCATTTATCAAAAGTCCGTCGTAATTTCGGGGTAGTTCTCTAACAGTAAATCCTTCAAATATTGTTCCTGCAATTGGTAGTGGATTACCGCTTGCGTCTTTTAAGTATTCATGAACATGAGCCCCAGTCGTTTCTCCCCCTGGTGGTATCTCACAAGACACATTTCCTAATGGATGCAAAGGTCCAATTTCATCGCCCACATCAACTAATAAATTTGAAAGATGCATGTAGCCTAAGATGAAGCCATTATCATTTTCAACCTCCACAATGCTATGGTATGGGTCGCTTGGATCACTCTCATTTCCTACCCTGATTACCTTACCCGCAGCGGAAGCCTCTGCCACCACGTCGGATACTCCACCCGGACAAGGAACTCTTTCTTTTGGAGCAAAATCAAGCGCATATCTAACCCCATTTGATAGTCCATCAGAATGTGGACCACCTGTAAAATATCCCTCACTTGGATGTATGGGAAATGTTAAAAATTCACCGATATTACTTCCGAGTACCTCAGTAGCCCTTGATGTTGGAGTTGGTTGTGGCGTTTGGGTTTCTCGAGGAGTAGGGGCGGGCGCAGAAGGTGCGCAGGCCGCAAGAAGTATAGAAGTTAGAGTTGCAGAAAGTCCTCTTAGTTTTCTTTCTTTCATTGAAAAGTATAATACCTAAAATTTACAGGAAGTCAAGTGTGGCGGAGGGTGCAGGATTCGAACCTGCGTAGGATTGCTCCTCGAGTTTTCGAAACTCGTGCAATTGGCCGCTATGCGAACCCTCCTTTGCGTGCCCGAGAGGAATCGAACCTCCAACCACCTGGTCCGCAACCGGGCGTTCTATCCATTGAACTACGGGCACTCCTGGCTTCAATTATAGCATTTTGGAGCTCAAATTACTTATTCTCCAGGGGAAAATTGCGACTTAGCCAATCCGCTGCTTTGTCTACAAATGTAGGCCTTATATATTCCCTAAAGGAAAGATATGGAATTAGTGCGTGTTTTATTTTTTCCTTATCAGATTCGTGGAAGGTTAGAATAAGTTCGCCCGGAATAAATGCTTCGGTTCTAATGTGGAGAGTTTCTAAATTCTCGCTTTTTTTATAATAGAAATCATAAAGCTCTTTCCATAAGAAGAACCTGTCCTCAACCATAATTCCTTCGGTTGAGATTTTATAGTAAAAATTTTTCGGAGGAACATAAGAAAGTGCGAAAGCAACAAAAACAAGTGCAACAACCACGACCATTAATAGATACTGGGAAAAAAGGAAAAGTATTGCTTCAACAAATAAAGCAATCAAAACGGAAGTTAGATAAAATTGTCTACCTCTTTTTTTAAAAGGCCGTCCGGGAGATTGCCATTCGTAAAGAGTTTTAACGTCATTAATTTCATGGGGTTTTGCGTGATGTTCGGGCATAATTTAACTGTATGAGAGATTGAGAAATAAGTCAACATTAATTATAATTGAAAACCAAGGAGAGGTCGCATAGCTGGTCTAGTGCGTTCGCTTGGAAAGTGAATGTCGTCGTAAGACGACCGGGAGTTCGAATCTCCCCCTCTCCGCCACAACGAAAGGAATAAATGAGATTTGAGTTTTCTGCAGGAGGAATAGTCCACAAAAAAGAGGCTGGAAGTATTTATATTCTTCTCGGACAACATTCAGGACACAAAGGTTGGGTTTTCCCCAAAGGACTAATTGGCGACCATAAAAAAGGCGAGGGCAAAGAAGAAGCCGCAATACGTGAAGTAAAAGAAGAAACCGGCGTTGAGGCAAAAATTGAAAAAGCGTTAACTCCCATAACTTATTGGTATGTTTGGGATGAAGAAAAAAGAAGAAAAACTGTTTATTATTTTCTTATGAAAGCAGTCGGAGGGGACGTAAAAAAGCACGATTGGGAAATGAGTCAAGTAAAATGGACAGAAAAAGAAAAGGTTGAACAAACACTAACTTATCCATCGGATAAAAAGGTTTGGAAAGAAGCTCGAAAACTACTAAAATAGCTTTTCCTATGTTAAAATTGAGCCAAGGAAGGTTGGCCGAGCGGTTCATGGCGCTGGTTTTGAAAACCAGTGAGCGAAAGCTCTCAGAGGTTCGAATCCTCTACCTTCCGCCTAAACTCTAAACAAGTAACCCACCACAACCCCAACAATTGTTGCAACAGAGCCAATTATAAATAATTCTATCGCAGAACGTAGCGGTCTGTGTTCAACAAGTTGACCTTTTAAGTACCCGATTAAAAATAAACCAAAAAATGCTGAAATAATAGCGATTATTCTAAATATTTCCTGCGGGAAAAATATAATTGGAAGTATTGGGAAAGCTCCTCCTAAAAGATACGCAAAAAACATAATTATTGCTCCTAAAACAAGACTATCTGTATGCCTTCCGGTCTTATCCATTTGATGAACTGCTTTTTCAGAAGAATATTGGCCCGCTGCCATAGAAGTAGCCTCAACAGCTATTGCAACAAAAGCAGCAAGGATTATTATTGCTTTGTTTTCGACCCCGGTTGAAATCCCTATAACCACTCCCGTAGTAGAAACAATTCCGTCTTGGAGTCCAAACATTAATGAGCGCAGATAATCCTCGTGAATTGTTTTTAAAATCTGCATGAATGGCGGAGAAGGTGAGATTCGAACTCACGCGAGCCTTATTCAGGCTCAAGGGTTTAGCAAACCCTCGCAATGGACCAAACTATGCGACTTCTCCTCGGAATAATTATAACACTCGGAAGTTAAATAGTGTATTCGTAGATTTTGCCGGGGATATTTTCGTAAGAACACATTTCTTCTATGCTTATATTCTCAAAAAATCTTCTCATCGCTCTAATTGAGTTTCCATGAGCTGAAATAAAAACTACGTCGTTTGCCTTCCACTTTGGTAACTCTTCTGCTAAAAATGATAAAACTCTTTCTTCCACATCTTTTATACTCTCTCCATTTGGGGGAGGAGTTTCATAAGATCTGTGCCAACTCTTAAAAGCTTCTGGATCATTTAATGCTATCTCGTCTTTGCTAAGAGCGGTTAGGTCTCCGTAGTCTCTTTCTTTAATTCGAGTATCAGTAACAATATCGACATTTTCGTGTCCCTCCAAAACAATTTGAAGAGTAGTTTGTGAGCGAATTAGGTCTGATTGGTAGGCCTTGTTTACATTCTCGTCTTTTAGTGCGTCTCTTATTTTTTGAGCCTCTATTATTCCTGCTTCGTCCAAATCGACATTCCTCCAGCCTGAGAAATCATGATGTTTATTATCATATGTTTCTCCATGGCGGAAAATGAAAATCTTGACCATATTTACTATTTACAATTTACCATTTACTATCTAAGTTAGCAATGAATTTACTTGATTTAATTTTTCCAAAAAGATGCGTAAACTGCGGCAAGAGCGGGGAATACGTATGCTCAAACTGCTTTACTTTTATTTCGTTTGATGTTAAAAAATTGTGTCTTGTTTGCGATAAGCCAACATATAATAGCCTTACTCATCCTAGGTGTATAAATAGATACTCAATTGATGGTTGTTTTAGCGCTATTTCTTACAACAAAATTGCGCAAAAGTTAATTTACAGCTTTAAGTATAAGCCTTATCTTTCGGATCTTAAAACTTTTCTATCAGAGCTTTTTATAGAGAGCATTATCCAAAACGAGGATTTTGTAAATTTAGTAGAAAAATCTGAATTTATTTTTATTCCAATTCCGCTTTCAAGTTCTAAGCTGCGTAAAAGGGGATATAATCAGTCGGAAATTTTATCAACTGCATTGTCTAAAAAATTCAAAATTCCTGCTCAAAATCTACTTGTGCGAACAAAAGATACACAAAACCAATTCAAGCTCAAAAGGAAAGAACGCGAATTGAACATCAAGGGAGCTTTTGAACTAGATGCTAGAAGCTTGAAGCTAGATGCTAGAAATATTTTTCTTGTTGATGATGTTGTTACAACCGGCGCAACGCTAAAAGAAGCAGCAAATGTGCTCAAGCGAGCTGGGGCAAAGCAAGTTTTCGGCCTAACTTTGGCAAGAGATTAGCTTGCAGAGGGTTCTTTTTTGTTCATTCGCTGAAGAATAGCTGCCTCTGTCTCTTGTTCCTGTCTTTGTCGCTCTGCCCAGGAACGATTTCTAGCCTCTTGCTCGGTTAGTTTTGTTTGTATGGCTTCGACAAGTTCTTGGTCTTCTTCGAACTCTTTTACTAGAGATTTCTCATCATGTAAGTTTCCACCGTTTAATATAATTCTTCTTACCAAAGCATGTTTTACATCTCTACCAAGATGCTTTAAGATGTAATGCGTATTCCAACCATCAGAAAAGCTTCTGTCAAAAGTTCCAAGTAAATAAGACACTTCGTTTTCAAATGCCTCTTGCGGAATTGGCAAATCGTCTGTGAAAGAGATACTATCTAATAGCCTTTCATAACTATTTAAGAAGCCTTGTAATTCTTTCTCTTTTCCCTCTATTCTAAGATCCTCGGCTCTTGAGTGCATCCAGTTGATTGCTCGAAGTCTATATTTTGAGGGTAAGTCAACGACTCGCAAAAGTAACTCTACAGGCTCGTATTTATGGAAGCTTTCATCCGAGAGCGTTTCATCAATCATTATATAATCACTAAACAATTTATCTGCTTGCGTTGGAGGCAACTTTGGGAGAAGCGAAAGAATTACATGGTTATAGTCCTCGATTCTTTGTCTTGCTTCATATGCTCTGTTGCGATCTTCAGATGTGGACTGCCTTCTAAACCTATTGATATTTCCAGAAACAATCGCGGCTGCATACTCTGCCTGTGTGTCTGTAAGAGAGGTAATAAATTCGTGGTTAATTAAGCGAACTGGACTTGTTGAAAATTCAAGATTAGCATGAAAGGCAAGTGAATTTACATCAGGGGCAAGTAGAATATCTAATGCTCTTTGCTGGTGTACTGGATCTTTTTGAGGATCAGTAACTATTGCTTCGAGTTCTCTAATTGATCTTGACTTATGGAAATAATCTCGCCAAACTTGCTCGGTTTCCCAATTGGGATTAACCCTGCTTTCTACAGCATTTCTAACGCGTGAGATTACACCTTGTCTTTCAATATCCATGAGCAAAGATTATAGCCCTTCGTATGGGAATTGTCAAGCTATAGGACGTTGTTGTTGACTTTAGAGCATCAGTATGATAGAATTCGCTCATTGGGGATGCAAATGCATCGACAAGATAGTTCTTTAAAAACTGCAAGCCGACGAGACTCACAGTCGTAAAACTAAGTCAAAAATATAAATGATAGAGGAAACTCTTCATTCGCTCCAACTCGTTTTGCTTTTGCTTAACTAGTTGAGCTGTCCTTAATGTTTTTTCTCGATGAAACATTTTGGGCATAAACTTAGTCGAGAAATTGAAAGAGTAGATGGTTAGAACTCTTTTGAATTTATAACCTTGACCTTATTTATGGATGTTTGTTTTCAAAGAATAAGGCGATCAAAAAAATAACAAAATAAGCTTGTAGAAGTTTGAAAAAATACCTTCTTGGACTCGGGATCACTTCCCGACATCTCCACAAATAAAACCCTGCTAAATGCGGGGTTTTTTATTACTAATTTTCATTTTTTGCGTTTATTAACTAGGCAATGAATTGGCTATATTTAATTTTTTCATTTGGAAACATTTTAGGATTTATAATAATTGGATCTTTGATTGCATATTTTGTTAAAAGATACTGGAAAAAGCTAAAGAATATACCCACAAGAAAATTCATCTTAATAGTAGCTCTCTTTTCTGTTTTTGGAGGATTGTCCGGAGTTTTAGTTAATGGCTTAGGGCAAATTACAAATGCTTTAGGGAATATGTTTTTTGCTTCTCTTTTTGCTGTCTTTGCAATAGCGTTCTTTTCTCTTACCAATAAAGTCAAAGCCTAACCCAGTTCGCGTTCCAAATCCCTTTGTAAATCTTTCCTTTTTAAAGCCTGTCTCTTCTCATACTTTTTCTTGCCTTTTCCTAACCCAACCTCGACTTTTATAAAGCCGTTTTTTAAATACATTGATATTGGAACTAAATTCAAGTTCGAGCCTTCGGCCTTGCTTTTTAAGGAAATAATTTGTTTTTTATGCAGTAAAAGTTTTCTTGTCCTTCTTTCATCGTATCCTTCTATTTGCCCCGGTTGATACTCCCAAATTTTGGCATTTATCAAATATATTTCTGAACCAATAACTTTAACAAAAGAGCCGGCCAAATCTGCTTTGCCAAGACGAACAGATTTTACCTCATTTCCGAATAAATTAATTCCAGCCTCGAACGTTTCAAGAATTTCGTATTCAAAAAACGCTTTTCTATTTATTATTTTCATCCCTCAATGATAGGACAAAAGGGGAGAATTGTAAATTAGAGGTCAATTTTATAAATCTTTTCGCCTGATAATATATATACCTTTTTGTCTGCCTCAAGCACTTCAAAATCAACTGCATTTGCCAGAACGCTAGACAGATATTGAGCCGTAAAACTTCCCGTTTTATCCACTACTACAATTCGACCATTTCCTTTATCCAGAATATAAATGTTATCAAAGTCAGGGCTTGAATAAATTCTTGTTGCTCCTTTAAGTGGTTTATCCAAGCCTTTTAATGAAAAATCAACTTTTTCCCCTTTAAAGTATTTTGAAACCGTACCGTCTGAGTGGAGCACGTAAATATTATTATCTATAGTAATTGCTGCTGCTTTTGCAAAATCAACTTCTGCTTTTAAATATTCCGACTTTTGATAAGCACTTCCTGTGTTTAAAAACTTAAGAATTTGGTCGTTGCTTTTGTCAACCACATAAGGGCTTGTATTATATATTGATAAGCCTCCAACACTTGACCAGTCGCTGTCGTTTTTAACCAATTCTTTTTCGGTGCTGGATCCGTTAGGCAGGGAAAATATTCCAGTCGAAGTTATGTAATAGACATTTTTATCATCTTTTGCAAAAGCAAGCGCTTTTGTACCCTTTACAGTAGCTAAATAAAAACTTTCAGATTCCGCCACTTCGGTAGCCTCTTTCATATTTGCCTTAGCGCTGTCTTCAATTGCAGAATTAACTTTGGAAAGAAGTGCTTCGATCTGTTTCAATTGGCTTGAGCCGCTTGGAAATGTAGACTTTCCATCGTCAAGTATTTTTTTTGCTTCAAGAAAGCTGTCTCTTGCCAAGGATGAGTTTAGGTCCACTAAGCTTTCGCCCTCGTTATATTTTTTCTCGGCTGCAGGATAAACGGAATTAAAGGCTGCGATTAATTTATCATTTTCCTGTTTTTTTACTGCAAATAGTACGCTTGCTGCAAAAATAATAAGAACCACAATAATTAGGAGAATTACTAAATTTCTTGTTCCCTTAATTCTAAATGAGCGATTAAAAGTAGGTCTTCTTAGATTTGGAAAAACTGAGGAGGAAGTTTGTGATCTTGCCTCTGCTTCATCTGGTTGTTTTTCTTCCTCTTTTTGTTCTTCAGCTTTTTTCTGCTCTTCGAGGGGCGCAACAATTGCCTCTTCCTCCTTGTTTTCTTCGCCCTCTTTATACAAGACTAAAATTGAGGACACAAGTGGGTTTTCTTTTTCATGAATTAAGGGAGCAAGATTTTCCGAAGCCTCCTCAATTGATGGTTTTTCTAAAAACTCAAGAAGCGTCGACTCATTTATTTCATCTGCGAATGCTTTAGTTTCAAGAATTACAATATCTTTGTCTTGTAAAAATCCCGATGCCTCCTTTAACTCTTTACCTTCATCTTCTTTTGCCTCCAAAAGAGTGCCTAAAGTTTGTCCTCTTTTTATTTCTACCTTACCAGAGCCTAAAATATATAAGTATAAAACATTGCCAACAACTGCCCCGGATATAAAAGATACTTTTATACCCGCGGGAATTTTTTGAGCAGTGGACATAACTGCTGTTCTTATCGATTCCTGGTCTTTGGTTTCAAGGGTAAAAAATTCTTGCTCAAGCGTGCTTAAAATTTCTTTTCCTAAGACATTTAAGTAATCTTTTTCTTGCCCCTCTTCGCTTTTTTCAAGCGAAATGGCCGCAAAAAGTTTGCCTGCGGAATAAACTTGAGACCATCCTAAAGCGGAAGGGTTTGCAACTATCTTGGCAAAGCTAAGATTTGATGTAGTCATTTGCTCTATTTTATCCTCTATAGTATAACAAGGCTTGTCAATAAAAGCGAAATGGCAATAAGCAAGATTGTAATTATTGTTGATTTAAGAATTGGGGTGTCTTGCATGTCGTGCACAATGGTATTCATGTTGTTAAATTGTCGATAAACAACGAGCAAAAAGGCTAAAAATAATAAATTAAGAACAATAAACACAATTTTTGTTGAAAAAAGTAGTATATTGCTATAGTTAAAGTTAAACAGTTCCATGCTTTCCTATTAAATTTTCAATAATTCTTGATGCCTTTTCAGGATTGGGCGCCGCCTCAAAAATAAAATTGTCGACATTCCCTGCTGTTTGGACCAAAATATCCCCGTAATTAAACATATTTCTAACTACTCCCACCTGGGTAGAGCTAACGTCCTGCACCAAGCTTAATTTTGTTATTGCTATATTTTTATAAATTAATCCTGCAAAATCAACGTCAATAACTCTTAAATTGGTAATTAATGCAATATTGAAATACCAAGTAATAAAATTTACATACGCATATGCTACAACCACAAGAAAATATAAAGCTGCAAAATAAAAGACGTATTTAAAAGAGACAAGACCCAGCAGTAAAGTCCAATCAATCAGAAAGATTATAAAAAGAGGCGCTACAGTCAAGCCGATAGCTACTCCTATCCATTTAAGGTTTAGAATTTTTGATTTTCTTACAAACAAAAGTATTTTTTCGTCTTTTTCCTGATTTTCAAAAGAAACATCCGTAGGATTTAGGCTGAAAGAGGAGAACAAATGCACCTTATCGTCAAAAGTGCTCTTTTCGGCCTCAATTTTATCAGAAGAAATTTTAGGTACAGGAGCGTTCTTTTCTTCCCTGGAAGCTACAAAAATATCTGCCATACTTTCAATTTAGTACATTATACATCTGGGGTGCAATTACTTTTTCTCGATGTTATAAAAAGCAAAGCCTGACTGTGGAATAGAAAGTCTTCCGGGCGCTCTTAAGTTAAATGCTTTTTTAAATTCAGAACCGCTAAAATTTATTCCATTTATTGTAACATTGCTGGTAGTTCCATCTCCTTGTGAAACAGAAACAGACGTAGCTTGCGATATACCACCATTTCCAGAAACCAAATTCCTCAGCTCATCCATAGAGTAGGGGTTTCCTCCCCAACACGAAGTTGTAACAGGAGTGATTCTTGAAGTATCAATACCGCCAGTTCTAAGAGCAATTGCCGCATTAACTATGTCTGCCATTTCCTCCGGAGACAGCCACGGATTAGACCTGCCGCATTTGTCAGAACTTGTACTGTATCCTTGCGTGTACCAAGCTTTATATAGCCAGGGAGAACCTCCTTTTGCGTCCCATGCTTTGTCTATGAAATTGGAACCACCGGAGTTATCAGTTGTGTCCCAACCAGTTGTTGTGGTGTAGCCTCCATGTGTTGATGCATAGTAAGTTACAACGTCTTCAAGCACTTGTCCTCGGGTTGCATTTACTGCATCGCGCCAAGTCTGCGGTGTGTTGTCTGCTTTTGAAGATGAAAACACCTGACACGCTTCAGTTGTGCATATTTCTTTCCCCTCGACCTTATATCTATAAGCATAAGTTCTTGCAGCGATTGCTTGAGCTTTTAGTGCTTCAGGGTGCCAAGTTGAAGGCATTTCGGCAATACCCATTAAATACCTGTCTTCAAAATTCATCGATCCAAAACCGGAAACGCTTATATCGCCGCCTGTATCCTTACTTACTGGTTCTTTCCCATAATATTTTGAAAGAATTTGGTTTGCAGTTTGTCCATTCATTGCCCTACCCCTTGCTCCATACTGGCTCATCCCTTTTCTATGCGTGTAAGCTCCAAACGAAAATGCTGCAAAATATCCACCAGGAGCCGAGGCCCTAAAGCCGTTAATTGAAGCGTTGTAATCATCTGCAAGGTTACTGTCTCCTATGGTTGCCGTAAATGTTCCTGATCTTGAATTAATAATCTCCTGCTGTTTAGCAGATAATGCTGCAATTTTTCCGGAAAGATCTGCTTGATATGCTTTAGCCTCAGTCACGATTTTAGAAAGCTGGTCTTTAATTACAACTATTCTTTTCTTTTCACTTTCAAGTGCTTTTTTTCTTTCTTCAAGAGTTGATATTGAAATAACTAGGCTAGTAATTAATGCTTTGTCCCTATCTGCTGTTGCTCTTTGATAACCTAAAACCTGAGTAAGCTCTGATGCAGAATTTGTGGTAAGAACAATTAAAAGTGGGGAATTATAATAACTCTTTATGTAATAGTCCCTGATGGTTGCATTTAGAATTTCCTGTTGTTTTTCCAGGTTTTTGTACCCGTCGTTAATACTTTTTTCTTTAACTGTTAAGTCTGATTCAATTACAGCGACTCTTTTTTTTATTGAATTGACTTGATCTTCAAGCGGCTTTGTTGCACTAATTGACATGTTTAAGGCATTAGTTAGCTCATTTATTTGCTTAATGATATCGTCTAGCTCATCTGATGAGCCCTGAGGAACATTTATAAAAGAGAAAAATATTATAAAAAAGGATAAAAAAAACGAGAGCAAAATTTTTTTCATTGAGTTCTTATTATACCAAAGAATCTTAAATAGTACCTTGCGAAAAGGAAAAAATTTTGATACCCTTCTCTTTGAAAGGCAGGATATGGAAGAAGCACCGCTTGAGTCGGTTCCAACATTCCCCCCGCCCAAAAGAAAGATAAACAAAAAATTTATCTACTTAGCTCTTGTCGTTTTGGCTTTATTAATATTTTTTGCTTTTAAAATTCTAGGCTCAACAAACGAAAGCGTAGATGATAAACCCAAAGTTTTAACCCCCACAGTTTTTCCCACTGAAACATCAATTCCTTCCCCAAGTGATTCTCCAACACCAACTCCTACAAATACCCCAACTCCAAAGCCCACAATCAACCCCGTGGATACACAAACAGGGCTTGACAGAAGCGAGCTTTCTGTCACTGTTCAAAACGGAAGTGGTGAATCAGGGGTGGCATCAAAAGGCTCAGATACGTTAAAAAACCTTGGATATAATGTTGTTGGAACAGGAAATGCCGATAATTTCGAATATGCAAATGTATCCATACTGGTTAAATCAGGTAAGAGTGAATTTCTAAATCTTTTGAAAAAAGATTTGGGTTTTACCTATACCGTTGGAAGCACATCCGCAAACCTTTCCAATGGTTTTTCCTCTGACGCTCTTGTTATAATAGGTAAGTAATGAAGATTTATTTAGCCTCCGACCACGCAGGGTTTTCTTTAAAGAAAGAAATTGCAGCTTACCTTTATAAGCAGGGTTATGAAATAGAGGATTGCGGAGATTACGCAGAAGACAACAACGACGATTATCCCGATTTTATTTCCGTTGCTGCAAAAAAAGTTTCAGAGAATCCAGATTCTAAAGCAATAGTCTTTGGTAAATCGGGAAGCGGAGAAGAAATAGTCGCAAATAAGTTTAAAAACGTTAGAGCAATTTTAGGATTCAGTGCAGAGAATGTTAAGCTCGCAAGACAAGATAACGATGCTAACTTGCTAGCTTTGGGTTCGCAATTCGTCGATGAACAAAAAGCAATAGAACTTGTCAAAGTATTTTTGGAAACACCATTTTCAAATGAAGAAAGACATAAAAGAAGAATAGATAAAATTAAAGAAATTGAAAATGGATAGAATTATTCCTGGAATTTTAGAAAAAAATTGGACTGAAATTGAGAAAAAAATTGAAACCGCTAGGATATTAAATAAGACAATCCACATTGATATAATTGACGGACAGTTTTCCCCAAACCAAACTTTTTTAGACCCAAAACCATTCTCAAAATACGCAGATGAGCTCTTTTTAGAAGCCCATTTAATGGTTTCTAACCCGCTTAAATTTTTAGAACCGTTTGCTGAGGCTGGTTTTAAAAGATTTATTGGACACGTTGAAAAAATGGAAAATATAGAAGAGTTTGTGGCAAAAGGGCAACTTTTGGGAGAAGTAGGACTTGCGCTTGATATAGATACAGAAATAGATTTTGTAAAGATCAATATGGAAGATTTAGATTGTATTCTTCTTATGGGAACCAAAGCAGGAGATTCTGGACAAAAACTTCAAGATAAAGTATTTGAAAAAATAAGCTCTCTGTCTGCAAAAACTTTTATTCCCATAGAAATAGACGGCGGCGTAAACGATGAAAATATACTGAAACTTGCAGAGAAGGGTGCGGAAAGGTTTGTTACAACGAGTTATATTTTTGACGAAAATCCACTTGAGGCATATAAAAATCTATTAAAAATTCTTGAATCTAGATAGGGGCAGCTGACGGAGTTGCAGAAAAAGCGCAGTTTGATAAATTCTCAGTCCCTTTTATAAAATATTCAATTCTTCCACCACATCTTTTTAAAATCAGATTTGAAGGCGTAGCCGTTGCAACACTTTTTTGGTCTGAAAGCAGATTTGTAATTATCTTATTCCAGATTGGAGCAGCACCTGTTATTCCGGATGCAAGATGCTGACTCATAGGGGAATTGTCATTGTTTCCAACCCAAACTGCAACAAGTAAATTGGGTGTAAATCCAACAGTCCAGTTGTCTCTTTTATTGTCAGTTGTCCCTGTTTTTACAGATACAACATGCCCGGGAATATTTAGGGGAGAATTGGTGCCAAACTCTAAAGACCGAGCAGCATTATCAGCTAAAATATTTGAAATAATGTAGGCGACTCCTTCGTCAATCACTTTTTTTCCTATCGGTTCTTCGCTTTGGTAAAAAATCTCGCCATTTCTGTTTGTTACTTTGAGAAACGGATTTAAGTCAATTCGTTCTCCTGAATTTGCAATGGTTCCATAAACTGTTGAAAGTTCTGTCATTTTTACTTCTGCTGCGCCAAGAGTAAGTGAAAGACCGTAATTTTGAGGTGATTTCCAGGTCGTTATTCCCATTTTCTTAGCAGTATCAACCATTGTAGAAATTCCTATTTTAGCCAAGGTTTTTACAGCAGGAACGTTCAGTGAATTTGCAAATGCAATTCTAAGCGGAATTTTGCCTTTGAATCCGCCATCATAGTTAACAGGTGCATAAGGTACCGAACCCGGGATCTGATATACAACAGGAGAATCATCAAGAATTGTCGCTGCGGTAAATCCGTTTTCAAGTGCCGCTGAGTAGGTCACGACCTTAATAGATGAGCCTGGTTGTCTTAGTGCAGTTGTTAAATTAACATTTCCGCCATTTAGGTCATTGTAGTCTTTTGAGCCAACCATTGCTAAAATTTCACCAGTTGAAGGATTTGTGACCAAAGCTGCACCGTTTGTCAGGTTTAAATACCAATCATTGTCAACCTCTGCTGTGACGATATTTTGGGCCATATTTTGAGTATTTAAATCAAGAGTCGTTATAACATTTAATCCCCCTTTTTCAACCAGAGGAAGACCGTACTTTTGCACAAGCAAATCCTTAACGTACATGACAAAATGAGGTGCATATATTGGAGTCCGTGGTGATTTGAAGGAAAGCTCCTCGCCTAAGGCTTCCTCCATCTTTTGCTGGTCTATATATTTCAAATCTCTCATTCTTTTAAGAACATCTGTTTGTCTTCTCTTCCATAAATTAGGATTTTGTCCGTAGGGAGAATAAGTGGTAGGCGCTTGAGGCATTCCGGCAAGAAAAGCGGCTTCAGCGATGGTTAAATCTTTTACATTTTTCCCAAAATATGTCTCAGACGCAGCTTCGACTCCCCAGGCTGTTCCGCCGTATGGCACTTGATTGAAATACATTTCGAGAATCTCGTTTTTACTGTAAAGTCTCTCGGCCCAGAAGGCAAGAATAATTTCTTTTATTTTTCTAGTAATAGTTACCTCAGGATTTAGAAGGCTTGATTTTATTAACTGTTGGGTTATTGTTGATCCACCCTGAATCGGTTTTCCCGATAAATCTGCAATTGCCGCTCTTGCAATTGCTGCAACATCAAAGCCCGGATTTTTATAAAAATCCTTATCCTCTATTGCAATCGTTGCATTAATTAAATTTTTGGGAATTTGAGAAAGGGGAACTAGGGTTCTGTTTTCATTTGCGTATATTTGATATAAAAGCTTTCTATTTCTATCATAAATTTTTGTTGTTTGGGGTATCTCTCTATTTTGTAAGCTTTTCGGATTGGGTAGGCTGTTTACCAAAAAATAAAGAGTTAAAGGAATCATTATAAAAACAAAGCATATTAAAAAGCCAAAAACAAAATATCTTAGCTTTAAGAAAATATTTTTTGGGGCGGGATATATAGTTACTGAATTTATCTTTTTTTTCGGTCTTTGTTTCTTTGTCTCCTTTACGGAAAGCTTTCCCCCGAAAGACTTATAGGATAAAAAAAACCGGAATGTCGCAAGCTTTCCTTTTTTGTCTAAATTCTGCCAACCGTAAGCCACTGCCTCCTTAACGCCTCTATATTTCTGCAAAGAACTTGTATGTGCTTTTACAACGATTTCTTTGGCAAGGCTAGTCAGCCTTAATAATATCCACAAAAAGAGGTTAAGGTAAAACAGCACAAAATTCCCAACTGCCGAGAATAAATACAATAACCCATTAATTAAATCAACTAAAAACTTCATATATTTATGAGGAGTTTTTTGGATTATACTATAGGTGTAGTATTTTGAAAAGAGGCAAAACTAGGGAGAAGGAGTAGGGCTTGGAGTAGGAGATGATTTTACAGTAGGAATTCCTCCGGGATTTTTGCAATTTAGACAATATTTATCCCCGGTCGGGTCAACATAAAGCAAAAAGCTTTTAGCCTCAATGTCTGTTGTGTCATCTAGGGCAGGAATATCTTCCGAACCTTTTTTAATAAATATATCCTGTTGAGTAATTGGACTTTTCTCGCCTTCTGTTCCTTTTATAAAGTACTCAAGTCTTGTTGCACACTCTTTACCTTGCTCAAGAGATGCAACAACCCCAGTGTCTTGACAAACCCGTTTTTGAACAATGGAGGCAGGTCTTGAAGGAGGTTCATCAGGCTTTCCTGCTAAAACATACGACATTATATCGTTCCAAATGGGGGCTGCTCCTGTTACTCCAGATACAACCCCGCTCATCGCAGTATTGTCGAAATTCCCGACCCAAGTCGCAACTAAAAATGAAGGTGTATAGCCTATTGTCCAATTATCTTTATAGTCGTTTGTAGTACCTGTTTTGACTGATACCGTTTTCCCATCTATTCTAAGCTGTGAATTTGGTCCAAAAGCGGCAGTTCTTGCTCCATTATCAGAAAGAATATCTGAAATTATAAAAGCAACTCCGCTCTCAATTATTTTTTTGCCAAAAATCGGACTCTTGGGGGATGAGTACTCCTCTAAAACTTTCCCTTTTTTATCAACCACTTTAAGTATTGGGTGGAGGTTTATTCTATACCCGCCGTTTGCAAAAACTCCGAATGCTGTTGCCATTTCGGTCATTCTCACTTCTCCTCCCCCTAAAGTTAGAGAAAGCCCATAATTTGAGGCATCCTCAAAAGTTGTTATTCCCATAGCAGATGCGGTTGCAATCATAGAAGGAATTGTGTTGGTTTTGAGCATTTTAACAGCCGGAATATTGTATGAGTTTGCAAGGGCATATCTAACTTGAGTTAGACCATGCCATTGGTTGTCATAGTTTTTCGGACAGTAGTTTCTTCCTCCCTGGTTTGAAAAACAGGTGGCCTGGTCTACAAAAGCAGTTGATGCGCTATAGCCTTTTATAAGACCAACAGCATAATTTATAGGTTTTATAGATGAGCCTGGCTGTCTTAGCGAAGTTGTTAAATTTACATTTCCGTCAATTTCGCTATCAAAATAATCTTTGCTTCCAACCATTGCAAGAATTTCACCAGTTGAAGGATTTGTGACCAAAGCAGCACCGTTTGTTACGTGGTAGAATTTTGGGAGGCTGTCAATTTGTGCAGAAACAGAGGCTTCTGCCGCAGTTTGGATTGTCAAATCGAGACTCGTTGTAACTTTTAATCCTCCCTCTTCTACTACCTTTTCGCCATATTTTTCAATCAACAAATCTTTTATATACAAAACAAAATGCGGTGCCTTAATTTCCGTTGCAATAGTTTTATAATTTAATTTTTCGCCCTCTGCTTTTTGTCTCTGCGCAGATGTTATATATCCTGCTTCTTCCATATTCTTCAGCACCTCAAGTTGTCTTGCTTTTGCAAGCTCAGGACGGGCCCCAAAAGGAGAATAACGGGTTGGGGATTGCGGAAGCCCTACAATAAGTGCAGCCTCAGACAGAGTTAAGTCTTTCGCGTGTTTTCCAAAGTAAGTATCTGCGGCCGCCTCAACTCCATAAGCCAGGCCTCCGTAAGGAGTCTGGTTTAAATACATTTCCAAAATCTGGTCTTTTGTGTAGAGAAATTCTGTAGCAAAAGAAAGAAGGATCTCTTTAATTTTGCGGGGGATTGTTCTTTCCTGGGTAAGAAGGCTGTTTTTTACAAGCTGCTGGGTTAGAGTTGAGCCGCCTTGTATTTGCTGCCTGAAAACAATTGATATTGCTGCTCTTGTCATTCCCCTTAAATCAATAGCTCCATGGTGGTAAAAATTTTTATCTTCTATAGAAAGTGTCGCTTCCTTTAAATGTTTGGGCATAGAAGCAAGTGGAATAGATATTTGGTTTCGCTTGTCGTAGATATTGTATAAAATCTTTCCATCTCTATCATAAATTAAAGTCGTCTCTGGGTTTGATGAAGAAGACAGATTTGTAGGAAGAGGCAGGTCTTTTAATATATAGAAGTAAAATGCCCCAAGGAAAATCAAGCACAAAGCAGCTGCGATTAAATGAATTCTTGGAAAACCTTTAACCCTAGTTAAATAATAAGAAAAGTTGCTCTTTTTCACATTCACAATGATACCATATTTGGCTTGAGCCATTTAATAGTGTGTACTATAATAATTAAGTGGACGTAAGTTATTTTGGCCTCAATTGGATTGACTTCATTCTGCTTGTAATAGTAACGATTTATGCGATTGAAGGTTACTTTTTAGGTTTTTTTGCCTCTTTTGTGGACTTTATCAGTTTTGTTCTCTCATTTGTTTTTGGTCTTGCTTTTTACAGCAGGCTTTCTGAAGTTTTAGTTCAAGTTTTTAGTATTCCGCAGGGTTTTGCAAACGCCTTAGGTTTTTTAATTGCCGCAATAATGTTTGAAATTATATTTAGCGTGGTACTCAAGAAGATTTTTTTCTCTTTCCCTGCCTTTATGAAATCCAACCCGAATTTAAGCAAGCTTTTGCCTTTCGAAAAACTACTAGGAGTATTTCCGGGAGTATTATCCGGTTTGGTTCTTTCCGCTTTTATATTAAGTCTTATAATAGCGCTTCCTTTTTCGGTCTTTTTAAAAAATTCGGTTACAGATTCAAGGTTTGGCAATGTTTTAGTTTCAAATACACAGGTTTTTGCACATGGTTTAAATGAAGTTTTCGGAGGGGCTGTAAACGATACGCTATCTTTTCTTACAGTCGAGCCACAATCTGATCAAAGTGTAGGACTTAACTTTAAAGCAGAAAATATCAGCGTTGATTACGCCGCAGAGCAAGAAATGTTTGCCAAAGTAAACATGGAGCGTTCTTCTCAAGGGCTTTCCATTCTCTCCTTTTCAGAACAACTTGCAAAAGTTGGTCGCGCACATTGTAGCGACATGTTTAGACGAGGATATTTTTCCCATTACACCCCCGAGGGTCTTTCGCCTTTTGATAGAATGGTTGCAGCAGATGTAAACTTTAAGTTTGCCGGAGAAAACCTTGCCCTGGCTCCAAATGTTGAGCTGGCAATGCAAGGGCTTATGAACAGCGAAGGCCATAAAGCAAATATTTTGTCAAAGGATTTTGGAAAAGTGGGAATTGGTGCAATAGACGGAGGAGTATACGGCCAAATGTATTGCCAGGAATTTACAGACTAATGATTAATTTGAAAAAAATTCAAGTCGCAGACTTAGAAGGAAAAAAAATTCTTCTCAGACTTGATTTGGATGTGCCAGTTGAAAATGGGGAAATAAATGATGACTCAAGACTTGAATCCTCATTGGAAACAATAGACTATCTCCTGCAAAAAGCACAAGAAATAATAATACTTGGTCACCTTGGGCGGCCAGCCGGCAAGGATGAAAAGTATAGTTTAAAAATTGTAGCAGATTGGTTTTCAAAAAATTTCGAATGGGAAACTAAAGAAATTAAAATAGAAGATTTTGATGGTTTCCAAGTTGCAGAAAAAATAGTGCTACTTGAGAATCTTCGATTTTTTAAAGAAGAGGAAGAAAACAATGAAGATTTTGCTAAAAAACTCGCTTCTTGCGCCGACCTTTATGTAAATGATGCTTTTGCCGTTTCTCATAGAGCACATGCGTCTGTAAGTTCAATAACGCAATTTCTTCCATCTTATGCAGGGCTTAGACTTCAAAAAGAAGTAGAGGAGCTTTCAAAAATTCTCAACGATCCTGTTCGTCCGCTAACTATTATAATAGGTGGTGCAAAAATCGAAACAAAACTCCTCTTAGTTGAAAAAATGCACCACTTGGCGGATTATGTTTTGGTTGGAGGAGAAATTGCGGAACATACAAGGGAACTTGCAAAAGTAGCTCACGAAAAGCTAGCTGGAAAAAAATCAATACTTTTTGTAGCTGATTTAACCTCTGATAAGGAAGATATTTCAGAGGTTTCAATTCAGAACTTTATTCAGGTAATAAATTCTTCTAAAACAATTGTCTGGAACGGACCAATGGGGGAATTTGAAAAATGTTTTGACTTGGGAACTCGCGAAATCGCAAAAGCAGTTGCAAACGCAAATGTTTATACAATAGTAGGAGGAGGGGAAACTATTGAGTTTTTAAGAAAAGAAGGACTACTTAAAAAATTCAAATTTGTTTCAACGGGCGGAGGCGCAATGCTGGAATTTTTAGCTGGTATTAAACTTCCGGGAATAGAAGTTTTAGAAAAATGATAAAGATTCCACATTACGAAACATCCTATTTTTTATTTTCAAACTTCTCTCCCCACAAGTTAGTTTATAAAGGAGTTGAATATCCCACTTTAGAACACGCTTTTCAAACTCAAAAGTTCTTAGACGAGCCCACGCGAGAAGAAGTTAGAAATGCGCAAAGTCCCCTAATGGCATTTAATATCGGGAGATCGCGTCCAGGGAAAAGAGAAGACTGGTCACGCATAAAATTAAACATTATGTACGAACTCTTGAGAGAAAAAGTTATGCAACACGAAGAAGTAAAAGATGCATTAATGAAAACGGGCGACAAAGAAATTGTCGAGGAGAATCCAAATGATGATTTCTGGGGAAGCGGGAAAGACGGAAGGGGAGCAAATCATATGGGTAAAGCTTTAATGAGAGTTAGAGATGAATTAAAAACTCAATAATTTGTTTTCCCCTTGTCCCATTTTTAATCCCTCTGTTATACTAAATTTATGGTAAGACTTGCAATAAATGGTTATGGAAGAATCGGAAGAGTTGCACATAGGGTAATTTTGGAAAAGTATTCGGATCAAATTGATGTCGTTGCAATAAACGCAGGAAGTTCAACTGATATAAAGGGTTGGATGTATCTTTTAAAATACGATACAAGCTACGGCCCGATTTATGCACTGGACGTTTCATATGCGGAAAAAGAGAAAAACTCAACACATCAGGACTTGATTGGCTATATTGCTCTTAACAATAAAAAAATTCCTGTTTTTTCGCAAAAAGACCCAACCCTTTTACCCTGGAAAGATTTAAGTGTGGATGTCGTAATCGAATCAACGGGAAAGTTTACCGATGAAGAAGGATTAAAAAAACACTTAGGGGCGGGGGCAAAGTCTGTAGTTTTGTCAGCCCCGGTTAAAGAGGGTAGCATTCCAACTTATGTTTTGTCTGTAAATGACAAAGAATACAAAGGAGAAAATGCAATTTCAAATGCGTCCTGTACAACAAATTGCATAACTCCTGTTGCAAAAGTAATGGTAGACAGCTTCGGGGTGGAGAAGGCAATGATGACGACAATTCATGGGTTTACTTCAGACCAAGAGCTCCAAGATGGTGGACATAAAGACTACAGACGTGCAAGGGCTGCTTCGCAAAATATAATTCCAACCTCAACAGGTGCAACAATTGCTGCAACAGAAGCTTTGCCGGAGCTTAAAGGTTTGTTCAACGGACTTGCGATTCGAGTCCCTGTACCCGTTGGTTCTCTTTCTGACTTTACCTTTATTCTTAAGAAAGAGACGACCAAAGAGGAAATAAACAGCGCACTGCGAAATGCGAGTAAGCTCGCCGCATTTGAAGGCATTTTAACTGTAACAGATGACCCAATTGTATCGTCTGACATTATTGGAAGTTCTTATTCATCCATTGTCGATTTATCGCTGACTCAAGTAATAGGAAATATGGTTAAGGTTATAGCCTGGTATGACAACGAATACGGATATGCGAACAGATTAGTTGAAGAAGTAATAATGGTTGGTAAAAAATATTCTGCCTCTTAAAAAAAGTGCTATAATCCTAACATGCTTAGAAGAATTTTAATCGTTTTACTGCTCGTCTTAATTTCATCATTCTTTAGTAAATCTTTGGCCCAAACCGTATCAACGTCTTCTGCACTTCCTAAAGTTGAATACGAACTTGTCTATCCCGGTCTCTTGCCCGACAACCCTTTATATTATTTAAAAGCAATACGGGATAATATCTTAAAATTTTTGATAAGAGATGAAATGAAAAAAGCGGAGTTTGATTTATTACAGGCGGATAAAAGATTGGGAGCTGGAAAAGCACTGTTGGAAAAAGCAAAAGATGATCTAGCTATCACAACTCTTTCCAAAAGCGGAAATTATTTTGACGACGCAATTTCTAACATTTTTAAAGCAAAGAAAAAAGGTGAAAATGTAGAACAACTTTTAGATAAAATGATTACCGCTTCTAAAAAACACCAGTTTGTAATTCGGGAAATGCAATCGGAACAAAAAGGGGATACGCTTTTAAATCTTAGATTTTTAGAAGCAAGGGCACATGATTTTCAGGAAAGATTGGAAATAATAAAGTCCGATTAACCAGCTTAAACTGCCCCAATAGAGCATTTTTTTTATACAGAATTTTTTAGACATTTTATAAACTGTTCACAAAAAATCGGTGAGTTTTAAAATTTATCTAAAAATTATTTCCACAAATTATATTTTGAGGCTAAATTTCAAATTGACCTTATTTGATATATATATTAATAGTTGACAGGGTAAATGTAGTGCCATATGCTTTTTCTAACACTAAATCTAGTGATTAATGTATGAAGTGTCCATATTGCGGATTAACAGATACAGAAGTAGTAGAAACAAGAGACAGTGAAGACTTAGAGACTATAAGAAGAAGACGCGAGTGTGGACAATGCAATAAAAGGTTTACGACTTACGAGAGAATTGAAAATATAAATTTAATAGTAATTAAAAAGGACGGAAGACGGGAACAATTTGATAGAGATAAATTAAAAAGAGGAATAATACGCTCTTGCGAAAAGACAAAAATTCCTCTTGATGTAATAGAGCAAATAGTAACAGATATCGAAATGGAACTAAGAGGAGAAACAGGAGTTGAAGTGGAAAGTAAAAAAATAGGCAATATGGTAGCAGCAAGACTTAAAAAATTAGACAAAGTGGCTTATATAAGATTTTCAAGTGTGTTTAAAAACTTCGTAGACGTTGAAGATTTTGAAAAAGAAGTAAAAAGGCTTATCAATTAAGAAAGACAAATTATGAAATTAGATGGCGTAAGACAAAAAGTATTTTTAGACAGGTATTCATTAAAAGATACTGCTGGAAATCCTCTGGAAAAAACTCCTGATGAGATGTGGAGGAGAGTGGCTCGCGCTATTGCCAGTGTCGAAAAAGTAAAGAACCGTAAAAAGTGGGAAAAGAAGTTTTTTGAAGCAATGTATGATTTTAAGTTCCTTCCGGGAGGCCGAATACTCTCAGGCGCGGGAACTGGCTATGATGTTTCTTACTTTAATTGTTTCGTAATTCCAAACCCTCCGGATAGTAGGGGTGGAATAATGGAAAATCTCACGCAAATGATTGAAATTATGGCAAGAGCAGGTGGTGTTGGACTTAACCTTTCCTCGTTGCGTCCCCGAGGCGCAAGAGTAAAAAAAGTAAACGGATTTTCTTCGGGTCCGATGAACTGGGCAGAATTATATTCTTTGGCGACGAAAGATATTGTACAGCAAGGTGGAAGTAGACGTGGTGCCCTGATGTTGATGCTTCATGATTGGCATCCGGATATCGAGGAGTTTATAACTGTAAAACAAGACTTAAGCAAAATAAACGGAGCAAATCTTTCGGTTTGTGTGTCAGATGCATTTATGGACGCTGTTAAAAAAGACGGCGATTGGCAGCTCGTTTTCCCTGATTTGGACGATAAAAAATATGACAAAAAGTGGAAAGGCGACGTTGAAGAATGGAAAAAAGCAGGCGGTAAGCTTAAGGTTTATAAAACTGTTAAAGCAAAATACTTGTGGGATTTAATATGTACGGCGGCTTGGAGGTCTGCCGAGCCGGGACTTCACTTTTTGGATAGAAGCAACAAAAGAAGCAACACTTGGTATTTCGAGAGGCTTTCTGCCACAAATCCTTGCGGTGAACAGCCTCTTTCTCCGTGGGCAGTATGTAACCTAGGAGCAATGAATTTGGCTGCATATGTAAACAAAAAAGGAGTCTTTGATTATGGAAATTTTGGAAAAGACGTAAGAGTTGCGATGAGATTTTTGGATAACGTAATTGATGAAACATACTATTTTTATAAAGAAAATGAAAGAGTGGCAAAGGACATTAGAAGAACTGGGCTTGGAATATTAGGGCTTGCCGATGCATTAATAAAAATGAAGATGAAATATGGCTCGGAAGAAAGTCTTCCCGTAATTGAGAAAATATTCAAAACATTAAGAGACAATGCTTACATTGCTTCTTCCGATATTGCTATTGAGAAAGGAAGCTTTCCTAAATACAAGAAAGATTTATATCAAAAAGGATATCATATCCAGAAACTGCCGGAGGATATAAGAAAGAAAATCTACAAACAAGGAATAAGAAATGCGGTCCTTTTAACTATTGCACCAACTGGAACGACATCCCTTATTTCGGGAGTATCATCCGGAGTTGAGCCGGTTTATGAGTTTGAATTTATAAGACGGGATAGACTCGGTGAGCATTTAATGTACCATCCGCTATTTGAAGAATGGAAAAAAGAGAATGCAGGCGCAGAAAAACCTAACTTTTTTGTGTCGGCAAATGATTTGACCCCCGAAGAACATGTCAAAGTTCAAGCGGTTGCCCAAGACTACATTGATAGTTCAATTTCAAAAACCGTTAATGCGCCAAATGCACATACAGTAGAGGATGTAAAAAAACTCTACACAATGGCATATGACAGTGGGCTTAAAGGTATAACCTATATGAGAGATGGAAGCAGGGAAGGGGTGCTGTCAAGAAAAGAAGATAAAAAAGATGAAGTTAAAGCAGAAGTTGTTCAAATCCCACAAGTGCCGGTTATTCCAAGGCCAATGGTGGTTGAAGGAGTCACTTACGGAACCGAAACTCCCGTTGGCAAAACTTATATAACAATTAACCACAATACTTCAAAAGAGCCCTTCGAAGTATTTATAACAGTTGGAAAATCGGGGTCCGATGTAGCGGCAATGGCAGATGCTTTAGGAAGAATGATATCTCTCAACCTAAGATTAAACGGACTACTTTCTCCAAGGGAAAGAGTAAGACAGGTTGTCGCCCAGCTTATTGGAATAGGTGGCGCAAGAAGCGTTGGATTTGGAGAAAACCGGGTACGCTCGCTGCCTGATGCAGTAGCAAAAGTTTTGTCGAGGCACTTTGAATTTAGGGTTAACGGAGTGGTAGAAGACAAAAATGTTTTGATAAATGGCCACTCAACAAACGGAAACGGTCTTTCAAACGGACATACAAACGGCAATACGATTAAAGCAGAAGAATCTCACATTCTACCCCCCGATTCTGGAGTTGAGCTGAAACAGGAAGTTGTAAAGCTTGAGCAATTAACCCTTGCTTCAAGTCCAACAGGAGAGCTCGTAGCAGCAGGAGTACAAACAGGACTTTACGATATTTGCCCAGACTGCGGGGCAGCATCTCTTGCATATGAAGAAGGTTGTAAAAAATGTTACGCATGCGGATATTCGGAATGTTAATTATGTGTTGTCCAACCTGTTAATAAAAGTATCAATAAGGAAAGGGTAAGCGAGGTGTAATTCCTCCACAGTGCCGCTACCGTAAAGTCGGAAAACCACCTTATGCAGTTCCCGGGACCAGGAAATTATTAAGCTTCTCGGGAACGAGGAGTTTTTTTATGTCTATATATACAAAGTTTGGGGATAAAGGAAAAACTTCATTATACGGAGGGAAAACGGTCTCCAAGGCATCACTGCGGGTAGAAGCATACGGAACAATAGATGAGTTGAATAGTTTCTTAGGAGTTGTTATTTCCGATCTTAGAGACAAGAAATTAAGATTAAGGCTGACTAGTATTCAAAATGATTTGTTTGAAATCGGCTCTGCAGTTTCATCTATTGCTAAAAATAAAGATACGAAACTATCAGATTTTTTAACTTCTCGTGTTCAGAGTTTTGAACAAGAGATAGACGCATTATCAAAAAAACTGCCAGTTCTTGAGAACTTCATTCTTCCTTCTGGGTCAAAATCAGGCTCAAAACTTCATTTTGCAAGAACATTAGCAAGAAGAGCAGAAAGAAGAGTGGTTGCCTTAAGTGAAAAGGAAAGCGTTAACAAAGATATATTGATTTATCTAAATAGACTCTCCGATCTTCTGTTCGTGTATGCAAGACTTGTTAACAAAAAAGAGAAGAAAAAAGAAGTTATCTGGAGAAGCAGATGATAGAAAGAAGAGCATATAAGCCAAATTTTGGGGAAGAAAGAAGGTTAGTCTACAATCCATCTTTTGATGAAAGAGACTATAAGAGCTATCATTTGCTTCCTCCATCGGAGCGGGAAAAGCTTAAGTCTTATACAAGAAGACAGTTAGAAGCGTATGTCGGGGAGCGTGTAGAAGTAATTAAATCGACCACCCGCTTTGAAATTGTTGAAGACACAATGGTCGCAAAGGGCTTGGATCAGTCAATGGAAGAGATGATAAGAACAGGAGTTGAATACAGGAAGGAATATGGAAACCCCTTAGATTTTGAGAGAGAAGAAGCAGAGCTGTCGGGTGCTATATTAATCCAAAAGGAACTAACAAAAAAGGAAGCAAAACCTGGAGCAAAAAGAATATCGGTCTCATCAAAAGGCGAAGAGGGCTCCGATTATACAAATAATTTTTTTGACGTTTACGAGCTAAAAGTAGGTGAAGATGGTAGAAGATTTATCGAGCTAAACAGATATCTCTCTACACTCACGCTTGAGGAGTACAAAGAAAAACTAAAGCCGTTTTCCGATTGCGAAGGACATAAAACAGCCTCAGATTTCCTGAAAAACCCAATTGAAGCTGATGTTTTCGAGACTTCGGACGATGTTCAAAAGTATTTAAATAAAGGAGTTAATGCCTTAGAAAAAGAGAAACTCGAAATTATAAATAGAATTATTGCGCCTGTAATATCTAGCTATATTAACTCTCTTGTTGAAAATCCTTATGATTTTTTCACCCACAGGGTAAAGTACAATGCGGTTTTAAATGAATCTGATAACGCTTTAGCCGTTGTATTAAGTGGAGATACAAAAGAATTACAAAACTTAATTAAATGGGCATCATTCTCATCAAGAGAAGACGTAGAAAAAAGAGCGATGATTATCGGCCTTATTACGCCTAGAATCGCTAACGGGCCATGTCCTGGTATTTCCGGGGGATTCAATATGATGGGTGGAGTAGAGACAATAGGCGCTCCATACAGCGTCGGCCAGTTTGGTCAAAAAAAAGATATTGAGCAAACCAAGCTTTGCTGTACATGCCCATTTTGTAATAAACAGGTTGAGGCAGAAATTGGAGGCGGTACAATAAGTTGTCCTAATTGTAAAAAGAGCGCGCCTTATTCTAAACTAAATTAATATGGAAAAAGAGAAAACTTGCGAAATTTGTTATAAAATTAAGTGCAGAAATTGCGGGTGGGAACCAGATAATTTGGAATACGAGCTCGTTGCAAGTGGTAAGCTTACAAATTGTCCGGTTTGCGGAAGCTCCAAAGCCTAGTCATTTTGTAAAGTTTTTATAAAGACCACCCCCATTTTTGTGATAGAATAAATTCAAATGGATGATTCAAAAATAAAACAACAGATAAATAGCTCTCAAGATAACACTGCTGATCAGAATACGCAGGTTCAGCCACAAGTTCAACAATCCTATCCAGTTTCGAGTACTGCTAAAGAAGTGGAAAGACCGGTTTCCGATTACATTCAGCAGTCTGTCTCTTCCGAAACCGCACCAAGCGTGGAGCAAGAGCTAAAAGATATTGGAATAAAATCCCATACCGAGCAGGCAGAGCTTGATGAGAAACACGATCAAATCGGAGTAAAACACGCCCCCTCAGAAATTCCCTTAAGAGCAGATACTGGAGCAAACGTTACTCTTCCAATGAGTGACGAGGAAGCACAAAGGATTATGAAAGAGTCACAAAAACAAGTAAATCTGGATGTAAAAGAACATGGAGACGAGGGAGTTTATACAGCTCCATCGAAAGCTTTTTTAGCCACTTTAGTCCACAAAATTTACCAGTTCATGAATTTATTCAAACCTAAAAAAACACTTACTCAATGAATCCTTTAGTCGCACTTACAAATTTGATATTTGCATTAGTAATAACTGCAGGAGCTCTTGCTTTGATAACCGCAGCTTTGGCTGGCTTTGCTTACATTTGGGCAATTTGGTATCGAAACAGAGAGCGGGAAAAACACTCCCTTGACTCAACGCTTCTTCAAGTGGCGCTTCCTCGGGATAATGAAATAAAAATAGATGCGGCAGAGCAGCTTTTCAGCGCTTTTGCAGGAATAAAATCAAGCGGAAGGCTACAATTTCTAAAGTATAGGCCTCATATTTCTTTTGAAATTGTAGGAATGCCCGGCGATATCCGTTTTTTCATCTACACCCCCAACAAATACAAGGATATGGTCGAAAAACAGATAAATGCCTCATACCCAGATGCTGAAATCAGAGTAGTTGAAGAAACAACTTCCCGCTATTCCAAGGAAGGCTATATTTTAGGCAACGAGTACAACATTTTCTCAGAGTCCGGAAGCGTTGCCTATAAGACTCTTAAGCTTAAGGACAGCAATTATAAACCACTTAAATTTTACAAAGAATTTGCTGTGGATCCTCTCTCTTCAATTACTTCGGTTTTGGCAAAAATGAGCGTGGGGGAAGGCGCGGCAATCCAGATTTTAATATCGGGAGCAGATTCAAAGTGGAGCAAATTAGGCCGTACTTACATTGCAGATACAAAAAAAAGAGAATCAAATCCTGAAACAGCAAAATACTCATCAGACCCAAAAGAGCTTGAAGCAGTAGAGCAAAAAATCGGGAAACCTGGGTTTTACACAGTAATAAGACTTGTTGTTTCTTCGTCTACCAAGGAAGCAGCCGAGGCTCATTTGCATAACTTGGAGTCTGCGTTTGACCAGTTTGCATCATTTAATGAATTTACAAAACAAAAGCAATTTTTAAAAGGAAGCTTTATTACTGATTTTATATACCGTTACTTTCCTGCAACCGGAAACTTTTCCGTTTTAACAAGTGAGGAGCTTGCCGGGCTCTACCATTACCCAAATAAGACAATCCAGACGCCCCACATTTTCTGGCTAAATGCCAAAAAAGCGCCAGCTCCAGTGCAAATTCCCGACAAAGGCCTTTATCTTGGAATGAGCACTTACAGAGGTATGGCAAAACCCGTTTACATTCAAAAAGACGACAGAAGAAGACACATGTATGTAATAGGGAAAACAGGAACTGGGAAATCAGAGTTTTTAAAAGACATGATTTTGCAGGATATAAAAAATGGCGAAGGAGTCTGCTTTATAGACCCGCATGATACTATTGATAAACTGCTGCCCCTAATCCCCCCCGAGCGAGCGGAAGATGTTATTTTGTTTGATCCCTCAGACACCGAAATGCCGCTTGGATTAAACATGCTAGAGGCACAAACCGAGCAGGAAAAACACTACATTGTAAGCTCAATTGTAGGACTCATGTATAAGCTTTATGATCCCAACAAAACCGGAATAATAGGCCCCCGCTTTGAGCATGCTATAAGAAATGCAATGTTAACCGTAATGAGCGAGCCGGGCAACACGTTCATCGAAGTAGTCCGAGCCTTAACCGACTCGTCTTTTGTACAAGAACTTCTGCCTAAAGTTGCCGATCCAATTGTGCGGCGCTACTGGACAGACCAGATTGCTCAAACTTCAGACTTCCACAAATCGGAAACCTTGGACTATATTGTCTCCAAATTCGGCCGATTTGTTACCAACAAAATGATGAGAAACATAATTGGGCAGAGCAAAAGCGCGTTTGATTTTAGAAAAGCAATGGATGAAGGTAAAATATTACTCGTTTCTTTGTCAAAAGGAAAAATAGGCGAAGAAAATGCGAGCTTTTTAGGACTAGTTTTAGTCCCCAAAATTTTAGTTGCTGCAATGAGCAGGCAAGATGTTCCGGAAGACCAAAGGCGTGATTTTTACCTTTACGTAGACGAGTTTCAAAATTTTGCCACCCCTGATTTTGCCCAGATTTTGTCTGAAGCAAGAAAATACAGGCTCAATTTAATAGTTGCAAACCAGTTTATAGGGCAGATGGATGAGGAAGTTAAAAACGCAATTTTTGGAAATGTTGGAACACTAGCTGCATTTAGAGTCGGAGTAACGGACGCTAATTATTTACAGCACGAATTCCAGCCTACCTTTACCGAGGCGGATTTAATAAATGTTGATGTTTATAATGCCTATGTTAAAACAATAGTTAATAACGAGCCTGTTACATCTTTTTCTATGGATTTAACAAGAGATATGACTAAGGAAAAACAGGCAGAGAATAACAGGGTTGCAGAGTTAATAAGAGAACTTTCAAGAATAAAGTATGGAGTTCCTGTAAATAAATTGGAGCCTATTATTGCCCAACGCGCCCGCCTCTGATAAAATACGTTACAAGCTCCTGTAGCTCAGTGGTAGAGCGCTACTCTTATAAAGTAGATGTCCTTGGTTCGAATCCAAGCGGGAGCACTTATTTAACCGCTTCGCCTCTATAATTCCAGCCAAAGGTTTGCTGTCTTATGGGTCTCTCGCCCAATTTTAGTTTCTGAAGAACATTGTCTGCGACAAATCCTATGCCTTGGATTACTCCCATAAGGTGGCTTTTAAAAACATCGTCCTCCTCATAAATTACATATCCGTGATCCTGAGGTTTACCTAGTACATCCTTAAATGGATCGGACCATTCTTTAGCTCTGGTAGCGACAAATTCAAGCGATTCTAAATCCTCTTCCATTATTGAATCAGCAACTGTTCCAACTAGATCAGATAAATCTATACTGAGGACATTTGATTCAAAAACTGAACGTAAGTATTCGATACGCGGAGTTTTTGATGTTTGTTCTGTCATTAAAGTTCAGTGAGTACCGAGGTATCTTTGCCTCGTTCGGGCACGTATTGAAGATATCTTTCGGTTGTAGAAAGCCTTTTGTGGCCAAGCGTTTTACTCAATACTTGCAGCGAGACCCCGTGTTTTAAGTGGTGGGCTACAAAAGTATGCCTTAGATCATTAACTTTTGCAGCTTGAATTTCTGCAAGTCTAAAGTATCTTTCTACCGCGGTTCTAATATTTCTAATCAAAAACGGCTTTCCGCTCTTGGTAACAAACAAATGATCATCTACCACCTTTGGCCGCAACGTCATATATCTTTGCAACGCTTCTTGAGCTCTTTTATTTAAAGCAATAGTTCTTTCCTCGTGTTTTTCAAAGGGAAGTATGTGCAATGTGTCTTTTCCAACGTCAGATAGCCTTAAATTTGCAAGCTCTCCAATTCTAATTCCCGTTTGAAGTAAAAGCTCGATTATTGCAAACATTCGGCCGTCCGATCTTGCAGCATCCCGCAATGCTCTATATTCTGTTGGAGTTAAAATTCTAGGCGGTGCAAGCTCGTATTTAGGGTGGGAAACTAAAAGCGAGGGGTCCTCGTCTATATATTCCGAAACCTTAAGAAATCTATAAAAAGTCCTAATTGAGTTTATTTTTCGGGAAACTGACTTTGGAGTATATCCTTCCTTGGAAAGTTTGGCTAAAAATCCTTCCAAATCCTCTCGGCTAACTTGGCTTATTTCAGCCCTTCCCAGGCCTTCCAGAAAGCTTAAAAGCTGGTCGATATCCTTACCATATGCAACTATTGTTGAGTTGCTTTTCTGGTTGTTTTTAAGAAAATTTTTAAACTCCTCGAGGGCAGAGCGGAGGCTTACTTGTTTCATCTAATGGCCTATAATATCACGTAAATTGCAGTTAGTCAACTAGGAATTCTAAAGTTATGTTATTATAGTATTGTGAAAAAAGCTGCCTACCTAATTGCTGTTGTAGTCCTTCTCTTTATTATTAACGGATTGGTAGGGTCGATTTTTGATCTTTTAGGAAAGCAGGATGTTGTTAAAGAAGCCCAGAGAAAACTTGAAGCAGAAAAAGCTAAAAATGCAAAACTAAAGGCAGAATATGACTTGGCTCAAAGGAAGCAATTTGTGGAAGAAGAAGCAAGAAATAAGCTTTTTTGGGTAAAAGAAGGGGAGCTAAATGTCATTATTCCGCCTGATTTAATCCCAAGTGAAAGCCAAGCAAAACCTCAAAAACAGGATCCTTTTTGGAAACAGTGGCTGAACCTTTTCTTTTAAACTTGACAAGTAATATAGGACTTGTTATGCTATAGGATATGGAAGGAAAAGATTTTCTACAGCCGGTTCCTGATAGGGAAAAACAAGGCTGGGAAGCAACATCTACAGATTTTGAAGGAAATACCTCTGAAATACAGCTTGCAGCTTTAAAATCACAAAATGCCAGGATGGGCGTTGAGGTTTCTTATGGTCAAAATCCGGAAGGATACGACGGATGGGCAATTAGAGAGCCAAACGGCGGAGGATCTGTCACAATTCCTTACTTTTGGCTAGACGGCGAGTTATTCGTTGGAACCATTAGGCAGGAAAGAAAAAAAATGGGCGGTCTTTCAACAGAAGCTTCTAGGGGATTTTCTCTTCCTCAAGAATCACACCAAGATACCGCAGAAAGGGAATTTGCAATGGAAACGGGTGTAGAAAGCCTAGGTTCAAGAATTAAACCAATAGGCAGAAGAGGGGTTAATCCTAATTCTGCATTTTTCGTAGCAAATACAAGAAAGGGTGAGGGCGTTAAGTTTTTCGGATTGGAAGTAAAATCCGAAGAGGTAGTACTAAAAAGAAAAGGTCAAAGAGTCGAGGTCAATCCAGATGGAACCAAAAAAGTTATAGAAGATTCAAGAAGAGATGTATATAAATTTACGCCGCAGCTGCAGGGACAGATTAGAGAGCTTAATGAAAAAATAAAGCCGGAAGGAATAAAATTTTTTAATTCAAGGCTTCTTTCGGAAACAGGGGATGGATTTACGCTTCAGGCAATTGCAAAGCTCCAAGCTCAAAAACCGTAATTTTGTTGCGGGGCTAGGAGTTGCGCCTAGCCTGTGAGATTATGAGCCTCACGTGCACTGTACACTACCCCGCGCGTTGAGCATAAATTATAACATTTGACCTCGTTTATAACAACTGTTAAAATAGACTCGCGCCAGGGTAGCTCAGTGGTAGAGCACAGGATTCATATCCCTGCGGTCGTGGGTTCGATCCCCACCCCTGGTACATTTCTTGCTTAAGGCCCTCAATATAAGTATAATTAGCCTCAATGAATAGCATTCAATTCACATTCAAAGGTTATACATATGACCTTGAGAAAGGTCAAGCCTCCTTTGATTATTCAGTTGAAGGAGAAGAAAGTCATCAATTTGTCGAAAAAATTTATTTCCCTTCAGTAGAAGCAGAAATCCCAGAACAGTTTCTAAAAAAGATTTTTGATAATCTGAGTTTGATATTGGGAATTAGCTACTGGAAGTTATATTGCCCAAAACAAATCATAATTCAAAAAAATAGCTTAAACCGAGAGCAGGCCGACTTTTGGAATAAAGTCTATACAAAAGGTCTTGGGGAGTTTTTCTACAAGAATAAGATTGATTATAGAGGACTTATTAAATTTCCTTATGAAGTGAATGCCGCTTCCGTTATCTCTATACCGCGCAAAACTCGGTCTCTCGTGCTGTTGGGTGGCGGAAAAGACTCTATTGTTACTTCGGAAAAATTCAAAGAGATGGAAAAGCCGTTTGATATCCTAATGATAGGAGAACACGCTATTCCATTAAAAATAGCAAAAATTATAGGGAAGATTCCTATTGTTATCAAAACAGAATTAGACACTAAACTTTTTGAACTAAATCAGAGGCAAGACACCTATAATGGTCACGTTCCCGTATCTGCGATCTATGCTTTTTTGGGAATTATGGCTGCAGCTTTTTACGACTATTCAGAAGTGGTGGTATCTAATGAAAAAAGCGCAAACTTTGGTAACGTAAACTATTTAGGCGAGGAGATAAATCACCAGTGGAGTAAATCAGAAGAATTCGAACGTTTATTCCAAGATTATTCGCAGAAATTTATAACCCCAGACGTAGAGTATTCGTCCTATCTTAGAGAGCTAGATGAGTTTGAAATAACGGAAATTTTCTCAAAATATAATAAATATTTCACCGTGTTTTCATCTTGTAACAGGAATTTTAAAATCAATTCCGATGATCGAAATAAGGGAAAAAGATGGTGTGGTGAGTGCCCAAAATGCTTATTTGTTTTTATTCTACTTTCGGCTTTTATTCCAAAGCAGGAGCTGATCGGAATTTTTGGTAAAAATTTATTTGAGGACGAGAAGCTTTTGCCTCTTCTTAAAGAAACAATTGGAGTTTCTGGTTTTAAGCCGTTTGAATGTGTTGGAACCCCTCAGGAAGCTAAAAAAGCATTAGAAATAGCATCAAAGAGGGATGAATATAAGGAAGATTCCCTAATGAAGTTTTATGAAAGACTTTAACAAAAAAAAAATAGCTATAATTGGTAAGGCTGTTGAGGGAGAATCGAGCGCTAAATTTCTTAAAGGAAAAGGCGCAGACGTCACAATTCTAGACATCTCTCAAGGGGAAAGTTACTTGGACGGTTTGGATAAATATGATTTAATAGTCCGTTCCCCCGGCATTAAAATTAGCAAACTTATAACTCATAATTCAGAACAAATAACTTCTAAAATTACTTCTCAGACAAAACTCTTTTTTGACATGTGTCCATGTCCTATTATTGGTGTAACCGGAACCAAAGGAAAAGGAACAACTTCAACATTAATTTATGAAATGTTGAAAAAAAGTGGAAAAGATGTATATTTAGGCGGCAACATAGGCAAGGCCCCTCTTGAATTTATTGAACAATTAAATTCCTCGGCAGTTGTAGTATTAGAACTGTCCAGTTTCCAATTACAGGATCTCCACAAAAGCCCTCATATTGGAGTAATGTTAATGGTTACATCTGACCATCTTGACGGATCCAACAACAGAAATTATCACGACTCGGTAGAGGAGTATATCTCTGCCAAAAGAAATATTCTGCGTTTTCAAACTAAGTCTGATTTTGCGATTCTTAATAGGGACTATCCTCCCAGTATCGAATCGGACATTCTTACTGAGGGAAAAGTTTATTTTGTCTCAAGAGAGCGCGAAGTCGAGGAAGGGTGTTTTGCAAGAGACGGAAAAATAGTTATTCGAGCTAACGGAGAGAACATTGAGGTAGTTAAGACAAGTGAGTTGGGCTTGCGAGGTGAGCACAATTTCGAAAACGCGTGCTCTGCCGCGCTCGCCGCATTTTTGGAAGGAGTAAAAGTAGAGGATATAAAAGAAGTTTTAAAAACATTTAAAGGACTCGAGCACAGATTAGAGCTAGTTGGTAAAGTAAACGGAGTGGAATATTATAATGATTCGTTTTCCGTCGTGCCTGAAGCTGCGATCGCGGCAATTGAGTCTTTCGAAAATCCGGAAATTTTAATACTTGGAGGCTCTTCTAAAAACAGCAATTTCGAAGAACTAGGCCAGGTTTTGAGCTCAAAAAAGAATATAAAAGCAATAATTGGAATAGGAAAAGAATGGGAAAGAATAAAAGCGGAAATGTCGCCTAATTCCAAAATACTTTTGATTGAAGGCGCAGACAGTATGGAGAAAATTGTTTTGGCTGCATCTAAAATTGCTCTTTCTGGTGATGTAGTTCTTCTAACGCCGGCATGTGCTTCTTTTGACATGTTTAAAAACTACAAAGACCGCGGCGAGCAGTTTAAAAAAGAAGTAGGAAAACTTAATCTGTAGGCGTAGGGAAAACTCTTTTTATAAAATGAGCTGTTTTTTCGCCAATTACACGAACAGATAAATAAGACTCTTCAGGTGCTCTTCTTAATTCACCAAAAGTTTGATAGAAACCTACAGTATACAACCGGGAAATGCTCCACAATAGTTGTCTATCTCTTGGATCTGTATCGATGACGATAGCATGCCATTCGGGATAATGTTGCATAGAATCTAGCTTTTCCTTGTCTGAAGCAGAAATTTTGAATTTGGGAACTACAATGCCGATGGGAGTATCGTCAGGCACATTTCTAAACATATTATGGAGGCGTTGGACGAGAACTTCTCTTCTTTCTTCCAAAGGCATTTCTTTTTTTGCAGGTTTTTCTTGACTTGCGCGAAGATAGGCTTTGGTAATTTGGCGGACACCACGAAAAAGACTTCTATCTGGATCATTTGCTTCCGTTCTTTTTATTCTCGCTTCTAAATCTACAAGAAACTCAGCTGCCATGGAGGGGATTATAACACTATTGTATAATTAGTCAATTATGAAGCCTAAATTCCGAATACTTAAAAAAGATAAAAAGACAAAAGCACGCGCTGGGGTAATTAAAACTCCTCATGGAGATATTGAGACGCCTGCTTTTATTCCTGTTGGGACACAAGGAAGCGTAAAAGCGATTTCACCAAGAGAGCTTATGGAAGCTGGTGCACAAATAGTTTTGGCAAATACTTACCATTTACATCTTAGACCCGGTGAGGATCTCATTAAAAAACTCGGGGGACTTTCCAAATGGATGAGCTGGAACGGGCCGACTATGACAGATTCCGGAGGATTTCAGGTTTTCTCCTTAGGAGTTGGAAAAGAAGGCGGAGGAGTTAAGTTTTTGCGGGATGAATCTAAATATGAAATCGAGCAGGAAGCAAAGCCAAGACTAAATAAAATTACGGAAGAAGGAGTTACTTTTCAGTCCCATATAGATGGTTCGACTCATAAATTAAGTCCAGAAGTCTCAATTGAAATTCAGGAAAAACTGGGAGCAGATTTAATAGTTTGCTTTGATGATTTGGAATCTCCCAAATACAATTTTGAGAAGACAAAAGAGAGCTTAGAGCTAACAAATCGTTGGGAAATACGCTCAAAAAAAGCTCATAAAAACAAAAACCAGCTTCTTTTTGGAGTAACACATGGAGGAAAATTCAGGGAATTGAGAATTGAGTCAGCAAAGTTTGTTGATAAAAATTTTGATGCCATTGCTTTGGGAGGGGCGCATTTAAACAAAGAGAATTTGTACGAAGTAATTGATTGGACAGTTGCAAATGTATCTGAGGATAAATCAAGACATCAGCTAGGAATTGGAGAAATTGATGATATTTTTGAAATAATAGAGCGTGGAATAGATACTTTCGACTGCGTAATTCCTACAAGAATAGGCAGAACTGGTTTCTTTTTTATTTCACCACCATTAGGTAACATCAAAAATAGATTTAGAACAGATATCGATAAGCCTCAATACCGGCAAGATTCAAAACCACTAGATTCAAACTGCAAATGTTATGCGTGCCAAAATTTTAGTAGAGCATATATCCATCATTTATTCCGTTCTCGCGAACTACTTTCCTACAATTTATTGAGCCTGCATAACGTCCACTTTCTTCTCAATTTAACAAAAAAAATAAGAGAGTCAATTCTTGATAATTCTTTCTCCACTCTCAAAAAATCCTGGCTTTAATGTATAATTAGTCCATGAAACGGATATTAACAGGTGATACGCCTACGGGCAAACTTCACCTAGGCCATTTCGTTGGAACTTTAGAAAACCGCGTAAAACTTCAAAGTGAGTACGAGGTTTTCATTATACTGGCAGACACACACGCTTTAACAACTCTTTCCGAGACCCCCGAAAAGATAAAAGAGTATACAAAAGAAGTACTTCTGGATAATTTATCTGTGGGGCTTGATCCCAAAAAAATAACTTTTTTCAAAGAGTCAGAAATCGCCGAAATATATGAATTAGCCTCGATTTTCAGTATGTATGTGTCTCATAACAGAGCTTTAAGAAACCCGACAATTAAAGATGAGATATCCTCCAAAGGGCTTGGTGACCAATTCTCCCTAGGCTTTATAAACTACCCGATATTACAAGCTGCAGACATTTTGTGCGTTAAAGCAGAGCTCGTTCCTGTTGGTAAGGACCAGGAGGCTCATTTAGAGCAGACAAGAGAAATAGCACGTACTTTTAATAAAATCTCAAACTCAGAGATTTTTCCAGATCCAAAAGCCTTAATAGGAAGAGTTGGAAAACTGCCTGGAACTGATGGAAACCCCAAAATGGGGAAAAGCTTAAATAACACAATATATTTATCTGATTCTACGCTAGAAGTAGAGGAAAAAGTTATGGGAATGTACACAGATCCAAAAAGAATTCATGCCAACGATCCCGGAACTGTTGAGGGAAATCCTGTTTTTATTTATCTAGATGCTTTTGGTTCTGACTCACACAGAAAACAAATCAATAAATTCAAGCAACAATATGAAAAAGGAGAAGTAGGAGATGTAGAAGTTAAAAAATATTTAACAAAAATACTAAATGAATTCTTAGAGCCGATTAGAAAGAGAAGATTGGATTTTAAAGATAGTGAATTAGATTTAATTTTAAAAGAGGGAGCACAGAAAACTAGAATTATCGCAGCAGAAACGCTTTCAGAATTAAAATCACTCTTCTCCTGACCATTGAACCACAAGCTTGAGCATGCTATAATTTGGCCTACTTATGCCAACCTTAAAAAGGCCCAAAAGACTTAAGAATATAAAAATAAAATGGTCGTGGAAAAATATTTTAATCTACGCATTCTTGATTCTCTTTACCGCATTTCTTTTCTTTGGCATAACTCAGCCTAGTGGAACCGGAACTTCCGAACAAAGCAAAACCGTTCCGCTTTCAACCATAATTTCAGATGTAAAGAGCGGAAAAGTAAACTCCATTGAAGTTTACCCAAACAAAATAATCGCAAAACAAAAAGACCAAATACTTGAGAGCTTTAAAGAGACTAATGCAAGCGTTTATCAACTTTTTAAAGATGCAAACGTTTCTTTAGGAAAAACAAAAGTTGTGGTAAAAGATGAAACAAGTCTAAATAACTGGATAAATATTTTAACTGGGATTTTACCAATTGTATTAATGGTTGCGTTTTTCTGGTTTATCTTCAGACAGGCAAGAGGTGCGCAGGAGTCAATCTTTTCTTTTGGGAAATCATCTGCAAAGCTGTATAGCAAAGATACACCAAAAGTTAGCTTTAGAGATGTCGCAGGGGTAGATGAAGCAAAGCAGGAGTTAACAGAGGTTGTAGACTTTCTTAAAAACCCGGGCAAGTATAAGGCAATGGGAGCAAGAACTCCAAAAGGGGTACTCATGATTGGACCTGCAGGAACGGGCAAAACGCTTCTTGCAAGAGCAACTGCAGGCGAGGCTGGAGTTGCATTTTTTTCTATGGCAGGATCCGAGTTTATGGAAATGCTAGTTGGCGTTGGTGCTTCCCGTGTTCGAGACTTATTTAATAATGCTAAAAAAGCCCAACCGGCAATTATATTTATTGACGAAATTGATGCAATTGGAAGGCAACGTGGTGCGGGTTTTATGGGTGGACACGATGAAAGAGAGCAGACCTTAAATCAAATTCTTGTTGAAATGGACGGATTCACTCCAAATGAGCAGCTGGTTGTTATGGCCGCAACAAACAGGCCTGATGTTTTAGATCCTGCTTTAGTTAGGCCGGGAAGGTTTGATAGGACCGTAATGCTTGAGCTGCCGGATGTTATCGGAAGAGAGGCTATTCTTAAAATCCACGCACGAGGTAAGCCTTTTGAAAAAGGCGTTGATTGGATACGGGTTGCAAAAAGAACAGTGGGATTTTCTGGAGCTGATTTGGAAAACATGCTAAACGAGTCTGCAATTTTGGCGGCAAGGCTTGGCAAGAAAAATATAGATATGAAGGACTTGGAAGAAGCGGCAACAAAAGTAAAACTTGGGCCTGAGAAAAAAAGACTTCAGTCAGACCAGGACAGAAAAATGACAGCCTATCATGAAGCAGGACACGCACTTGTTTCTTGGTTTATGCCTAACATGGACCCAATTCACAGGATTTCAATCGTAAGCAGAGGAATGAGCTTGGGACACACGATGATGGAACCAATAGACAGGGTTCATGAGACAAAAACGCATTTAATGGAAGAAATAGCCGTAATGCTTGGAGGAAGAGCAGCAGAAAATCTAGTGTTTAAAGAATTAACTACCGGGGCATCTGATGATATTGCAAAAGCTACAGAAGTTGCACGAACAATGGTAGTGCAATATGGAATGAGCGAACTAGGCCCGATTAATCTGGATGGGGAGAATAGGCGAATGCCTTATGAAAGTGCAAATATTTCTCCTGATATGTCGGCAAAAATTGATAAGCAGGTGAAAAAGATAACTGACGAGGCATACATTAAAGCTTCAAACGTTCTTAAGAAGCTAAGAAGAAAGCTAGATGTGCTAGCTGAGGAACTGCTTAAAAAAGAGACAATTGAATCAGAAGAATTTGAAAAACTTATCGGCCCCAAAAAAGCTGCTTATGCCAAGGTATTTATATAATTTTGCTTCTTGACAGAAACAACCATTGAACAAATAATAAACTTATGGACCTCTATATAGACCAAATTATTTCTGCCTCTTGGAAAACTTTAACAAAAAACCTCAAAAAAATAATCTTATTTTTTGTGGCAGTTGGGGTTATTTCTATAATAAATGTCGCAATATTTTCCCAGCTCGATACAATCCTCTCAAATATTGAGTCCTGGATTTTCGGTGCTTTGGTACAGATTGCAATGGTGACATTTATGATAAATATCTTAAAAAAAAGAAAAACCAAAATTTCTGACAGACTCAAGGATTACATGATAGTCCTTAAGCTCCTTGCAGCAAATTTTCTTTCAGCTATAGTAATATTTTTGGGCTTTCTAGCATTGATTGTTCCTGGAATTGTTTTTGCGGTAAGACTTCAATTTGTTAGCTTCTTAATTATAGAGAAGGGAATAGGACCAATTGAGGCTGTTAAAGCAAGCTGGAAGTTAACAAAAAATAACTTTTATTCGCTACTTGGTCTTGGAATAGTATCGCTTCTTTTAAATGTTTTTGGATTTTTTCTTCTAGTTGTTGGACTTTTAGTAACAGTGCCACTTACATCCCTTGCTCAAGCCTACGTTTACCTCAAGCTTTCTGAAAAATAGTATTGCCCTTCAATAAATTCAGGATAAACTGATATAATCAGCTCCATGAGCCAGAAGCTTTTGTTAATTGATGGAAATGCTATAGTTCACCGCGCTTTTCATGCATTGCCTCCCTTGCACTCACATAAAGGTAAACCGACAAATGCAGTCTACGGATTTTTCGCCATGATTTTAAAGGTCATAAATGATTTAAAACCGCAGTATATTGTGGTCTGTTTTGACAGAGCTGCGCCGACTTTTAGACAGCAATTATATGTTGGATATCAGGCGCAAAGGCCAAAAATGGTTGACGAACTAAGCTCACAATTTGGTCTAATACACGAAGTTTTAGAAGTGGCAAAATTCAAAATATTCGAAGTAGATGGGTTTGAAGCAGATGATTTAATCGGAACTATTTCTAAACAGGCAAAGGAGGATGTTGTAATTTTGTCGGGAGACCGCGACCTTTTGCAGCTGGTAAACGGGCACGTGAAAGTAATGGCGCCAATTATTGGTGTTACTAAATTTATATTTTTTGACGAAGGAGCTGTAAAAGATAAATACGGCTTAGAGCCGAAACAAATCCCGGATTACAAAGCTTTAGTCGGGGACCCCTCTGATAATTATCCTGGTGTCACAGGGATTGGGCCAAAAGGAGCCTCTCAACTTATTAAACAATTCGAAACAATCGAGAACCTTTATCAAAACTTAGGTGAAGTTGCCCCAAAAGTTTCGGAAAAACTGGCAAACGATGCCGAGCAGGCAGCGTTGGCTAAAAAACTTGCAGCTATTGATGTTAATGCCCCAATTAAATTTAACAACAAAGAAGCAAAAGTAAAAGATATCGATGAAAAAAGTTTGTATGCAAGTTTTAAAATGCTAAAGTTTAATAGTCTAATCGAAAGATTTAATTTAGAAAAAGTAGATGAAATAACAGAAATAAACGAAGTAGTTCCTCAGCCGCAAAAGGCAAAAGAAGAAAATCAATTGGAACTTTTATGAAAGTCGCAATAGTTCATGATTATATTAAGGAATTCGGAGGGGCCGAAAGAGTGTTGGAGGCACTCTGCGAAATTTATCCGGACGCGCATATTTATACGGCTTTTTACTCTCCCTCTTTCCTTGGCCCGCACAAAGAAAGATTCAAAAATTTAAAAATTCATACGACTTGGTTCCAATATGTTCCTTTTAAAAACAAGCTACTTTCTTATTTTCGCCTTATTGCGCCAATGGTTTTTGGAAGAATTGATTTATCTGGTTACAAGCTTGTTATAACGTCTGCAACGGGCACCTACACTAGCCCAAATTTTGTAAAAATTGGTCCCAAAACAAAGCTTATTTGCTTTTGTCACACACCGCCGAGATATTTATATGGATACTCAACTGCAGCCCCGTGGAAAAGCGTCTGGTGGAGAAAAATCCTTTTAGTTTTAGGAATAATCCCGATGCATCTTTTGCGACTTTACGATTTTAAAGCGGCACAAAAGCCCCATTTATTTATTGCAAATTCTAAAGAGGTAAAGTCTAGAATCCAAAAATTTTACAGAAGAGATTCGACTGTAATTTATCCGCCAGTTGACGTTGCCTCATCTAATTCTTCAATGAAAAGAACTTATTTTCTTGCCGGAGGAAGGCTTGCGAGGCCAAAGCACGTAGATTTGGCAATAGAAGTTTGTACAAAATTAAATCTACCCCTCAAAATATTTGGAAGAGAATTCTCTGGTTACGGAAGCGAGCTCCGCGGACTAGCAGGTTCAAATGTAGAATTTTTAGGAGAAGTTGATGATAAAAAGAAACAAGAATTATTCACTGGCGCTAAAGCATTTATATTTTCAAGCCAAGACGAGGATTTTGGGATAATGCCTATTGAAGCAATGGCAAAAGGCGCTCCTGTTATTGCTTATAACTCGGGAGGGGTAAAAGAAACTGTACTTGATGGAAAAACTGGAATATTTTTTGACGAGCTTACTGTAAATAGCCTATCGGATGCAATCAAAAAGTTTGATAAAATTAAGTTCAATACAGATGAAATTGTAAAACACGCCCAAAAATTCTCTAAAGAAAGATTCAAAAAAGAAATAAAAAGATTTGTTGACAAAAGCTTGAGATAGCAGTATAAACTACACATGGTAGATGCACATGAAAGACAAGCACCGCGTATAGAAAGACCCCCTTTTGACGAACTTCAAGAGCAGTTGAATGAAAAAAGGCTAAATGCAGTCAGAATGATAAGGGCTTGGGCAGTTGCAGAAGAAATTTTTGCGAAAGGGAGTTCGGAAGAGTTCGGAGCAATGATTGCGAGATACAATACAACTCACGATAAAATGATTAGCGCTATGCCTTCAAGTGAGAATAGTGGATATGGCTATACGCAAGCTAAAGAACATTTTGACGAGGCAAAATAATCAATGGTAAGAGCATTTAGTGAAAACGGAATTGAAGTTGTGCTACAAGCAGAAAGTGAAGCAAGGGCTATTAGAAATCAAATAGCGTCAAGAGATCGTCTAGCGCAAAAACCCCAAAGTTAGTGATATAATTCCCCCATGCCGGAGCTTCCAGAAGTTGAAACAGTAAAATTAGGACTCCAGAAATATCTTGTCGGGCACAAGATATTGGATGTTGAAATTAAAGTTGCAAAGCTTTTTGAAGGAAGAGTAGAAGATGTAGTTGGAGCAAAAGTAATTGATGCTCGCCGATTTGGAAAAGGTTTGGTTATTGATTTATCAAATAAACATTCACTCGCAATTCATATTAAATTAACAGGACAGTTAATATACAGAGACGATAAAACTTCAAAAATAATGCTCTCACAAAAAGTGGGGGATAAAATTCCTAACCAATTTACCCACGTAATTTTCAAATTAGATAAGGGTGCGTATCTTTATTACAATGACAAAAGACGTTTTGGCTGGATAAGGGCAGTAAAAACTGAGGATCTTTCAAAAATGCCATTCTTTAAAAACATGGGGCCGGAGCCTTTTAAAGATTTAACTTTTGAACTGTTTAATAAGATAATTTCAGGCAAACAAACTGTAATAAAGCCACTCTTAATGGATCAAACTAGAATAGGCGGGATAGGAAATATTTATGCAAATGACGCTCTTTTTTTCGCAGGAATTAGTCCTAAAAGGCGGGCAAAAGACCTCACTTCTTCCGAAATTAAATCTCTCTACGATTCAATACTAAAAGTAATGGAAAAAAGTATGAAATATGGCGGAGCATCGGAATTAAACTTTGTAAATGTATTAGGGCAAGAAGGAGAATATCAACACCACAGTTTGGCGTATGGTAGACAAGGTGAAAAATGTTCTAAAAACGATGAAGGAATTATAGAAAAAACTTTCTTAGCCGGACGCGGCACCTACTTTTGCCCAGTTCATCAAAAGTAACTGTGGTAGAATAACAGCATTCATGCTTAAGAGTATTTACCTCCAAAATTTCCGAAGTTATAAAAAGGCGGATTTTGAGTTTTCACCCACCTCAACATTAATTGTTGGACCAAATACTGCCGGAAAAAGCAATCTGCTCGAGGCTATTTTTTTAATTTCAACGGGGAAAAGCAACAGAGCGGACAAAGACCCGCAAATGATTTATTTTGGGAAAGAAATCGGAAGAGTAAAAGCTAGTCTAGAAGATTCAGAACTAGAACTCGAAGTAATTCTGACAAACGGAAACTTAGGTGGAAACAAATCTCAATTTAAAAAATTTTTACTCAACGGAGTTGCTAAAAGAAGAGTAGATTTTGAAGGAAACTTGCCGGCAGTTTTATTTTCACCTCAAGACTTAGACATTATTGTGGATTCGCCAACCTTGCGGCGGGAGTTTTTAAACAATGTTTTAGAGCAGGTAGGCAGAGACTACAGAATTGCAAATATTGCATATATTAAAGCATTAAGACAGCGAAATGCGCTACTTGAAGTAGCTCGCGATTCAGGCTCGAAAGTTATAAAACAATTTGAGTACTGGGACAATCAGATCATAGAAAACGGACAAATTATTACTAAGAAACGTGGAGAATTTATTGAGTTTGTGAATAGTTCTCCCAAAGATATTTTCGAGTTTAAAGTAAATTACGATAAAAGTGAAATTTCAGAGTCTCGACTTTTGCAATACGAAAGGGAAGAGCTTGCAGCAGGTGTAACTTTGGTTGGGCCGCACAGAGACGATTTTTCGTTACTTATGAAGAACCACGATCTTCACGATGTAAGATACTTTGGAAGCAGAGGGCAACAAAGATTAGCTGTTTTACAGCTTAAAAGTTTGGAGCTTGAGTACGTAGAAAAAGTCTTAGGCAAAAAGCCGCTTTTAATACTGGATGATATATTTTCCGAACTTGATAGCGGTCATATTAAGCTTATTTTGGAACAGATGGGTAAACAACAGACAATAATTTCTACAACTCACAAAGAATTCGTATCTGCAAAATATCTTAAAAAGATGAAAGTAATAAAGTTATAAAATTATGGAAAAGAAAGTTGAATTTAAAGTAGGGGCTTTAAATTTAGTAGGCTCACTTTTTACGCCAAAAGGTAGAGGTCCATTTCCTTCTGTTGTTATTTATCACGGTAGAGGCTCTAGCAGAGGTCGATACTTAGACTTAAGCAAGAAACTTTCTAAAAATGGAATTATGGCTTTTGCCTTTGATTTTCGGGGATGTGGCGAAAGCGACGGAATACTTGAAGAAGGAACTCAAAGAATGGGGATTGACGATGCACGGGGTGGTTTAGAATTTTTACTGAAACAAAATGTTGATAAGGACAGAGTTGGAATTTTTGGTTCAAGTTTTGGAGGGTTTGTTGGAGCTGTAATAGCCGGAGAATACCATATAAAATCAATTGTTTTTAGAGCTCCGGCAGTTTACCCTGATGAAACTTTGGATACATATGTCGACAGCATTGAGGAATTGGATTTTTCAAGAGAAGAGTGGTTAAGTTCTATTGCATATAAGGGAATCTCTAAGTTTAAAGGCAATCTTCTAATAATAAAAAATGAAAAAGACGAAGTTGTCAAACCATGGGTAGTAAAGAATTATCTAACAAGTGCGGTACATGCAATAAAGAAAGAAATGTTTGTTTTAAAAGGAGCATCTCATTCTATTTCAGAAATTCCGAAGCTTAAGAAAGAGTCAGATGATAAAGTTGTTAACTGGTTTTTGGAGACTCTTTGATTTGACTTTTGTGAAAAAATGGGACTACTATTAAAGTGGTAGGGAAATGGGGTGAGGAAATACGATAGAAAGAAGAGATTCTTTACCCAAGTCATCGAGAGTTAAATTAGATTGCCAGGAAGCGTGCGCAAGCTACAATAACGCAACCGGCGAGAGACATTTCAGCGGCATAAAACTTGCAAGGAGAATAGAAAATTGGTATCAAGGAGGATCAAGTATTATAGACAGGTTGGATAGAATTAATTCCTAGTTATTCAAATTTATCCTTCAACTTTGAAAGCTGGTAGGTTATAGTCACTGCTAAAATTGTAACAATTAGAGCATAAATTAAAAGAGAAATTATTCCGCTTCCATTGGGCAAAAACTTCTTTACATAAGTTGCAACAAACTCCTGAATTAAGCTATTCCAAGCGAGTGCCGCAACTAATCCAAACCCGCTTGTCGCCAAAGTTAGCATTTGGCTAACCAATTCTTTATGCAGCTTCTTCTCCCTAGCGGTTTCCTTTGCCATAGGTAAAATTATATCACAATTGACTTTTTTCGGGAATTATGCGTTAATTGTTACGCATGTACAAGCCTAAATTTTATATTAGCAACCAGATCCTCAAAAATATTGGAAGCATCGAAGCATCCAAAGAAATAATAGACCACGCACCTCTTTTGCCCTATTTTGAAAAGGAATTTAGAGAAGACGCACTTGTTCGAAGTGTTCATTACGGAACCCATATCGAGGGAAACGAACTTAATTTTACAGAGGCGGAAAAAGTTTTGATGGGGCAGAATGTTGCAGCACGCGAAAGAGATGTACAGGAGGTTATAAATTATAGAAAAGTACTGGGGTACATAGAAAATTTAAGAATGCAGGATGCAGAAGTAAAAATAGATCAAGATTTAATTAAGGAACTTCATAAAATGACGGTTAATAAAATTTTGCCGGAAGCGCAATGCGGAGTGTACAGAAAAACCCAGGTGGTTGTTAAAAACTCTCAAACCGGAGAAATTTCATTTAGGCCCCCAATGGCAGTTGCTGTTTCATTCCAAATTAAAGATCTATTGGAGTTTACAGAAAGCTCAGAAGAACAGGATATTCATCCGGTTTTGGAGTCTGGAATTGTTCATTACGAATTCGTAAGAATTCATCCCTTCTTGGATGGAAATGGAAGAGTGGCTCGCGCTTTTGCAACCCTAATATTATTTTTGGAAGGATATGACATTCGACGCTTTTTCTCTTTGGAAGAATATTTTGACAAAGATGCTCTTAAGTATTACGAAGCTTTGCAAAGTGTTGAAAAATCAGAGGGCGATTTAACAAAATGGCTTGAATACTATACGCTGGGCCTATCATACGAACTATTAAAAATAAGGGAAAAAGTAGAAACAATTTCAATTGATGCGAAGCTCAAAGAGAAGTTAGGTGGGTCACCAATTTTGCTAACCCCTAGGCAGCTTAAAATCATAGAATATATCCAAAAAGTGGGATATTTGCAGAATCAAGCTTTTGAAAGCTTGTTTCCCATGATTTCCGAGGACACAATTTTAAACGAGCTCAAAGCACTACTAAAAGTTGGAATAATTAAAAAACATGGGGTTACAAAAGGCGCAAAGTATATAATGGCATAATATGAAATTTAGTAAATTTACACAATATTTAGAAAAACTTGAAGAAACGTCTTCGCGGCTTTCTTTAATAGAAATTTTGTCCCAACTTTTTAAAGAAACACCGGCTTCTGAAATTGAAAAAATAGTTTATTTAATTCAAGGAAGAATTGCCCCATTTTTTGAAGCAACCGAAATTGGGATGGCTGAAAAAAGCGTTGCAGCAGCACTTGCAAACGCGTACGGTTCTAATAAAGAAAAAGTGCTAAGTTTGTTTAACAAATTGGGGGACATGGGTAAAACTGCATATGAGCTTGCCAAAACCTCAAAGAGCTCTAACTTAACAGTATCGGAAGCTTTTGAGACTTTAAGGGAGATTGCAAAAACAAAGGGTGAGGGGACAGTTGAAAAAAGACAAGCGCTTCTTTCTGGATTACTAAAAAAAGTGGATGCAGTATCGGCAAAGCATCTTGTAAGAATTCCGCTTGGAAACACGAGACTCGGAATTGGGGATCCTACAATTCTTGATGCACTAGCTACAGCAAAATTGGGAGACAAATCCAAGAGAAAACTTCTTGAAGGAGCGTACAACAGGACTTCGGATTTAGGCCTGATTGCTAAAACTTTGTGGGAAAAAGGGCTAGGGTCAGTTGAAAAACTGCAAGTAAGAGTAGGTTCTCCAATAAGATCTGAACTTTGTGAACGCCTTCCGACAGCGGAAAAGGTAATTGAAAAAATGGGCCAAGTTGACGTTCAGTATAAATATGATGGCTTTCGGGTTCAAATCCATAAAGACGGGGATACAGTACGGATGTTTTCAAGAAATTTAGAGGAGATGACGCATATGTTTCCGGAGCTCATTAAAGGAGCACTTTCACAGGTGAAAGCAAAAACGGCAATATTAGACACCGAGGCTCTTGCTTATAATCCTGATTCCGAAGAATTCTTGCCCTTTCAAGAGACTACCAAAAGGCGAAGAAAACATGGAATCGAGGAAGCTGCGATTAAACTTCCCCTAAAGGCATTTGTTTTTGACATTTTATATAAAGATGGTAAGCAGCTTTTAGATAAACCATTAACAGAGCGCATCAAAATACTTAAAGAAACCATAAAAGAGGACGGAGTTTTGATTCGTACCAAAAATCAGACAGTTGGAGATCCAAAAGAGCTTTCAATTCTTCTTGAAGACGCTATTTCAAAAGGTTTGGAAGGTTTGGTAGTTAAGAAGCTGCAAAGCCCGTATGAGGCAGGTGGCCGCAACTTTAATTGGGTAAAGTTAAAAAGACACTCCGATGGGGAGTTATCCGACACAATTGATTGCGTGATACTAGGCTATATTGCCGGGCGCGGCAAGCGAACTGCTTTCGGAGCAGGGGCACTTTTGGTTGGAGTTTACGAAAAGGACAAAGACGAATTCGTTTCAATTTCAAGAATTGGCACGGGGTTAACAGATGAGGAGTGGAAAGAAATCCACAAGAGAGCAGATAAAATAAAGGTAGATCATAAACCAGCTCGAGTAAATAGTCTTATTGTTCCATCTGTTTGGATTGCACCAGAAATTGTAATAGAAGTTTTGGCCGATGAAATAACTCGCTCTCCTTTACACACAGCTGGTAAAACAGAAAGTGAGTTAGGTTTTGCGCTAAGATTTCCACGACTGGTCTCTTTTCGAGGTAAAGATAAGAGCGCAGAGGATGCAACGCAGGTTAGTGAAATTAAAAGACTCTATGAAAATCAGTATAAAAAGAAGTAGCTTATAGCAGTTTTTCCACAACAAGGAAAGTGCTTACCGATGATTACCCGCAAGGAACACTAAGGCTGTTTTTCTAAATCTACTACGTATAGCCTCAAGCATTGGTCTTGGCGCTTCGAAAATTGTAACCGGTTGGTTTTGTAGTCTTAAAGCATTTTCTGCATTCATAGCTTCTATTTCTTTCCAAGGTTTTAACTTTAAACTTGAATAAGGAACATAGCTTACAATTAAATCATCGGGGGGTTTAATGTCGTGGCCAGTAAAATTGAGCATCGCCTTAGTTACGTCTTCTTCGGTATAAATTCTAATTTTAGATTGTTCTTCAATACGTCGGCCAAGCATCAATACGTAATAAATACTGCCTATAGTTATATTTTCACGAAATTTTGTTCTTGTCAAGGGGAAGCTCTATAATGCCAAAACCCATTCTTTAAATTTGTTTGCTCGCTCGTAGTCGTGCTCTTTACGAATCAGTGTTTCATCGCAAAATCCCCCAATCGCCCGGGCTGCTAAAACTACTTTTAATTTTTCCAAATCGTAACCTATTTTAAGCAGCTCTTCAAGAATAGTTTGAGCAAATGCCGGATTTTCCATTACAGAATAAACTCTCTGAATTAAATATCCTAAATCGTAATATTGTACGCCATTTTTCATAGCATGCTCGCCGTCAATCAAGCCCAGTTTGTTATTTTTTAATCTAAACATATGCCAAGGAGTAAAATCTCCATGCCGCGGCTTTTTAGCCAGTTTAAGGTAATTGTTCTCAACTAAGTTAAGTAGGGAGCCGACACCATATTCCTTAACAACTTTTTGTGGGACTTCGTTAAACCAGGATTTTGTTCTGTCTAAAAAACTTTCATTTTCTCTTTGTGATAATCCTTGAATTGTTAAATTCAAATTTTGGATTAATTCGCCGAACTCTATTATTTTGGGCAGATCTTCGATTAAGATTTGCTCAATCTTTTCAGGCGTTGGTCTTTTAGCCAAAAGCTCTCCCTCAAAATAGTCAGTAATAAGATAAAAAAGTCCTTGCTTATAAAAGCCCCTATCAAAATTATTTGGAACCCAAAACTCTGTAGTCCTTGCAACTAACTTATTAAATTCATCATTCCAGTCTGCCTCGATTTGTGTAACAACCGAAATTCCCTCTGTGGGCGCCAGCTTCAAAAAGTAATGAACGTTGTTTTTTTCTAAAATTCCCACAACGTGTCTTTTTTCCTGCCAAATTTTTTTTACGTTGTAGTTTTTTCTGAAAAATTTTCCAACCTCCTCTAAATCCAAATCTTTCCCTAATCTATAATCTAGAACTTTTCCATTTGCCCTTACTTCAAATGCTTTCATAATAAGATTATAACAAAGTTGTTTGTGTTAAAATGGCGGTATGGAAATTGTTGCTGATCTCCATTTACACTCCAAGTACTCAAGAGCCGTATCCCGCGACATGAATTTAGAAACAATGGCACTTTGGGCTGAAAAAAAAGGGTTGAATTTACTTTCAACCGGTGACTGGACGCACCCATTATGGCTTCGCGAAATAGAACAGCAGCTACAAGAAGTGGAAAGCGGTTTATTCAAGCTTAAAAACAACAGCAATACGCTATTTCTTTTATCTGTTGAAGTTTCGAGTATTTACACACAAGGCGGAAAGGTACGAAGAATCCATAATTTAATTTTCTCTCCTAGTATTTCAACAAGCGAGAAAATAAGGGCAGAACTTGTAAAAAGAGGATGCAATTTAAATTCTGACGGCCGCCCTATAATTGGGCTAACCTCTGAAGCGTTAACTGAGTTAGTTTTTTCAATTGATGAGAAGGCCATGATTATTCCATGTCATGCCTGGACGCCATGGTTTTCTTTATATGGCTCAAACTCCGGGTTTGACTCCATAGAAGAGTGTTTTGGAAAGTATGCCAAACAAATTTATGCCGTTGAAACAGGCTTGTCCTCTGACCCCTATATGAACTGGCAAATAGATGAGCTTGAAACTCGCACTATTCTATCTTTTTCCGATGCACATTCTCCTGCAAAAATGGGGAGAGAAGCGACAGTTTTTGCTCCAAAAAACACAGCCGAGAATTCAAAGTTCAAAATTCAGAATATGACCTACGGGGATATCACAGCAGCTATAAAACAAGATAAAAGTGCAAAGCTCAAAATCGGCTATACAGTAGAATTTTATCCGGAAGAGGGGAAATACCATTTTACAGGGCACCGTAACTGCCAGTTTGTGCAAACACCAGAACAAACCCGAAAGAATGGGACAATATGTCCGGTGTGCAAAAAGCCATTAACTGTTGGGGTAATGCACAGGGTTGAGGAGCTATCTAAAAAAGATTTTGGGAAAGAGCTAATTAAATCTAATTCAAACGGGGTAAAGTGGATTTTAGATCCTAAAAAAATACACCCCCCATTCGTAAAACTTGTTCCCTTAAATGAAATAATCGCAGAGTCCCTAGGTTTAACAGTTGCCTCTTTAAGAGTTAAGGAACTTTATGATAAATTAACTCTTACATTTGGAAATGAGCTGAATGTTTTACTCAGGGTCGACAGCTTAAGTATCCAAAAAGAAGCAGGAGAAAAAGTTGCAGAAGGACTACAAAAAGTAAAAAAAGGAAACATAGATATTTCCCCAGGCTTTGATGGTCAGTATGGGGTAGTAAAAATCTGGAACGATGCCTCTTCTGTTGCGCAAGATAAAAGTAGTTCACAGCTTGGCATTGACTTTTAGAAAACTAAAGTATAAAGTTATTGTAATTAAAAAAGGAGGTGATAAAAATGGACGCATTAGACGCACAAACAAAACAGTTGATTAAACCGCTTGAAGACGTATATGCAAAAGCACCCAGTCTTCCGGCTGGTGTTAAAGATTTTATCGTAATGGTTGCTCCATGGGTTGCAGTAATTCTTGGGGTACTTTCAGTTTTAGGATTTGCGGTGTCACTGCTTGGCTTTGGAGCACTAGGAGTATTAGCTCCTTTAGCAGGAAGTGCTGCCACAGTAAGCCTTGCAGGGTTTGGTTTAATCACGACAGTTTTAGGCTTGGCAAGCGGGGTACTTTTGCTTTTAGCGTTTAGGCCTTTGCAAAAACGAGCTCTTAGCGGTTGGAATTTAATGTTTTGGGTATTAGTTCTAGGGTTAATTAGTACGGCAGTTGGAAATACCTTATTTTATTTTAGCGTTGTGGGCTTGGTTATGGCGGTTGTCTGGTTTTTAATAGAGCTGTATTTCTTATTCCAGGTTAAATCAAGTTATAAGTAAACTAAAGCATGTTTGCCGGCAGAGTAGATGCTGCCCAAAAACTACTCTCTAAGCTTAAACAATTTGAGCAAAGCACAGATACTTGTGTACTGGGCTTATTGCGGGGAGGAATAGTTACCGCAAAAGTTATTTCGGAATTTCTTCTGTTACCAATTCAACCCCTAATCGTTAAAAAGATAGGAGCGCCTGGGAATTCCGAGCTGGCAATTGGCGCAATGGTTGGCAGAAAGAATGTTTACTGGAATTCCGATTTAGTAAAAAAACTTAGAATAAGTAAAAAACAGAAGAACTATTTAGTAGATTCCAAAATGGCTGAAATAAAAATTCTTGAAAAACAGCTGCAAATACCAGAATTTAAATATTTCAAAAATGTAATTTTGGCAGATGATGGGGTAGCAACCGGCGCAACTGTTATTGCTTCACAAGAATTTCTAAGGAAAAGCAAAGTAAATAAAATTTATTTAGCCACCCCCATAATTGCGTCTGATACTCTAAGAGATATTAAAAGATACTTTGATGGCTTGTTTTACTTGGAAAAACCAAAGGATTTTTATGCAGTGTCGGAGTTTTATCAAAATTTTCCTCAAGTGACAAACAGCGAAGTTTCTAGTATCCTACATTCATGAAACTTATTGTTGGCTTAGGAAATCCGGGGGAAAAGTATGAAAAAACAAGACATAATCTTGGATTTATTGTGCTTGATCAATTGCTCAAAGATTCACAAACTGTTTCAAAAACCAAGTGGGATAAAAACGCGAAGCTTAAAAGCGAAATCTTTATTATGGATTGGACTCCCAAAAAAGGAACAGCCGAAAAAGTAATATTTGCAAAACCTCATACATATATGAACAATAGCGGAATGGCAGTGTCACTTCTTAAAAGTTTCTATAAAATCACTCCATCTGATATTTGGATAGTTCAAGATGAGCTCGATTTGCCACTTGGATATATGAAAATAAGACTGGGTGGGAGCGGAGCCGGACATCACGGTATAAATTCTATAATTTCGTCCCTAGGAACTGATAAATTTTGGAGATTTAGATTAGGAATTGGTGCTTCGAAAAAGCACGCTGAAATAGCAAACCATAAATTTAAAAATGTATCCGATTTTGTTTTGGACACTTTTCAAAGAGGAGAAAGCCGAGATGTTAAACATTTAGTAAAAAGAGCAACGCAAGCTTTAACTGCTGCTTTAGAAAAAAACATCCAATCCGCAATGAACCAATTTAACACAAAATAGTCTGCTATAATTTAAGGATGAAGTCAGTTAAACAAGTTCTCAAAAGCTTTAATCCGCTGCAAGACAAATATATATCGCGGGATTTTCAGCAATTTGGAATTTGGCTGGCGGAGGAAATGGAAGACTACAAAAACAGAGGAATGTGGATTAGGCTTGCCAAAATTAATCACCGCTCGGTTCTTGAACAGTGTCTTTCTTTCGTAAAAGACAGCAACGCGGACAACAAAATTGCACTGTTTTTATGGAAGTTGAAAGAGATAAAAAATCAAAAACCAGATCTCAAACCCGATGATAAAAGTTTTCAAAAATAACGAAAAAGCATTTGGGATTTTTCTTTTTGTTTTCTCAACTTTAGTTTCTATTCTTGCCTTTATTTTTAGAGAACAATTCAAAGACGGCCAAACGTTAGGCCTTCTTGGTATTTTATTAATTAACTTCTTCTCGAGTGCAACATTTTTTATTTCCGGACCTGCTTTTCTTACTGTTATTGCAGGAGGAAGTGTCTATCCACCTGTTTTAGTTGCAATTGTTGCAGCGCTTGGAACTGCTTTTGGGGATGCTGTGTCTTTTTTCTTTGGTTATTCAACTAGACATATAGTGATGAGGAAACTAGAAAAAAGGCTTTGGTTTAGAGTGCTTGAAGATATTTTTAAGGTTTATTCAACCCCACTTATTTTTATTTTATCTTTTATACCAAATCCCATATTTGACGGAGCAGCTCTTATTGTAGGCTTTTTTAAATATGACCTGAAAAAATATTTCTTGATCGTTTTTACAGGAAGGCTTTTGCGGTTTCTTATCTTAGCCTACATTGGAGATTTCCACTTTAAATGAGTGCTCATATAATTATTTTAGGTTTTGTACAAGGCGTAGGAATGCGGCGATTCATAGCTAAAAAAGCAAACCAGCTCGGACTATCTGGCTGGGTTAAAAACTTGCCGGACTCCCGAGTAGAAGTTCTTGTACAAGGAGATAAAGAAAAAATTGTAGAGCTTATTAAAATAATAGAGCAGGGCAATATATTTTCAGACGTCAAAGATGTAGTTGTTGAATGGGCGGAAGATAAAGAAACCCTTAACGATTTTTTAATCCTGTAGTTTAGCCTCGATTCCTACTTGACAAATCAGCCTCAACTGAACTAATATTTAAAAGCTACAAAGGGGGTGATTAAATGAACGCAACATTTTACGATGTCAAATTAAGAAGAAAGGTTGACGCAGAGGTTACAGAGAGAAAAGAATATAACGTAAATGGCCAAACCAGATACGCATTAAGAGGAAAAACCTCCGATGGAAGAATGCTTACAAAGTTTGTAAGCAAAGCCGATTACGACTCAGCGTCTGTATAATTGGACCCGAAATTAACAAGCATTAGGGGAGACCTTTTGGTTTCCCTTATGCCTGTGACCCATGCTATAATCCACATATTATGCCTCAAGTCGAAGTAATTATTATTTTAACCTTAGTTGGAGGAGTAGGAGCCCTTGTAGGAGGCGTACTTCTTCTATTGGGTAAAAAGATCTCCAAAGGCTTGGTGCATCTTTTGGTATCTTTTGCAGCTGGTGCGCTTTTGGGAACTGCTTTTTTCGAACTTTTACCGGAAGCGCTAGAGCACGCAGAAGAGGTAGCAAATGCAGGAGGTGGCGAAATTAACGTTTTTCTCTGGGTTTTGGGCGGAATGTTGTTTTTTTATCTTTTAGACAGGGGAATTCATTGGTTTCAATACCATCAAAAAGTCAATAAAGGCAAACACACCTCTGTTAATATTCCCTTAGTTATCTTAGGTGATAGCGTACATAATTTTATTGATGGAGTTGTAATTTCAATTACCTATATTGTGAATCCGGCTGCTGGTTTAATAACAACTTTTGCAACTGTTGCGCACGAAATTCCACAGGAAATAGGAGACTTTGCAATTCTTCTTCATGAAGGAATGAAGAGGAAAAAAGTTTTGATCATAAATATATTTTCAGCACTTTTGTCAGTTGCCGGAGGGCTGCTAGCATTTTTTATAGGGGAAAGAATTGAGGGGATAATTCCATATTCTTTGTCTTTAACAACAGGGTTCTTTTTATACATCGCTCTAACTAATCTTTTACCAGAAATTCATCACGAAGAAAAAGAAGGTTATGCTTTTTGGGAGAGTTTATTTTTAATTTTGGGAATCGTTTCTATCTTTCTTGCAACTTCTTATATTCCTCATGGATAAAATTTATTTGAGGGCTGATTCCATATCTGTCCAGGAGTAGGCTCCGCCAAATAGCGTAGTATTGATATAAAATCCGGGAGTGCCTGTTATACCTAAGGTTTGTGCAACAGAAGTATCATCGCTTAATTTGTTATCGTATTTTCCGCTTTCCACACATTGTTTAAGTGCTGAAGAATCAATCACCGAAGACAAGAAATTTACCAGTTCCCCTGATTTTGTTTTATCATTTAACACGACATTATTGAGCAAATCGTATCCCTCGTTTGTCATTAGCTTATCGTGTACTTCCCAAAATTTCCCAACCTCATAAGCGCAATATAAAGCCTTAGTCCCCATCTCGCCATTTCCATGTCCTGGAGTGTAAATCCATACAAAGCCGGCTTGTCCCGAATCAACTAATTTTTTCATTTCTATAACTGGGGGTACATAGCTTCCTCCATCTGATTTATAAGTAAAGTTTGGCCCGACCTGTTTTGAAAGCTCAGGATTAAGCCCTGCTGCTATATGACAGTATGGACAGCTTGGATCTGCTACTTCTACAAATAAGTTCTTTTTATTTGCGTCGCCAAAATATATATTCCCCTTTTTAAATAACCCTTTGATACTTTCAATTGAAACGGATGGAGCCTGAGTCGTTCCATCTGTGCTTGTTACGTTTGTATTAACAGTTGTGCTGCCTTTTTCAAGGTATTGCACTTTTGTAAACAATACGCCTACTAAAAAAGCTGCGACAATAAGAAGGATAGCAAGAATTGGGGTATAGGATTTGGGTTGGTATTTTCTAAGTGAGGATACGGTTTTGGAGATATTTTTTAGCGCGTTTGGAGATTTTGCCATAAAGGCAGTATATAAGTTTTAAAAAAGCATTGTCAAGGCTTAAATGCGGTCAGGTGAGGTAAAAAAGAATTTCATAACGTCAAAATATTCCTGTACCTGCCTTTTTGCCCTTCTGTGAAATAGCATGTCACGTTGCTCTTTTTCAAATGATTTTTTGATTTTTTCAAACAGCTGTTTAAAATCGAAAAAACTGTTAAAGTTGCCTAAAGAAAACTCTAAATTTATAGCTTGCATTTTCACCTCCTCCCTATTTTAAAAATATAACGCACTTGTTTGAAAAGTATTACAATTGTGTTACGCTTTTATTAGTGAGTAAAAATTTACTGCTTCCGATAGTTCTTTTATTAATACGAGTTTACGTCGGATGGCAATGGCTTTCGGCAGGTTTTGAAAAAATCACCAGTTCATCTTGGGTAGGAGATAAAGCAGGAACTGCGATTGGCGGATTTTTAACAAGCGCCTTGACAAAAACAGGCGGAGAGCATCCAAGTGTCCAGTGGTGGTACGCAGAATTTGTCAAAAATATTGCCCTTCCAAACAAAGTAGTATTTTCTTATCTTGTTTCTTTTGGGGAAGTAGCGGTTGGATTAGGGTTGATTTTAGGTGCACTAACTCCTTTTGCAGCCTTTTTTGGGGCCTTTATGAACTTCAATTATCTTTTTGCAGGGACAGTCAGTACAAATCCGGTTTTGCTTTTGGGCGAGCTGGTTATTTTGGCATTTTGGAAAAAATCAGGCGCGTTAGGCTTGGATAGATTTTTAATGCCAATGCTTTCTAAAAAATTAAAAAAATGAAAATAGTTTTTTTCGAAATTGAAGATTGGGAAAAAGAATACATTAGCAAACAGTTTCCTGACGCAGCGTTTAGCGAAGAAAAACTTACTCAAGATGCGGCGGCTAAATTTGCTGATTCTGAAGTTATTTCTATTTTTATATATTCGGAAATTACCGCAGAGCTTATTTCAAAACTGCCCAATTTAAAATTTATCAGCACACGCTCTATGGGTTATGATCATATAGATTTAGAGGCCTGCAAAGCAAAAAATATTACGGTTTCTTACGTGCCAAACTATGGCGCTCATACTGTTGCCGAGCACACTTTTTCCCTTATTCTAGCTCTTTCAAGGAAAATTATTCCCTCTGTTGAGAGGGCGAAAAAAGGAAATTTCGATAGCGTTGGTCTAACAGGCTTTGATTTGTTCGGAAAAACTTTGGGAGTTTTGGGGACTGGACATATCGGGGCTAACGTTTGCGAAATAGCCCTTTCTTTGGGGATGAAGGTGTTGGCATATAATCATCATGAAGACTCCGGTTTAGTAGAAAAGGGAGTAGTCTATAAGCCACTCGATGAAGTTCTCTCATTGTCTGACATCATAACTCTCCATCTGCCGCACACTAAAGAGACAGAGCATATTATAAATATGCAAAATATTAACAATTTTAAAAAAGGAACTTTCCTGATTAATACGGCAAGAGGCGCATTGGTTGAAACACAAGCAATTCTTTATGGCTTGGAGCAGGGCATTATAAAAGGAGCAGGGCTAGATGTTTTGGAAGAAGAAGGGCAGTTAAAGGAAGAAAGACAATTTTTATCAAAACATTTTCTTGCAAACGAGGACTATAAAACAGAATTGATAAATCATGTGCTTTTGCAAAGAGACGATGTAATTGTTACACCGCATAATGCTTTTAATAGTACGGAGGCTTTGCATGAGATTTTGGACACAAATAATGCGAATATAAAAAGCTACTTAAATGGTGCTCTAGTAAACATAGTTGGACAATAATATTGTTCATCGCCTTTTATACCTTTTATAATTGTATATAATTTCACTAGTTGACTAAAACCTTGTCTTTGGTTATCCTATTGTAGAAATGGCAGACCTTACTTTTACAGATCAGAACTTTGCAGAGGAAGTACTGCAATCCCAAACCCCGGTTGTGGTTGATTTTTGGGCTGCATGGTGCGTCCCATGCAGAATTGTAAGCCCGATTGTTGAAGAGCTTGCAAAAGACTATAGCGGAAAAATAAAGGTAGGCAAAATGGATGTAGACGCAAACGGGATTACAGCTCAAAACTATGGAATAATGAGTATACCAAGTGTTGTTTTGTTTAAAAACGGACAACCGGTTAAAACCATGATTGGCGCCCAAAGCAAAGACAATTATACTAAGGAAATAGACGCAGTCCTTGCCTCATAATTTATGTACGACGTCATAATTCTTGGCTCAGGCCCCGCTGGCTTAACTGCAGCAATTTATACAACAAGGGCGGATTTAAAAACGCTTCTTATAGCCGGCGTCAAATGGGGCGGACAGCTCCAATTAACTACTTTAGTTGAGAATTATCCCGGATTTCCGGAAGGCATTCAAGGGCCGGATTTAATGACTGCTATGCGAAAACAAGCAGAAAGGTTTGGCACAGAGTTTATAGATTTGGATTTTGAGTCCGTTGATTTTTCAAAAAAGCCTTTTAAAGTGACCGTAGGAGAAAAAACATACGAGGGAAAGGCAATAATTATTGCAACGGGAGCAGAAACAAAATGGTTAGAGGTTCCGGGAGAAGCGGATAAAATCGGAAGAGGAGTAAGCTCGTGTGCTCCATGCGACGGCGTATTTTTCAGAAACAAAAATACAATAGTAGTTGGAGGAGGCGACAGTGCGATGGAGGAGGCGACAGTTTTATCTAAATTCGCAACCTCGGTTACTATAGTTCACCGAAAAGACTCTTTCAGGGCTTCGGAAATAATGCAAAAAAGAGTTTTAGATAATCCTAAAATAAAAGTTTTATGGAACTGCGAGGTCAAAGAAATTAAGGGTGAAGGCCGAGTTCAGTCTGTAATCCTGTTCAATAATAAAACTAATGAGACTTACGATATGCCCATTGACGGTGTTTTTGTAGCCATTGGACACATTCCAAACTCTGCAAAATTCAAAGATATAGAAACAGATGAGGCCGGTTTTATTAAGGTTCACGAACATTACTTAACAAATAAAGAGGGCATTTTTGTTGCAGGAGACATACATGACTCCCATTATAAACAGGCAGTAACTGCAGCAGGATACGGTTCTGCGGCAGCACTTGAAGCTGAAAAATGGTTAGATGGAATGGAAGAGCAGCCAATCGAACATCACCAAAGATAATTCTACTTGACAAGCAGTTGGGGAAACCACACTATTATTGAGAATGCCAAAGATTATTGCAACTGGTGGCGGGACAGATTCTGATTTAAAACAAAATCCCCTTAAAGCTTTTTGGGAAAAGTTTTCTTCTTTGGATAAATTCTCCAAAACATTAGTTGTCACAACAGTTCTTTTTTTAACATTTGCGGGAGCAATAACTACGATTACGCTTTCGACCCGAAGCAGCGCAGGGGGCGGGGGAATAGCAAGGGTCGACATTCATCCAGGGATAGTATTTATGTTAAAGGGTCAAACACAAGCTCTTTCGACTTTGGCATTTGATGGGAATGGCAGTCCGGTTAATTCAGGAGTAGTTTATGAATGGAGCATGAGTTCTGCAAGCTCGGCTGCTAGATTGTCTTTAATAAATGGACAAATCACAGAACTAACGGCGCTTGAAGTCGGCTGCGCACAGCTTACAGTTATAGCAAGAGACGGGCTTCAAACAATTACTAAATCAACTCAAGTCGTAGTCTCGGATAATTCAAGCGTATTGCCATCCTGCGCAAGCATTACTCCAACTCCTGTTGCCACAATTTCTGCAACTATTACGCCAACTTCAACATTGTCGACTACCCCGACCCCAACATCTACTCCGGTTCCGACTACTTCCACCCTATCTCCAATTGCCGATGCATATGTAAGGTCGGATATCAATAAAAATTATGGTAAGGAAACAACACTGCGGGCCGACAAAAGTCCAAAATTTAACTCTTATTTAAAGTTTGATCTAAAAAGCACTGCAGGCAGGAAAATTACAAATGCTACACTTACAATGAGAGTAATAAATTCAAATGCCGCAGCGTCAAACGGTACTCAAAGCATTAAGTCTGTTTCAAACAGTTCGTGGTCTGAAACTTCTATTACTTATAAAAACGCTCCAGCAATCGGTCAAAGTATCAGTGCTGTTAAAAAAGCCTTTAAAAATTCATTGGTTTACTTCGACGTTACAAGTTGGGTTAAAGCAAACCAAGGAAAACTAGCAACTCTTGGATTACAGACAGATTCGGCGGACAATGTGATATTCTACTCAAGAGAAAATTCAAATAATCTTAATTGGCCAACGCTTAACATATATTTTCAATCCACTCCGACTCCAACTCCAAATTATTCTCCAACACGAACGCCAACGCCAACATATTATCCTTCTCCGACAAAAACCGGAACACCAACCCCAACTCCGCACTAATTTGACAATTTAGACTGCTTCTGAAACACTGATATTGGAGGTGATTAATTTGACTTCGCAAAATTATTTTCGAGTAGCCGGAATCATTTTCGGACTTGTGGCCGCCTTTCACCTGCTAAGAGTTTTATTTAACTGGAGCGTTAGTATTGGACCATACGAAATTCCCATGTGGGCTAGCTATTTTGGATTTGTAATTGCCGCAGTTCTTTCGTATTTTGGTTGCAAACACGGTAAATTTATTTAAAGGGGGTGATTTGAATGAACATGGATAAAATGATGCAAGAGTGCATGAAGCCGCATTCACTTGCCCATTTGGTAACAGGTGGTGGTATAGCTTTATTGGTTTTATATTTTGTCCCAAGCTTAACAGCCTATCTTTTGTGGGGAGGAATTGCGTTAGTTGTAGTAGGTATTGCATGGGACTGGATGGTTAATCCCGCAAATAAGAAATAAGTTGCAATTTAGTTAAAAACCTATATAATTCTTCTTTGTGAAAAACGAGAGATCTTCTGCTGGTTTAGCAAGAGCAGCTGCAATTAATAGGGAAAAGCAAGACTCTGAGCTTGTTGGTCATATCATAGAAAGGGGCCGACAAAGAGCAGAAATGGTATGTGCTAAATATGAAATTTTTGATAAGTTGGGTTTAAAAGGAAACGAAACGTATCTTTTCAAAGAAAACCTCGCATTAAGGATTATTAGAACAGACAATTACGACATGACTTTTATCTCACGACTTCCACAAAGAATAGATATATCAAGGATCCCACTGTTTTCGAGGTTAGTAAAATTGGGAGATGATTATGAAAAAGCAAGCCGCACTGCAGAAGGGCGGCTAAGAGAATCAATTGATAAGGTCGCAGCAATTGGAGAGGAGCAAGTCCGTATTATCAATAGAACGGTCGAGCTTGCTGTAAACGATTTGGTTGCGAGATCAACTATTAGACAACCACATCAAACAAGACTTGGTTTAAACTACCAAATGATTGATGAATGGTATCCAAGATGGCAAGCACAAATTGGATCATTGCGACAGAATAGTGGCATTCAAAATTAATTTTTCCCTCGCTGCTTGGTTTGCTAATTTGACCGATTTTAGCAGGTCTTTGTTTTTAAAATAGTAATACCCAAATGCAGCAGCAAAGACATCTCCTGCTCCAATTGAGTCAAAAATTTGCTTGGCAGGAATAGGGTTGACCTTAATTATTGATCTTCTATTCTTATTAATCACTGTTGCTCCTTTATGGGCTTTTGTAATTATAAAAGTTGTGCCGTATTTGTTACTCCATTCCAAAGCCAATTTTTCTATGTTTGGATAGTCCTGGTCACTCAAAATAACAATATCAACTAGCGGCAAAATTACCTCTGCTTCTTTAAATTCTCTAAAAAGTACGTTGCCGTTGGCATCAAATTGCCTAAAATAGCCTTGCGGAAGTAGCATTTTCAAACAATTCTTGCCGACTATTTTTACTGCCTTTTTAATATATTCAACAGGAAAATGGGGAATAAGAGGCGTTATAAATAAAACATCTGATTTTCTTATAATATTTGTTATGTTTTTATCAATAACAGGTGGTAAGGCCTCTTTATAAAAATGGCATTTCTGAGTTCTTTTTCTGTTTTTTATAATATTTTCATAAACTAAAGTATTGGAAGCATTAGGCCTTAACGGATACAGATTCAAGCCTTTTTTATAAGGCAAAAAATCAGCTCCATATGAGGCAATTATTCCAAAAGAGGCGTCTTTCACCTTGCTAAAAAATAAAGACATAAATTTTGGGGGGCCGCCTGCGCTTTTGTAGAGACTTTTCTCAATTTTGTTTTTGTCTATACAAACATTTCCCAAAGCCACTAGATTCATAAACTGTATTCTACCAAAAAGAGGAAGTGATATAATTCCTCTATGTTTGCACAAGCTCATGTTTATCATGCCAATTTTCTTTCCAAGAGCGAAAATGCCGATCTTTTATTTGCATCTATTTTCCCTGACATTGCCTGGACATCAAAAGGAAAAATTGACAGAAATAAAATACACTCCGAATTTGCTTATTCTTTAACACTCGATTCAAGATTCAAACCAATTGTAGAAGGACTCAAATACCATTTGTTACTCGACTATTATACGCACGATTTTGAGGGCGGTTATGCTTTTAACTGCTCAAAAGATATAGATCAAGACGTCGCAGATCTTTTAGGGATTGAAAAAGGACGCGACTCGCTTTTAATGGCGCACAATTTTATTGAAGCTGCAGTTGACTTAAGTGTAATTGAAAAATTTTCCAATACTCTCGATTTATACAAAAATGTTATGTCAAAAGCAGCCCAAAACTTATTTAGCGAATATAGCTCTTTATATCTTGGGGTGGAGAAAAAAGAAGCAGAAGGAATAATTTTAGATTATATTCAAAATCTTGCCCCTTCTTTAATGTCTACGTTCAATGGCATGGCGGAAAAAGTTCTTCCGATTCTTGTAGGACTTAAATTTTCAAAAAGTGTCGATTCAGTTCGAACAAAAGAGATTTTAAATAAAGCAATAGATATTGTTTCCCCGACCTACCTCGATTTCCTAAATCACGCAATTTCACGGGAAGGAAAGAAGAAATAGTGCTATAATTCCAGTCTATGTGGTTTGAAAAAAGACCAGAAGGTTTTAATCCTCAAGCAGAAGTATCCGGTGTTTTTATTCAAGACGGGCCAAAGTTTTTGCTTCTTCAAAGAAATTTTAATAAACCTTACGGGGAAAAATGGGCTCTTCCGGGTGGTAAGTCAAATCATGGAGAAAGTAGGACAAGAACAGCTATTAGGGAAGTAAAAGAAGAAACGCAGATAACACTTGGAGATAGTCTTACTTATTTTAATACCATTTATGAAGTTTATCCGGATGGAGATTTTATTTATCACATTTTTACAGCTAGACTTGCCGCCATCCAACTTGTAACCATTAATTACAATGAGCATTCAGATTTTGCCTGGGTAACGCCATACCAAGCTTTACAAAAGGATTTAATACAGGATTTAGACGATGTTATTAATATGGTATATCCCGAGACAGTAGAATGGCAAAATTCCCTCAGATTACACAAGCGGGAAGAAAAGAAGAAATAACTGCTATAATCAGCTTATGATTTCATGCACTTTTGAAGACGGCGGAAAAGCACAATTAAGGCATGTAGTAGTAGACAACTTAGTCTTAAAAGACAATAAACTTTTAATGGTAAAAAGAGCAAAAGGGGTTCCAGCAGAAGGTAAATGGGGATTGGTTGGTGGATTTATGGCACTTGATGAGAGCATGGAACAGGCTGCAAGAAGAGAAATCTATGAAGAAACCGGATACAGGCTGAATAATATAAAGCTTTTGGCGGTTGTAGACAATCCTCATCGTCATCCACAAGATGGAGAAAGGCAAAATGTAGCTTTTGTTTTTGTATGCGAAGCAGGAGAGAAAGAGGGCAAAGCAGATTGGGAATCTACAGAGCAAAAGTGGTTTGATTTCACCAATTTACCAAAAGAAGAAGAAATAGCCTTTGACCATTATAAAATGATTCAAATTTATTTGCAAAACAAAAACAAAAATCTCCCTCAACCCATTTTCAAATCGGAGTAATCTCCTTACTTGACACTCCATTTAGCCTGTGTTAAACTCGATTTGTGAATGAATCTAACCCAAGTTTTTGCTTGGAGTTACGAGGAAATTACTTTATGACGACACTAAAAATATTAAACTTTTCAACCGCGTAGCGGTTTTAGTGACTTCAAAGTAGTTCCTCACACGTTCGGCTTCGCTCAGTGCAAGCCAACAATTCATCTAAATTAATTTGGATCGCAAGGATTCTCGGGTCCGCCTTCGTTCAAGGTGAACTTCGGCGAGACATGGGCCGTTAGTTCACCCGGTAGAACACTTCATTTGCAATGAAGAGGTAGGCGGTTCGAGTCCGCCACGGTCCACTTCGACTCGCGTTGCTCGCTCAGTGCAAGCACTCGACGAAGAATTTATTATTTGGTACGTAGCGCTTGTCACATGCGTGACCGCTACTTGCGAAATAATAAATGAGGCTCTTTAACAAGTGAAGAGAATACCCGTTAAGTTTTGCTCGCAAGAGAAAAATTTGACGGGAATCAAGTCTTACCACAATCATTTGATTGTGGGTAAATCTATATAATAATGCCAATAATGGATGCCTAGGAGGCTTTGACCGAGGAAGGACGCAGACGGCGGCGATACTCGTTGGGGAGGTGCCATCAACCTTTGATCCAGCGGTTTCCGAATGGGGCAACCCGTCCGATTTATCGGACAACCAAGGATGAACAAATTTCCGCAAGGAAGTTAATAACCCTTGGCTGGGAACGGCGTGAACTGAAACATCTTAGTAACGCTAGGAAAATAAATCATTAGAGATTCCGTCAGTAGCGGCGAGCGAAAGCGGAACAGCCTAAACCACTAGTAATAGTGGTGTTGCAGGGCAGACGATATTCGATGAAAGTTAGATAGCAGAAGAGTCCGGAATGGCTCACCACAGAACGTGATAGTCGTGTAAGCGAAATTTAACTTTCCGATAGTTTGTTCCTAAGTACCATGGGGTACGATGAAACCCTGTGGGAATCTGGGGCGGCCACGCTCCAAGGCTAAATATCAAAGTCTACCGATAGTGAACTAGTACCGTAAGGGAAAGGTGAAAAGCACCCCGGGAGGGGAATGAAATAGATCTGAAATTATTGGCTAACAAGCAGACAAAGTGCAATTTATTGTATGATGTCGTGCCTATTGAAGAATGAAC